>NZ_SNUP01000019.1:0-557 GCF_012027515.1 Thermococcus sp. ES12
ACATACCTACCTCTGCTCTCAATCTCCTCTATCTTCTCTTTCAGCTCTTGGGCTTTCTCTTTCCCCCTAACTTCTCCATAACCCTCAAGAACAGCCTCAAAACCTTTTTCAAACCACTTATAGTGGGTGCTTTCCATAGCTCTCTTTAGGAGATGTAAATCAACCCCTTGAGCTTCAACTGTGTTATCAAACTCTGCCAGTCCAAAATCTATGAAGTAAATTTTTCCCTCTCTTAAAATCATGTTGGATGTCGTCAAATCTCCGTGAATAATACCCGCTTCATGCAGTTTCCCAATTTGCCTTCCAATTTCGCGGCAAAGTTTTAAACGTTCTTCTATTGGGATTTTTTCCAGATACTCTTTCAAACGCTCTCCTTCGATGAATTCCATAACAATTTTCATATCCTTCAAATCAACTTCATAGACATAGGGAACATTAACCCCAAACTCTTTAGCTCTGTGCAGAATTCTTGCTTCTCTAACAGTTCTTTCTTTCCTCAGTTTCTGGTCAATCTCCTTTATCCTGTACCGCTTTGAAATACGGTGCTTTATGATTAA
>NZ_SNUP01000020.1:0-551 GCF_012027515.1 Thermococcus sp. ES12
TCACTCTAAGAATGTCCGAATTAGTTGGAAGTTTGCTTAGATGGTATTTTCTCGCGATTTTTACCTTAAATTTGTTAAGCTCATCCCTATCTTTAATCTCGCCACTTATTAAGACCTTTGCAATTTCTTCACAGGCTTTTTGATATTTTTCTTCCATGCTTCTCACCTTGCAGCTCACTTAGGAAAAAAAGTGGGAAGCTTAAAAGTTTTTGTGCAATAAAATAAAGGGAAGCAAAGTGCCTCAAAAGAGCAATCCTACAAGATATGGTGCAGCAACTAGCACCATGAAGAGTATTCCAATTGAGACACCGTTTCTAACAAATGTCGCTGAGATAAGGCCCACTAGGATTGAACCAAAGATTCCTGCAATTCCTGCGTCATTGTATGCTAACACCAGTACTATTGCTAAGAATATAGCATACAATGCTTCTGCAGGCACTTTTTTGAAGACAAACCTAGTTAATTGCTTTGAGTACTTGATCAATATGAAGTATGCAAGGAATGCGGCAAATATAGTTGCATAAATTGTTACAAGCATTATGGTTGGGGTT
>NZ_SNUP01000021.1:0-543 GCF_012027515.1 Thermococcus sp. ES12
CAGACTTCCAGTAGGACCAGAAATTTAAGGAGGTAACGACTTGAAACGAGGTTATTTTCTAGTTTTTTTAGCTGCAAGTATGTGGGGCACTCTTGGAATTTTTGCAAAGTTGCTTTACCAGTTTAATTTGGATCCATTTACTATAACCTTTTACCGAGCATTGATAGCCTTCTCCCTCCTCCTAGTATACAACTATTCAAATGGTTTCCAAATAAAGCGGTACAGACTGCCATTCTATGCATTCTACGGTTTTTTTGCGGTGTTTCTATTTTACATTCTATACTTTTATACAGTAAAGATTTCCTCTGTATCTTTTGCAGTCCTCCTTCTTTATTCCGCTCCCATTTATTCAACCATCTTAGGATATCTCCTATTTAAAGAGAAGATAACCACAACAAAACTTTTAGCGCTACTCATGGCAATATTTGGCATCCTCTTAGTTGTGAATCTTGATCATTGGAATGGTAACAAGATCGCTACAGTATTAGGCCTGCTCTCTGGGTTAACGTATGCACTTTATGGCATTTTGGCTAAAATTGCTGT
>NZ_SNUP01000022.1:0-538 GCF_012027515.1 Thermococcus sp. ES12
CCGGTGACATTTAGGTTCAAAGTTCTTGGAGGAGACCTTCTTTTTAGCAAAGATGAGAAGAGTAGGTGTGAATTTGAGGAGAGAACTTTAAGGGAATACCACGACTATGATTATTATCTAAAAATCTACAGGAGGGAGGTCTTTGGATTACGATAAAGAGAAAATAATGAAGCTCATGCTGGAAGCGGAGAAATCTATTCAGACATTAAGGGAGCTTTCAAACATTCCAGAGGAGGATTTTATGAAAAATAAACACTACATCTCAAGTGCTAAGTATAATCTACTAGTTGCTATTGAAGCGTGCATTGATATCTCATACCATATAATTTCTAAAAATCGCATGAGGCTTCCCCAGGATTATGCAGACTCTTTTAGAGTATTGGTAGAGAATAACCTTATCGAGGAGGATTTGGGTAAACGTTTAATGTTAATGGCCCGATTTAGAAACCGTCTCGTACACATATACTGGGATGTTGATGATAAAATGATTTACCACTATATTAAAGAGAACATTATTGATATTGAAGAATTCTTAAAG
>NZ_SNUP01000023.1:0-533 GCF_012027515.1 Thermococcus sp. ES12
TGCCAGCATTCATTGAGGGATATCTCAAGGGGAAGGCTGAAAAGGAAATAATAAAACCAAGGTATGAAGCACTTAAAGTTGTTGGAAAAGTTAAAGAGATTTTGAGGGAATGGTGGGAACTCTAGCTAAAGCTTGCAAAACCTATCTCGTAGAGCTGGCGGAGCATGCGGAGAATTTTCTTGGCTGTGTGTTTGAAGCGGAAGTTGTTCTCGTACTTCTTCCAATTTGTGAACATCTCAATTATTGCCCCGCTGTTTAGTTCTTCGATGTTCTGAGGCAACTTTATTATCCTTTCATTGTTATTTTCCTTGAACTTTACATCGAACTCTTTTTCAATGCACATCTCCAAAACCTTCTTTAGCGGCCTCTCAAGCTTCTTTCTGTTGCCGTGGAACTTTGGAAGGACTTTTATGAGAAGTGCAAGGTCGAAGATTTCATTGTCAACTCTATTTTCATCGTTATTATTTTCAAACTTTACTATTCCCTCTTTCCAGCTCTCCTTCGCATTTTTGAAGAACAAAGCAATCTCATCG
>NZ_SNUP01000024.1:0-533 GCF_012027515.1 Thermococcus sp. ES12
GACCATAGTGTATGAGGTGGAAATTGTAGAGAAGATTGAAGATCCAATTGAAAAGGTCAAGGCCCTAATTGAGCTCAGACTCCCAATGGTGGACTTGAGCAAAGTTAAAATTGAGGTCGGAGAGAAGGATGTTAAAGTCGACTTTAGCGACGTTGACATTGACAGAAATACACTCATTCTCGGAGAAATCATCTTGGAGAGCGACCTCAGATTCATTGGCTATGAGCAGGTTGAGTTTAAGCCTACGATTGATGAGCTTTTGAAGCCTCCGGAACTTAAAGTTGAAGAAGAGGTAAAGAAAGCTGAGGAAGAGGCTAAAGCCGAGACCAAAGAAGAGATTACCGAGGAATCTAAAGAAGGTGAAGTTGAAGAGTCTGAAGAAAAGAAAACTGAAGAAGGCAGAAATCCTGAAGAGGGGAAAGCAGAAACTGAAAAAGAAACCAATAAAAACCAATGATAAATAATGTCTCCTTCTTTTTAGAGTTTTAGAAATTTTTATTTCTTCTTTGGGCATCCTATAATATTGGTGGTTT
>NZ_SNUP01000025.1:0-532 GCF_012027515.1 Thermococcus sp. ES12
TTCATCAAAAACTTGAGAAATACTTCCCGCTTCTAAGAATAGAAGTGCCGTCCAGATTAAACTGTTCACAGCAACAATCACCAAAGCCGTAGAAATCAAATCCCTAACTCTTGAAGGTTCTTTCTCCTTATAAAATGCAACCTCCCTTGGGAGGGCATTCTGGAATCCAAGAGTAGCAATAACAAGCGCAATGCTCAAAACAGTCAAAGCCAGATTAAAAACTCCATATTCCGAAGTCGTAAAATACCTGGCTATTATTGCTCTACTCAAAAACCCAAAAAACATTGAAATCATTGTTCCCGCAAAAACAATTCCGGTTCCCCTTGCAATCTTCTGCAGAGCTTTGCTTGCCTCGCTCATAGGGATCATCACCTTTTTTGCATCTTTTGCATCATTCTTGCTTCATTTTTGCATCATTTGAATCACGTATTTTATTCCTCTTTTGCCTCTTCCAACTCTCATCAAAATACCCTTCTCAACAAGCTCGCTTAAATCTCTCGTAGCTGTTATTCTTGAAACCTTACATAACTCT
>NZ_SNUP01000026.1:0-524 GCF_012027515.1 Thermococcus sp. ES12
GACCACCAAAATGGAAACAAGGAACAATAACTAAACATTATAGAATACCTTTTGACTTGGAAGCTAAGCTTAAACAATTAGTCAAAGAAGGTAAGTTTGAGAGTGAGACTGAGGCGATTTACCACTATGTTATGTTTGCTGATAAGTTAGAAGAGCTTTCTGATAAGATTAAGAAGCTTGAAACTCGAGTTGAGATTTTAGAAGCTGAAAATAAAGCGTTAAGACAAAAAATAACGCTTCTCGAGAATGAGAAAGAAGAGTTAAAGAAAGAAAATCATGAGTTACTGAAAGAGCTGGAAACATTAGCTGAGGAAAATATGAGATTAAAGAGTGGTATTCAAGGGGAAGTTCAAAAGGTTGAGGAAGTTGATGTTTTTGGATTAATCAAGGAATACCTTGAGATCAAGGAGAAGAAGAGAAAGGTTACTACAGAGGGAGAACTTTTAGAGCTTGATAAAAGACAAAAGAAGGTACAAGAATCAATTAATGCTTTTCTTGAAGAAAAGAGTATTGACAAGCTTTTG
>NZ_SNUP01000027.1:0-522 GCF_012027515.1 Thermococcus sp. ES12
CAAGAATACTATATTCAAGCAAAGGAGATTGGATACACACCCAAAGCAGTTCCCTATATGCGACATGCAGTAATACGCATGAGGAAAGGATACGAGACATTAGAGCAAGCAATAAAACAGATCTCAAAGAAAAAGAAATAGGTTTAAATTTTTCTATTCTATTTTATATTTAGACTGAATAGTGGTGAGCTATTATGAACCCTCTTGAAGAAGCTCTTAAGATTAGAGAGGAGATAATTGCCTGGCGGAGAGAGTTTCATATGTATCCTGAACTTGGTTACGAAGAGGAACGAACCTCTCAAATAGTTGAAGAGCATTTGAAAAAATGGGGATACAGAATAAAGCGCATTGGCACAGGAATACTTGCAGACATCGGAAAAGGCAAAAAAACAATAGCATTGAGGGCTGATATGGATGCTTTGCCGATTCAGGAGGAGAATGATGTTCCTTACAAGTCCAGGATTCCAGGAAAAATGCATGCTTGCGGTCACGATGCACATACGGCAATGCTCCTCGGAACAG
>NZ_SNUP01000028.1:0-521 GCF_012027515.1 Thermococcus sp. ES12
AAAAAAAGATAAAAGTTCAGGTAAGCGTTCCGGAAGATACAAGAGTCTACGGAGAAAAGATTAATGTCTATGCATATTTGCCAATCTTGCCTGAAAGAATCATAACAGAACTTTACTACAAAAGCCCGTACTTGCCATTCATTGCATACATCGCAGAAGCATCGTTCTTCTTAACACTCCTTTACTTTGCGGTGGGAGCTGGAAGCGAAGACATAATCAAGTATAGAGTTCACCGCTCAAAGATTTTTGACAAACTTAGGGAGAGTGTTGGATTATGAAATGGACTGCAGTGTTTTTAATATTGCTAGCGAGTTCTATGATACTCATTGGCTCCAGCGGAAATTTCAGAAATTATGAAAGCCAAAGAGGCGTGTGGGTAAACATTGCCCAAGGAAATGAGTCATACATTGCTTACTTCTGTACTGTAAGTGGATATTCAAATGTCGTGACAGTTGAGCAAGGGGAATCCTTAAGCTTTGATGCCTTAACCATAAAAAATCAGCTTGGAGAAACATTGGAAA
>NZ_SNUP01000002.1:0-581465 GCF_012027515.1 Thermococcus sp. ES12
CTCCTTCCACTCCGAGTCCAAGGTCGTCGAGGGGCAAGAAGTCGACGTCGTCTTCGACATGCGGAAAGCCCACATCTTCGAAAAAGAAAACGGAAAAGCAATATTCTGAGGTGCCATTCAATGATAGCAATCGTCACCTTTACAGACCCCCGGCCGACGGCCCTCTCGACCGAGCGTGAAAGGGCCCTCATGGAGAAGCACTCACTCCTCTCAGAGGAGCTGAGGAAGGCCGGCTTCGAAGTTCTCGACGTGAACCGCGAACTGGGGAAGTACGAATCGCTCAAAGCCGGAAAGAACTTCGGCATAGATTCGATGGAAGAGAGCTTTAGTGCGGGGAAGATTATAGCCGGAAGCTCCGCCTCGGGAATAATAGCCGGCCTCTGGCACTGGACGGAGAGCAACCTCGTTACGGCACTCGTGAGGGAAGCCAAAAGACCCCTCCTCCTCTACGCCGACGACGACCCTGCCTGGGCGGGAACGACGTGCGTCACCTCGGTTGGTGCCTCTCTCTGGGAGAGCGCGGTAAACGAGTACGCCCTCAACCACGTCCGCCTGAAAGGGAACGTTGAGAAGGTCAAGGCGTGGGTAAGAGCGGTGGAGGCTGCGGCGGAACTTTCCAGAAGGTCACTCCTGCTGTGGGGTGCACCCTACACCCTCGGAATGGAGCACCTTATGGACGACCTTCCGCGGCTTAAACGCTTCGTGGGCGACTTCATAATGCTCGACCAGTACATCCTTGTGAGAAAGGCAGAGAAAATGCTCGCCGACGAGAAGCTTAGAATCCGGGTCGAGGAGTTCTACGACTGGCTGCTGGAGAAGACGACCGTGAAGTTCGACGAGCTCATGCTGACCCCGGAGGCCTTGAGGAGGCAGATAGCCCTCTACCTCGCTGCAAAGGAGAGCTGGAGCGAGCAAAGCGGCGTATCGGCCGTTTCAATAAAGTGCCAGCCCGAGCTGAGCGAGGTCTACGGCGTTACAGCCTGCCTGATTCCAGCGCTGTTCCCGTTCAGCGCCGACGCCGAAGGCGGGAAGGAGGTAATCCCCGCCACCTGTGAGGGCGACGTTAAGGGCACGATAAGCTCGGCCCTCCTCTTCTACCTCAGCGGAAAGCCGCCGCTCTTCGGGGACATAAAGTACGTGGACGATGAGATAGTCATGATAGCCAACTGCGGCGCGTCTTCGCTCTACTACGCAAGGCTGAGCGAGAATCCGGAGGAGAACCTAAAAGCCACCACTCTCCAGGGGCAGTGTCAGGGGGCGAGCGGAGGGGCCCTGACGTATAGAACCCCACCCGCAGAATTCACCGTGGCGAGGCTCATACGTCGCGGGGGAGAGTACTACCTCCTCCACTTCAGAGCCGAAGGGATCGAAATAACCGAGGAGATGGAGTCGAAGCTAAAATGGGGCAAACAGTGGCCGCATACGGCCATAAAGAACCCGCTCGACAAGGAGACCTTCATATCGGCCATGGGGGCCAACCACCTTTCCC
Source organism: Thermococcus sp. ES12 (assembly GCF_012027515.1). Lineage (NCBI taxonomy): Archaea > Methanobacteriati > Methanobacteriota > Thermococci > Thermococcales > Thermococcaceae > Thermococcus > Thermococcus sp. ES12. The sequence continues at coordinate 1,490 of NZ_SNUP01000002.1, forward strand.
TGGTTCCGGGCGATTACAGCGAGGAACTCCGCTTCGTGGCAAGGCTCTGGGGGATAAAAGCAATAAACCTCGAAGACCCAAGGGAGGTAAAGTCCTTCCTTGGGGTGTAGCCATGAGAATAATCCTCGCAGGCAACGGGGCCTTCGTCCTTAGCGATGAGAGGGGGGATATGTCCTCCCACTACGACGGCTTTTATTTTCTCGACACCAGATTCGTCAGGGGGATAAGGCTGGAGGTGTCCCCAGAGCCGCACTTTCTCGGGGCATCTTCCACCTTCACCCGGGCCGTTTCCCACTTCTCCCTCGGCGAACGGGGAATTCTCGTAAGGGTGAGAACGCTGGATGGAGTTTACGAGGAAAGGCTCGCCATCTACAACACCTCTCACGAGCCGCTCAGGGTTGAGTTCAGGTACTCCTACGAGGCACCCATTGAGGACATCTTCCAAGTCAGGGGGTTCATGGGGCTGAAAAAGGGGGAGGCAATAGCCCCCACCAACGGAACACATCTGAGGGAGAGCCCGGCGGGAAGAAGGAGCCTTGCCGTCCACACCAGCATGCAAAGGAACGGGAACCTATTAAGGGCGGAGCTCATGATACCCCCCCTTGAAAAGGCCTCCCTCCATGTCAGATTCGTCCCAAAGGTCGAGGGCAGGGTCTCGGAGATACTGGCCGGGAAGAGAGAAGAGGTTCGGAACGTTGTCTTTACGGGCTCTCCAGCAATCGACGGAATATTCGAGAGGGCAGTGGAAAACATAAACGCCCTAACGCTCTTCACGCGCTTTGGGCCGGTTCCCCTCGCGGGGATTCCCTACTTTGCCTGCCCCTTTGGAAGGGACGCCATAATAACCTCGCTCTTTCTCCTGCCGTACTACCCCGAATACGCCGCCGGAACGCTGAGGCTCTTCGGCATGATTCAGGGAAGGAGAATCAACCCGAAGAACGAGGAAGAGCCGGGGAAGATAGCCCACGAGTTCCGCCTTGGAGAGCTCGCACAGTCCGGCAGGGTTCCCTTCGCTCCGTACTACGGCACGGTCGATGCCACTCCCCTCTACGTGGCACTGGCGGGTGAGTACCTGCGCTGGACCGGAAATAGGGGACTGATTGAGGAGCTGAGGCCCAACCTTACGGCTGCTACCGAGTGGATACTTGGAAAGCTGGACGAAGACGGCTACATAACATACGTTCCGGGAATACTCGGCAACAAGGGGTGGAAGGATTCGAAGGACGCCATCGTTGATGAACATGGAAATCCCGCCAAGCCACCGATAGCGCTCGTCGAGGTGCAGGGCTACGCCTACTGGGCACTCAGACTGGCAGGAGAGCTTGAATTGACGGATTTCGACCCAGAAACGCTCCTCAGCGAAGCGGAGCGGCTCAAAAAAAGGTTCAACCGCGACTTCTGGCTCGGTTCGTATTATGCCCTCGCACTGGACGGCGAAGGAAACCCAATGAGGGTTGTTTCATCGAATATGGGGCACCTGCTCCTGACAGGGATAGCGCGGCATGAAGTGGAACTCGCGGAGAGGCTTTTCCAGCCAGACATGCTCTCCAGATACGGGATAAGAACCCTGGGCTCAAAGGAAAAGGCCTACAACCCGTTCAGCTACCACCGCGGGAGCGTATGGCCCCACGACAACGCACTGATAGCCCTCGGTCTGGCGAGGGCTGGAATGAGCGACATGGCAAAGGTCCTGATGGATGCCGTGTTTGAGGCCGCAAAACTGCTGCCCGGGAGGGAACTTCCGGAGCTGTACAGCGGACTCGATGAGCTCGTCCCGGTTCCAAGGGCAAACTCGCCGCAGGCATGGAGTGCGGCGAGCGTTTTTGCCTTTGTCACCGCCGCCCTGGGAATGGAGGCAGGGGATGAGCTTACCCTGAAGCCTGCGGAGGGAATGAACATCATCCTCAGAGGGGTCTCATTCGGCGGAAGGAGATACCTCGTGGTGGCCGATGGAGGGGTTAGCGTTGAAGCCCTATGAGTTCAGGTTTGAGAAGCTCCCAAAGCCCGTGCTTTCCCCTTCCGATGAAGGATTCGACTCGAAGAACGTTTACAACCCGGCGGTGGTCAAGAGGAGGGGAACGATAGTCATGCTCTACCGGGCTGAGGCAAAGGGGGAAAACATAACCGGCAGAATCGGGCTGGCGCTGAGTGAAGATGGAATCAACTTCACCAGACACCCGGAGCCGGTTATGGAACCCGAATACGGCTGGGAGAGCCGCGGAGTCGAAGACCCGCGCGTTGTTCAGGTGGGGAGAACCTACTACATGACATACACCGGCTACGACGGAAAAACCGCAAGGCTCTGCATCGCCACCTCGAAGAACCTCCTGAGCTGGAAAAAGCACGGGGTGGTTTTCGAGGAGTTCCCCTTCACCAAGAACGGCATCCCCAACTGGACAAAGAGCGGGGCCATACTGCCGGAGAAGATGAAGGCGGGGCCGTTCAAGGGCTACTACATCATGTACTTCGGGGACTCCAACATCTGGCTCGCCTACTCCAGAGACCTTCTCCCCTGGGAGTACGAGAGGGAGCCCGTTCTGAGGCCGAGGGGCCATCTAGTTGAGCCGGGGCCGGCACCCCTTCTCACGGAGGACGGGATACTCCTGATACACAGCGAAGCCTTCCATGAGGACGGAAAGTTGGTCTATTACACCCACGCGGCCCTCTTTGACCGGGAAGACCCCAGAAAGCTCATCTGGAGAACGGAGGAACCGATCCTCGGGCCAACCTTCGACTGGGAGCTGCACGGGTGGGTGGACAACGTCGTCTTCGCCGAGGCAATGATAGAGCACGGAGGGAAGCACTACCTCTACTATGGCGGTGCAGATAGACACGTTGGGCTAGCGGTAGGGGCATGGAGAAGGAAGGACGATTAATCGGGGATTATCAGTTCAATCTCCGCGACCGTCTCCGGACTCTTCAGGCGCTCCACTATTTTTCTGTCTATGTCTTTGGCGGCTTTGTTCGCCTTTATGGCGAGGGTTCTGGCGTCAATGTAAGTGCTCTTCCTGACGACCATCGAGTAGGGGTGGTCAAGTATCAGCCCCGGACTTCCCTCCGCGAGAACCTCGTCCACCAAATCACCGACTTTTATCCGTATGAGGAGCTTCTTTCCGGCCTTCAGGGCGGACTTAAACTCACCGCTAAGGTCGTTTATGCCCCTGTCTGCCTCAACGCAGAGTATACAGTCCCCACGCGGCGTCAGGTAGTTCTCCTTTGTGAACTCAAGGGTGGATTTATGCGTCGCCCTGACGTTCTCGTGTCCCCTGCAGCGGATTACCTCCCTCAGCATGGTTGCAACTTCGGGAGAGGGTTTATAAGTCTGAGCGAGGGAAAAGCTTTAAAACTGCTTTCGAGACTGGGGTATGGTTGTCAGAGTCAAGCTAACGGGGGGATTGATGATGGGAAACATCAAGCAGACGTTCATCAAGAGGGTTGCCCGCGAGCTGTTTGACCGCTACCCGAACGAGTTCACCAGAGACTTCGAGCACAACAAGAAGAAGGTCGAGGAACTGACCAACGTCACCAGCAAGACCATCAGGAACAGGATAGCGGGCTACATAACCAGGCTCGTGAGGATGAAGGAAGAGGGCAAGATGCTCTGAAGCCCTTTTCTAGGATTTATTCCCCTCAAGATGTCTCCTAAAAGCCTTCGAGGTCTTCAAGTATTTTTCTCGGCAGTCGGGTTCTAAACTCCTTCATCAGCCTCTCGAACTCCCTCTCGTTCTCCTGGGCGATGCGGCGGAACAGGTTCTCGATGTACGTCTCGGTGAGAAGGCGCACCTCCTCAAGCTCCTGCTTCGTCCTGATTATCTCCTCTATTCTCTCCTGTATCTCGGTCAAGAAAGTCAGAAGTTCGTCTATTTTTGCCTCCACAGGCTCTGTGGACTTTATTAGGGCCCTTGCCTGAGCGTATTCCTTGGTCTGCCTCGGCTTTTTGGGCTCGTACATCTCTGTACCGAATGCATAGGGCGTGAGCAGAACCTCAAGACGGAAGCCGCGCTTTATCGTGTAGTATTTCCTCGGCCTTCCGCGCGGTATCTTCTCTGTCCGACCCTCGATGAGGCCGGCACTCTCAAGTATCCTTAGGTGCTCAAGAACCGCCTTCTGGCCAACTCCAAGCTCCTGGCTGAGCTCGCTCACAAAGTATGGCCTCTTGGTGAGCAGGATGAGTATCCTTCTCCGCGTCTCGTTTCCGAGTATGTCCAGCAACCTTCCCATGTTCTTATTTGACTCCATGCTCTCACCCCCCTTTCCCTAACCTGATGTAAGAAAAGATTACTTTAAGCTTTTCGGTGATTTGGGAAATTGAAAGAAACTAGGGAACGAAGTGATGCTCCCTGCATCTGGCTTCGTAGCTCTCTCTTCCGCCGACGAGTATTACCGGCGAGTCCCTCGGGGCGGGCTTACCGTCAATGAGGCGCTGACTCCTCGTTGCCGGCTTTCCACAGACGGTGCAAACCGCGGTCAGGTAAACTATGTTATCGGCCCTCACGAGAAGCTCCTTCGTGACCGGGAAAGGCTCAGCCTTAAAGTCCAGGTTGAGTCCGCTTGCTATGACGTAGACACCCTCATCAGCGAGCCTTTCAAGGGCCTCGACAATGCTCATGGGGAAGAACTGCACCTCATCAATGCCTATTACCTCGTAGCCCTCCCTTTTCGTTATTTCCACGATGCGCTTCACTCCGTCCTCATCCGTCGGTATCACGAAGGCCTCGTAGCGGAGACCGTTGTGGGCAACCACCTCGTCCTCGGAGTAGCGGTTGTCTATGCTCGGTTTGAAGAGTGCCGCATTCCTCTTTGCAAACATCTGTCTCTCTATGCGCTTTATCAGCTCGGTTGTTTTTCCAGCGAACATTGGACCGGTGATTACCTCCAAGAATCCCCCTGGGTGAACCATGATTCCCACCAAGAAAAGAACGCCCCCAGGCGTTAAATCTCCTCCGGCCGAAAAGTTGAACGGAAGACAAAAATGGGGAAGAAAAGCCGTCAAAGCGGTCAGACCGGTGTGACATGACCCCACTTTTCGAGGGCCCTGGCGAGCTCTTTGTGTGTTTTCGCGTACTCGTCGAGCGGGATACCCTGCATGATGGCATCAAGGGCCTGCCTCACTGCCATCGCCCCGGCCTTCGGCCCGTCCGGATGTCCGAGGGTTCCTCCACCGATCTGGAGAACGATGTCCTTTCCAAGTGCGTCTATGACCGGCTCGATGTTGCCGGGGTGAAGGCCACCCGAGCTGACAGGCATGGCCGGCTTGATGTGGTAGAACTTCTGCTCCATGTGGAAAACGTCGGTCTCATCGGGAACGTAGTGCTCCTCCCTGAATATTCTCGCGTACTGGATGACCTCCCACTTGCCGCCCTCAAGCTTCCCTGCTCCGGCGGTACCAACGTGGAGCTGGTCTATACCTATGACGCGTAGAAGCTTTGCAAGGACGAACATCGAGATGCCGTGGTAGGGGTTCCTCGTGAAGGTAGCGTGCATTGCCCTGTGGCCGTGGACGGCTATCCCGTAGTCGGCGGCGATGTCCCTTATGTATTCCAGCGCCCCCCAGCCGGTGACCACAACATCAACCATGGCGTGCGGGTTGCCGTAGTCGGCGAGTATCTCAAGCCTGCGCTCCATCTCGCGCACATCGGCGGTGATGTTGGCGAACCAGCTCTTGAATTCACCGGTCTCGTTCTCCACCTTATCGATGACGTTCATAAGAACCTCTGCCCTCGTCTCAAAGCGGTTGTACCAGGGGCTGGTCAGGTTCTCGTCGTCCTTAATGTAGTCCATTCCGCCGCTGAGCAGGTCGTAGGCGAGCTTTTCAAGCTCCTCTGGCGAATATCCCACCTTGGGCTTGGGAACCGTTCCGACGATGGGCCTGTCCTTGACGTCAAAAATCCTCTTGACGCCGTCCTTTCCGAAGTACGGTCCCTCGAACTCGCGGAGGAACTTCTCCGGGAGGTATATGTCCTCAAGGCGGAGACCCTTAACACGCTTCATTCCGAAGACGTTGCCGGCAACGCTCGCGAGCATGCCGGGCATGTTCCACTCCTCGAACAGGTGAACCGGATAGGCTATCCTCACTATCCAGCTGCCGTCGCCCATGTCGTGGAAGTGGTACGCTTTAGCCGACATGTCGTCCCATCTTTCCTTCTCGTACCACTGGTAGAGGCTCGTCCAGGTTCCGGTCGAGCTCTCTGCTGCGACGGCTCCAGCAGCATCCTCGATGCTGAACCCCTCAGCGGGTGTTATTCTGAAGACTGCCACGAGATCCCTCTTCGGATTTGGCTCATAGTCCTTATCGACGTAGATGTCGTATATCTCAAACTTCTCTACCATGCTTTCACCTCCTGAGTAACCTGAAGATTGCATTGCTACCTATAAAAATGCTGTGGTGCAATATTGGGGCATTCCTGCCTCTATGTGAGTATTGGAGACGCTTTTCCTGCGCCAACGCTCCAAACTCCTGCCCCCCTTTTGAAAATTAGAGCAATGGTAAAGGCGCAAATCGTATTTAACAGCCAGATAGGCTTTTTTGAAACTTTGCCCTCAAGTTAGTATTTGCCCGTTCATAAGTCGGCAGGCTAAGGATACCAGATTTCTCAACATCTCACCCAAAAATGGCCGATTATTGGCTCCAGAGCGCCCGGTTTCCGAAAGGTTTATATAGACCTTTGTTCTTAGAATAGAACGCAGATACCTGCAAAACAACGTTTAGGAGGTTGGGAAAATGGCTGAGTTGCCGATTGCCCCAGTTGACAGGTTGATAAGGAAGGCCGGCGCCGCCCGCGTCAGCGAGGACGCCGCCAAGCTCCTGGCCGAGCACCTCGAGGAGAAGGCCCTCGAGATCGCCAAGAAGGCGGTTGACCTTGCCCACCACGCCGGCAGGAAGACCGTCAAGGCTGAGGACATCAAGCTCGCTATCAAGAGCTGATGGCCTTTCTTTTCCATCATTTTCCGCTTTTCTGAGGACTTTTACCAGAAGCTTATTCTCTCGACCCTAACGCTTTCGCCGTTGACCTCTAGAAACGCAAAGCCCGCAGAGTCCATCCTGGGAAAAGTTGGGGAGCCAGGGTTGAGGAGAATCACGCGCTTCCCGTGAACCGAGTACGTGTCATGGTAAAAACGGTGTGTATGGCCGAATACCATGACGTCCGCCCCCATATCGAGGGCTTTAAGGGTCAAAAACTGGGCGTTGAGCGAGAAGAACTGGTGGCCGTGGAGAAGGCCTATCCTAACGTCGTCAACCTCAATGAGCCGTTCCTCGGGGAGACTGAGGTGATCAGCGTTTCCCCTCACTGCCACGACCGGCGCGAAATCTTCAAGCCTCTCCAGAAGTTCGTGGGAGGTAACGTCCCCGGTGTGGAGTATCAGATCGGGCTTTTTCTCCTCAAGGTGATGGAAAAGAAGGGAAGGAAGGTTTCTCGTCTTATCGCCGTGATGCGTATCGCCCGTTACAGCTATCAGCAAGTCCATCCCTCATATCGGGACGTTTATGTTGAGCTTCTCAACGAGCTCCTTGTACCTGTTCCTGACCGTGACCTCTGTTACGTGTGCTACCTCCGCCACCTCGCGCTGAGTCTTCTTCTCTCCCTCCAGCAGGGACGCGACGTAGAGGGCAGCGGCAGCGAGTCCCGTGGGGCCTTTGCCGCTGGTGATGCCCCTCTTGATGGCCTCCTGAAGTATCTCCTTGGCGCGCTTTTTGGTTCTCTGACTCACACCGAGCGCATCGCCAAACCTGTCAACGTACTCTATCGGGCTTGTCGGTCTGAGGTTCAGGCCAAGGCCTCTGGCCAAGAAGCGGTAGCTCCTGCCGATTTCCTTCTTCGTGACCTTCGAAACCGCGGCAATCTCGTCCAGTGTTCTCGGGATGCTCTCCATCCTGCATGCGGCGTACAGGGCGGCTGAAACCATGCCCTCTATGGACCTTCCCCTGATGAGCTTCTTCATAACGGCCTTGCGGTAGAGTGAGGCGGCTACCTCCTTAACGCGCCTTGGCAGCATCATCTGGGCCGCCATCCTGTCGAGCTCGCTCAGGGCAAAGGCGAGGTTCCTCTCGGCGGCATCGTTTATCCTCATCCTGCGCTGCCACATTCTGAGCCTTCTCATCTTCGTGCGGTACATTCCGGTGATCTGGTTGCCGTGTATATCCCTGTCGCGCCAGTCTATATCGGTGGAGAGGCCCTTATCGTGGATCATCAGAGTCATGGGCGCACCGGTTCTGGCGCGCTTTGCCCTCTGGTCGGGATCAAAGGCACGCCATTCGGGGCCCTCATCAATGACGTTCTGCTGAACGACGTAACCGCAGACAGAACAGACGATTTCGCCCCTCCTCGGGTCGTAAAACAGCTTATCGGAGCCGCAAACCGGACAAACATTCTTATCAGCCAAAAGCTCTCACCCCCTCTTTCTGGGGGCAGGGCGTCTTGCCTTTCCGCCCTTGGATTTTTTCTTCTTTCCGTGATTCGGCTTGCTCCTCTTGCGCTTGGTATCAACGTAGAGCAGAGCACCAACGTAATCCTCAGGATTCCTGATGCGTGGCTTCACGGCCACGTACGGTCTGTTAACAGGTCCAAACACATCCTTCACTACCCCGACCACGGTGAGCTTTTTGTCAACCACCGGGTCGTTGAGCGATGGAACCCAGTCCGTGCGCAGAATAAGGAACCCCTGCCTCGCGTAGTGAGAAACTTTTCCCAGGCGTCTCATAGCCCCACCCCAAAAGGACATATCCTTTTAAGCTTTTCGCTTTTGCCTTTATAAACTTTTCGCTAAATTTCCAAAAGGTTTTTATTCAAGTACCCTCTACAAAAAAAGATTGGGTAGGTTAAAATGAAATGCCTTCTCGCCGGACACCTCGTCATCGATAGGATTATAAAGGGTTCGAGGTTCGAAACGAGGATCGGCGGAGGGGTCTACTATTCCGCGATAACCCTCGCGAATTTCTGTGACGTTGAGGTTCTGACCAGCGTCGGGGAAGATTTCCCCGGCGAGTGGCTCGATGAGCTAGCCGACCTGGGAATAAGGCTAAAGTTACTCCCCTCAGAGAATAGCACCTCCTACGAGCTTCGCTACCTGGACGCCAACAGGAGGGAGCTCAGGCTTCTCTCAAGGGCAGCCCCTATAAGGGACGTTCCCAGCGGGAGCTATGACATGGTGATGCTGAACCCGGTTGCTGGGGAGATTTCCCCAGAAGATGCATCCCGGTTCAAGAGGCTCTCGGACTACATCATCGCCGATGTTCAGGGTTTTGTAAGGGTTCCCGAGACAGGTCCTGTAAGGTTTAAGAATATCAACGCGTCCTTTCTCGGAGGGATTAGCGTTCTCCATGCCGACCTAAAGGAAACACGCCATCTGAGGAATTTTAGTCCCGGAGACGTGGAGGCTTTCCTGGTCACCAACGGGGCGCAGCCGGGTTTTGCGTACCTCAGGGGGAAAAGATATACGTACAGACCGGTGGAAGTTGACGTCGAGGAGTCCACGGGTGCTGGAGACGTTTTTCTGGCAGCTTTCAGCTATTTTTACTCCCAGTGCCCTTTCATCCAGGCTCTGAAGAGGGCAAGCGCGTTCACAGCCCTCTTTTTAGAACACAGGGACTTTTCATTCTCGATGGAGGATGTGGACAAACTGGCAATGAAGGTTCAAGTGGAGAGGCTTAATGATATAAATCCATAGGAATAATTATGGCCGCCGATGATGAAACGTCAGCATGCTGAAGATGATGAGAAGGGACTTCCCTGAGGTGATGGCATGGACCGGTACGTTCTGCTCGTTAAAGCCCCTCGGGGGTACGATATAACCCCCGTCAGGGAAGAGCTGGAGGGATTCCTCTCCGAAAAACATCCGGAACTGAAGGTCGAGGCGCACAGGTGCATAGGCCTCACAGTTGACATCGTCATCCTTTATAATAACGGAGTGGTGCTTATCAAACGGAAGCACGAACCGTTTAAAGACCACTACGCCCTGCCCGGAGGATTCGTGGAGTACGGCGAGACCGTTGAAGAAGCCGCCATAAGGGAGGCGAAGGAAGAGACCGGCCTCGACGTGAGGCTCATCAGACTCGTCGGGGTTTACTCCGACCCCAGCAGGGACCCGAGAGGACACACGGTGACGACGGCCTTTCTGGCGGTGGGAACTGGAGAGCTCAAGGCAGGGGACGATGCCAAGGAAGTCCACGTCGTTTCGATAGAGGAGGCTCTTAATCTCCCACTGGCCTTCGACCACGAGAAGATATTGAGGGACGCCCTAAGCCTGAGGTGATGTCATGAAGGTCGAGTTTCCCGGCTTCGGAAAAATAGTCGTGGATGGGACGGTTTACAGCCATGACATCGTGATATACCCGAGCGGAAAAATTGAGGAGCGGAAGAAGTGGCTCAGCAAGGGGAAGCACGGCACGAGCCACAAGATCGACCCGGACGAGCTGAAGGAGTATCTCACGGAGGATTTTGACGTCCTAATCGTCGGCACGGGATTCTACGGATACCTCTCGCTCCTGCCGGAGAGCAGGGAGCTTATCAAGGACAAAGAAATCCACGAGCTCCCAACAGGAAAGGCGGTGGAGCTCCTCAACGAGCTGTGGGAGAAGAGAAAGGTTCTGGCGATATTCCACGTCACCTGCTGACGGCCCTCTGAACGAGGGCGAAACCTATGGCCGCCAGGGCCAGCGCGTAGGGATAGCCGAGGAAGTACCAGAGGCCTGCTATCGCTCCGAGGGTAGCCCCGTTGATTATCATCAGCACAAGGACGTGGCCGAAGTTCGTCTCAGGCACGGACAGCTCCCTTTCACCGTGGTAGAAGAAGGCCAGGGCTACCGAAGAGGTTAGCAGGGGAAGGAGAACCGCCGCCGGGAGAAGGATGAGGCTTCTAACGTTGATGTATGAGACGGCAAGGACGAGACCAACGCCGGCAGTAACCGGAACGGCGTTCATCACCAGGAGCTTTGCCCGAACGAACTGACCAACGGTTATTGGAAGGCTACGCAGGAACTCAAACTCCTGACCATCTATTTTTAGAACCGTGTCAATGCCCACGGAGCTCATCCAGGCTATCATGAGTAGAACAGAGGCAACGGCCCACTCTCCAACCGTCCCAGAGGTTAGAATGCCAACGGCGCTCGGAAGTATTATGAAGAGCGGAAAGATGAGGCCGACTAAGAGGGCGCTCTTCCGGAAGACTATCTTCAGGTCCTTCAGGGCGAGCGCTATTACCGGGTGATGGGTTTTGGCCCTGAAGCGGACGACTCTGGTGTGGGAAATCACGTTCCCCTCTTCAAGCTTGCCCCAGAGCCGTCCAAGGAGGAAGAAATAGAGCGGGACGAGAATCACGAGGTAACCGAGGAGGAGAATGGTGGAGTGGAGCGGATCCGTTATCGAGGCAACGGAGAAGGGGTAGGCAAGGGAGTACTTTGAGAAGAATGGCAGAATGTCCTCGTAGTGCTCGTTTACATACCGCTGGACGTAGTTGAGGGCGTAGAAGATGCCGATGAAGAGGATAACTCCCAGGGTTCTGGCGAGGGTTCTGAGCTTCGAGAACCCCCCGCCGACGCTGGCGGAGCCGAAGAAGGTGAAGACCACCAGCCCCAGGACGTGGCCGAGGAAGGCGCCAGTGAGAACCCACAGGAGGCCGAGCAGGCCGGTGCTTCCGTACTTCACCATCATAGCGATGGCAGCAGGAAGGAGGGCTATGACCGCGGGGACGTTGTCTATCGCGAGGAGAACGCTGAGGTACGTCGAGCCAGTTTCTATGGGCAGGGGCTTGAGAGGCTCGAAAATCCCCATCGAAACCGCGTAGGAGGCATTCACCGTCGTCGTGTAGAGGGCCATTACAAAGGGAAGCAGGGCGTAGGCCGCGAATACCACCGCCGCCCGGGTTTCGTCCTCGGCTCCGAGTACCGCTCCGGCCATCATGACTCCGAAGAATATGAACGCAACGGACTGAAGGGCCATGCCTCTCTTTATATCCCCCGCGTTCCTGAGCTGCTTCCTGAACTTCTCGGGGTCTCCCGCTACCTGCGGGTTGCTCTTCAGGCGCCGGTAGTGGAGTTCCTTGTAGAGGATTCTGACTATCTCAAACATGCTCCCACCCTAAAGGGCATCCTTAAGCGCCCGCACTATTCCTGCAACCTCGTCCTGGCTCTCGGTGAGCTTGAGAAAAACGTCCTCCAGGCTCTCCTCGTGGGCAAACTCCTTGAGCTGTTCAACCGTGCCCTCGGCGATTATCTCGCCGTTGTATATGACGCCAACCCTGTCGCATATCGTCTCCGCCAGCGCAAGAACGTGAGTGGAGAAGACAATGCTCTTGCCCTCCTCCCTGAACTGGAGGAGGAGCTCCCTGAGGATGCGGGCACTCTTGGGGTCGAGGCCGTTCATCGCCTCGTCGAGGATGAGAACCCCCGGATCGTGGAGCATTCCAGCTATGAGGGAAACCTTCTGCTTCGTTCCAAAGCTCAGCGAACCTATCATCTCGCCGAGGTACTTTTCTATCCCAAATGCCCTCACGAATGTTTCAACGCGCTCCTGGAGTTCTTCCTTCGGAATCCCCCTAACGCTCCCCACGAAGTTGAAGAACTCGACCGGTGTGAGGCTCTCGTAGAGAACCGGCGTTTCCGGAACGTAGCCGGTTATCCTTCTGACCCCAACGGGATTCTCGCCCACGTCGATGCCCCCAACGACGACGCGTCCGGAGGTAGGCTGCAGTATGCCCGCCAGAATCTTCATCGTCGTACTCTTCCCGCTCCCGTTCGGGCCGAGGAGGCCGTAAATCTCGCCGTCGGCAACCGTGAAGGTTATTCCTTTAACGGCTATCGTCGAGCCGAAGCTCTTGGTGAGGTTCTCAACCTCGATCATTCTACCACCGGGTGTGATAATGAGCGACGCCTAATAAACTTTTGGCTTTTCTCAGTCATCCCCAATGACAGAGGAGATGTATCCTTAAATGACTCCCCGGGAAAGAAACTCTTAAATAAAATGAGACCAATATTAAACAAAATCCAAACCTCTGTATGGGCCTCAATTTCTTTTCTTGCCCCGGGTTTGGGTTTGGAGGTGCGTGTATGAAAAGAACCTCAAGGATATTGGTTCTTGTTTTACTGAGCGCGTTAGTCATCATTGGCGGGTGCATTGGAAACACCCCTTCACCCACAGGGACCGGTTCCCAAACCGGCGAGAACACCCAGGAAGGAGGGATAAGTGAGAGCTCAACAACAGAGACCCAGGGAACGACCGAGACGGTGACCGAGACCGTAACCCAGACGGAAACCCAAACTCAAACGGAGACCGGGACATCAACGGAAACCCAAACCTCCGCCAACGAAAGCCTCCAGTTCGACGAGGACGGCAACGTCATCTGCGATGAGAACTCTGACCCAGACCTCGGATGCGAGGCCGGTGAGAGGAACGAAAACGGGACGGGCATTGGTTTCCCGATCCTCAACGTCAACCTCACGCCCGCGATAATCCCTGTTTACAGGCTGAGCCTCAACCTGACCTACGCCGGCCCGCTGACGGGCATGGCGAGCGAGCCCAACGGCGAGATAGTGGAGTGGGTCTCGATACTAACCTCGTCCCGCAAGCCAGGGAAGAGCGTTGCCTTCACGATAAAGTTCGAGAGCGAGGGGCTGGCCAAAACGTACATCCACATGAAGGAGCTGAGGGACCTCCAGGGAAGGGTGATAGCGTCCTACGAGCCCACTATCCTGAAATTCGACACCGGCGAGGAGTTTGGCGAGAGATGGGAGCTCCACCTCTACCTGGGAAGCTTCACACTCTACAACGTTACCGGAGGCGGCCTCGCCGAGGTCCAAAAGGGGAGCGTCGAGCTAGATGGCTCAATTGTGAGGTTCACCGTCGAGAACTTCTCGCGGATATTCCCCGACACAGTCTTCATGCGCATAGAGGGCAACCCAGAGGATCCGAAGATCAGTCCGAGATTCAGCTACCCTGAGACCGGGAAGTTCATCATAAAAGCAAACCTGGGGAGGATTGACTACTACGCCCCGGCCTACTACGGCGACTCCAAGAGCGGCGTAGCTTTGTACGCCGAGGTTCTCGGCGATGACGTGAAGTTCAGGCTCCAGTTCAAGGACGAGGAAACGTACGAAGACTTCATACCCGGCGACATGTTCATAGACAGCACCGACAACGGCGAGTTCGACTGGTACGCGGAGATAGGGTCGAGCCACTTCCAGCTCAAGGACAGCTCCGGGAGCGTTTACCGCGAGGGGGACGTCATCCGCGGGGAAACGCAACTCGGCCCCTACGTGGAGTTCACGGTCGAGAACCTCTTCTCCATAATCCCGTGGAGGGAGTTCCGGTTCTGGTTCTCCAGGCCGCTACTGAAGACGCGCTTCCCTGCCGAGGGGAACCTATGGTTCAACGCCACCAGCGGGCTGAGCATAGAGGAGGACGTTGATAGGTACATCGTTGTCGTGGTCGAGGACGTCTACATCAAGGGCAACAAGGACGAGGCCGAGGGAGAGATAAGCCTCGTCTCGTGGGCCTACGGCACGAACTACTACGAGAACCTCAATAAAATCGAGTACAGCCCCATCTACGTCTTCGGCTACCCGCTCAGGCTCTGGATCGAGGCAGAAGACCACAGCAGGCTCCTGTACCACGACAGGAACGCGGCAAGGCCGGACTGGCCCTTCACAAACGGCTACCCTGTCCTGGCGATGCCCCTCGACGAAGCTAAGAAGTACCAGAAGATATTCGTCAAGACGACCGGCTGGGACAACGACGACCTCGGAACGTACGTCAAGCTCGGCGCCGGCTTCCTCCTCGATGCCGCGATAGGCCTCGCGACGGGCGAGATATCGAGCCTCGTCGAGCACGGCTACACTGGCGTGATGCTCCTCCACCAGCTGGAGACCGGCGAGAGCGCCAGCTACTTCTGGGGCGAGGCTTTAGCGAACCTCTTCGGCGCACCGCCGGACAGGGTGGGCTACGACACGATATCCTTCGACCCGAGGAGGGACTACAGCGACGGCTACCTCGTCAGGTCGGTCTCGAAGGACGGCAACATGGTGGTCACCTACATCATCTACGAGGTCGACCTTCCAAGGGCGGCGCGCTACGCGAGGCTCGAGCTATCGGTTGGGGGACTGCTCTTCACGAAGGACACCGAGTGGGGCGACGACGAGTACTACGCCTTCTTCAGGGCCTCCACCGGTTTCACTCCTGGAAATGCCGAGATCGATGACGCCCTCATAGGGGAGATCACGACGATGGTTCCAGAGGGGGTGGCCTACGCCTATCCAAAGCTCGACAGGAGCAGCGGAACGGTGGGCTTCTCGGTGGGGGACTTCTCCGACGGCAAGCTCGACCACGGGGTCATAAACGGGAACACCGTCAAGATAATCCCCTTCGGGCTCACCCTGGTCAATTTGAGCAGCATAAGGACGCCCTTCGTCTACGTCGAGTACGACGGCTGGGAGGAGGATTCCGGTAACTGGGGCAACGACGACGACCCGATGGGGACGTTCGGCATAACGCTCCTCCTCGACGGCGGGAACTTCCACTGGGACCCGTTCTCGGGAATCCCGAGGAGATCCTGGGGAGGGAAGGACTTCGACGTCTGCGGCGTCTCAGGAGGATGCTCCACGGTGTACATGAGCGCCTACATAGGGCCCTGAGGCCCTCAACCTTTTCTTTCAAGGTGCGCCCTCTTCACCTCAAGAACCCCGGAATACTCCCACTCGTTCCACCTCTTCTCGACCTCGTCGAAAACTATCCTCGCCCTGAAGAAGGGAGCGTCTCTAACAAAGGTCTCGAACTCACCGCCCTCGCCAGCGACGTGGATTTTATACTTTTCATGGAGATTCACCAGCTCACCTAAGGCCTTCCCGTCTATCCTCCGCCCGAGCCAGCTCTCGTCAAGACCGTATGCTGAAACCCCGACCATCACAATGTCGAAAATCTCCACCAGCTCGCGCATATAATCTATTGGATCGCGGTGCCAGGCTGGAGCGAAGCTCTCAAGCCCAAGCTCCTCCGCTACCCTATCGACTCTTTTCTTCTGGTACTCACTCGCCAGAGCTCCGGCAACGACACCCTCAATCTTCAGCCCCTCAAGGACGGCCTTCATGTCATCTACCTCTCTCTCCTTCTCACCGCTTGTGAATCCCTTCACGAGGGGAATCCCTATGGCTTTAGCCTGGAGCTCGGTGAGGTGGATGTTCGGCACGTGGTACATGTAGCTGTCATCGCGCTCGCTGACCATCGAGACGAGGTATTTCACCTCAAAGCCCTGCCTCAGCGCCCAGTAGAGGGCGTAGTTGGAATCTTTACCGCCCGAATAGAGCACCGCGACGCGCATTTTCACCACCGAAAACTTTAAATCACCTGTGGTTAATTTAATCTCGGTTCTCCCGATTGATGCCACATCGAGGGACTTAAAAAGGTGATGTCAATGACCCCAGCGACGGCGGTGATTCTAGCGGCTGGCCTCGGCACGAGGATCGGGGGCAGACCAAAGGGCCTCCTCAAGGTTGCAGGAAGGGAAATTCTCTATCGAACGATGGCACTGCTCCAGAAAAACGGCATCAAACGCTTTGTAATCGTAACCAACGAGCGCTACGCCCCGCTTTACCGGGAGTTCATTGAAGGGCACGGCTTCAACGCCGAGCTGGTGGTAAACCCCGAGCCGGAGAAGGGCAACGGCCACTCGCTCCACCTGGCCAGAAACCGCGTCTCCGGGAGGTTTGTTCTGGTCATGAGTGACCACGTCTACAGCGAGGCCTTCATCGAGCGCGCTGTAAAGGGAAACGGCCTGATAGCGGACAGGAAACCGGGGTGGATTGACATTGACGAGGCCACAAAGGTCAAAATCAGGGACGGCAGGGTCGAGCGAATCGGAAAGGGGCTGAAAGAGTGGGACGCGGTTGACACGGGCTTCTTCGTCCTTGATGAGGGCATCTTTGAGGTAACTGAAGCCCTGGAAAGGGAAAAGGACGGCAACTACTCCGTGAGCGAGGTCGTGGAGAGGGCCAAACTTTCGGTTACCTTTCTCGACGGCTTTCCCTGGATGGACGTCGACACGCCGTCGGAGCTGAAACGGGCAAGGAAGATGCTCGTCTTCACCGCTGTTAAGGGAACCGGCGACGGCTTCATCAGCAGGCACATCAACAGGAAGATTTCGACGAGGGTCAGCTACCTCCTCGCCGAGAAGGTCACCCCAAACGAGATGACCGCCGTTACGTTCGCCCTTGGAATTCTCTCGGCCTTTCTAACGCTCGTTAACCCCCCACTGGCCGGGATACTCTACCAGCTTAGCTCTATCCTCGACGGAGTTGACGGCGAGCTTGCCAGGGCACAGCTGAGGACGGGCAGGTTCGGCGGCTATATAGACTCCCTCCTCGACCGCTACGTTGACGGGGCGTTCCTCGCGCTAATGGCGTACACTACCCTGAGGGAACCCCTCTGGTACCTCGTTGCCCTCCTCGCCCTACTCGGCTCGGTCATGGTCAGCTACTCGACCGAGAGGTTCAGGGCCGCCTACGGCGAGGACGCCTACCGCGCGATTCCAGCGTTGAGAAAACTGCCGGGGAAGAGGGACGAGAGAATATTCCTGACAATGCTGTTTCTCCTGCACCCGTCCGGGGCTTCGGTTAAAGCGCTCCTTCTCCTGCTGGCCGTTTTGACAAACCTGAGGGTTATCCTGACGGCGTGGCTTGTGGGAAGGAAGAAAAGCTGAGCTCAATCCCCAAGGAACTCAAGGGCTTTCTCGGTCTTTCTGTCGAAGAGGACTATCCTGTCCTCCCGGAGTTTCACCGTCACCGGCTCGCCGAAGCTGAAGTGCTCTCCCTCGGGAGCAAAGACCTTGACGAACGCACCGTTGACCGAGACGGTTACTATCTGCTCCCTGCCGAGAGGCTCAAAGGAGTAAACCGTTCCGGCCAGTCCCTCGGCCTTTCCTTTGACGACCTCCGCGTCGTGAGGCCTGAAGCCAAGGATCACCTCAGTGACACCCAGCCTCTCTACCGTCTCCCTGTACTGGGCCGGAACCGGAATCACACTCCCGTAAACGTTGAGGTAAGGCCCCTCGATTTCCGCCTCCACAAAGTTCATGGGCGGACTTCCGAGGAAGCCGCCGACGAACCGGTATTTCGGCCTGTAATAGACGTCGTCGGGAGTCCCGACCTGCAGTATTACTCCCTCTTTTATCACCGCTATCCTGTCGGCCATTGCCAGGGCCTCCGCCTGATCGTGGGTGACGTAAACGGCCGTGATACCAAGCTCTTTCTGGAGCCTCTTGAGCTCGGCCCTGACCTCAAGCCTCAGGAGAGCGTCGAGGTTGCTGAGGGGCTCGTCGAGGAGCAACACATCGGGTTCCTTGACCAGCGCCCTCGCTATGGCCACACGCTGCTGCTGACCGCCGCTCAGCTGCCACGGATAGCGGTCGAGGAGGTTCTCTATCCTGAGCATCTCGGCCACTTCCCTGACTTTTCTGGCTATTTCGTCCTTTGGTGCCTTTCTCAGCTCAAGGGGAAAGGCTATGTTGTCGAAGACCTTCATATGGGGATAGAGCGCCCAGTTCTGGAAAACCAGGCCAACGTTCCTGTCCTTCGGCGGGACATCGGTAACGTCCCTGCCGTCGAAATAAATCCGACCGCTCGTCGGCCTGTAGATTCCGGCTATCGTGTAGAGGAGTGTTGACTTCCCGCTTCCGGAGGGGCCAAGGAGGGCCATGAACTCCTTATCGGATATCTCCAGGCTCACCCGTTTGAGGGCCTCAAAGTCGCCGAACCTCTTTGTGATGCTGTCGAGGGTAACCCTAACCATTTCAACCACCTCACCCCTTTATTCCACCCGAGTAGCCCTGGAGGAGGAGCTGCTGGGCGGTGATGAAGAATATTATTGTGGGGAGGAGATAGAACGTTCCGGCGGCGGCTATGAGGGGCATGTGGGAGTACTCGGCCTCTATGTTGGCCTCTATGAAGGTTGCGAGCGTGGGATAAACCAGGAAGGTTCTCACGTAGATTATGTCCTGCCAGCCGGCCAGGAATGCGAAGAGAGCAACGGCCAGTATTCCGGGCTTTATCAGCGGAAGCATTATCTTCCTCCAGACCGTTATCCGGGAGGCCCCGTCTATGATGCCGGACCATTCAAACTCCCATGGTATCGTGTCAAAGAAGCCCTTCATGAGCCAGATTGACATGGGTATCTCAAGTGCCGCCCGGGCGAGTATGACGTATGCGAAGGAGTAGAGTCCGACGACCTCGTAGTTCTGGGGGAAGGTAAGGCGGTAGAGGAGGTAGACGCCAACTATCAGGGCAACGCCTGGAAAGGCATGAAGGACAAGGAGGAGAACCATCATGGTCTTTCTTCCGCGGAAGTCTATCCTTGAGAGGGAGTATCCGGCGAGGGCACTTACCCCGGTTACCACCCCGGCGACGCCGAGAGCCACTACGAGCGTGTTAAGGGTTATGCGCCATATGTTGACCCTTATTCCACCTGTGGTGGCTATTTTTCCCTGGAAGAGGTTTATCCAGTTCCCAAGCGTTGGATGGAATGAGCCGGGATCGAGGTTGGTAACCATCTCCGTGCTGAAGCTCGAAAGAACGAGAAGGAAAAAGCCCAGAATGAGCGGGAGGCTCGCGAGGAGGAGGGCGAGGACTATGAGCCGCTCGTACCTCTTGGGTCTCGTCTCCACGTCCCTCATCAGAAGTCCCCCCGGGGCCTTTTCATCATCCTCTCAAACTTGAGAACCTTCAGCGTCACGAAGCCGCCGAGGATTCCGATTATGGAGAGTATGACCGCAGCGGCGGCGGCCAGTCCCTGATCCTGCTCTCCCCTGCCGAAGGCCGTGTTGAATACGTAGAGTGCCAGTGTAGTGCCGTAGTCCCTGTTGACGAGGTCCCACTGGACGAGCAGGAAGAGGTGCGGGTATGTGGTCAGCAGACTGAGGAACTGCCACGTCAGGACGTAGAGGAGGTGCCACTTTATCATTGGAATCAGAATCCTCCTCGATATCTGCCATGATGACGCACCATCAACCCTTGCGGCTATGACGAGTTCCCTGGGTATCTGATTCAAAGCCGAGGTGAAGACTATCATTCCAAAGCTCACACCCACCAAACCGTTGACGAAGATTATCACGCTCCACGCTCCCCAAGGGGTTACCTGCCCCCAGGGAATCGGCTCGGAAATCGCACCCAGACTCATAAGGATGGAGTTCAGCGTTCCAATCTCACTCCCGTGGAAGAAGTAATACCAGACGAGGCTGTAAACCGCTATCGGCGACATCCTCGGGAGGAGCCAGAGGAGTCTGTACGAAGATGCGGGCCTCTCGTCGATGAAAAATGTCGCGAGGGCCAGTGCAAGGCCGCCAAATACGTTTATCATGAGGGTTATGCCAACAAAGACGATGGTTGTCAGAATCACGGCTTTAAACGTCGGGTCGTGCTGGAACATGTAAAAAAGCCGCTCGTAGTTGTAGAAGCCGACAAACTCGGTAAGATACCTGTCAACGTTCCAGTTCCTCATCCTGGTCATGCTTATGTAAACCGTCATGATTAGGGGCACCAAATAGAACAGGAACACCATGAGCACCATGGGGGAAAGGAAAAAGGAAAGATCCCTGAGCTTTCCCCGTGCCATGACATCACCTCATCCCTGCGGGAACTTCCAGTCCTTGGGTATTTCGCCCTGTATCTCAACGTTCTGAGCAAGCTCCGGGTCCGCCTTAACCTTCTGGATGATGTAGTTGACCGCCTCCTCAGGGGTCATCTCGCCCCTCAGAACCTTGTCAACCGCCTCCTTGAAGATGTCGGCAAGGGCTGGATACTTCGGGTGGGCAGGAGCGAGGTGGGTGTATTCGAGCATGTAACTGACGTCGGCAAGGAACTGGGCGTTTATCGGGTTGACGGTGGCCTGGACTATGTCCCTGATGTTGTTCTTAACATCGTCGCTCAGGTCGAGGTTGAGTGCCTTGAGGTCGCTGAGCCACTTCTCATCTTTGATCAGCTTTGCTGCCTCCTTTCTAACCGGCAGGTGGGCTGAGATGACGCTGTGTATGGCGTTTATGTCCGGGTCGCTGGCCTTGATCAGCATCAGGAAGGCCAGCTTGTGGTAGACATCCTTCAGCTCATCGTACTTCGGGTTCAGCTGGCCGGCCTTGGAGTTTATCATCCAGACGAACGGCTGGCTGAGGGTTACCGGCTTGTCACCCTTCTCACCTGCGGGGAAGAGCGTGTAGTAGAACCACTCCTTCACTTCCTCCGGCTTCAGGCCCCTCGGAGTGCCCTCCAGAGAGTAGTACTGCTTGGTCTGCCACTCCGTCCAGTACCATGTTCCGCCTATGTCAAAGAGCGTCCTGCCCTCCACTATGGCCGGATGTATCTGCTTGGCCCAGTCCCAGCTCATTATGTCTTCCGGAAGGAGGCCGTCGCGGGCGAACTTCCACTCAACGTAGAGCCACTTGTAAACGGCCGGAACGTCAACTACGAGCTTTCCGGTGTTCGGGTCGTAAAGCCTGCCCCCGAAGGCGAAGATGAACTGTATCAGATCCGGATGGGCTGAACCCTTTCTGTGGATAAGACCCCACTCTGCGGCCCCCTCGTCCTTGGCCTTCTTGGCCCAGTAGTAGACGTCGCTCCACGTGAACTCCCCGTTCTTCACCTTCTCATCGAGGCCGTTGAGCTCGAATCCGATCTTTTGGGCCACGTCCCTCCTTATGTAGAGCGGTCTCGCCTCGGTGTCCTGCGGGAGGCCGTAGAGCCTTCCGTTGAACTTGGAGGCCTCGATGAGGGACGGATAGAAGTCATCAACAACGCCCTGATAGGCTTTGGCGTAGTCCGTTATGTCGAGTATGTAACCCTCGTCCGCCAGCGTCGGCAGGAAGGCGTAGCTGTTCACAAAGAAGTCCCCAGCCTGTCCAAGGGGCTGCTTGCTGAGGTACTCCTTGTAGGCATCCTGGAAGGAGGCAACGTAGTGAGTCTCGGTTATAACGATCTTAACGTTGATCCCGTTGTCGGCCCAGATTTTGTTTATTCTCCTCGCGGCCTCCACTATTCCGTAAACCCTCATGACGCTGTTCGGATCGCCCGAACCCCACGCAGAGAACTTGACCTCATTAACACCGTTCTGCTCCAGAACCTTTCCTATTTCCACAAGATCCTTTGTGAGGTCCCCGGTAAGCTGAACCTCGGTCTGAGAAGTCTTTGCCTCTTCACCGCCTATGCAGCCGCTGGCAATTACTCCGAAAATTACCAGTGCAACCAGCCACAGTGCCGCGGCCCTCATGGCTACCACCCTCCAAAGTTTTCAAAAGCGAGCCTCAAAGGGCCCGGAGGGCTTATTTTAGAAAGCGAGCTGATTCCACATTTTATTCAGATTTTGTATTTATAAAATTTTTGGCAGGGGCCTCCTCGGCCCAGCATTCGGAGCAAATAGGCACAGGGGGATATTCAAAAACCCGTGAAATCGTTTTCCAACCAAAAACTATTTAACCACTGTAAAATATCTTACACTAACAAAGGAGGTGGAGAAAATGGTTAAGGTTGTCATACTCGGACAGGGTTATGTCGCCAGCATATTCGCGAGCGGGCTTGAGAAGATAAAGGCCGGAAAGATGAAACCCTACGGCGTTCCCCTTGCCGATGAGCTTCCTATTAAAATCAATGAAATAGAGATAGTCGGTTCCTACGACGTTGATAAGGCCAAGGTCGGCAGGGATCTCTACGATGTTGTCAAAGCCTACGACCCAGAGGCCCCGGAGAGCCTCAAGGGGATAACCATAAGAAAGGGAATCCACCTGAGGAGCCTCAGGAACCTTCCGCTTGAGGCAACCGGCCTTGAGGACGAGATGACCCTCAAGGAGGCAGTCGAGCACCTTGTCAGCGAGTGGAAGGAGCTCAAGGTTGAGGTGTTCATCAACGTCTGCACCACCGAGGCCTTCGTGCCCTTCGGGAGCAGGGAGGAGCTTGAGAAGGCCATAGCGGAGGACAGGAAGGACAGACTCACGGCAACTCAGGTCTACGCCTACGCGATAGCACAGTACGCCAGGGAGGTCGGCGGCGCTGCCTTCGTCAACGCGATTCCGACACTCATCGCCAACGACCCGGCGTTCGTCGAGCTCGCCAGGGAGAGCAACATGGTTATATTCGGTGACGATGGTGCTACCGGTGCCACTCCGCTCACTGCCGACATACTCAGCCACCTCGCCCAGAGGAACCGCTACGTTCTCGACATAGCCCAGTTCAACATCGGCGGAAACAACGACTTCCTGGCATTGACCGACAAGGAGAGAAACAAGAGCAAGGAGTTCACCAAGAGCTCGGTTGTCAAGGAACTGCTCGGCTACGACGCGCCGCACTACATCAAGCCCACCGGCTTCCTTGAGCCCCTCGGCGACAAGAAGTTCATAGCGATGCACATCGAGTACATCAGCTTCAACGGCGCCCACGACGAGCTCGTCATCACCGGAAGGATAAACGACAGCCCTGCCCTGGCCGGCCTGCTCGTTGACCTCGCGAGGCTCGGAAAGATAGCGATTGAGAAGAAGGCCTTCGGAACCGTCTACGAGGTTAACGCCTTCTACATGAAGAACCCGGGACCGAAGGACAGGCCCAACATACCGCGCATCATAGCCCACGAGAAGATGAGGATGTGGGCCGGACTGGAGCCGCGCTGGTTCTGACCTTTTCCAACAAACTTTTAATCCCCTTACCCTATTTTTCTCGGAGGGAAGCCGATGAGCTGGAAGAGGGGAGCCTATCCTGAGTTCACTCTTGAGGATGCCGTTGCGGTTCTTTTCATGCTTCAGAACCCGACGGGAAGAAAGGCTATATCAGAGGTTCTTGACCTCGGCGAAGGGAGTGTTAGGACGCTTTTGAAGAAACTTGCCGCCCTCGATGTCATAAGCTCCACCCAGCGCGGGCACTCTCTCAACGAGAGCGGAATGAAGCTCCTTGAAAGGCTCTCAAAGCACTTCTCAGAGGTTCATAAGGTTGGAGAGGTCGATGGTTACCCCGCCTACGCCATTCTCGTAAAAAGCCCGCCCGAATTCAAGAGCATTGAGCTCAGGGATGAAGCCATAAGGTTCTTTGCAAAGGGAGCAATGATACTCGTTGTGAAGAACGGAGAGCCCGTCTTCCCCGAGGACGAAAGGCCGCTGAGCGAGACGATGCCCGGGCTTGCGGGGGAAATTAAAGGGGCGTTCAATCTGGAGGATAATGACCTCGTAGTGGTAACGTGGGCAGAGAAGGAAGCCGACGCCATGAAGAGCGCATATCACGTCGCGCTCACCCTGAAAGAGGGAGAACTGCCGGAGGAGATAAGGTCCCTTGTGAGGTGAAGCCATGAAGAGACTCATACTTGCCCTTGACGTCCACGAACGTGAGAGGGCCCTGGAGATAGCGGAATGCACGGCCGATTACCTGTGGGCTGTGAAGGTGAACTGGCCGCTGATAATAGGCTCGGGTTTGGGCATCATCACCGAACTCAGGCAGGTGACCGGACTGCCGGTAATAGCAGATCTTAAGCTGGCCGATATTCCGAACACCAACAGGCTCATAGCGAAGAGGGTTTTTGATGCCGGGGCCGACTACATCATAGCCCACGGCTTCGTCGGAAGGGACAGCGTCAATGCCATCATGGAGCTTGGGGAGACGATAATCGTCGTCGAGATGAGCCACCCGGGTGCAGAGGAATTTATCCAACCGGCGACGGATAAGCTGATCGAACTCGCCAACGAGCTTGAGCCCTTCGGCGTTATAGCACCTGCCACAAGGCCGGAGCGCGTTGCATACGTACGCTCGAAGCTGAAACCCGGAATCAAAATCCTGACCCCCGGTGTTGGGGCACAGGGGGGCAGGGGGGATGAGGTTTTAAAGGCCGGTGCCGATTACGTCATCGTGGGCCGCTCTATCTATGCGAGTGAGAATCCAAGGGAAGCCGCGAGAAATCTTCACCAAGAGATAGCGGGGGTGTGAAGATGGAGCTTAAGGTCAAGCACCCGCTCAGCAAGAAGGAAGTGAAGGAGATAATCAGGGAGATGAGTGAGATATTCGGCGAGGAGATAGCGGGGAAGATGCTGAACAAGAAGGACCGCGTCGAGGTTGCCGAGTTCGACAAGACAACCGAGATACTCCTCGTGAACGGGAAGCCGTTCTTCATACGGAGGAAGGGCCTCATCTTCCCGCTGGTAATCGCCCTCTACGAGCTATCCAACGAGGAAGACCTGAGGAAGTGGCCGAGAAGGGTGGTGGTCGATGCCGGTGCGGTGCCCTTCATAATAAAGGGCGCCGATGTCATGGCCGCCGGGATAACCGATGCCGATGAGGGCATAAGGGAGGGCGACTTCGTCTTCGTGGTTGAGGAGGACTACGGAAGGCCCCTTGCCATAGGCATAGCACTCATGGACGGAAAGGCGATGAAGGAGAAACCCAAGGGGAAAGCGGTTAAGAACATACACCACGCAAAGGACAGGATCTGGGAACTGACGGTGGGCTGAGATGACAGGAATCGGGGAGGGAAGGAAGAAAATCCGTGTTCTCGTCGGTGGGGTTTTTGACATCCTTCACGTCGGCCACATCCACTTTCTCAGTCAGGCCAAGGCACTCGGAGATGAACTTGTGGTGATAGTCGCCCACGACGAGACTGTAAGGAGGCAGAAGCGCAGGGAACCGGTGAACAGCGCCGAGGACAGGGCAGAAC
Source organism: Thermococcus sp. ES12 (assembly GCF_012027515.1). Lineage (NCBI taxonomy): Archaea > Methanobacteriati > Methanobacteriota > Thermococci > Thermococcales > Thermococcaceae > Thermococcus > Thermococcus sp. ES12. The sequence goes on from NZ_SNUP01000002.1 coordinate 27,136, forward strand.
TTCTCAGGGCTCTCTCCGTCGTGGACGAGGTCTACATTGGTTCACCTGGAGGAATAGATTACGAGCTTGTCAGGAAAATAGACCCAGACATAGTCGCAATAGGACCCGACCAGGCCTTCAGCTGCGAGCGCCTCAAGGAGGAGCTGAGGAGGCACGGAATAGAGGCGGACGTGATAAGGATACCATACCTCTACAAGAGTGACAGGGCGAAGACCAGCAAGATAATCCAGAGGATAATAGAAACGTACTGCGATTGATTTTAGCCCTGATTCAAGTCCGCCCGCGGGAGTTGGGGCCTGATTTTAGCGGATGATTCAAACGGTGAATTGAGCTTCTGGATTAACGTTAGAGTTTGAATCTCCCCATGTACTCCCGCAGGAACTCCGGGTCCTCCCTCTTCACGGCACTCATAAGCTCATCGAACTTTTTCTCCCCGAGGGCAAGCTTCAGATAGTAGTACAGGTTGACAGCATCCTCGACGATGACGCTCTGCCTCCTGCCCTCCTCCCCGTAGAGCTCTATGAGCTTCCTGTTCATATCGAGGCTGATGTAAAGAGTCTTCTGCTTCTTCTCCTTCTTCATATCCTTGGATTTTGGCTTCCTGTCCTTTTTTGGCCTCGATGGCCGTGTGAGCTCGTTAACGGAGCCGTCAAAAAGCTTGGGGATTTTATCCTTCGACAATTTCAACCACCTCTCTCGCGAGTTTTAGAAGTGCCTTGGAGGCCCTACCATCCCCATCGAACTCAAATATGCTCATTCCCTGGCTCTGGGCCTTCTCAAGGGCTATCGCCTTCGGAATCGTCGTCAGTATTGGCGCGTCTGGGTAGGTCTCCCTGAGCTCCCTGAGGCGCATTTTCGGAACCTTGGTCTGGCGTGTGAACTTGTTGGGTACGAGACCGAGGAGCTTCAGGTTCTCGTTGGTTTCTTCCCTTATCATGCGCATTAGGTTGAACATCAGCTGCATGCCTATGACCCCGAAGTAGCTGAGTTCGAGCGGAATGAGGACGTAGTCCGAAGCTGTGAGCGAGTTGACGAGAAAGATGCCCATGCTGGGTGGGTTGTCTATGAGAACGTAGTCGTAGTCGGGGAGTATGGGGGTCAGGGCCTTTTCCAGGCGCCTCTCCCGGTTGTAGGCGTTGATGATCTCTATCTCTCTGGCGGAGAGGTTCAGGTGGCTCGGAATAAGGTGGAGATTCCTTCTCACCTCGACGATGGTGTCCTCGATGTCGCTTTCACGGGTCATGAGCGTTCCCACGTTGCTCTCGCCGTACTGGAGGACGTCCATACCGATCAACCCAAAGGTCAGGTTGAACTGCGGGTCTATGTCAACGAGAAGAACCCTCTTACCCATTTCAGCCAAGGCATGGCCAAGGTTCATGGTCAGGGTGGTCTTCCCGACTCCGCCCTTCTGATTGGCTATGCTAATCACGACCGCCACTGGAACCACCTGCCGAAGATAAAGAAATGGTCAGGTGATGTCAATGAAGTCCTCAAGAACCCGCTTAGCGTATGCCGGGAGCTCCTTCTTTTCCTTTTTGGATATCGTCGTGAATATCTTATCGAAGCCGTTGTCCTCGGACTTGAAGGGCTTAACCGGCTCCGGGGCTATGATGTTCTCCTTGAAGGAGGAACCGACGCGAAGGGCGTGCTCGCCACCAAGGATATGCGGGGACTTAACACCGGTCATTATGACCATTGCCCTTACCACTTTACCCATGTCCTCGTCTATCCTTGCACCCCACTTGATTTCGCTCTTCTCGCCAAGCTTCTCGTAGACGATGTTCATGGCATCGTTTATCTCCCCGAGGCTCACGTCTGGTCCAACTGTGAAGTGAACCAGAGCCCTGTCGCCGCTTCCATACTCAACCTCAAGCATCTTGTTTTCGAGCGCATTCTTGACCGCATCGACCGCCCTGTTGCTTGAATCGCTCTCACCGATTCCTATCAAGGCCGCACCGCCGTTGTGCATGACGCTGTAGACGTCGGCGAAGTCGATGTTGACCATGGACGGGAGCTTTATGGTCTCGGTGATGCCCTTGACCATCCTGGCGATTATCTCGTCGGCGAAGCGGAAGGCGGCGTTTATTGGAAGCTTCGGAACGAGCTTGAGGAGCTTGTCGTTCTCGATGATGATGACCGTGTCCGAGTAGTACATGAGGGCCTTTATACCAGCCTTGGCCTTCTCGATCCTAATCTTGCCCTCGTTCTTGAAAGGATACGTCACAACGCTGACGACGAGCGGTTCCCTAAAGCGACCGTTGTGCCTGGCACGCTCCTTTATGACCTTTGCAACAACCGGAGCAGCGCCCGTACCGGTGCCGTTACCCATACCAGCGGTTATGAACACAAGATCGGCGTCACCGATGGTCTCGGCAATCTCATGGGCGCTCGCCTCGGCGGCCCGGTAGCCTATCTCAGGGTTTCCACCCGAACCCTTACCCTGCGTTATCTCCTTGCCGAGGAGAAGCTTCCTGTGAGCCTTTGTCCTGGCAAGGTGCTGGGCGTCGGTGTTCATGGCGATGAGCTCAGCACCCTGAACGCCGAGCTCGTAAAGCCTGGTTATGGTGTTGTTTCCAGAACCACCGACACCGACTATAACGATCCTTATCAAATCCTCAAGGTTCTCGTCGGAGAATCTGTCGAACTTCGCTGTTCTGGGCTCGTCGTCTAGGTCGAGTTTTATTCCGGCTTGTTCCAGGAGTTTAAATACCATTGCCCCAACCCCCTCAATACGTCTGGTTTTGGATGATAATGATTTAAAGGAATGATTTTAGCGGCTTATTTCAGGATGTAGTCAGGCGTTGAGCGTTCCTCAGTCTCCAGCTGATAAAGTTCCTTCTTCAAAAGCTCGCGAATGGCCTCCCTGATGATTTCGCTTCTGCTTGGATAGACGCCCTTTTTAACCAGCTGATCCATGGCGTTAATCAGACCCTGGGGAAGCTGTACACTGATGATACGCATTTTGCTCATTCCTGCACCACCCAGTTCAGTAAGCCGCTGAAATAACTAGTGATTTAATTAGTTAAATACTTTGCGGATGGATATTAATATTATAATATTATCAAATTCAAAAAATTTTTAGTAAAATCTCAAAACGCAAAAAATACTTTACACCAACAAAAATCCGGGAGGAGAAAGGGTTTTAACATCGCATATTTCACCAGATTTCGGGGGACTCGATGAGAGCCATAACGGAAAAACTTCACATCACGAAGGTGCACGTGGAGAGCGTCGAAGAGATTATCCCCAAGCTTGGAGGGGACGTTCAGATAGTCAGTGCCGAATGCTGGGAGGCTGTGGCGTTCGCAGCCCTGCTGGCACTCCGTTCGTTTGAAAGGAAAACAAACCACGCGAGAACTCTTGGCGGGGAACTCCTGATCCGCCTGGCCGGAACACTGCAGATAAAAGATGCAATAGCTCAAAACGGCATGAAAAGAGGCGAGAACTATCTGGTGGTCTTCGGAACACGGGAGAGAGCGCTGAAGATTCTGCAAGAATTTGGGCTGAGGGAACTTCCTCTAACCGAATGTAACAGGGAAAAAGTGAAAACTTTTTTTGAAAAAGCCGCACTCGTTGAAGTTTTATAGACAGCAAGTACCCATTTCTGTGGCCCTCTGAGGATAGGTTTATAAAATCCCTTCCTCATTTTCGAAGTGCCTGAGGTGATGCTCATGAAGTATAAAAAGCGCAAGTATTTCCTTGCTGGCAGAATAAACCTTATCCAGCGCTCGAAAATCAGGGAACTTTTTGAGAAGGCCAAGAAGATGGAAGACGTCATTTCCCTGGGCATAGGCGAGCCCGACTTTGATACTCCAGCTGTCGTCAAGGAGGCCGCCAAGCGGGCCATCGACGAGGGTTACACCCATTACACGCCCAACGCAGGTATTCCCGAGTTCCGCGAGGCGATAGCCGAATACTACAAGACCCACTACAAGGTTGACGTTTCTCCCAATGACATAATCGTAACCGCTGGCGCTTACGAGGCGACCTATCTGGCATTTCAGACCCTCCTTGAGCAGGACGATGATGTCATAATTCCAGACCCAGCTTTCGTGTGCTATGTTGAGGACGCCAAGATAGCCGAGGCCGGCATCATCAGGATTCCCCTCAGGGAGGAGAACGAATTTCAGGTCGATCCCGATGAGCTTGTCGAGGCCATAACAAAGCGCACCAGGATGCTTGTTCTCAACTATCCAAACAATCCAACGGGCGCGATTCTCAAGAAGAAGACGGTAAAGGCCATAGCGGATATAGCCGAGGACTACAACCTGTATATTCTGAGCGATGAGCCCTATGAGCACTTCCTTTACGATGGGGCCAAACACTATCCGATGATAAAGTACGCACCCGACAACACGATCTTGGCAAACAGCTTCTCCAAGACATTCGCCATGACCGGCTGGCGCCTCGGCTTCACCATAGCACCCACCCAGGTCATCAGGGACATGATAAAGCTCCACGCGTATGTCATCGGCAACGTTACGTCATTCATCCAGATCGCAGGAATCACCGCCCTCCGGGACAAGCGCAGCTGGGAGGCCGTTGAAAGGATGCGTGAAACTTACTCCGAGAGGAGAAGGCTTGTGCTCAAGTATCTCAACAAGATGCCCTACATAACTCCATTCAAGCCGAAGGGAGCGTTCTACATCTGGGCAAAGATAGATCCCAGTCTGGACATGAGCAGCGAGGACTTCGCCGACTGGCTCCTCGAAAACGCACGCGTCGTCGTCATCCCGGGAACAGCCTTTGGAAAAGCCGGCGAGGGCTGGATAAGGATAAGCTACGCCACAAAGAAGACTCAGCTAATAGAGGCAATGCAGAGAATGAATGAGGCCCTTTCAAAGCTCTGATGGGGGAAAGAGATGGACGGAATTTTTGCCATCTTTTTCGCCATTTTCCTAGCCGAGCTTGGGGACAAGACCCAGCTAGCAACAATGGCATTTGCCTCCAAGTATGGCTGGAAAACAGCTTTTACTGGGGCCATCCTGGGCCTTGCTGCCGTCAATCTCATCGGGGCACTGCTGGGCGATAAGCTCGGAGACATGGTGCCCCTTGAACTTGTCCACAAGTTTGCCGGAGCACTTTTCATTGTTTTCGGCGTTCTTATGGTGCTAGGAAAGCTTTAGGGGGGAAAATCATGGACAAGCGTTGGAGTTCAGTCCTGCTTGACACACTGGTTATGACAGCCGGATTCGGAACCCTGACCATGATGGCCGTCGCCAAGCCGGACGTCATGGCCCACTTTGGAATCGACAGCGCCGCCTACGAGTGGCAGCACATAGCTTACGTTTTCGGTCTCTTCATTGCGTTCCTTCTCGGCCACACCAAAATCTACGAGGGCAGCTTTAAGAGGAGCGTTGCCATAGCACTCAGCTGGGCCGCAATAGCGCAAGCTCTAATACCGCTCGCACCCAACTGGTACGTCGTCGTCTTCCTCAGGTTCATTCAGGGTTTCGTCGTTACGCTCGTTCCGCTCTTCAGCACGCAGATTGCCCACTTCTTCGTGGCCGAGAGGCCCTTCGCCAAGGGTATAATCCTCTCGGGCATATTCTGGGGCGGCGTGTTCGGGAGCATGAGCGCCAAGTACGCCGTCGGAGCTCTGGGCTGGAAGGGCGGATTTTGGGTCACGGTTGTCATAATGTACGCGGTTCTCACCCTCTGGTGGCTCTTTACGGAGGACTTTGAAATAATTCACAGAACCGAAGGCAGCGAAAAGATAAACGTCTGGAAGATGCCCTTCACATGGGTGCTCGGTCTCACCTTCTTCCCGGCGCTCTGGATCATCTTCACCATCGTCGGCTTTTCAGCTTCCCTCGGCTACGAAATCGGCTGGACCAAGGAGCACGTTGCGACGCTCAGCACGAGCCTCAACATATCCAAGGCACTCTGGAGCATAGGCATGGGATACGTCGGCTACCTGCTCTCAAGAAAGAACCCCACTGCCAGAGGACTCTTCAAGGCTATCGTCCAGGTCATGATATTCTCCTACGCTGTGGCATTCGTTGGTCTTCTCATCTACGGCAAGGCCATGCTTGCCGGCAACTACACCATGGCTTTAGCCTCAGTGGTTCTCATAGGCGCCCTCCAGGGAACCGGACCGGCCTTCTGGACGAGCGCTCCAGCAACCTATCCGAAGAGCATCTTCCCAAAGGCGAGCTTCGCCCTCGGCCTCATATCCAACTCGGCCAACATCATTGCGCCGGGACTCACTGATGCACTGGCGAGGCAGAGCATCGGCCTAGCTCTCGGGGAGCTGGCGATAATGCCTCTCCTTGGTATCCTGACGCTGGTGACCGTTTCAAGGATGAAGCTCCCGGTGGAGGAGCTGGGCGATGAGGCCTAAACTTGCCGTTCTTTCCTTCTTTCTCCTTCTTGCGCTTTTCTTCTACGGAATCGCCGCGATGAGTTTCGGGGAGAAGTACACCTTCTGGGGCTACATACTCGTGGGGAGCATTCACATGCTCTTTGTCTATGGGGTTTGGGTTGGTAATGAGACAATCGTGGACCTCTCGGCGTACATAGCTCTCTTGGACCTTCTCTTTGGCCTCCTCTGGGTAATGGTTGGGCTTTCCATTCCTGCGGTAACGCTTACCCTACTCTCGGCGCTGATTCTCTTCGTTCTGATGGACGAGGATGTGAGAAGTGAACTTAAAATGCCGTGAGCAAGCTTTGCTTGCGTAAGGCCTGACCAAAGAGTCTTTACTGTCCAAAATGGAAAGTTAGAAGTTGGCATGCTTCTTCAAAAGGTGCATTTTAAGAGGGTTTGTATCCAGGCGGAGTAATTCAACAAGTGTTTACTTCAAGACAGCGCCCGGAGGGCGCTTAATCATGAAAACACACTCTAAAATTGCCATTTTGAACGCGAACCCTTTTAAAACGACCAAGCACAAAAAGCATGCCAACTTTGATAAAACTTTTCGCCAGAAAAGTTTCTGGTGCGGGGGACGGGATTTGAACCCGCGAACCCCTACGGGACGGGACCCTAAATCCCGCGCCTTTGGCCAGGCTCGGCAACCCCCGCGCGGATTGAACTTCTCCCCGGCGCTTTAAAAACTTTGAGGGGAAAGGTTTATAAGGATGTAAAGGAAGCTTTACGTAAAGGAAACTTTACATGGTGGGAGCATGGAGAGATGGAGACTCACTGGCTACGCAATCCCCGCAACAACGGCTTTTTTACTGGTCGTTGCCCTGCGGATGGAAAACATTGCACTGGCCTTTGGCGTCCTGGCGGCGGCAATCGCGGTTTCGTTCCTCTACGCGGACTGGCTTAAAAAACGGGGTGAAATTATAAGCGACGAGAGAACGCTCCGCATCGAGGAGATGGCCTCGAGGAGAACCCTCCAGGTGCTGGTGCTGGCCCTGGCGTTTTTGGTTGTTGTACTGTCCATACTGTCCGAGAAGAATTCAAGCCTGAGGAGCGCCTACTACCTCGCCATCGGCCTGATGGTTCTGGTCTCAGTTCTTAAGCTGGGCCTCAAGCATCACTACGCGAGGGTGATGTGAGTGAACTTAAAGTACGAAGGCCTACGCGCAGGTTTAATAGCCGGGATAATTATCGGCCTTGCATACTCCACCAGATCTGGAAGGGCATCCCTAGCGGTGGGAATATTCCTTCTAGGCGTTCTGCTGGCATACGCTCTGAACTGGTACTACAACTCAAGGGTGGAAAGGGTAGAGGACGAGAGAACCGAGCTGATAAGCACCAAGAGTACAAGAAACGCGTTCGCCGTGATGGGTATCGTCCTCTTTGCCGAGTACCTCTGGGAGTACTCAAAAGGGAACACAGAAACCGCCATGAAGCTCCTGATTCCACTCGCGCTAGGTGCAATTGTCCTCCTAATATCACAGTACCGCTACGAAAGGGTGATGTGAGTGAAGAACCGCCTGCGCGAGCTCAGGGAGGAGCTGGGCATAACCCAGGAGGAGCTGGCGAGGGCTTTGGGCGTCACCAGACAGACGATAATAGCGATAGAGAAGGGAAAATACGACCCGTCTCTAAAGCTCGCCTTCAAGATAGCCCGCTTTTTCAACACTACGATTGAAGAAATCTTTATCTACGAGGAGGGTTAAGTTAATGTTGAACTTGCGCTCATCAGGCGGTTTTATCGGGTGAAAGGCAATGATGGTGGAGGTTGAAGGACTTGAGAAGGACTACGGAAAGGTGAAGGCCCTCAAGGGAATAAGCTTCTCCATCAAGGAGGGAGAGATATTCGGTCTGATAGGACCAAACGGAGCTGGAAAGAGCACAACGCTCAAGATACTCTCGACGCTCCTCAAACCGACGGGAGGAAGGGCAAGCATAGCTGGTCACGACGTTGTGAAGGAAGCAGACAAGGTCAGGGAAATCATCAGCTACCTGCCCGAGGAGGCGGGAGCATACAAAAACCTCACCGGCTACGAGTACCTTCAGTTCATGGCAAGGCTGTACGCGAAGGACGAGGGAAAGGCGAAGGAGATGCTTGAGCTGGGTGTCGAACTCAGCGGGCTCGGCGAGAGGCTCCACGACAAGGTGTCCACGTACTCCAAGGGAATGACGAGGAAGCTCCTCATAGCGAGGGCCCTCATGGTGCGGCCGAAGCTGGCGATACTGGATGAGCCGGCAAGCGGGCTGGACATAGTCAACGCCTATTCCATAAGGCAAATGATAAGGCGTTTCTCCAGAACCGAGGGGGTCACGTTCCTCCTCTCAAGTCACAACATGCTTGAAGTTGAGTTCCTCTGCCACCGCGTTGCGCTGATAAACAAAGGGCAGATAATCGAGGTGGGAACCCCAAAGGAGCTGAAGGAGAAGTACGAGGCGGAGAACCTGGAGGAGGTCTTCATGAAGGCAGTGGGGGCGAACATCAGCGAGCCGATAGGGGGTGAGGGTGGATGAGCGACTTCTGGGTGATGGCAAAGAAGGAGCTGTGGAACCTCTTCAGGGACAAGAAGCTCATCTTTGGCCTTGTAGTGGTTCCGCTGATTCTGCTCCCCGTGATGGGAAAGGCCGTCAGTGTTGGAATGGAACAGGCCCAGGGCGAAACCCACGTGGCGATAGTCAATTTCGACGACGGAACGTATGGTTCACTCTTGATAAAGGCCCTTGAGGTTGCCCCCAACGTCACGGTAACCGTTGTGAACGCCACGACGCTTGACGAGGCCATTCAGCAGGCCATCCGGCAGGAACAGAACGTCTTGGTGGTCATCCCTTCAGACTTCACGGCCAAGCTCCAGGCCAACGAGACCGCCACCGTCGAGATATACGGCATCTTCACTACCATAAGCACCGGAATAAAGGAGAGCGTCAGCGAGGGCAGGATAAACGCCGTCCTGGGGATACTCAGCGATGAGATAGCGAGGCTAAAGGTAAGGAACCTCGGTGCCAGCAATCCCGATGCCATTCTTCAGCCGATAAGGACCGAGAGCAGGTCCGTCATAAACAACAACATCGTGGACATCTCCCCAACGGTGGTTTCGAGCGTCATAGCGGCCCAGGCTTTCACGATACCGCTAATCGTCTTCATGATGGTCATGATAACCTCCCAGATGGCGGCTGGAGCCATAGCGAGCGAGAAGGAGAACAAGACCTTGGAGACTCTCCTGACCCTTCCGGTGGCGAGGACAAAGATAGTTGCGGCGAAGATATTCGGCACCGCCATGATGGGCCTTGTTGCGGCGATAGCGTACATGATAGGCATGCGCTACTACATGAGCTCCTTCGGACTGGGTTCGAGCGGGGTGAGCCTTGAGGATCTGGGCCTCACCGTCACCCCAACGGGAGCGCTGATGTTCGCCCTGGTGGTGTTCCTGACCATAATAATCGCCCTCAGCCTGGCCATGATAGTGGCAACCTTCGCCGAAGACGTCCAGAGCGCAACAACGCTGGTCAGCGCGGTTATCCTGCCCCTGGCGTTCCCGGCGTTCCTGCTGATGTACACGGATATTAACGACCTCCCGGCGGTCGTTAAGTACGTCCTGCTCGCGATACCTTTCACCCACCCCGTGGTGGACTACCGCTACGTCCTCCTCAGCAGCTACACGCCGATAGCGATAAGCATGGCCTATCTGGCCATAGTGGCGGTCCTCATACTCTACGCCACGGCGTGGCTGTTCTCAACGGAGAGGATTCTCACGGCGCAGGTGAGCTGGGGTAGGAGGAAGAAGAAAAAAGCTGCCGAGTGAGCTTTCTTTTTTTACTCTATCGGCACTCCGTCCCTGGTTCTCGGAGCGAGCCACTTCATTAGCTTCCCCGGGTCCCTGGTTCTGATGATTATCGTTATCGGGCCGAGAGGGCTTTCCTCGTTGAAGTTTACCACGCCCGCATAGGCGGCCTGCTTGTTCACCCTGATGATTATCTCCTCGCCGAAGTAGCCCTCCTCAAGGAACGAGCGCGCGGTGTCAAGTATGGCCTGTCCGCGGAAGAGCTCGTAGAGCCTCTGAAGGGCCTTTCTGCTCCTCGTCTTTCCGGTGAGGATGACGTAGTCACCCCTATCGAAGGCCTCGAACTCCAGATCGTGAACCAGGTTCAGCATGGCCCTCTTGACCTTCTCGATGTCCTCCGTCGGATAAACGTAAGCCTCGACCTCAACCTCTTCGAAAAGTTCCTCAGTCATTCTCCCACCCAGAAGAAGCTCGCGGGAAGGCTTATAAACCCAACCGCCCAAATAGTTAGGGTGGCCTAATAGTGTTAGAGAACTTCGTGGCCGGTCTCGCGGAGTGGATACTGAGCATCTCGAACGGCGAGATAATGTGGGTTGCCTTCTACGCCGGGCTTTTCGTCGCACTGATGACTTCTCTCGGAGCCATGGTGGCGATATTCGCCAAAAACCTCCCCGAGGGAGGCGTTGACTTCGCGCTCAGCTTCGCCGCCGGGGTTATGATAGTTGCGGCCTTCACGAGCCTCATCCTGCCGGCGATAGAGAGCACCGGCTCCTTTGCACCCGCCGGAGTCGGAATAGCCCTCGGAGTACTGCTCATCTACGCCATAGACCGCGTTCTCCCCCACGAGCACCTCGTCAAGGGCTACGAGGGTCCGAAGTCCATGAAGAACAGGCTGAGAAAGGTCTGGCTCCTCGTCATAGCCGTGATAATCCACAACCTGCCCGAGGGAATGGCCGTCGGAACCTCGCTGGTCTACAACCTGGAGGTCGGCCTGGTAACCACCATAGCCATCGGAATCCAGGACTTCCCGGAGGGCACGGTCGTATCTCTTCCCCTGGCGACGATACAGAGGAAGCGCCTGCAGCCGATAGCGATGGGTGTGCTGAGCGGCTTCGCTGAGATGGCGATGGTTCTCCTCGGCGCGTACTTCTTCACCCTCTTCTCCTGGCTCTTGCCCTACGGCCTCGGTCTGGCGGGAGGGGCGATGCTCTACGTGACGGTCAAGGAGATGATACCGGAGATATACAGGGAAGAAAAGAGCGACACGCTGATAACCCTGGGATTCTTCCTGGGCTTCTACGTGATGCTTTTCCTCGACTCAATGCTCGGCTAAAATCCTGTCAACGAGCTCCCGCACTCTTTTCTCGTACTCTTCCCTGTCGCAGTCGTTCACTATCATGTGGTCTGCCATCGCGATGACGCTTCCTATTCCAAACTTCAGCTCCTTCCAGTCGCGCTCCTCGAAGTCCTCCCAGCTCTTGGGGTCGTCGTGTCTGCCCCTGGCCCTGAGCCTCTCGAAGCGAAGGTGCGGGGGTGTGTGAACGGCGAGTATTATTATCTCCTCATCAGGGAAGGCGCTCCTGAAGGTTCCGACCTCGTCGAGGGAGCGGACACCGTCTATGACGACGACCCTGCTGTCCTTTAGGAGGCGCCTCACCTTCTCCACCGTCAGTTTCGCGACGGCGTTCTGGCCTAGCTCCTGCCTCAGCCTTATGCTCACCTTGGCAACGTTCTCCTTGGTGAGTTCAAGTCCGCGCTTAGCGGTTTCCTCCCTCACGATGTCACCCATAGAAACGCTTGGAAAGCCCCTCCTCTCGAACTCCCTAACGATTCTGCTCTTTCCCGAACCCGGCATTCCAGTCACGATGATTATCATAGTGCCCACGCCAGAGTAAAAGGACGGGATTTAAAAGCTTGACCCTCACTTCAGGAAAGCATCGAGGGTTCCCTTCCGCGCTTTTTCCGCCTTTTTGGAGTCCTTTTTAGCACCCTTTGGCATTTCCACGCCGAAGTGCTTGAACAGTCCCTCGACAACCTTCATTCCTATACCCTCAACCTCCAGCAGGTCCCTAACCTTGGCGCGCATTATGTCCTCCTGTGTTCTGAAGCCCGCGTTGTAGAGGGCCCTAGCCCTCTTCCTTCCGATGTTCGGGAGCCTGACCAGCTCCAGGAGCTCCTCGCGAACGCCGTGGCGCAGACGGAGGTGCAGGTCTCTCAGGTAGTCCAGCACATCTTTTTCCGGACTGAAGAGCTTGTAAAGCTCGATTAGGGAGTACATGAGCCAGTCCGCAAGTTCGAGGATGCGGTAGAGGTCACCGGGGTCTATACTGTAGGTCTCGTAAATACGCGCCTCCGGAACCTCGTTTATCCAGTCGAGGAGGATTTTCGCGGTCTTGACCTCGCTGAGGAACGTCTGGAACCTGTAGTCTTCGTAGTAGGGGATGTTCGTATAGAGCTTCTCCTCAAACTCGTAGGCCAGGTCGAGGTAGTCCTCCATCTCGCGCTTTCTGGCGGTCAGCGTGGCCATGTCCGGCGTTGAGGCTATCAGCTGGAAGATTCCGAAGGGGTTGGGGTTCCTCTCGATGGCCGGAAAGGCGTCCTTGAATTTCTTGGCGGTGAGGGGGTCTATATAGAGCTGGGATGTGCGCTTTCCAAAAGGCAGGGGTATGAAGCGGTCGTTCATGTCCATGTCCACGAACTCGTTTTCTATGAGGAAGTAGACCACATCCTTCGCCTTGTACTCTATGGAACTGGTGTCCGTCCTCTGGTGGAAGTAGAAGGTCTTCTCAAGGAAGCTTATCAGCTCCCTGAAGCTTGAAACACTGAAGTTCGTTATTAGAGCCAGAACCTGACTCCTGAAGGCCTGCTCGTTGGCGAGCATCGAGAACAGCTTTTCAGGCTTCCCGTGGACGTACCGCTCCAAGAGCTTTCGGGGGTCTTCGGTTCTGGCAACTATTATGGCCTCCCCCACTTTATCGTACTTGGGCCTTCCAGCGCGCCCCATCATCTGCTGTATCTCAAGGACCGGGATGTCTGTCCAGCCGAAGCCGGCGTAGCGCTTGGTGTCACGGATTATGACGCGGAAGGCGGGCAGGTTTATTCCAGCGCTGAGGGTCGGCGTCGCTGTTATTACCTTAATCAATCCCTCACGGAAGGCATCTTCTATCATGGTCCTCTCAGCGCGGCTTAATCCCGCGTGGTGGAAGGCAACGCCGCCTCTGATGGCCCTTCCGAGCTTCTCGTTGGTGGGGTTTTCCTCCAGTGAGTCGGCCAGTTCCTTAAGCTGCCTCGTCTCCGGCTTCGTGAGGAGGCGGGATATTTTGGAGGACAGTGAGAGGGCCTCCTTCTCGGCAGAGCGACGGGTGTTGACGAAGACAAGTGCCTGTTTGCCCCTCTTGACGGCGTCAATCGCCAGGCTCTCCCAGTTCTCGGGGTAGCGGTCTATTCTACCGTCCTCCCAGAAAAGTTCTCCCAGGTGGAAGACGCCCTTCCTCAGCTCGACCGGACGCCAGTCGCTCACAACCAGTTCGGCGTTGAGCCACTCCGCCAGCTCCTCGGCGTTGCCGACGGTTGCGCTCAGGGCGAGTATCTGTGCCTTATCGAGCATGTGGGAGAGTATCATCTCAAGCGTCGCTCCCCTGTCGTAGGAGCCGATCAGGTGAACCTCGTCTGCAACGACGAGCTTGACGTCCCTTATCCAGCCCGAGCCGTGCCTCAGGAGTGAGTCGAACTTCTCGGAGGTGGCGATGATTATGTCGTACCTTCCGAGCCACTCATCGGTCGAGTCGTAGTCCCCCGTCGTTGCGGCCACGCGAATACCGAGAACCTCCCATGCCTTGAACTCCCGGTACTTTTCCTCCGCGAGGGCCTTCAGGGGGACGAGATAGACCGCCTTGCCGCCCTCCTTCAGGAGCTTGTTGACCATGACTATCTCGCTCACCAAGGTCTTTCCGCTCGCGGTGGGGATGGCCAGAACAAGGTTCTTCCCCTCAAGAACCCCGCTCTTCAGGGCTTCCGCCTGCGGCGGGTAGAGTTCGACTATGCCCCTCTCGACAATGACCCGCTTAACCCGCTCGTCTACCGGGAGTTCCTCAATCCGCATATCAATCACGAAAAATCTGGAGGATGCTTTATAGGTTTTTGGTTTCAGCTTAAGGAACCTACGAAAGAAACTCCTACGAAAAGCTTAAATGAGATGGGCGGCTAAATAAAGGCGTAAAGCCTTTCAGCGGTGGTGGAAAATGGTTAGGTCGTACGTTTTGTTGACTGTGGAAATTGGGAAGGTAGAAAGCGTTATAGAGGCCCTCAAACAGATACCCGGCGTTACGAGGGCGGACGCCGTCACCGGACCTTATGATGCTATAGTTCACATCGAGGCCAAGGACCTCGGTGAGCTTACCAGAAAGATACTCCACGACATACACAACATCGACGGCGTTATAGACACTACTACCGCCATAGTCGTGGAGATGGAAGAGGAGGAGTGATCACCTCTTTTTCTTCCTGGATTTGTGCTTCTTCTTGCCCCTGGCTTTAGCCTGGATTTTCCTGATTTCCCTGATCTTCTGGCCAAGCATCTTGAGGCTTTTCCCTTTAGGGTGCTTGCTTTCGAGACGGAGCATCCCTCTGAGCCTGTACTCCTCGTCCAGACCCGCCAGACGAGGGTTGAGCTTTGACTCATCCATCTCAACTACCTTCATGCCGAGGGCCCTTGCGGCGTCCGCTATCTCCTGAATTTTCGGACCGTCGACGGCGAATTCCTTCCCGATGGCCCTGCCGTATTTCCTGCTCAGCCGGGCATCGAGTTCGCTGGGCCACACCACGAACCGCTTCATTTCATCACCTAACAAGGTTTAAAAGAGGAGCCGTTAAAAACCCTTTTGGTGAGTCGTATGGAGACCTCCGTCCTCGAAAAATACCTCTTCGGGAAGGCCGAGAGGGGCGATACCGTTCTCATCGAGTACCGGCCGACGTATCCACTTGAAAAGCTCTCATGGGGATTCCTCATACCCGCCCTCCTTGAGAGAGGGAACGTCGTCATAGGGGACTTCTTCGGAATCGGTGACCTGCTCTTCAGGAACTATATCCGCAGGATTTCCGGCAAGGAGTACTCAGATGTTATCGAGCTCATAAAGAGAATAAAGGTCGTGAAGATAGGCCCAGGCTCCGCCAGCTACGGGGAGGTCATAGAGGAGGTCGTTCCCGTTTACGACTCCCACAGCTTCCTCAAGAACTACCATACCGTTGTCAACAGGATGACCCACTCCCCAACGAAGCCCGAGTACTTCGTGACCTTCGGGCTCTCCCACTACGTCCACTTTGGCGGGGACGAGGCCATGAAGGCCATAATGACCGGAATAAGCACCATACCCATGGAGGACTGGGTTGGAATACACTTTCTCAACGTCGAGGTGCTGAGCAAACACCATCTCGCCATGCTTGAGGAGATGGCCTCGATAGTGTTCCACGTATCCAACGAGGAGCTTATCGTAAAGAAGGGCGGTGAGATTTTTGATTCGAGAGGGGGATAGGGTCCTTCTGGTGGACAGAAGGGGTAAAAGGTACCTCGTGACGGTCTCAAACAGGGAGTTCCACACGGATCTGGGTATAATCAACCTCGGTGAGCTGGTGGAGAAGGACTACGGGGACAGCATAGCCAGCCACAAGGGAGAGGAGTTCAGGATACTGAAACCGGACGTCAACGACATAATAGCGAAGATGCGCCGCGGTCCCCAGATCGTCCATCCAAAGGACGCCGGCATAATCATCGCCTACGCCGGCATTTCTCCGGGGAACACGGTGATAGAAGCGGGGGTTGGAAGCGGTGCCCTCACGATATTCCTGGCGAACATAGTCGGCCCCCAAGGCAGGGTCATCAGCTACGAGCTCAGGGAAGACTTTGCGAAGATAGCGCAGAAGAACATTGAAATGGCCGGCTTCGCAGACAGGGTCACGATAAAGCTCAAGAACATCTACGACGGCATAGACGAGGAAAGCGCCGACCACATAGTTCTCGACCTCCCCCAGCCCGAGAACGTTCTCCCCCATGCGGTTGAGGTTTTGAAACCCGGTGGCTACTTCGTCGCCTACACACCGTGCACCAACCAGGTGCACCGCTTCTTCCAGGCGTTCCAGGAGTACAGGGAACACTTCTACAAGCCCAGGGTCGTCGAGGTTCTTGTCAGGGAGCATGAGGTCAAGAAGGAATGCATGAGGCCGAAGACGACAATGCTGGCCCACACAGGCTACATAACGTTCATCAGGAAGCTCTGAGCACATCCTCCGGATACATAACCTTTTCTTGAAAATTTATCATGAAAAACGTCTCACTCCGAAATCTATTCGCCCAGTTAAACTAAAGGTTAGCAACATCTTTATAAACACTTTTGGTTGCAAACCTTTAGATGTCCAAATTTGACCACCTGCACGGAGGTGTTCATCGTGTATAAAATCCTTGAGAAAAAAGAGATCGCCATGAGAAACACCTGGTACAAGATTCACGCGCCCCACGTTGCCAGAAAGGTTCAGCCCGGGCAGTTTGTCATCGTAAGGGCCTTCAAGAATGGCGAGAGGATTCCGCTCACACCAGTCATGTGGGACCCCGAGGAGGGCTGGATAGTTCTCATAGTCTTCACGAGGGGTAAAACTACAGCAAGGATGGCCGCGGAGCTGAAGGAGGGCGGCGAGATACTCAACGTCGCCGGTCCGCTCGGAAACCCCGCTGAGATGGAGAAGTTCGGGAAGGTACTCGCGATTGGAGCGTACACTGGAATAGTTGAGGTCTATCCCATAGCAAAGGCCTGGCAGGAGCTTGGGAACGACGTCACGACCCTCCACGTCACCTTCGAGCCCATGGTCGTCCTCAGGGACGAGCTTGAAAAGGCCGTGAGCAGGCATGTCGTCGAGACCGTTCCGATAGACCCGAACCTTGACTTCCCGGCCAACATGAAGAACGTCACGAAGAGGCTCGTCGGGAAGGTTCGCGAGATGCTGGAGAAGGAGAACTACGACCTTGTCTTCATGGTGGGCCCAACGGGGGACCAGAAGGCCGTCTTTGAGGTGGTTAAGGAGTTTGGCGTCCCGATGAAGGCTGACCTCCACCCGATAATGGTGGACGGAACGGGCATGTGCGGCGCCTGCCGTGTCACCGTCGGCGGCGAGGTCAAGTTCGCCTGCATAGACGGACCGGAGTTCGACGCCTACAAGATTCACTGGGACGAGCTGATAGCGAGGAGCGGCTACTACACGGACCTGGAGCAGAGGGCCATGCAGGAGTACATGAAGGCCCTCCAGGGGGGTGAGCAGTGATGGCCGTCAAGAGAAAGATCATCAAGGAGCGCGTTCCGACGCCGGAGAGGCCGGTGGAGGAGAGGATAAGGAGCTTTGACGAGGTCAACCTCGGCTACACCTTCGAGCTGGCCGTTAAGGAGGCCGAGCGCTGTTTGCAGTGCCCCTACAACTACGCGCCCTGTATCAAAGGCTGTCCCGTTCACATCGACATTCCAGGCTTCATAAGCAAGCTCGTCCAGTACCGCGACGACCCGGACAAAGCTGTTAAGGAGGCCCTCAACGTCATATGGGCCTGCAACTCGCTCCCAGCCACCACCGGTCGCGTCTGCCCGCAGGAGGACCAGTGTGAGATGAACTGTGTCATGGGCAAGGTCGGCGACAAGGTCAACATTGGCAAGCTTGAACGTTTTGTGGCCGACTACGCGAGGGAGAAGGGAATCGATGAAGAACTCCTCTTCGAGATGGTGCCGAGGATAGAGAAGAAGGGGCAGAGCGTTGCAATCATTGGAGCTGGCCCCGCTGGACTCACCGCTGCCGGCGAGCTGGCCAAGCTCGGTTACGACGTCACAATCTACGAGGCCCTCCACGAGCCTGGAGGAGTTCTGATGTACGGAATTCCGGAGTTCAGGCTCCCGAAGAGCATCGTCGAGAGCGAGATAGACAAGCTCAGGAAGCTCGGGGTTAAGATTCTCACAGACCACATCGTCGGCAAGACCGTCACCATCGAGGAGCTCCTTGAGGAATACGACGCCGTCTTCATCGGCTCCGGAGCTGGAACGCCGAGGCTCATCAACGCACCGGGCATAAACCTCAACGGAATCTACACCGCCAACGAGTTCCTCACCAGGGTAAACCTCATGAAGGCCTACCTCTTCCCCGAGTACGACACACCGGTCAAGGTGGGGAAGCGCGTTGTGGTCATCGGTGCCGGAAACACGGCAATGGACGCTGCTCGCTCAGCGAGGCGCTTTGGAGCGGAGGTTATCATAGCTTACCGCCGCGGTCCGGAGGACGTCAGCGCAAGGATCGAGGAGGTCGAGCACGCCAAGGAAGAGGGCATCAAGTTCGAGTTCTTCGTGAACCCTGTCGAGTTCATCGGCGATGGAAAGGGCAACCTCAAGGCGGTTAAGTTCGAGAAGATGCGCCCGCTGGAGGAGCGCGACAAACGCGGAAAGAGAAAGATAGAGCCAACCGGCGAGTACGTGGAGATAGAGGCCGAGACCGTCATCATAGCCATCGGAAAGCACCCGAACAGGCTCATCATCAACACGCCCGGCCTGAAGGTCGAGCGCGGAAGGATAGTGGTGGACGAGAACCTGATGACCAGCATTCCGGGAGTCTTCGCTGGCGGTGACGCGATAAGGGGAGAAGCAACGGTCATCCTCGCGATGGGCGACGGAAGGAGGGCCGCGAAGGCCATCCACGAGTACCTCACGAAGAAGAGGGAAGGGAACGCCTGAGTCTTTTCTTTCTTCCCTATCCCTCCTCCAACTACCACCCCGGTAGTTAACTTCTGCCCCGGAAGTTGCGACACTTTTATCAGCTCTCAAGAAAAATACTTTCCCGGCGATGAGGAGCCTAACGGTAGCTGACCCGTGATGAAGGGCATACTGGCCGAGCCGTTGTCTCGAAGAGTAAGCCAGCCACCTCCCAATTTGTGTGGGACAAAGTCAGGTGGAGGTTTGTCCCGCTACAAAACCCTCGTTTTGTCCGATTTCAGCCGTCCATCTCAGCGGAGATCTTGCGCACCACCTCGTCTACAATGCTTCCTTTGAAGTACATTTCAGAGACCCGGATGAAATAGTTGTACTTCATCTCCAGTTTCGGCCCTCGTATCACCACCCAAAACCGCGGCCGCTCTTCGATTACCTTCTCTAGAACTATGCGAACAATCGAAAGCCACCCAGTACTGTCATCTATAACAACATAGGTGTTTCTCAGTGTCCCGACGGCCGTAGGCGCCGCACTCTGAAACATATAATCGATATTAGAGACCATCTCCCTGTGGTCGCTGATAATCTTCTCTGGATCGAGTATGGGTCTGACTTCGTAATCGCGAGTAATAACCTTCAAGAATTCCAGGGCCTCACTCTCGACTGGCCTCGATTGGTTGAGACCAGTGCTGGATTTGTACCGAAGCAGGTACTCCGCCGTTTTTGGCTCGATCTCCGTGAGCTCCTGAAACATAAAATCAAAGAGGAAATGCGGGCCGATGAGATAGTAAGTGCCAAAACCCAGCCAGCTGGCATAGAATTTCAGCCTGTCCTTGTGATATTTCCTCCGAATCGCCTTTTCAAAGGGGGTTATATCGATGCTGAGGAGAGAGATTAACACCGTGGCCGCGAGATAACCAACAACTCCCGCCTCGAGGTTTGCCGTAGTTGCTTTGAGGTATTTGAGAGCCTCAACCCACCAGATCGAGAGCAATTTATAGAAGAGGAGGTACAGAACAACGGCAGGGAAGAGGAGCCGCTCGAACTCTTTGAGGGCATCTAAAACCCACACGGAAAATGGAATCTTTATGAAGAGTTTAGAGAGCTCTTCCCCTACTTCCCTGACTGCCTCGTCTATATCAGTCGAGGGCTTTTTCATCAAGCTGACGACCATCTTCTTGAGTGCCTTGAAAATCGCCTCCCGCTTCTCTTTCATCCGTCCCCTGCTTCTTCGTTTCAACCAGCCTCGGAAAAGCAGGTAGGCACCCACGAAAATAGTCAACACGAGAATCTTGAATATCGCAGTCCCCGAGGGAAGCAACAAAACAACGAGCAATATCAAGGAATAGTAAAAGAATACAGCCTGTGTCGTTTTTAGTGCGGTTGTGAGTTTTCGCCTATCCCCCGCTACGATTCCGGTGAGGCCAACAATCTCTTCCAAAACCACCTTGTTTTTCACCCTGTCTGTTTTTAATTATGTGTAGTTTATATCAGTATCTGTTGTCAATATCACCCATTTACACTCTACCTTCCATGCAAATTACTTCTTGCTTTCTTTTTGGTTTATCACTACTGATTCTTGGTGAAGTTTCCTTTCAGACTCTCGTTTGATGACAGGATCTAGTTGAGATGCCACCATTTCAAAACCTTTAGCTAATGAAAACATGGAACACTTGGGAACTTCAGTTTAGGAATCTCCAGAAGGAAATGTGAACTCACTTGAAATTGACGAAATAGATGCTGTATTGAAAAGATCGAAACTAATAAAAGCTGCATTTTATGAGGAAATAAATGGAGTCATGACAATGATCAAGGTGGGCGATGAAGACCTCTAGGGTATCTGAACGGTGATGATGGTCAAAGCCTGAGCTCACTCCTCTTCAATTTCCTCAATTTCTTCGAGAATTTCCTCGAACTCCTTGAAGTCCTCGCTCTTTGCCAGGAGTGTAACGAACTCGTCTATCTCCCTCTTCTCAAGGAAGGCTCCGGCCAGAAGCTTGCCGGTGTATCGGTTGTTCTTTATCTCCCAGAACATGTAGAACTCCGGGAAGTTCTCCTTAATCCTCCTGTAGGCAACGCCGTATTTCGAGTCCTTCAGCGGGTTCTGCTCGAGGTAGAAATGGCCCGGCTCAAGTTCTATCATGTGGAGAATCGCTCCCCTCTTGGTTTTCACGAGCTTTACCTTAACGTCCCACTCCTTCAGAACCTTCATGGCGAACACCGATGGAAATAGGGCGTCGAAATACTTAAGGGTTCCGAGCAAGGGAAGAGAAAAGTCAGGAAAACGCCTTCACAGGACGCCCTCAGAGGCTCTCAAGGTACTCGGCGTAAGCCTTGGCGTCCATGAGCTCCTTGAGCTCCTCGTCGAGGTTGCTCGGCTTGAGCTTGGCTATCCAGTTCTCGTAGGGATCCTCGTTGATAAGCTCCGGGGAGTCCTCAAGCTCCTCGTTGACCTCAACCACCTCGCCGCTGACCGGGGCGTAGACCTCGGAAACGGCCTTGACGCTCTCCAGCTCGCAGAGAACGTCGCCCTTGCTGACCTCTTTCCCGACCTCGGGAAGCTCGACGTAGGCGAGGTCGCCGAGCTCCTTCTGGGCGTAGTCGCTTATGCCAACGAGAACCGTTCCGTCCTCAAGAACCTGCGCCCACTCGTGGTCCTTTGTGTAGTAAAGGCCTTCCTTGACCTTGTATTCACCAACCTCAATCATGAGCATCACCGTTTCCCTCTAGAACCGCCGGAGATTTAAACCTTTCCATAACGAGCCTTCCCCGCTTGAGTCCCGGAAGGACAGCACAAAAACCCTCCATTTTTTCAGCTTTATCCGAAGGGATTTCACATTTTTTGCCAATATCTTTGCGTCTGCAAAATCGTTATAACCCTCCACGCCCTAAAATACCACATGAGCCGCGTTCCCTTCTACCTGAAGGAGAGGCTTGAGAGCCTAAGGGAGAGGGTTCTCCATGAGGAGTTCGAGGCCTCGAAGCTCCCATCGTGGGAGAGGGTTGTTCTGACGTGGGCGGTTCTGATGGCCTTCTGGTTCGTCATATCCGCAAGCTTGGAAATGAGAGACCTCGCCCTTGGCGCGGCCGTCACGCTGATGATAGCGGCCTTCATGCGCGACCTCCTGACTGAGGACATAAGGAGAAGCGGCCACATCCTGGAGAAGCTCCTCTACTTCGCCTTCATCTACCTCCCGCAGTACCTCGTGATAATGGCCTTCCGCCTGCTGGAGAGCAACCTGAAGGTGGCGAAGAACGTGATTTTCATGGACATCAACCCCGGCATAGTCAAGATAAAGACCGACCTGCACTCGGACACCGGGGTAACCATACTCGCCAACTCCATAACCCTCACCCCGGGAACCCTGACCCTCGACGTCAGCAAAAAGCTCGGTGAGACGTACCTCTACGTCCACTGGATAGATTTGGAGACCCTCAACCGCGAGAAGGCCGGAGAAAAGATAAAGGGGGACATCGAGGAATGGCTCAAGAAGGTCTTCTGGTGAGCGCCTTCTACGTGCTCATCTTCACGGCGATGCTGATAACATACCGCGTGGTTAGGGGGCCGACCCTGCCCGACAGGATAGTGGGCCTCAACACGATAACGACGAAGGTCGTAATCATAATAGCGGTCGTCTCGGTCATCAGGCGGGAGTACTACCTGGTGGACCTCGCGATAGTCCTGCTTATGGTGAACTCCGTTGGCGGGCTTATCCTGGCGAAGTACATGGAGAGGAGGAGCCATGCTTGAGGTTCTGCTGCTCCTGTTCGGTGAAGCCGTTATGGTGTTCGGGGCGCTGGGGATACTCCGCTTCCCAGATGTGTACACGAGGCTCCACGCGGCAAGCAAGTGCGACACCGGGGGTGCGATGAGCATAATCCTCTCGCTGATACTGATGATGGACGCCCCCGCGCTCGTGAGGGCCAAGTTCCTCGTGCTCGCTTTCCTCATTGCAATGATAAACCCGATGGTGAGCCACGCGATAGCGAGGGGAGCCTACAGGTACGGGGTAAAGCCAGAGGTAGTGGTGGACATGTATGCTTGGGACAATCCTTGACGTGGTCTTCATGGCGATGATACTGCTCGCTGTGGCGGTGGTTGAGGAGAAGAACCTGGTTAGTGCGCTCGTTAAGTACTCCCTCCTCAGCCTGCTCTTCGTCCTGGCCCTATTTGAGCTGAAGGCCCCCGATGTGGCCCTCTCGGCCATAGTCGTGGGGGCCATAGTGATAGGCGTCTTCCTGTTCACCATAGAGGAGGTGACCGGGTGAGGAGAGTTGCCCTGCCCCTCACACTGGCCCTCGGGGCAGTCCTGCTCAGACTGAGCTACGGGCCCCCGTACGGCGGAAGCTACTCCTACTACGTGGCCAACTGGGGCGAGATTGGGGTTCCCAACCTGGTCTCAGCAATCCTGGCCGGCTGGAGAGCCTACGACAGCCTCGGCGAGGCGAGTTTGCTCTTCACAGCGGTCATCGGCTTCTACCTGCTCCTCGGGGGGAAGAAGAAGTGAAGATGAGCACCGTCGTGAGGAGCACCACCAAGATGGTGAGCCCCTTCCTCGTCACCTACGCGGCATACCTCATGCTCTACGGCCATCTGAGCCCCGGCGGCGGCTTCCAGGGAGGGGTAATCCTGGCCGTCGCGGTCATACTCCTCATAACCTCGCACGGCTACCAGAAGGTCAGGAAGAGGTTCCACTTCAACTGGGCCAGCCTCATGGAGAGCTCAGCCGGAGCCATGCTGGTGATTTTGGGGCTGGTAGGGCTCTCCTTCGGCGCCTTTTACTCAAACTTCCTCCCCACCGAGGGGGGCGTAATCCTCCCCTTCAACGTTATCGTCGGCCTTGAGGTCGGTGCGGCGTTCACCTTCGTCTTCTACATACTGCTGAGGTGGGTGGAAAGTGATTAGCCCGGAGCAGGCGGGAGTTGTCATAATGCTCATTGGAATATACGGCCTGATGGCAAAGAGGGAGCCGGTGAAGCTGGTGCTCTCCATAAACATCGTCTCCCTCGGCCTGGTGCTCTTCTTCATCGGCCTGGCCTACGCCCCTGGAAAGGACGTCCCCATAATGCCGACCGACCCAGTTGACCCACTGCCTGCGACGCTGATGCTCACAACCCTCGTCGTTGACGTGGCCATAACATCGCTCGCCCTGGCGATAATAATCCGAATGGGGAGGGACGGCTCGTGATTCCCCTGATAACAGCTATTCCACTCCTCTTCGCCTTCACAATAGCGGTGCTGGACACCCTAAGGGTGAAGGGAGCCCCCATAAAGGCCGCCTTTCTTCTCGGTGCCGTTCTCCCGGCAGGGATCCCGCTCGTCCGGAACGGGACGGAGGTCGTCGGCGGCTGGAGCAGGGAGGCCGGGATAGAGGTTGGAATCGGCGAGGTCAACGGACCGTTTATAGCCGGTGAGCTCATACTCTTTACCGCAGTTGCCATCTACTCCCTCTCCTACTTCGACTTCAGGGACAGAAAGACGGCCAAGGCCCTCGCCCTGTTCCTGCTCATCCACGCGGGCCTACTGGGGGCGTTCATCTCACTCGACTTCTTCAACTTCTACATCTACATGGAGATGGCCTCGGTTGGAGCATTCGCCCTGGTGGCGTTCTCCGAAGAGCCCGGCTCCAGAAGGGCGGCCTTCAAGTACCTCATTCCCTCACTCCTCGCCTCGTACATGTTTATCTTCGCGGTGGGCTTGATATACATGGAAACCGGGTACCTGAACGTGGACATCGTTGCCGAAGCGGCCAATCCAAGCAGGGAGCTCAGCGCCGCCCTTGGGATAGCCTTCGCCTCGCTCCTCCTCAAGGCGGGCATCTTTCCCCTTCACGGCTGGCTTCCCGATGCACATTCCGTCGCCCCAACTCCGGCGAGTGCATTGCTGAGCGGAGCCGTGGTGAAAGCTCCCGCCTACGGGATGATACTCCTGTTCTCAGCCCTCCCCCTCGGGGAAGCCATCAAAACGGTTGGAATGGCGATAGCGGCGGCTTCAATTTTCTTCGGCATAGGTATGATGATTTTTCAGAGGGATGCAAAACGCTTTCTCGCGTATTCCACGGTCTCCCAGATGGGCTACGTGCTCCTTGGAATTGCGAGCATGAACTTTACGGAGGCGGCATACTACGCGATGGCCCACTCCATCTTCAAGGGCGGTCTCTTCCTGGGTATTGGAAGCCTCGGAAGGAAGAGCAGAAAACTCGGTGAGTTCGGCTACAGGGGCGCGCCGGTGATGGCGTTCTCGGTGCTTGCCCTGAGCCTCGCCATAGGAGGGGTTTCGCCTTTCATCGGGGCGTACGCCAAGGGCCTCATCTCCTCCGGCCTCTCAGGGAACTGGAGTCTGGTGGTTCCGCTCGGAACCGTCGGGACGCTCGTGTCATTCACCAAGCTTAACCACTATCTGCTGAAGGGAAGCCCCGGGAAACTCAGAACGGCATGGAAGCTCTCCACCTCGGCCCTCGCCGTTGCAGCTCTTGGCCTTGGCATTTACCTCGGTGCAAAGGTTAAACCAGCCGATTTCATATACCTGGCAGTATCTGCGGCAATTTTCCTCGCTCTCCGGGAGCTGGGACTCTTTGACAGGGAAATAAAGGCGAAACCGGCTGAAGTCGGGAGGGAAATAAACGTCCTGACGGCGGTCTTTGTGAGTGTTATGCTGGCGCTGCTCCTACTCCAGCGGCCTTAGGACGACCTCCCTCACAACGTCCAGCGCCTCCAGCTCCTCCCGGAGTTCTTCGAGGGTGCCGCTCATCCCGCTCACGTCTATGACCGCGACTATGCCGGCCAGGCCGATGGAGGATAGCTCCTCCGACTCGCTGAAGAGTATGTTGGCCCCGTGTTTTCCGAAGAGTCCGCTTATCCTCGCCAGCACACCGGGTCTGTCCTCAACGACCAGCTCGACCTCCACAAGCTTCTTTCCTGGAAGCGCTATCCTCTCCATGTGAACCTCGTTGAGGTCGGTGTCTATCTCAAGAAGGAAATACGCTCCCTCCACCATCCCCAGCTCGTAGGCATAGTCCATGGGAAGCTCAACCCTGCCGTTCTCACGTATCCGGACTATCTCGTAGTGCCTCATGATTAGAGCTAACACTTCGAACAATAAAAGCCTTGTCTGGCGGAAGAATTATTAACCTGCCCGCCGTAGGAGGCCAATATGGAAATCATCGGATACGTCTTTGTGATCATTGCATTCGCGAGGCTACTCGCTGAAGGCTTTGAGAGGCTTGGCTATCCGGGATTCCTCGGCGAGATAACCGCGGGAATGATACTCAGCGCCGTCCTCGTTGAGATGCCGCGGGACCAGATGCTCCTCATGGCGGAGCTCGGCCTTTTCTTCCTGATGATCTCAGCCGGCCTTGAGGTAACACCGGAGGAGCTCCACTACGCAGGAAAGAAGACACTGCCCCTCTACGTAATCACCTATGCGACCATGTTACTGGTCACGCTGCCCTTTACGGGGTGGCAGTTGAACTCCGATGCATTCATAGTGGCCGCGATAATATCAACGGCATCAGCCCCCATAGTTCTCCGCCTGAAACGCTTCTTCGGTGAGGACTTCATCCACGTTGCCCTCTCCTACGCGGTCATAAGCGAGATAATGAGCCTCTTCATAGTCTACGTAATGGTCAGGATACACGAGAACCCGGGAAACTACACGCCCGTTGTCGAAAGCCTGGTGAAGGATGCGGTTTTCATAGGCATCCTCATGTACATCAACTACATCATCGGAATAAGGCATAAGGTGAGGATAATACGCTTCCTCCGGAGGCTGAAGAGCGATGAGGCCGTCTTCGGTCTCTTTATGGTACTCTCAACGTCCCTGGCATTCATCAGCGATGAGATAGGCTTACATTTCAGTATCGGGGGATTTATGGCAGGTCTAATGATGCACAGCGATCTCGTCGGAACTAAGCAGTACGACAGACTGACCACCATCGTGAGCGGCGTTACCTACGGAATCTTCGCCCCGATATTCTTCGCTTGGCGCGGGCTGAACTTCGAGACCGAGCTCTCCTTCGTGGTCATTGAGTTCTTCCTCCTGGTTTACGCGGTCAGGCTGGTGCTCTCGTCCCTCATAGTCAGGCACAACGATGTCCCCACCTCCGTCGTGAGGGGAGCAGGGATAGCCAGCTTCGGTGTTTTGGGCCTGCTTGTGGGCGAGATAGGTTTTGTCTCCGGCGTTTTAAGCCAGCACATGTACGCCATGGCGTCCCTCGCCAGCGTGCTCGGAATATTCACCTCGGCAACACTGGGCAGGGCCATCAACCATTATCAATCAAAAGGGCTTAAAAGGGAGGCTTAGACGTAATTATGCCCTGTACACCGCCGTTGAAAGCCAAAGTTACCTCTGACTCGTTCTTTCCGATATAGCGAAACGTTTTTAAGCCTGCCCCAGAGTAGCGAGTAGATGAATCGCGGGTTTAGTCTATAATCGTCTAACGAGTGAGAAAAGAAAGGAGGAAGCTGAGATGAGCTGGACAACCCCAAAGAGGGCCTTTATAGGAGCTGCCTCCGCGGAGGGAGGTACTAAGCTCAACGCCTTTGATAACGCACTCCTCAAGCTCGGCATAGGCAACGTAAACCTCGTCAAGCTGAGCAGCGTCATACCAGCCCACATTGAGTGGATTGACGAGGTACACGACGTCCCCATAGGGATGCTCCTGCCCACTGTCTATGCCCATATCGAGAGCGACGAGCCGGGGATGACAATAAGCGCGGCCCTTGGAATAGGCATCAGCGAGAACAACGAGGGCGGCCTCATCTATGAGTACGCCGGATACTGCACCAAGGAGGAGGCCGAGGAAATGGTCAGGAAGATGGTCGAGGAAGGCTTCGCCATGCGCGGCTGGAAGCTGGCCGAGTTCAAGGTTGCCAGCGCGAGCATAACGGTCGGAGAGAAACCCGCCGCGGCCATAGCCGCTGTCGTGATGTTCCCCTACTGAGCTCCATCAATCCTTTTTATATCCCTCAGAACGAACCACTTCCCCCTTTTCTCAAAAAGGACGTTGTATTTGGTACCTCCAAAAATCGCCCAGATTTGAACGAATTCGCTTCCATTGAGAATATACTCATTCGCCCATAGAATTTCAAAGCCCATATCCCGAAGGAATTCCACGGGGGACGTCCTGAGAAGTACTCTGAAACGTGAACCACCGAACGTTTTCTCAAGAAAGCTCATAATCTCCAGAAAGACCATGTAGGGGTTCAAATCCTCAAGGGGGTACATGAATTTAATTGAATCGCCATCTTCAAACGCCAGTGGATGTCTGCTCCCATTGAAGGTTACCAGGGAGAGATTTACGGCGGGCTCTTCTTCGGAGAACGTTATTTCACCCACAACATGTGGAATGCCGTACTTCATATCCTTGCGTACCTCCGGCACAGAGTCCTCGAGGAACTTTATAAGCTCCTTATGGACTTTCTCCCATTTCATCGTCTAAACTTTTTACGCATATTTATAAAAATATCCCCGCGTTCGCAGACCTCAAGGTTTAAAACCCAACGCCCTACCTAAGGGCGGTGGGACACATGGGATTCAACGAGAAGGAGAGGGCGTTTATAGAATGGTATCCTCGCGGTTACGGGGTTGGATTCAAGGTAAAGGAGAGGCTCTTTGAAACCCAAACAAAGTATCAGAGGCTTGAACTGTACGAAACCGAAGGGTTCGGCAAGCTCCTCGTTCTCGACGGGACTGTCCAACTGGTCGAGGTCGGCGAGGAGAGCTATCACGAACCGCTGGTTCATCCCGTCATGCTCGCCCATCCGAATCCCAGAAGGGTGCTCATCATCGGGGGCGGCGACGGTGGAACTCTCAGGGAGGTCCTGAGACACGACACCGTTGAAAGGGCCACGATGGTCGAGATAGACGAGATGGTCATAGAAGTGTCGAAGATATACATGAACGTCGCCAGGGGGGCCTTCGAAGATCCGAGGACAGAGCTCATCGTCGGTGACGGGGTGGAGTATCTGAGGGAAACCGATGAAAGCTTTGACGTCATAATAGTGGACTCCACCGACCCGGTTGGACCTGCAAAGCTCCTTTTCAGCGAGGAGTTCTACCGCTCGGCCTACGAAAAGCTGAACGAGAAAGGGCTCTACATCACCCAGGCGGGGAGCGTTTACCTCTTCACCAACGAGCTCCTCGATGCTTACAGGGCGATGAAGAAGGTCTTCGACAGGGTTTACTACTTCAGCTTCCCGGTGATAGGCTACGCCTCGCCCTGGAGCTTTCTGGTGGGCGTCAAAGGGGAAATTGACTTCATGAAGGTGGACCTAGAGAGGGCCAAAAAGTTCGACCTCTACTACTACGACCCGGAGAGGCACGAGACGCTCTTCCAGATGCCGAAGTACGTCAGGGACCTCCTTAAGAGGGCCTGACGGCATTTTTACCCCCTTCTCGGTGCATAGAAAAGGCTTATGAGGTTTCGTCCCCAATATCCCTGGGGGTTATCATGCGGATTGAAGAGCTCACCTGGCCCGAGTTTGAGGAGCTGAAGAGGCGGGTTGACACGGTTATCCTCCCCGTCGGGAGTATCGAGGCACACGGGAGACACCTGCCCCTGGGAACCGATGTTTTCGCCCCGCTTGAGATAGCCCGCAGGGTTGAAGAAAGGCTCAGGGGAATGAGAATGGAAGTTCTCATAGCCCCACCGGTGTGGTACGGGCACACCTTTGTCCTCGATGTATACCCAGGAACCATAAACGTCGGCTCAGACGCCCTGAAAGCCTACGTTCGGGAGATACTGCGTGAGTTCGCAGCCGAGGGCTTTAAGAGAATCGTCCTCCTCAACGGTCATGGCGGCAACCACTCCCCGCTTCTTCTAGCTGTGGAAGAGGTGGCGGGGGCGTTTCCTGGAGTGGAAATCTGGCTCATAAACTGGTGGCTGGACTTCAGAGAGGACATACTCAGCATATGCTCCAGCCAGGGACACGCGGGCCAGGACGAAACGTCGGTGATGCTGGCCATAAGGCCCGAGCTCGTGAGGATGGAGGAGGCCAACGGGGAGAGGAGAACATCGAGGGTGAGGGTAATCAGGAAGGACATCGGAAGGGAGCTATTCCCGGACGGAGTGAACGACGACCCGTCCCTTGCGACTGCCGAGAAAGGTGAGGCAATTCTGAGCGTTGTTAGCGAAAAGATAGCCCGACTCATAGCGGGGGAGAAGTAATGGGGCACGAAGAAGTTTTGGAGGAACTGGATAGGCGTATAAAACGCCTGCAGGCCGAGGTGGAGCTGGCCGAGGAGAGACTCCGCTACCTGGATGAGATAGGCGCCCCGTCGAGATACAGAACCCTGCAGAGGAAGGACAACTCGGTCTACTACCTCCTTCTTATGGCAGTCTGGGTGCTCCTCGGCTTTCTCGCCCTGATGGCCATCAGCCACAGGCTACCCTACGGTTTCAGCTTTCCTCTGCTCCCTTACGTCCTCATCGTGCTCCTGGTGATAGTGCTACCTCTTGCATACTACTACCTGAGCCGGCGCGAGGAACCGAAGACGCCCATGGACGAGCTTGAGGAGAGGGAAAGGCTCGCCAAACTCGCGCTTTCTCTGTTTTACCTGCCGCTGAGGGAGGCCATCGAGAAGGAGGACCGGAGGAAAATTGAGGAGCTGGCGGAGGATCTACTAAACAACCCGATTCTGGCGGAGGCCATCGAGAGAACCAACGAGGGGGATCCGAAAGCCATGGCCTACGGCCTCTATCTCTACGCCACCTACCGTCCGGAGCTTGAGGGGGAGGTACGGGAGGCCCTAAGGATGGTCAACAACAAGCCCATCAGGGCGCTCCTCAAAGAGCTCGTCGAGGGCTAAGGTTATAACCGTTGATGCCCTTCTTCCTCCGGTGAGAGGCTTGAGGCTGGAGGTTCTAAGCAAGGATGATATGAACGCCCTCTCAAGGGAACTGAGCAGGGCGGGTATTATGAACAGAACCCTGGAAGACGTTACCCCTGAGATTTCCCACTACGTGGTCGTGAGGGGTACCTACGCCGAGCTGGTGGAGAAGGCGGAGGGGATAGAACCCCTCCAGGAGAGTCTGGACGAGCTGAAGTTTGCCTTTGAGGAGATAACCTCCGACTGGGAGGTGGGGGAGGGGAAGCCCCTCGACGGACTCTTCGACGAGTCCGATTTCGGCAGGCTGCTCGTGCTCACCGCCCTGATAGAGAGCGGTACCGTGGTTGAGGAAGACGGAAAACTCGTTCTCATGGAGAAACCCGTTCTCGACGGCCTCAGGGTGGAGCTCCGCTTCCCGATAGACGAGGTGGAGGATTACCTAGAGGAACTTGAGAGGCGCTTTGAAACGGGAATGATAACCGAGTACACGATGGAGAAGAGGTACTTCGTCGAGGTGATGGAGGTCGATAGGGAGCTGGTCGAGGCGGCACTTGAGATAGCCGAGGATTACGCCACGGAGGAGAGCATAGTCGAGGCGATGTTCGATGGGATAGCCCGCTCGGTTCTGGCGGACGTTATCCTGGAGCTGGCAAAGAAGCACAGGAAGAAGAACGACCTCATAGATGCCCTTCTGGAGAGGGAACCCATAGTGGTCGAGGGAGAGCGTGAGAGGCTGAACATATACTTCGACGAAGATGCAATAGAGGATTTCCTCAAGGAACTCCAGAGCCTCGGCTACCTGAAGGTCAAGGGCAACAGGATATGGGTCTAATCCCTCCCCTCTCTCCCACCTCTCCGTAAAATTTTAAAGGGACTTTTCTCACCTTAGCCCGGAGGTGGTGGCAGTGGCGGAGCTGAGGGCGGTTATATTCTACGACCGCGACGGCACCCGCTACTACCGCTGCCCGCGCTGTGGGATGCTCTTCAGAAACTCCAGGGACTACACGAGGCACGTCAACAAGGCCCACGGGCATCTCTTCAGGAAGTGACCTTTCTTTTTCCCCGGGATGAGGAGAACGGCCAGGCCTGAAAAGTGATGAGCGGTCTCGGGCTTGCCGACCGCTAGTCTCTGATTATTATCTCCTTCGTGAGCTTTACTATGAACGTCTTCCCAACCTTCTCCCTCTCGACGAGCTGCTTCTTCTCAAGTTCCTGGATGATCCTGCTTATCGTGGGTCTTGAGTAGCCAGTAAGCTCCGGAAGTTCCTCCTGCTTTATGACACCGCCCTTTTCCAGAATGGCCTTGACCACTATGCGCTCCTTCTCGGTCAACACCTCGATGGGCACCCTGTTGGCGGCCCAGCGCTTCTTGGCGTAGTAGAGGGAAACCGGAATTGCAACGGCCAGAGAGAGCAGTACTGCCGCAGCTATGGCTACCCAGTTCGTTTCCTTGGGCTGGGAAGGGAGCTTTATCTCAAGGTTCTCCTTGACCCAGTAGGTCTGGTAGCCCATGGCCTCAATCTTAGCTTGAACGTCCTTAGACATGCCTGCGCCCATCAGCTCCACGAGCTCCGGATGGAGCTTCTTTATCGCGTTGGCCGTCGAATCAGAGAGCGCATCCTCCTGGGTTAGCAGAAGGGGGTAGCCGTATATCATCGCCCACCTGGCCGCGGCCAGGGCCGAACCGTAGTCACTTGAGCTGGCAACGACGACTATATTGGCTCCATCCGGGTAGAAGTGCAGCGCCAGCTTTGCAGCGGTCTCAGTTCTAACCGCCCCGCCTATCCTCTCGACGATGAAACCCATGTTGAGCAGTTCATCCTGAACCCTGTCGCTGACCGCCTGGGAATCGCCTATTATGAGCACGTGGTTCCAGCCGAACTGAGCGTAGCTCTGAAGCTGGGCTATGGTTCCAGGGTCGAGCTCCTTCGGGTTAACGGGGAGAATCGGGACATCGAGCATCTTGGCGTAGGGAAGCGCAACGATGTAATCAATCATATCGTCGTTTCTGACAATGATTAAATCGTACTTGGGTTTCTCCCCGCCCTTTCCCTGGGCTGAGGAGAGGGGAATGAGGAACGAGGAAAATATGAGCAGGAGGAGTGCCAACGTCAAGGCCCTTTTAACCATTCCATCACCTGAAAAAAGGGTAGGGAAAGCTCCTTAAAAGGTTTTTCAAAGCTCCAGGGTTTCCCCGGGTTCGAGGACTACCACCTCAGCCTTGTCCCCAACGAGTTTTCTGAACTCCTCGGGGTCAGCTGAAATCGGAGGCCAGGTGTTGTAGTGCATCGGCACGACTTTCCTGGGCTTCAGGAACTCGACTGCCTTTGCTGCCTCCCGGATTCCCATCGTGAAGTGGCCGCCTATCGGAAGGAGCGCGACGTCTATCGGCCCGTAGAGCTCGGCGAAGAGCTCCATGTCCCTGAAGACAAACGTATCACCGGCGTGGTAAATCCTGACGCCGTCAAGCTCGATTATGTAGCCGCAGGCGCTTCCTATGCTGTACTTGCCGTCGCTGCTGGAGTGCCAGGCCGGAACCTGGACGATCTTGACCCCGTCAACCTCCGTCGGACCGTAGTTCATGCCGATGGTGGTTATGCCGCCCTCGCTCTCGACGAGGTAGTTGGCTATGTCGTACATGGCGACTATCTTAGCTCCGGTTCTCCTGGCTATCCCAGCCGCATCGCCGATGTGATCGCCGTGGGCGTGGGTTATGAGTATCAGGTCGGCCTCCACATCCTCAGGCTTAACTGCCGCTTTTGGATTGCCTGTCAGGAACGGGTCTATCAAGATCTTCCTGCTTCCCTCTATCAGGAAGGCCGCGTGGCCCAGAAACTTCACCTTCACCATGGTACCACCCGACGAATATAATAACCCGAGCTAACTTAAGTCTTTCGACCACACAAAATATGAACAGTAGTGTCCTTTTTAGCCCATCAGGGCTTTACTTATCCCCGTTCATGCTCATATTTGCCTCACTGTCCTTTTTAGGAAAGCTTATATAGAATTCCGCCGAGTTTAGGCCGGTGATGTGATGACGTTTGATTACTTCTTCAAGCCAAAGGCTATAGCGGTTATTGGGGCATCCAATGACCCGCTCAAGCTCGGCTATGAGGTCTTCAAGAACCTCAAGGATTACAAGGACGGCAAGGTTTATCCGGTGAACGTTAAGGATGAGGAAGTTCAGGGTGTCAAGGCCTACAAGAACGTCAAAGACATCCCTGACGAGGTGGAGCTGGCGGTTGTGGTGGTTCCAAAGAGGTTCGTCAAGGGCACGATAGAGGACTGCGGCGAGAAAGGCGTCAAGGGAATAATCCTCATCACCGCCGGCTTCGGCGAGGTCGGTGAGGAGGGCAAGAGGGAGGAGCGCGAGCTGGTGGAGATAGCCCACAGGTACGGGATGAGAATCGTCGGGCCGAACTGCGTCGGGATAATGAACACCCACAACGACATGAACGCCACCTTCGTGATGGACGCGAAGAAGGGGGACATCGCTTTCATCAGCCAGAGCGGAGCTTTGGGGGCAGGGATCATCTACAAGACCGTCAAGGAGGGCATAGGCTTCTCCAAGTTCGTTAGCATAGGCAACATGGCAGACGTTGATTTCTCCGAGTTCATGGAGTACCTGGCCGACACGGAGGAGGACAAGGCGATAGCCCTCTACATCGAGGGGCTGAAGGATGGCAGGCGGTTCATGGAGGTGGCCAAGCGCGTCACGAAGAAGAAGCCCGTCATCGTTCTCAAGGCAGGAAAGAGCGAGAGCGGAGCGA
The DNA here is from genome assembly GCF_012027515.1 of Thermococcus sp. ES12. Classification (NCBI taxonomy): domain Archaea; kingdom Methanobacteriati; phylum Methanobacteriota; class Thermococci; order Thermococcales; family Thermococcaceae; genus Thermococcus; species Thermococcus sp. ES12. The sequence goes on from NZ_SNUP01000002.1 coordinate 61,599, forward strand.
GGGCGGCATCTTCCCACACCGGCTCGCTCGCGGGTTCCTACAGGATATACGAGGCCGCCTTCAAGCAGAGCGGAATAATCGTCGCGGACACGATAGATGACATGCTCAGCATGGCCCGCGCTTTCACCCAGCCGCTCCCGAGGGGCAAGAGAGTTGCCATAATGACCAACGCCGGCGGCCCGGGGGTTCTCACCGCCGACGCCATAGACAGAAAGGGCCTGAAGCTGGCCGACCTGGAAGAGGAGACGATCGAGGGACTTCGCTCGTTCCTCCCGCCGATGGCGGCGGTGAAGAACCCGGTTGACATGATAGCCTCCGCCAGGGGGGAGGACTACTACAGGACGGCCAAGCTGCTCCTTGAGGACCCCAACGTTGACATGCTCATCAGCATCTGCGTTGTTCCAACCTTCGCGGGCATGACGCCGACGGAGCACGCCGAGGGTGTGGTCAGGGCGGTTAAGGAAGTGAACAACGGCAAGCCGGTTCTCGGGCTCTTCATGGCGGGATACGTGAGCGAGCCCGCGAAGGAGGTTCTGGAGAAGGCCGGCATCCCAAGCTACGAGAGACCGGAGGATGCCGCCGCGGCGGCATACGCCCTCGTCGAGTTTGCGAAGGCGAAGGGAGTTTTGAAGGAAGAGGAATGAGGTGATTTTGGATGGCGAAGGTTACCGACATAGTGTTGTGGGACAAGCCCGGGGAGAAGGTCATTCTCCTCGGCAACCAGGCGATAGCAAGGGGCGCACTGGAGGCGAACATAGCCGTTTTCGCGGCCTACCCCGGAACGCCCAGCTCGGAGCTCACCGATACGATGGCGATGGTTGCCAAGAAGGCCGGCGTTTACATGGAGTACTCCACCAACGAGAAGGTCGCCTTCGAGACGGCTCTAAGCGCCGCGTGGAGCGGTCTGAGGGCCATGACGGCCATGAAGCACGTTGGACTGAACGTCGCGGCCGACACTTTCCTCAGCGCCGTCGGAATGGGAGTGGAAGGCGGCTTCGTCATAATGGTGGCGGATGACCCGAGCATGTGGAGCAGCCAGAACGAGCAGGACACTCGCGTGTACGCGAAGTTCGCCAACGTGCCCGTTCTCGAACCCAGCGACCCGATGGAAGCCAAGGAGATGACGAAGTACGCCTTCGAGCTGAGCGAGAAGTTCAAGCACTTCGTCATACTAAGGACGACCACCAGAACCTCGCACGCCAGGGGAGACATAGTCCTCGGAGAACTTCCGGAGGAGATAAAGCAGGCCAAAAGGAAGTTCGGCAACTTCAAGAAGGACCCAAGCAGGTTCGTCGACATACCAGCCAACGCCAGGCGCTTCCACCCGCAGATTCTTGAGAAGATTGAGAAGATCCGCGAGGAGCTCAACGAGTGTCCGTTCAACTGGATTGAGGGCGACGAGAACGCCAAGGTCGGTATCATCGCTCCGGGACTTGCCTACTCCTACGTGAAGGAGGCCCTTCACTGGCTCGGCGTCGAGAACGTGAAGGTGCTCAAGCTCGGAACCCCGTTCCCCGTCCCCTACGGCCTTCTTGAGAAGTTCCTCGACGGCCTTGAGAAGGTTCTCATCGTGGAGGAGCTCGAACCGGTCGTTGAGGAGCAGGTCAAGACCTGGGCCTACGATAAGGGCTTGACTATCCCAATCCATGGCAAAGACCTCGTGCTGCGCGTTTACGAGATGACCACCAGGAGGGCGGTTGAGGCGATAGCGAAGTTCCTTGGCCTTGAGACCCCAATAAACTTCGAGGAGCTCGACGAGAAGTACAAGAAGGTCCAGGCGATGGTCCCGCCGAGGCCGCCGAGTCTCTGTCCTGCCTGTCCGCACAGGAACACCTTCTACGCCATAAAGAAGGCCGCGACTCCGAGGGCGATATTCCCGAGCGACATCGGCTGTTACACCCTCGGTGTCCTGCCACCGCTCAAGGCCGTTGACACCACCGTCGCGATGGGTGGCTCAATCGGCGTCGCACACGGCCTCAGCATAGCCCTGAACGGAAGCATAGCCGAGGAAGAGCACAAGAGGGGCAAGGAGAAGAAGGTCATCGTTGCCACCATAGGCGACTCGACGTTCTTCCACACGGGGCTCCCGGCTTTGGCGAACGCTATCTACAACCGCTCCAACGTCCTCATAGTCGTCGTTGACAACCTCGTTACGGCAATGACCGGCGACCAGCCGAACCCGGGAACCGGTGAGACACCTCACGGGCCAGGAAAGCAGATTAAGATTGAAGAGGTCGCAAAGGCCCTTGGAGCGGACTTCGTCGAGGTCGTTGACCCGTATGACATCAAGGCCACCACCGAGACCATAAAGAGGGCCCTCCAGGTCGAAGGGGTTAGCGTCGTAGTCACCAGGCGCGTCTGTGCACTCTACAGGATAGGGGAGCTCAGGAGGGCCAGGATACAGTGGCCCATCTACCAGGTCAACGAGGAGAAGTGTACCGGCTGTAAGATATGTATCAACGCCTACGGCTGTCCGGCCATCTACTGGGACGCCGAGACAGGAAAGGCCAAGATAGACGAGCTCATGTGCTGGGGTTGCGGCGGCTGTGCCCAGGTCTGTCCGTTCGATGCCTTTGAGAAGGTCAGGGAGGGAGAGCTATGAAGGAGTACAACATCGTTATCACCGGAGTTGGCGGCCAGGGTATCCTCACAGCGGCAAACCTTCTCGGCTGGGCCGCCCTCCGCGCCGGCTACAAGGTAAGGATGGGAGAGGTTCACGGAATGAGCCAGCGCTTTGGTTCGGTCATCGCCTACGTCCGCTTCGGCGAAGAGGTCTACGGTGCCATGGTTCCTGAGGGAAAGGCGGACGTCATACTGAGCTTTGAACCGGTTGAGGCGCTCCGCTACATCAACTACCTCAAGAAGGGCGGGCTGGTCTTCACCAACGCCAGGCCGATACCGCCGGTTCAGGTCTCCATGGGACTCGCCACCTACCCGAGCCTTGAGGAGATAAAGAAGGTCGTCGAGGAGGACTTCGAGGCCAAGTTCATGGCCTTCGACGCGGAAGAGCTCGCGATGAAGGCCGGCCACGTGATAACGACGAACGTCGTCCTCATAGGCGCGCTGACCCAGACGCCAGGCTTCCCGCTCTCGGCGGAGCACGTTAAAGAAGTCATCCGCGTCAGCGTTCCGCCGAAGGCTGTAGAGGTTAACATGAAGGCCTTCGAGCTCGGTGTCCAGGCGGCGAAGGAGATGCTGGGGCTCTGAAGCCCCATTTTTAACTATTCTGGTTTTCCCAGAAGGCCATTCCAAAGGGCTGCCAAAACTTTTATAACTTACCCCCGGGTAAGTAACTTACGGTGGGGTAAGTTGCTGTTCGACCTTCAGCCCAAGACGAGACGGGAGGATTTGTACGACAGGGAGAAGGAGTTTAGAGAGTTTGAAGATGCCCTCCACCTCGGGGAGAAGCTGGTTCTAATACTGGGAATAAGGCGCCTCGGAAAAAGCTCCCTCCTCAACGTTGCACTTTCCGAATCCAACCTACCCCACGCCAAAATAGACGTTCGCTCCCTGTACTTCACCCACGGCTCCATCCCACAGGAAATGCTCGCGAAAAGAATCCTGGGTTCGCTTATTAGCTCGCTCCCACCGAGTGGAAAGCTCAGGCTTGGCATGATTGAGGCACTTTCATCCATCAAAGGGCTCCGCCTCTCCGGGGTCCATGTGGAATTTGAGAAAAAACCCGATCTGGCTGAAATCCTGGAAAGGATAAACTCATGGGCAGAAAGCGAAGAGAAGCGGGTCGTCATAGCGTTCGACGAGGCCCAGTATCTCCGGCTTTCCGGGGTTCAGTACGATGGGCTGATAGCCTACGCGGTTGACAACCTTCCCGCCCTGACGTTCGTTCTGACGGGCTCGGAGGTTGGAATGCTCCACGACTTCCTCGGCCTGGACAATCCCAAAAAGCCGCTTTTCGGAAGGTACGCCAGGGAAATAACGCTGGAGAGATTCAGCAGGGAGCAGAGTATTGACTTTCTGGAGAGGGGTTTCAGGGAGCTCGGTATTGATGTGAGCCCCCCTGAGCTCGAACGGGCCGTTGACAGGCTCGATGGAATCGTGGGATGGCTGAGCATGTACGGCTATCTCAGGGGGGTGAGAAAACTCCCGGAAAAGGATGCCCTGAATGAGCTGTTTCATCGGGCGGAGGCCCTTGTAAAGGAAGAGCTCTCATCCCTGCTTTCGTACAGCAGGAGATATGGGCTCATACTGAAGGCCGTTGCCATGGGCAACGAAACGTGGAGCGAGATTAAGGAGTACCTCGAATTCAAAGTTGGAAGGATAAACGATGCCAAGTTCTCCCTTCTTCTGAAAAACCTGGTAAAGTACGGCTATCTCGATAAAGGCGCCAGTGGATACTCCATTCCCGACCCCGTTGTTGCGGAGGTCGTCAAGAAGGTCAAACTTACCCCCGGGTAAGCTCCTTACCCCAGGTACACTAAAGCTCCCACCATTCCCTGTGAACTGTTACCACACGCTGGACTGTTGACAGTGCCTCGTAGCTCGGTTTTAAAGGGCCTTTTTCCGGTTCGCCGCTTAAGTAGCCCTCAATAAACGCGGGTAGGCCTTCCATAAGCCCGACGTTGTAGCCCCCCTCGAAAATCACCGCGAGGGAATAGCGCGAGAGGGTTGCACCGGCGTAGCGGAAGAACCTCTCCGTCAGCCTGAGGGTCGTCAGGAGTTCACCCTGGAAGCCGTCGAAACCGGCGGAGACCACCACAACGTTCGGGTTAACCTCCTCAATGAGCGGCAGGACAACTTCCATCCACGCCAGGAGGTAATCGTCATCGGTAGCGTAGTGTGGCATGGGGATGTTTATCTTGCTCCCCTCGGCGTCCCTCCCACCGACGTCGTGTTCGTAGCCGCTCCAGGGATAGATGTCGCGCTCGTGGATGTCAATATGAATCACATCAGGGTCGTTCCAGAATATCTCCTGAGTCCCGTTGCCGTGATGGGCATCGAAGTCTATGACCAAGGCCGTTCCACCGAGTTCTTTGAGGGTGCGGGCCGCAAAGGCGCTGTTGTTGAAGATGCAGAAGCCGAGGGTTGAGGCGTTGAAGGCTTTTCCCGACCTCCCTGCGTGGTGTCCGGGTGGCCTGACGAGGGCCAGGTACATGCCGGGTCTCTTCAAAGCGGACTTTACCGCATCCCTTGCGGCACCCAGGGCTGTAAGTGCCGCTTCCCATGTGCCGGGGGATACGTAGGTATCGGGGTCAAGGTACCCGAATGCCCTGCCCAGCTCCCGGATTTTCCCAACGTATTCACCATCGTGTATCAGGAGAACCTCCTCAGCCGTCACCGGCTCCGGTTCGAGCACGTTATCCTCCTTCCAGAAGCCACATTCTCTGAGGCCTTTTATCGCGTAGTCTAACCTGGTAGGATTCTCCGGATGGTAGCCCTCCGGCCTGTGCTCCCTGAAGATGGGGGAGTAAAAGATTCTGAGGGACAAGAGGGTTTCACCACTCTTCCTCTTCCTCGATGAGGCCGTACTTCTCAAGCTCGCGGAGGAGCTTTCTAACGGCCTCCCATGCGTCGTGCTCGCTCTTCGCTCCAGAGCAGACTATCTTTCCGGACGAGAAGAGCAGTATTACCGCCCTCGGCTCTTTGACGCGATAGATAACGCCGGGGAACTGCTCGGGTTCGTACTCACAGTTGGGCAGGCTCAAAGCAACGGCATCGAGGTTGAACTCCATGCCTATGTCTCCGCTGAAGACCATGTTCTGGATGTCTATCTGGGGCGCGCGTTGGAACTTGGCTCCAATCTTCTTGAGCATCTGGATGAGCTTGTTGACGGCGCGCTCTATGTCCTCGACGCTTTTTGCCCCCGTGACGACGAGCTTGCCGGAGCTGAATATCAGGAGGGCAACCTTCGGTTCCTCGAAGCGGCATATTATCCCCGGAAACTCCTCGGGATTGTACTTGGAGTTGGGGCATATTTCGATGACCTTCTCAAGGTTGAGCTGCGTAAAAAGATCCACAGAAGCAACGATATTTTCGATTCTGAGCTTTACATTGCTCATGTCTACCAAGGCTTACACCTCCAGATGGTGGGTTTAAAAACCCTTTATAAATGAGGCGGGTTGAGTTTTTAAATGTTTATGCTCAAAAAGGCACATTGAAAGGAAAGAAAGGTCAGAGATATGTTTCAACCAAAATTTTTCCAGCCTCGGTGAGACCCTTGCTCCCAAGGAAGCCAAGCTCGCGGAGCATTGTCAAAGCTTTCTTTATCTCATCGTCGCTCAGGCTGAGGTGCTTCCGGATAACGTCTACTTCCTCCATCTTGTAACCCCTGACTTCACCCTTCTCCTTCCAAATCCTGTTGAAGGTCTCGATGTTCTCGTAGATGACCCTGAGAACGTTGTAGAGGGTCGGAGTCACGCTGAACTTGACACGGACTATCTCTTGGAGCTTCGCGTTCTCAAGGGCCGTCTTGACCCTCTCTCCGAGCTCAGTGAGCTTGACCATGCCGTTCTGCAGCTCGACGACGAAGCCCTTGGCCTCGGCCTCGCCTATGGCCCTGGTTATCTCCTTCTCGTCGCCGCCGACGTAGTCCCTGACCAGTTCAACCAGCTCGTCGCGGTGGATGTACCTCTTCCTTGGAACCTTCGCCAGTATCGCGGCATCGTAGCGCGTTATGAAGGGCCTCCTCCTTATCGAGCGGCTCAGCCTGAGGTAGAACCTGCCCTTGTCGGTGACGCCGGCCCTTACAACGCCCTCCTCCTGGGCCTTCAGAACCCACTCCGCTATGGGAACGTCGCCACTCTCCGCGTAGGTTACTGCCTTCATGGCATCGGGACTCACGGTTCCGAATTTTATGGCCCCCCTGCCCCACTCGGTGAGCCAGTAGGTGTCCTTGTTCTTAACGAGCCTCCTCTCGACGAGCTCTTTGCTCTCGAGGAGGTGGAGTATCGCCCCGAGGTCTTCGACTTCGACGCGCCTGGCGATTTCCTTCTCAGTTGGCAGTATCTCGGGGTTGGTCTCGTACTTCTCCTCGATCTCCTTGATGGCCTTGAGAACCGCCAGCCCGTCGTCGAGCAGGTATATCGGGAGGACCTTCTCCTCAACCGTACCCATCGCCTCGTAGGTCTCCATCATGGCTTTTCCGAACTCCGTCGTGCCCTTCTCGTCGCTCAGCCCCATGCTCTCCAGCTCTGCGTTGCTCCTTCCCGCCTTCAACGCCTCGAAGTCCTCCTTCCTGAGGACTATGGCCCTGGCAAACACGGGTATCATGCTTATCGCTTTGAGCGCGAGCCTTGCAGCCGGAGTGGTCGCGAAGGCCCTGCCCTTCTCTGTCGGCGGCGAGATCAGGAGCAGGCGCATGGCCTGGAGGGCGTTGACTATGTTGTCGCCGTAGAGCCGGGAGTTCTTGAAGGTGATCAGCTCGTCGAGGGTGCCGAGCTTGGGCATCCCCCTGAGGAACGAGACTATCTCAGGCGTGAGGTAAACGACAGGGTGCGTCTCGCGGTAGATCTCCAGCAGGGCCCTTCCGAACTCCGTTAAACCGTTCTCATTTGCCAGCTTCCTCTCCCTCAGCGTCTCAAGCCAGTTCTCCGGCACATTTCCGGTTTCCGCCAAGAGCTCCAGCATCTTCATTGTCTCGGTGTCGGCTATAAGGTCGGGAAGCTCGTCGAGGTTGAGAGAGTCGGTGATTTCAAGCAGCTTCCTCCCGGCCTCGGTTAGCTTTATCGTCCCGTCTCCAAGCTGGGCAAAGCCGAGGATGTAGAGCTCTATCGCCCTTATCTGGAACTCCTCGGGCAGTTTGGCCTCGATTTCGGCCTGACTCTGGGTTTCCTTCATCTCCCTGAGTATCTCAAGGTGTCTCCTTTTTAGGTACATGAGCATCCCTCCATTTTTTGACGGGAATTTTTCTAACCAGAATTTTTTAAAACTTTCGGTGAATAAAAATTGGCAAGACTTAAAAAGTGCCTGCATGAAGGGAACATGGTGATGCAAATGAGAAACACGATGGTTTTAGTAAGGACCGACAACTTCCAGAAGGCCAGCATAGCACTGGCAGACCTGGTGCGCTACGGCGGAATGCAGATACGCGGCGATCCGAGGATAATCCCCCCGGCACTCTCGGACTGGGCCTTTGAAAAGATAAGCGGCGAGAAGCCGAGGAGGCGCTTCAGGGCCCACGTGATTGCTCAGATAGACCTCCCTCCGGCAAAGGCGATAGGCAGACTGATGGACATCCACCCGCCGGCCCATATACTCGTCATTCCTCCCGACACGGAGGTCTGGGAGGAACTGATCCGCCTCTGGAGCACCTTTGAGAAGCTCAAGGGCTTCCATCCTCCGAAGAGAACCAAAGCGGAGGAGCTCAGGAAGGAGAGGGAGCGGGAAGAGAGGGAGTGGGAGCTGGAGGAGTTTTAACTCCTCCTTGGTCTTCCTCGGAGGGCACTTCTCACCACCCTTGAGAACTTCGAATCCGGCCTGGAGATCTTCCCTGTACGGTAAATCAAGGCAGAACCTCAAGCCCTTCAGCCATTCCAGCTTCCCTCAGATCGCTGTCGAGGGTTCCGAGGAGTTTAATTCCAAACGTGAGGCACGTTGCAAGGATTATCGCGTCGTTTGGTAGCAGGTTGTGCTTCACCATCATTCCATACGCCAGCTCCAGGACGTCATCATCCGCTGGAAGGACATGAAACTGTTCGAGGAAATCCTTGGGTTCAGATGGCGACAGGACTTCATCTATCTCCCGCCGCTTCTTGACGGTAAAAGGAGAGACACCCGTTTTAAGGGCAATGTAGTGGAAGAGGAACTCGCTGAAAACAATGTCGTTGATGACGGGAATCAGTTCCTGCCGGAGGATTTCCTCAAAGAGGGCAACGGCGGAAGGATTGCCCTTCAAACCCTCGATCAAAACAGATGAGTCCAGGAAAATCATCTCACTGGAGGTACCACTCCTCCTCATCGATATCCCCCTTGAACCTACCGAGGTACTTCGTGAGGACGTCCCGTTTCAGCCCTCTACCCAGCTCCCGCTCGATTAGGATTTTTATCTTTTGCTCGATGAGGCGCTCCATCCCTCGGGGCACCTTAACCACTATCTCTCCCATCACACTCACCGGCATAATATGGAAGACAGGAAAATTTAAACCTCACTTCTTCCGCTTCTTGATCTTGATGTTGGCTATGTCGCCGAGGGTCGGCTCGTAGTCCTTGGGAATCGAGGTCTTCTTCTCAATCTCGGTCTCGGTGCGCTCGATGAGGGTTATCTTGAAGTACTTCTCCAGCTTCTTAGCCTCCTTTATCGTCGGCTCACGGTAGCCGTGGGCTATGGCGCGGAGGTCGTTCATCGAGAGGCCTATCTCGTGGGAAAGCTCCTCGTAGCTTTTGCCGCTCTTCTGGATAGCCCTGTAAACCCTCTCGGCGTAATCCTCCACTATCTCCTCGGTGTACAGCGGTCTCTCTGTTCTCGGTTTGGACGGTCTCGGCCTGGCCGGACGTGAATAAGTCCTCCTGGCAGGCTGCCTGCCGGTCGGCATGATGCTGAAGGTTCCGGGCTTCTTTCCGCCGTACTTCTCGTAGCAGCGGTCGCAGACTAAAACTTCAGCCCCTTCAAGCCTTATCCTGTGCCCCGGCCCCCTTATCGGAGCACCGCATATCTCGCAGTATCTAGGCTTGGCTTTCCCCATCTCAACCACCTTCGTTCCACACTTAAGGCTCGGAGTCAGACTTTTTAAACCCCACGATGAGCCTATATTGATGAGCGGGATAAGGATAGAGAGGCTCCAGCGGCTCGACCAAGAAACGCTGGAGAGGCTCATTAAAATTTACATGAGGGGCTACGAGGGAATGCGCGAGTACGGCGGTGAGGGCGAGAGCTACGCTAAGCGCTACCTCCGCTGGTGCTGGAACAAGGCAAAGGACGGCTTCTTCGTTGCAAGGGTAGGGGACGAGATAGCGGGCTTCATCGTATGCGACAACGACTGGTACAGCAAGTACGAGGGAAGAACCGTCGGAGCGGTTCACGAGTTCGTGGTGGACAGGCGCTTCCAGGGACACGGCATAGGACATATGCTCATGGAGAAGTGCCTGGAGTACCTGGGGAAGCACAACGACAGGGTGGAACTCTGGGTGGGCGAGAGAAACGAGAAGGCCATCAAGTTCTACGAGGGCTACGGCTTTAAGAAAGTCGGCCAGAGCGGGATATGGGTTAGAATGGTGAAGGACCTGAGAAGGGGAAACAATGAAAAACCGCCGGGGGATAGTTGATGCCGTGCATAAAACCACCCCAGCCCGAGAAGGTGAGAGACTTGAAAGAGGAAAGCTTCATACGCGAAGGTAAGGGCAGACTGAGAGTCCTCATTGAAAGCGAGGGGGAGAAAATTGAAACGAGCATGAGCGGCTCCCTGAAGAGCGTCGATGAGATAGCCGAGATGCTGGGCGTCGAGGCCAGAGACGGGAGGATAGAGACCGTCGTTGACGGGGTGAAAGTCCGGGCAGAGCGGGGAAAGCTGGAGATGGAGTTCGAGAACGGTGACAGGCTGAGGATAGAGAAGGCATAGCTCAGCCCGTCGAGATGAGGATTACCCCCATCCCGGTGAGGAGTATGGCGTAGAGGAGCCTCCTTGTGAAGGGCTCCTTTAGGAAAATTACTGCCAAGAGAGCGGCCATAATCGGGCTGGACTCCGCCGCAGGGGTGGCTATGCTCGAACCCGCCTCCTTTATTGCCGTCGTGAAGAAGCAGTGTCCCAGGAAGGTCCCAAGAAAGGCCACGAGAAAAACGGTCCCCCAGTTCCTCGCCCTCATCCTCCTTACGTCCGGCAGTATTCTTGGCACGAAGACGATGCCCCCAAGGGCACCGAAGCTTATTCTCAGGCCCGCTATCACCAGGGGGTTGTTGCCCGTCACGAGCCAGTCCGTCATGACTATGGCCACGGCCCAGAGGAGCTGGGCACCGGCACTGAAGAGGACTCCCCGGGGCTCGAGCCTTCCCTCGCGCGATTCCCCCATGAGTATCGCCACCGCGAGGATTATCAGAACTGCACCCACACCAATTTGAACGGTCAGCGACCTGCCAAGGAATACGTGCGCCAGAAGCATCGTCAGTATTGGGTAGGGTGTAACGAGGAGGGCCGCCCTGGAGACGCCCAGTATTTTGATGGACTCAAAGAAGAGCCAGTCCCCGAGAGTAAAGCCGATTATCGCCGACAGTACAAGCACGGCAAAACCCTGAGTTCCGAGGGGAGGGATGCCGTAGACCCCCAGAATCCCGAGGTACAGAAAACCCCCAATGAAGAGCCTCAAAACGTTGAGGGAAAGTGAACTGATGCCCCGCATGGAAACCCTGGCGAACAGCGAGCCAACAGCCCACAGAAGGGCAGCGATGAGGGCGAAGGCGACCCCTATGACGACGCTCATGCTACAGGCTGCGAGAGATTAGCTTAAAAAGGTTAAGGAAAAATAGGGGGGTCATTTCACCGGAGGTCTGAACTTGTAGCCGTAGAGGATTATTCCGTCCTCCTCGAACTCCCTTATCTTCTTGGTGACGACCTCGACCTCCATTCCGAAGTCTATCTCCTCCGGGTCGACGTCGGTCAGCTGGGCCAGAACGACGGGTCCCTCCTCAAGCTCCACGAGCGCCAGCGGGAAGGGCTTGTAGTACTCGAAGCCGCTCGGCGGGTTTCTAACGATAGTCCAGCTAAGGACCTTTCCCTTTCCGCTCAGCTCGACCTCCTCGATGTTCCTGGAACCACAGACGGGACAGACGGGCCTCTTCGGGAAGTGGACATGGCCGTTCTCACACTTTCCGCCAATGAGCATGTACTTCTCACGGAAGTGCCTCCAGTAGCGGGAAACCTGCATCGGGCGCGCCATTTCAGACCCTCCTAAAGACGTTGACGGTTATGTTCGAACCGGTTCCACCTATGTTCTGAGTCAGGCCGATTTCCGCATCCGGCACTTGGCTCGGTGCCTCGCCGCGGAGTTGGAGAACTGCCTCAACCGTCTGGTAAACACCGGTCGCTCCAACGGGGTGACCCCTCGCTTTAAGTCCACCCATTGTCTGGATTGGATAGTCGGCGTCAATCGCTATTTGACCCTCCTGGGCCAGCTTTGCTCCCTCTCCCTTCTTCGCAACGCCGAGGGCTTCGAGGCTTAGCGCCGCCATGACGGTGAAGGCGTCGTGAACCTCGAAGAAGTCTATGTCCTTTGGCTCGACACCCGCCATCCTGTACGCCCTCTCAGCGGCTACCTTTGCCGCCTTGAGGGTGAGGAGGTCATCACGGTTGGCGAGATTGATGGTGTCAATAGCCCTGCCCATTCCGGCAACTTCCACCCACTTCTCCTTCGGAACCCCGAGCTCCTGGGCCTTCTCGGGGGTGGTGATTATGACCGCGGCGGCGCCATCGCAGACGGGCGAGGCGTCGAAGAGCTTGAGCGGGTCGGCAACGTATGGGCTTCTCATAACTGTCTCAACCTTAATGGGGCGCTTGAACATCGCGTAGGGGTTCTTGGCACCGTTGGCATGGGCATTGACCGCGAAGAGAGCCAAGTCCTCCTCGGTGTAGCCGTATGCCTTCATGTAGTAGCGCATTATGAGGGCGTTGAGGGCAACGAAGCTGGCCCCGTGGAAGAGCTCCCACTCGGCGTCGGCCGCATAGGCCAGGTATCTAGTGGCGTCGCTCGGCCATGCGTCGGTCATCTTCTCGACTCCGACAACAGCAACAACGTCCTCAAGACCGCTGAGAACGGCTTTAACGCCCTCCTGTACCGCGGCACCGCCACTGGCACAGGCGGCCTCGACCTTGACAGCGGGGATGTTCCCGAGGCCCGCCCAGTCGGCTATGAGCGCGCCGAGGTTCTCCTGCTCGACGAACGAGCCGGAAACCATGTTTCCAACGTAGAGCGAATCAACCTTGTCGATTCCAGCGTCGTCCATGGCGTTGAGAAGCGCCTCAACGGCGAGGTCCCTCAGCCCAATCTTCCAGTGCTCACCAACCGGGGTCATACCGGCACCGATTATGACTGCCTTCCTCATCTCGACCACCTCACAGTATGTACTTCCTCCTTGCCTTCGCGTAGAGGGCGTAGTCTATGTACTTCTTCCTGTTCACGTAGTCCATGGTCTTTGGAGCGAGGTCGCGCTTCTCCTCTATGGCGTCCTGAACGACTATGCTGAAGGCGTCGCTTCCGGCTCCGGAACCAAAGCTTACCCACAGAATCCTGTCCCCGGGCTTGGCGATGTCGAGAACGGCGGAGACGCCGACCATCGTGGCGCCGCTGTAGGTGTTTCCGATTATCCCTGTGAGCAGGCCAGGAAGAATCTTCTCCTTGGGGATTCCGAGTATTTTGCCAACGGTGAGCGGGAACTTGACGTTTGGCTGATGGAATACCGCGTAGTCGAAGTCGTTCACCGTAAGACCCAGCTCCTCCATGAGGGTCTTGGCGGCGTTGACTATGTGGTGGAAATATGCCGGCTCGCCGGTAAAGCGGTTCCCGTGCCTCGGGTAGTGCTCGTGTTGCCTCCTCCAGAAGTCCGGCGTGTCGGTAACGTATGAATAGCTGCCCTCAAAATAAGCAACGGTCTCGCTGCTCTTCTCGCCGACTATGAAGGCCGCACCTCCAGCGCCTGCCGTGAACTCCAGGTGGTCGCCGGGCCTCCCCTGGGCGGTGTCGGCACCGATGGCCATCGCGTAGTCCGCCATCTCCGAGCCGACGAAGCCGATGGCGGTCTGAAGTGCCTCGGTTCCGGCCTTGCAGGCGAACTCAAAGTCCGCCGTGCTCACATCGGGAGTTGCACCGATGGCTTCGGCTATTACAGTTCCGGTGGGCTTGACGGCGTAGGGCTTGCTCTCGCTTCCGAACCAGACGGCCCTGATGAGCGTTGGGTCAATGCGGGCCCTCCTGAGGGCGTTGCGAGCGGCCTCAATTCCTATCGTGAGTGCATCCTCGTCAAGGCCTGGAACGGCTTTCTCCTGTATCGGGAAGCTGGAAACTCCCCAGACCCTTCCTATCTCTTCGGCTTTGATTCTATACATCGGGACGTAGGCACCGTAGCCAACGATGCCGACTTCGCGCCTTGGCTTCAGGAGCTTTTTCATGGGGCATCACCTACAAAAGCTGAACGTAACTCCGCCTAAGGTTCATGGGGGAGTTATAAAAGCCTTTCGGTGAAAGTAAAAGAGCTTTTCGACGATTGGCGATAAAAAGGGGCGGAAAACGAAAGATGTTTTTACGGCTTCCTGACAACGAAGAGCGCGTGGTCCTTCTCATAGGGCTCAAGCGAAAGCCTCTCAACGACCTCGAAGTACTCGGAAAGCTCCTTCTCGACCTCCTTGAAGACCTGCTCCGGCTCCTTGGTGACGTCAATGCTCCTGCTCTTGACGCTTATCATGCCGTAGCCGCCGCTTTTCAGATAGACCCTCGCGTTGTCTATGAGTATCTTCGCCTGCGTCGGCTGGGCGACGTCCTCGAAGATGACGTCGACCTTGGGAACCAGCGCACGGTAGCCCTCAGGCTTGGTGGCATCGCCGAGTATGGGCACGATGTTCCTGCGTTCCTCCACAATAGGAACCAGCTCCCTCAGAACCCTCGGCGAGAACTCCACTCCGAAAACCTTCCCCTCCCAGCCAACGATGTCGCTGACGTGTGAGGCTGTGGTACCGCTGGCAACGCCGAGGTAGAGAACCTTTGAGCCAGGCTTAATCGGGAAGTTCTTGAGGCCGTTTAGTATGGCCGCGGCAAGCTTTGAGCGCCTTGGGTTCCACACCCTGTACTCCTCGCCTTCAAACTTTATCAGCCTCTCGCCGTAGACCTTCTGGCCCGGAACGAGATTCTTGGTGGCTATCTTCTCGCTCCCGTCCTCATCAACGAAGACGTAAACGCCGGGGAACCTGTGCTTCTTAATCCTCATTTACCTCACCTCTTGCCGCCCTTACCCTTCTTCTTTTTCTTTTTGTCCTTTTTCCCTTTCATTTTCTCCTTCTTCTCGAACTTCCTGCCCTTCTCGCCCTTTCCTTTCTTCTTGCCCTTCGCCTTTTCCTTCTTTTTCTTGGCAGGCTTAGCCTTCCTCTTCGGCGGGTTCGGGTACTTCTCCTTAATCTCCTGAATGCGCTGCTCTATCTCCTGCTTCAGCTCCTCGGCGATGTATTCGCCGGAGAAGTAGTCAACCCTGGCCGCTATGGCGAGCTTTCCTGCCAGGGCCCTTGCTATCTTACCCCTCTGCCACCAGGGCGAGCGGTTTATCGCTGGGTACTGGAAGATGACCCCGTGCTTTGGAGGTTTAGCACCGCTCCTCAGGTGTCTGAAGAGGGCCTTTTCAGCTCCAAGGACCTGTATGGTCGACGCGGGCATCATGGCGAGCTCCTTAAGCCCGCCCGCAAGGCTGAGCAGCCTGGCGCCGAGCTTCGCACCGACCAATGCCTTGAGGTTCGGCGCGACCTCGTCCATGGCCGTCTCAAGGTAGTCCTCTATCTGCTCCCTGAGCTTGTAGAGGTCGCTTATCTCGCTCGCGAGCTTGACGATTATCTCGGCGTCGAACTTGCCGAGCGGGGCTCCCATGGAGCTCTCCGCGGCCTTGATTATCTTCTCAATCTTGCCCTCAGGGAGACCAAGGCTCTTGAGCTTCTCCTCGCTCACGTTCTCCCTCGGGCCGACTGTCTTGACGAAGGCAACGTACTGCTGGTGCTTGGGAAGGATTTCATCCAGCTCCGGGAAGTGAAGGCTGTACCACTCCCTGAGGCGCGAGACGAGGAGGTTGATGACCTTGTCTATGTCGTCAAGGGACTCGATTGCCTGGATTATCATCTTGTCGCGCGCGCCGCTCTGCTCCTGTATGCGGAGCCTGGTGAGAGCGACGCCAACGCTGAAGTACTCCTCAAACCAGTTCTCGCCGAGGAACTCCTCTGGGCTTGAGCGGAGCTTTTCTCCCGCTATGTTCGGGAACTCGGCGGTGGCGTTGTAGCCGAGCTCCTTCAGGGCCCTGCTCAGCTCAGAGTCTTCTACCACGAACTCGTCGTAGCCCCTCTCCTTAAGCTCTTCGAGGAACGAGATTAGCTCATCGCTCGGCTCGCCCTTCAAAAGTCTGTCAAGGCTGTTCTCGGGTTTTCCGGAGAAAACCCTCTGATCAATGAGATTACCGCCCTCGTCAAAGGCGTATATGCCCCTGACGTTCTCGGCAAGGTACGCTTTCATCATCATCACCCTCTCAGTTTTTGTCTCCGAAGTATAAAAGGCATACCCCTTTTAAGTCATACCGCTGGAATCGAATGGAAAAAGGGAGAAGAGCCTCAATCCTCCCAGGGCTCGGTGTACTTGAGGGCCCAGCCAAACTCCTCCTTGAGGATGTCTATCGCCGCGCTCGGTGGGATTATCCCGCGCTCGGTTATGATGACGTCCACGTACTCCGGCGGCGTGACGTCGAAGGCCGGATTCCAGACCTCGATGTTCTTCGGCCAGGTCTTGAGTTCTTCCTCAGGAATGACCTCGGTGGGGTCGCGCATCTCTATCTCGACCAGCTGGCCAAGCATCGTCTCGGGATGGAACTTGTAGGTCTCGGCGGCGATCATCGTCCATATCCTGTGCTCCTTGGCGGTGAGGGCTATCAAAGCCGTCCCGATCTTGTTTATCACCGCGCCGTTCACGGTTATGCTGTCCGCCCCCATGACCACCTTGTCCGTCATCTTCATGTAGTGCCTCGCCGCGCTATCCACGACGTAGATGACGGGGATGCCGTAGCTGGCCAGCTCCTTCGCGGTTATCTTGCCCTGCCACTTGGGCCTCGTCTCGGTTACGATGACCTTGATGTCCTTCCCCTGCTCCCAGGCGGTCTTCATGACGCTTATGGCCGCTTTGCTGTGGCAGTGGGTCATTATGACGTCGCCATCCTCTATGCGCTTCGCCCCCATCTCGCCTATCCTCTCGATGGCCTTCTCCGAGTTGTGAATGAACTCCTTGGCGGCGTTTATGACGATGAACTTGAGCTGGTCAAGGTCGGCACCGCCGGCGTAGGCAACCTTCCCGCGGTGCATGACGTAACGGAGGGCGTTGGGTAGAGAAACAGCTGTCGGCCTCGTTTCGTACAGTATTTTGGCAGCCTGCTTCATCTCACTCCAGAATTCGTCGACGTTTGTCGCTTTGCTCTTCTCGGCCTGAATCTGGAGCGCATAGGCTGCAGAGCGGGCTATCTTGCCGGCGCCCCTTATTCTCATGTCTTTAATCTCCTCCGCAATCTCCAGCACTTCCTTCACTACCGCCATTGCCATCACCCCTCTTCGGTAAACCCAGGTTATGGCGGGAGGGTTTATAGGGGTTTTGTGTGCAATCATGTCCCTTTCAGTTCCTTGATGTTCTTAAAAATACTTCCACCTCGCAGTTTACAAATGTAAATGGCACTAACGACCATTGCAGAAAGATTTATAACCAATCGCCGCTACCCTTTAAGTGTATAGATTTGATGACGTGCTCAAAGGTGTGCATCTAATGGGGGGAACGGAAGTGGAGGAAAAGCTTATGCGCAAACTGAGCTCAGGGTCACTGGATTTTGAGGCGTACTTCTCGGACAAGGCCAAGGGCATGAAGGCTTCGGAGATTAGGGAGCTCCTCAAGCTCGTCGAGGCCGGCGATGTCATCTCCCTCGCCGGCGGCCTCCCGGCTCCCGAGACATTCCCGGTTGAGACCATAAAGAAAATAGCCGAAGAGGTTCTCACCCACCACGCAGACAAGGCTCTCCAGTACGGAACCACCAAGGGCTTCACGCCTCTCCGCCTCGCCCTGGCGGACTGGATGGAGAAGCGCTACGGCATTCCAACCAGCAAGGTTGAGATAATGATGGTCGCCGGCTCTCAGCAGGCCCTCGACCTCATAGGCAGAACCTTCATCAACCCCGGCGATATAGTTGTCGTCGAGGGTCCAACGTATCTCGCCGCTTTAAACGCCTTCAAGTACTATGAACCCGAGTTCATCAGCATCCCCATGGACGACAACGGTATGATGGTTGACCTCTTGGAAGAGAAGCTCAGGAAGCTCAACGCGGAGGGCAAGAAGGTAAAGTTCGTTTACACGGTTTCTACCTTCCAGAACCCAGCAGGAGTCACGATGAGCCTTGAGAGGAGAAAGAGGCTCATAGAACTCGCCAGGGAATACGACTTCCTCATCGTTGAGGACAGCCCGTACAGCGAGCTCCGTTACTCGGGCGAGCCCATCCCGCCGATTAAACACTTCGACGACGAGGGCCGCGTCATGTACCTCGGAACCTTCTCGAAGATTCTCGCTCCTGGATTCAGGCTCGGCTGGATAGCCGCTCACCCGCACTTCATCAGGAAGATAGAGATCGCCAAGCAGGCCGTAGACCTCTGTGCCAACACCCTTGCCCAGGTCATAGCATGGAAGTACGTTGCGGACGGCCACCTCGACGAGCACATACCGAAGATAATAGAGTTCTACAAGCCAAGGCGCGATGCAATGCTGGAGGCCCTTGAGGAGTACATGCCCGAGGGCGTCAGGTGGACCAAGCCGGACGGGGGAATGTTCATCTGGGTCACCCTCCCCGAGGGCATCGATACCAAGATGATGGCGGAGAAGGCCATAAGGAAGGGCGTAGCCTACGTGCCCGGTGAGGCGTTCTTCGCTCACCGCGACGTCAAGAACACCATGAGGCTCAACTTCACCTACGTGCCGGAAGAGAAGATACGTGACGGTGTTAAGAGGCTCGCAGAAGTCATTGAAGAGGAGATAAAGGCCCTTAAGGGCTGATGTCCCTTCTTTTCTTCCCGCAAAGCTTTTTATTTTGGAATCGGTAACATCCTTAGGTGGTAGCTATGAAGCCCCTGATAGGTATAATCGGTCAAATCGATCCTTCCAAAAACAGGCTCTTTCTTGACCGCAGGCACATTGAGAAAATCGCCACCGCGGGAGGCATCCCTGCGGTTTTTACCCTCGACTGCTCCCCCGAGGAGGTCCTCGAACACGTGGACGGGCTGCTGCTCATAGAGGGGCCCGACGTTCACCCGTACTTTTACGGCGAAGACCCATCGGGTGCGATAAAGTACGTTGACGTTGACAGGGACGAGTTCGAGATAAGGCTCGTGAAGATGGCCGTGGAGAAAGGGATTCCTATACTCGGCATTTCCCGCGGTATGCACGTGATAAACGTCGCCCTGGGAGGAACGCTCTACCAGGACTTAAACGACATCCCCAAGGCTATAAAGCACGACTGGGACGTCGAGCTGATAGGACCCACCCAGCGGGTTCACGGCGTCAGGATAAAAACAAGCTCCACCCTCTACGAGATACTCAAGAACGAACTGGACATCGGGGGCACCAACGAGGTCTATCTGCGCGTCAACAGTTTCCACCATCAGGCAGTCAAGAGGGTCGGGGAGGGAATTCGGCCGGTTGCCTACGCGGTCGATGGTTTGATAGAGGCCATTGAGGGAACCGAGGGCTTCATAATGGGCCTGCAGTGGCAGCCGGAGTACCTTCCCGAGATGGAAAGGGTCTTTGAGGCTTTCGTCAGGGCCGCCGCCGAGTATCGCCTCAGGAAGCTTGAACTGGAGAGGATCGAGATAGAGGCTGAAGTGAGGGAGGAGTTAAGAGAGCAGGCCCCAGGCTCTAAAGAGGAACCAGATGAGAGCCATCACAGCTCGGAAACGACCGATAACCCTCCCGACACGAACCAAACGTGATTCCCTTCGCAGTTATCTTTTTCTCAGCCTCCTGGAGGATCTGAAGCCTCAGCTCACGCGGGAGATAGTGGTAGCCCCCTATTCTCTCCCCCCTCTCGTAAAGGGGCCAGAGCTTTTCCATCAGCTCCGGGAACTTGGCGAACATCCTTGCCTTAGAATCCGGTCTGAGCTTCAGCGTTGAGACGGTTATGTGGCTCACGAAGCTTAAAGCGTCGAGGGTCTCGTCGAAATCCTCCCAGGTGTAGAAAGGTATTATCGGGTCTATGCGTGCGTAAACTGGAATTCCGGCCTTCTTGGCCTTTTTGAGGGCCCGTATTCTCGCCCCCGGCGAGGGTGCGTTCGGCTCCAGCATTTTCGCCTTGCGCTCATCGACGGTCGTCACGGTTACACCAACGGCACAGCGCAGCTCGCTCAGGATATCTATATCGCGCTCAAAGATATCTGATTTCGTGAGGAGCAGGCAGCGGACGTCGTAGCGTTTGAAGAGCTTGAGAACCTGCCTGGTTATCCCCAGCTCGCGCTCCACCGTCGGGTAGGGGTCGGAGGAGTAGGAGAGCGCTATGATATATCTTTTATCGAACCGCCTTAGCTCCCGCTCCAGCTTTGGCAGGAGCCCCTCCTTCGTCCTCACGCGGAAGGCGTTGGGGATGTAACCCGTTATGTAGCAGTAAACGCACGCGTGGTCGCAGCCGGTGTAGACGTTGAGAGTGTACTTAAACGGACAGGTGCAGAGCTTTGCCTTCCAGGGGTCGAAGGGCCTGATATACATGTTCCTGCCTACGAAAAGTCCTTAAAAGGAATTGCGCTTACACGAACGGGTGAAAAATGTGACAGATGAAGTTAGGGGACGGGTTAAGTGGGTCGAGAACATGCAGTTCGTTGGGAAGATGGACACGGACCAGTGCGCGATAATCCTCGGCGATGGGGGCATAAGCCCCATGAAGCTCCTCCTCCTGAGCGTTGCGGGCTGCACCGCCTACGATGTGGTAATGATTCTCCAGAAGATGCGCGAGCCGATCGAAGGGCTGGAGGTCGAGATTTCGGGGGAAAGGCGCGATGAGCACCCGCGAATATACAAAAAGGTTCACCTGCACTACAAAATCTACGGCGATGTGAGTGAGGAGAAGGCCAAGCGCGCCATAGAACTGAGCCAGGACAAGTACTGCTCCGCCTCAGCCCACGTGAAGCTCAGCGGGGCAGAGGTTACGTACTCCTTCGAGATAATCAGGGATTAGGTTTTTAACCTCCCCCTCTCCCTTTCCTCGGGTGGTGACGTGATAGAGCTGATCAAGTACTTTGTGATACTCTACGGCGGGCTGTTCGCGATAACGAATCCAGTCGGAGCGGTGCCGGTGTTTCTTGGAGTCACCCACGACCTCTCCAGGGAGGAAAGGCACGAGATAGCCACAAAAACAGCGCTAACCGTTCTCCTCACACTCGTCACATTCGCACTGGTGGGGGAATGGATATTCAGGTTCTTCGGGTCGAGCGTCGATGCGTTCGCGATAGCAGGAGGGATACTTCTCTTCAAGATGGCGATGGACATGCTCTCGGGCAGGCTCTCGACGGTCAAGATAAGCAAGGAAGAAACCGAGGAGTTCAGCGAGGAAGTGGTCACGCTGGAGGAAGTTGCCATAATTCCGCTCGCCATACCCCTCATCTCGGGACCCGGCGCGATAACCACCGTGATGATATACATGGCCAAGAGCGGTACGATTCCGGAGAAGGCCGTCGTCATAGCCAGCATAGGGGCGATAGCGGCAACGGTCTGGCTGGTCCTCTGCTCCTCCAACAGGATACAGGAGAGGCTCGGAAGGGTGGGGATAAAGGTCATGACGAGAATGATGGGTCTGATACTCACCTCCATGGCCGTCCAGATGATAATCAACGGCATCAAGGGGGCCTTCGGGCTTTAGCGTTTCCCTTTTCCTCGCCTCAGATTTAAACCGTCGTGATCCGGTTTTAGCCAGAGTTTCACTTTTGGCGATGGAAAGGATTAAATAACCAAATGGCATATCCCATAATACACTTTCGAGTACTGGTTCAAATCACAAACCGAACGATCCACGACGTTACAATCAGGGGGCACTACAGTCCCACGAGGGGGTTTCAAGATGGGTGGAAACGTGAAGGCCCTCCTCCTGGTCCTTTCCCTCACAGTGGTTCTCACCCTAGGCTACCACATGTCTGGGAACCCTTCCACCGGTGGGGTGGACTATTCCACCGTAACCTGCACGCTTGAGACGGAGCCTCAGTTCACCCATGCAAACGCCTGGACCGGCTGGAGCGTCAGAGAGCTCGTGGACAACCGCATGATGGAATTCAGCGATTTTCTGGAGTTCGTTCCAAAGGTATCGCTGAGTGAAGGAACGAGCAGCGGTTACCTTCACACGGAGGACTGGCCGGCGAAGATGGGAATACTGCCTGAGTGCACGGTGGCTGGCAGTGCCGTCTTCTTCGAGAACAACGACACCGCGAGGGGAATGTACTACCCGGTAGTTGCCGGAAACAGGGGAGAGATAAAAAGGCAGGACATCGAACTGCCCGCGGGAGATGTTTACTTCGCCCACTACGTGATACCCACGAAGAACACCACCTGGGAGGTAACGGAAAACCTTGCGAACTCGAACGGGACGGACTTCCTGATGAGCGGCGGCATCTCGGAGAGAAGGAGGACAGGGCTCACCGGGACATGCACATGTCCGGTCGAGGCAGTGATTGCGCAGCTCGATGATGCCATGAAGGCTAAGGGATTCGAGGAGGTAATCTTGGAGAAAAAACCGACTGAAAACGAGTACTTCAAACCGCTGAGTGCCAAGCTCTACCGCAAAGACGACCAGTACCTCTACGTGGAATTTGCCGAGGTCAAGGGCATGGATTTGGTTAGAGTTCTCATGATAATGGGCGACGAGGAGACAGTCAAGGCATACGCGGAGGCCTTCACAGCGGGAAGCATCGGAGAGGGATGAGGTTTCCCCTCCACCGGCACATTTTTTAGCCGGAGGTTCAACTTTTCACGGTGTTGAAAATGCGCGGAGACCTGATTCGTGTTCTCAGCTCAGTTGAGGAGAAGGCCAACGAGCTGAAGCTCGACGGCTACGAGCCGGACGTCGTCCTCCTGGGAAGGGAAGCCTACGAGTTCATAAGGGAACAGATAAACGAGGAGTTCGGCGACGAGGAGGAGGTTTTCGAGCTCTCGGGCCTTAAGATACGCATGCTCGACGAGCTCGGAGGAGACGCGGTCGTCATCGACAGCAAGGCACTCGGCCTCGGTCTCGGCGGGGCGAAGAGGTTTAGGGTCGTCCTATAACTCCCCAGACCTTTCCGTTTCTCATTTCCACCCTCAGCCCCCTCAAGACGAGAAGGCTGAGCGAGACGGCCATTATATCGGCCAAACTGCCCGGGTTCCTCAGGTCCCCTTTCTCCCGCATGAATGCATCGAACTCTTCGATGCCCATCTTTCCCTCAAGGACTTTCCCGGCGTTCTCCTGAACGAGCCTCGCCTCTTCGATGCCTGCCTTCCTGACTATCAGCGTGTCGATGTTCCGGGCGAGAAGCTCAAGGAAAGCCCTGAGCACGGCCTCCTCCAGCGGGAACTCCTTTATCAGCTCGTAGAGCCTTCCAAAGGTGGAGTAGCTCAGCTCGTACTCCCTGAGCCACTCGCAGAATATCATCTCGCGCTCACAGCTTATCTCGGCGAGCCTGGCGAGGTTGATACCGTCCTGGAAGAGCTCTCTGAAGGAATCGTCGCTGTAAACGTCGTACTTGACCCCGGAGGGGATTCCTTTGGGGTTGGCTATCCTTATCGCCCGGTAGAGCTCCATCGTGTCTCTGACCGTTGATTCGTCGATGAGGAGCTTGGCCTTCTCCCTGGCGTCGAGCATGTTCCTCCCAATGCCCAGCCCCATGATTAGAGGGATCGAAAGGGCTATGATCCCGAAGTTGGGGTTGGCGTCCTGAGCCTCGCGCGATGCCTGAACCGCCCTCTTTATCAGCTCCCCGATTCCAGCTTCCCGGGGCTCAAGGATACCCTTCCTGAGTAACTCTGCGGTCTTTATCGCCTCGTAGTAAACGCCGAGGACAGAAGTCTCGGCGAAGAGGAAGTGGTAGAACGTCAGGTCGTCAAAGTCCCTAAAGCGGCTCACGTTGCCCGGCTTTGGAAGGGCCGCCTCAAGGAGGGGGCCAAGGGTGAAAGCCCGGATTATTCGCCATCTCTCCATTCAGACCACCAGGTACAGGAGCAGGTAGATGAGATAGAGGAGCAGCACCAGTCTGCGGGCGGCTCTCCTAGTCAGCATGTAGAGTCCAAAGGCTATGAGCGTAACGCCCCAGAAGGCGTCCTTTATGTAAGGTGCGTACGGCCTGAGCCAGTCGAGGAAGGTCGGCTGAAATTCCTTGAGGAGCAGGAGGAAGCCAAGGAAGACCAGAATCAAGCCAAAGGTTCTCATCTCAATCACCCCTCACTAAAGAGTATTATTCCTATAACGAGGAAGGCCACCGCCAGCAGCGTTCTGAAGTCCACCGCAGGCAGGAGGAACGGCATGAAGGGGCCGGCCAGCAGTATTGCGCCCAGCACTATCAGCAGGAGGGCGATTGCCTTCGAGTTTTCGTTTCCGGAGAAGACCTCTCCCAGCCTTTTCCCCGTCTCGTCTACCAGGTTTCCGAGCCGGTCTGCGAGGGGTTCCTCAGCCTCTTCGCCCTCCTCGGGTATTATGAGCGCCGCAAGGAAGTAGAGCAATGTCATGGCGACTGGGTTGAACACCAGAAGAACCACGAAGATTAGCCTTACAAGGGTTGGGTCAACGTTGAGGTGCTCGGCTATGCCCCCTAGTACACCGAGGAGGATTCTGTCCTCCTTTGAACGCATGAGTTTCTCCGCCATTATTCCCACCGAGAGAGAGGAAACTGAAGGGCTTAAAAACTCATCCCTCAACCGTTAAAAGAAAAGCTGAAGGTCAGCGGAGGAGCTTAACGAACTCCCTCATCCAGGCGTACAGATCTCCCGGGTGCCTTGAGCTGACCCAGTTGCCGTCCACGACCACCGGCTCGTCCACCCACTCGGCCCCGGCGTTTCTCACGTCGTCTCTGATGGTTACCGTGCTCGTTCCCTTCCTGCCCTTCAGCACGCCAGCCGAGATGAGTATCTGCGGCCCGTGGCAGATGCTCGCCACCGGCTTTCCGGCCTCGAACATCTTCCTGGTTATCTCGACGGCCTTCTCGTTGAGCCTTACCCTTTCCGGGGCCTTTCCTCCCGGCAGAACGAGGGCATCGAACTCGTCCGGGTCAACCTCGTCAAAGGCGAGTTTTGCCTCCACGAGATAGCCGTGCTTGCCGGTTATGGTCCCCCTCTTGAAGCTCGCCACGTAAACCTCGTGCCCTTCCTCCATCAGCCTGTGGAGGGGATAGATAAGCTCCAGGTCTTCGAACTCGTCCGCACTGAGAAACAGCACCTTCATATCGAACACCCCCACTCAAACGCCTGAAGAAAATAGAAAGGGGGCACTTATAAGGATTTTTGGGCAGAAGTGGTCAGAGCGGCAGCTCGGTGGTCTCCTTGTGGACCTTGAGGACGACCATGGTGTGGGTTGCAACGACGCCTTCAATCTCGCCGATAGTGTCGAGGAACTCGTTGAGCTCCTCGCTCCCGCGTGTTCGTATCTTGACAAGCATATCGTAATCGCCGGTGGTCTCGAAAATCTCAACGATTTCCGGGTACTTTCTGAGCTCGTTCGCCACGTGGGAGTACTTCCCGGCCTTGGCCTTGATAAGTATGAATGCCAGAATCTTGAAGCCAAGTGACCCGGGATCGAGTATGACCGTGAACTTCTTTATTATCCCGCGCTCCTTCAGCTTTTTAATCCTCTCGTAAACGGTGGATTCGGCAAGATTAACCTCCTTGGATATCTCCCTCAGGGGCGTTCTGCTGTTCTTTTGGAGTATGGCGAGAATCTTTCTGTCCACATCGTCCAAACCCGTTCGCATGAACATCACCGCCTGTAAAAAATTTTCGGAAGATTTTATAAACTTGCCGATTTCAAAACCACAGCGTTTATAAAACGCCCCTCGCCTCTTAATTCAGAGCTTCTGGAGGGTCAGTGATGCCAACGAACGTGACAGCGGAATACCTGGCGGCGGAGGAGGAGTACAGAAACGCAAAGACTATCCCCGAGAAGATTCGGGCCCTCGAAAAGATGTACGCCACCGTGCCAAAGCACAAGGGAACCGAGAAGCTCCGACTTCAGATAAAGCGAAAGCTGGCGGAGCTGAGAAAGGAACTGGAGAAGCAGAGGCAGATGAAGAAGGGTGGCGGCGGGCCCTCGATGGCCGTCCGAAAGGAGGGCGCGGCACAGATAGTTCTGGCTGGCCTGCCCAACGTGGGCAAGAGCTCACTCATGAAGGCGCTGACCAACGTGGACATTGACGTGGCGGACTACGCCTTCACGACCGTGGAGCCGATACCGGGCATGATGCATCACAGGGACGTTCAGATACAGCTCGTTGAGGTTCCCGGCCTTGTTGAGGGCGCTGCGTTGGGAAAGGGCATGGGGCCGCAGCTGCTGAGCGTTATCAGAAACGCTGACGCCATAGCTATAGTCGTTGACCTCTCCCAGGACCCTGTGAAGCAGATGGAAACCCTCCTCAAGGAGTTTGAAAGGGCAGGGATAAAGCTCAACAAGCGCCGCCCGAGGGTCGAAATAAAGAGAACCGCGATGGGTGGGATAGTCATCAACGGCCAGGAGAACATCAAGGGCGACATAAGCGAGGTCATGAAGATGCTCCGCGAGGAGAGAATCCACTCGGCGGAGATAACCGTCAAGGAGCCTGTGACGCTGGAGGAGTTCGCCGATGCCCTGGATGAAAGCCTCGTGTGGCGGAGGGCGATAATCATCGCCAACAAGGGCGACGCTCCAGGAAGCAAAGAGAACTACGAGAAGCTGGTTAAGGCCTACGGGGACAGGTTCAAAATAATCCCCGTCTCGGCGAAGAGGAAGATACAGCTTGAGAAGCTCAAAGACGAGCTCTACGAGCTGGCGGGGATAATCCGCGTCTTCACCAAGAGCCCCGGCGAGGAGCCGGCCTATCCACCGGTGCCGCTGAAGAAGGGCTCGACCGTCATGGATTTAGCGGAAAGGATCCACAAGGACTTCGCCAAGAACTTCCGCTACGCTCGCGTGTGGGGCAAGAGCGTCAAGTTCCCTGGCCAGCGCGTTGGGGCCGACCACGTCCTTGAGGACGGGGACATAGTGGAGATTCACGCGAGGTAGAAAGGTTTTTCTCAATGAATGCCAAAGACGGATTGGGTGGGATTATGGAGAGTGCAATGCCCGAGGGATTCCGTGACTTCCTCGGCCCAAAGCCTGAGAGGGAGCTTATTCTCCTCGCGGCCATAGAGCTATACCGGGAGGAAAAGCTGAGCCTCGAAAAGGCTGCCGAATTTGCAGGTTTGAGTGTGAGGGAATTCCTCTACGAGCTGAAAAAGAGGGATGTTCCTCTAAACTACACGAGAGAAGAGGCCGAGGAGGACCTCAAGACCGTTGAGGGTCTGGAATGATCGTGGTATCAAACACGAGTCCTCTTATAGGGTTGTCAAACATCGGGGAGCTAAGGATACTCCACGAACTTTTTGGAGAGATTCTGGTGCCCCCTGCGGTTGTCGGGGAGTTCGGGGAAATTCTTCCAGAATGGGCCATTATCAAGAGTCCTCGGGACAAACACCTTGTTAACGCTCTCTCAAGGCTCCTTGGAGAGGGCGAATCCGAGGCGATAGCCCTTTGCCCTTGAGCTCAAGGCAGATTTTCTGATACTCGATGACCTGAAGGCAAGGAAGATCGCCAGGGAGATGGGAGTTAAGGTCATGGGAACGGCGGGTGTTCTTCTACTCGCGAAGAAGAGGGGAATCGTTGGAGCAGTTAAACCGCTACTCTCGGAGCTAGTGGGAAGGGGCTTCAGAATATCCCCCGAAGTCATTGAGGTCATACTCAAAGCGGCGGGAGAGGGTTAGCGGCAACTTTTTTCCGCCGTAGGCATCTTTTCCGTATCTAACGGCAGAACGGCCCCTTACACTTCCGTCCGTCTTTTCCGACCAGGGCATCCAGCTTGAACTCCTTTCCGTCGAGGCTGTCCATTATCAATTTCTCACCATCCTTCTCAAAAATCCAGAACACCTTGTAGGCCCGGGCCTCCCTGATTATTTCTATCCTCGGGAGCCACCACGAGACGACGCGGGAGTTCCCCCAGGTTATCGCGCTCTCAAAGGCCTTCATCCTCGCCCCCTCGTAATCCACCAGCGGCTCCATTACCTTCTTCTCCTCCACCTCCCATTCGTAGAGGTCTATGAAGCCGTCGCCACGCTCGGCCCCGAGGCGGTACAGGTCCACGTAGGCAAAGTAATCAAAGACCCGGTCGCTCCTGCCGAGGCGCTTGTAGAAGAGCCTAAGGTGGAAGATATGGTAAGGATACAGCACGAAGTCCGGATTTGAAACACCCTCAGGCTTGAATATTGGCCTCATGACGTTGACCCTCATATTCCAGCCCCGAATCTACATATCCCTGCAGCTTATTAACTGTTGCCCTCCGTTGTCACAGCGCCCAAACATCCCGTCCAGGATTGGGAACTGTTAAACCAATATGTTTATATTTTCATGTGCCCATACTGTCGACTGATGTCCCTTAGTTTACACCAATGGATTGAGGTGGAGTAAGATGGGCTTGAGTGGTTCAGCCTGGGCGACACTTCTGGTACCGACGCTTTTGGGTATTTTGACGATGCTGCTGTACGGCTTCTGGGACAGAATAACAGGCAAGGAATACTACGTGGACGACGAGATTCTGGCCTACGACGAAGACCTCATGACAACCCTCAAGGAGGAGGGTAAGCTATGAACAGCGGGATACTGTTCGGTTTTCTGGTGTATCTCGCGCTGCTGGCCTATATCGGCTGGTGGGCCAACAGGTACACCAAGACAGAGGACCAGTACTTCGTCGGCGGCAGGAGGGTTCACGTTTTAGCGGCCACCCTCTCGGACAAGGCAAGCGACTTCTCTGGCTGGCTGATGCTCGGCTACCCGGGTGCAGCATTTTCCAGCGGTCTCGGTGCTTTCTGGGCAGCCATCGGCTGTCTCTTCGGTACCCTCGCCGATTACGTCCTTATCGGACCGAGGTTGAGGATATACGCCGGTAAATTCAGGGCAATAACCGTGCCGGACTACCTTGAGGCCCGCCTGAAGGACGACACCAAGCTGATAAGGGTTCTGAGTGCGCTGATAATCATAATCTTCATGACAGCCTACGTTGCGGCGCAGTTCACCGCCGGTGGAAAGACCTTCGCGGAGGGCTTCGGCATAAGCGACAACACTGGAATCCTCATAACCGTCATTATCCTGACGGCCTACGTTATCACCGGTGGCTTCTTTGCCGTCGTCTGGACCGACGTCGTTCAGGCAATGTTCATGCTGCTGACGCTCATAATAGTGCCGTTCCTTGCGCTCTCAGAGATAGGAGGCTTTGATAGGGCCACCCAGATAATAGGAAGCGCCGATCCCGCAAAGCTCCATCCGTTCGGCGGTGCGACAGGGATAGCGGCCATAATCTTTGCCATAAGCTACGCCTCATGGATAGTCGGCTACCTCGGTCAGCCCCATATCGTCACCCGTTACATGAGCGTTGAGGACCCGAGAAAGCTCAGAAGGCCGGGTATATTCATCAGCGGTACCTGGACAATAATCGTCCTCTGGGGAGCCTTCTTCGCGGGCTTCCTCGGCTTCGCGATGTACCAGGCCGGAATCCTGAGTGTCAGCGACCCGGAGAAGGTCATCCCCGCCATGGCGGTTGAGCTCATGCCGAGCTGGCTGGCAGGCTTCGTGATAGCGGGTATAATCTCCGCAGTCATGAGCACCGCCGATTCACAGCTGCTCGTCGCATCCTCGGCCATAGCCAGGGACTTCTACCACAAGGTTCTCGGCAAGGAGATAGGCAAGAAGCAGATGGTCAACATATCGAGGCTCGTGGTGGCTGGAGTTGCCCTCGTTGGTCTCTGGTTCGCCCTCAGCGGTCCAAAGGTCATATACCAGATGGTCGCAACTGCCTGGGGTGGTCTCGCGGTAGGCTTCGGTCCAATACTCACGCTGAGCCTCTGGTGGAAGAGAGCAACCAAGGAGGGGGCAATCGTCGGAATGGCCTACGGTCTCATCAGCGAGGTCCTCTTTGAGGCAAAGATATACGGCTGGGCGTTCAACCCGGACGCTCCGGGATTCTTCGGCACCATCGGCGGCTGGTTCAACGGCATACCGGTGTTCTTCATCAACTTCTTCGTGACCCTGATAGTCATAATCATCGTCAGCCTGCTCACAAAGCCACCGGAGGACGTCGTCAAGCTCCACGAGGAGATATTCAGGAAAGTTCCCATCGAGGGGGCCGGCAAGAAGAGCATCACCGAGACCAGGGCCAAGAGCCAGGTCGAGAACGTCGCCGAGTTCGTCCTCGCCAAGGGAATCGCATGATTCCCTTTTCTTTCCATCATTCTTTTTCCACAGGTTCGCAACGTGAAATTAAACCAAAGGTTTTGAACCATTTTTGGTCAACCTAACATTTATAAGCATTGGTGCATAAATGACGGCGCCTATTGTAAAATCTTCGAGGTGAGAGCATGAGACCGCTCGACCTGACCGAGAAGGACCCTTCTAAGAGGATCACCATCTACTTTGAAGGAAAACCCTACGAGGCCTACGAAGGAGAAAAGATTACCGTCGCACTTCTCGCCAACGGGGTGTACTGGCTCACCATGAGCACCGAGGGAAGGAAAAGGGGAGCCTTCACCTTCGGCCCGGTGCCGATGGTTATTAACGGGGTCAAGAACATCAACGCGCGCAAGACCAAGGTTCGTGACGGCATGAGGCTGGAGAGGCAGGGCTATGTGGACTTTCAGGAAACCGTGGAAATCGACGAGGGTAAGCCGGTTGAAAGGCTGGTAGTTGATGTGGCCGTCATCGGAGGCGGCCCGGCGGGAATCGGGACTGTCCTTGAGGTTCAGGAGCACCTGACCGTTGCCCTGGTGGAGGAGAGGGGCTGGCTCGGCGGCGACCTCTGGCTCAAGGGCCTTCCCCAGGAGGGTTTTGGAGAGAAGAAGCCCCAGGAGGTCGTTAATGAGCTTGTCGGGAAGTTCAACGAGAACGTCCGGGTTTTCAGGAACACGATAGCCCTCGGGGTATTTGACAAAGGCGAGTACTTCCTCGTACCTGTTGTCCGGGGAGACCAGCTCATCGAGATAATGGCCAAGCGCGTCGTTCTGGCCGTTGGGGCGGTCGATAACATTCACCTCTTCGAGAACAACGACTATCCAGGTGTCTTCAGAAGGAGCGACGCGCTTGAGGTTCTCAACGTCTGGGGAGTTGCGCCTGGAAGGAAGGTCGCGGTCGTGGGTAGCAAGCCAGAAGAGATAACCGCGGAGCTTGACCGCTGGGGCATCGAGTACATCACAGTTCCAAACCCCAAGCGCGTTGAGGGCAGGGAAAAGGTCGAGAGGCTCATAGACACGAACGGGAATTCCTACGAGGTCGATGCCGTCATAATGGCCGAGGGAAGGAGACCCGACATCAACCCGCCGACCCAGGCAGGCGGGAAGCTGGTCTTCAGGCACGGCTACTACACCCCCATCCTCGATTCTAGGAACAGAATCCGGGACGGCATCTACGTGGCCGGGAGCGCCGCCAGCATAAAGCCCCACTACGCGAACTACATTGAGGGCAGGCTCGTCGGGGCGTACATCCTCAGGGAATTCGGCTTTGAGGCGGAGCCGTGCATCTACGCGGAGAGGCTGGAGGATTACGAACCTGAGGCGGTACAGGTTCAGAGAATAGACTTCGGGAACCTTAACCTTGAGGACGTGCAGATATGCGGCTGCGACGTCTCCCTGAGGAAGGTAGACGACGTCGTGAAGTCGGGCATAACCGACCTGCAGATAATCAAGCGCCTAACGCATTTAGCGATGGGCTTCTGCCAGGGCCGCTTCTGTCTGTTCAACGGCGCGGTGGTGGTTTCCCAGAGAACGGGGACGCCCATGGACCGGCTGGACATACCTGTCGCGAGGCCGCCGCTCAAGAACGTTAAGATGAAGGTCACCGCCGAGGGGGTGGAGGAGTATGCCGAGTAAAGAGCTCCCTGAGAGGAGCGATATCGTTATCATCGGTGGGGGCATAATAGGGGTCACGATAGCGCACGAGTTAGCCAAGCGCGGGGAGGAAGTTACCGTCATAGAGAAGCGCTTCATCGGTTCAGGCTCTACTTTCCGCTGCGGGACTGGAATAAGGCAGCAGTTCAACGATGAAGCGAACGTCCAGGTTATGAAGCGCTCCGTCGAACTGTGGAAGAAGTACAGTGAGGAGTACGGCTTCTCCTTCGAGCAGACGGGCTACCTCTTCCTGCTCTACGACGATGACGAGGTCGAGGAGTTCAAGCGGAACATAGCCATACAGAACCGCTTCGGCGTCCCGACGAGGCTCATAACGCCGGAGGAAGCCAAGGAGATAGTCCCGCTCCTGGACATCAGCGAGGTGATAGCTGCCTCCTGGAACCCGACCGACGGAAAGGCCGACCCCTTCCACGCGACCGCCAAGTTCGCCCTCCATGGGGAGGAGTTCGGGGCTAAACTCGTCGAATACACCGAGGTCAAGGACTTCATCGTCGAGAACGGCGAGATAAAGGGGCTGAAGACCAGCAGAGGGACCATAAAGACGGGCACCGTCATAAACGCCACCAACGCCTGGGCAAAGCTCATCAACGCGATGGCCAGGATAAGCGTCAAGATACCGATAGAGCCCTACAAGCACCAGGCCGTCATCACACAGCCGATAAGGAGGGGCGCAATAAACCCGATGGTCATCTCCTTCAAGTACGGCCACGCCTACCTGACCCAGACGGCCCATGGAGGCGTAGTCGGCGGAGTCGGCTACGAGCTCGGGCCGACTTATGACCTCAACCCAACGTACGAGTTCCTCCGCGAGGTCAGCTACTACTTCACCAAGATCATCCCGGCACTGAGGGAGCTCCTCATCCTGAGGACGTGGGCGGGTTACTACGCGAAAACTCCCGACAGCAACCCGGCGATAGGAAAGATCGAGGAGCTGAGCGACTACTACATTGCCGCAGGTTTCTCCGGCCACGGCTTCATGATGGCCCCAGCGGTGGCTGAGATGGTAGCGGACCTCGTGACAAAGGGGAGAACTGACCTCCCTGTGGACTGGTACGACCCGTACAGGTTTGAGCGCGGTGAACTACGCGGACAGGCCCTCCAGATGGGCTGACTTTTTCTTCTCTCGTTATCCTTAAATATTTTCAAACCTAACCCCATCGGGTGGAATCATGTACCGCGTTGATTCTCCCGGAAGGATCAACCTGATCGGGGAGCACACGGACTATTCCCTCGGCTACGTCATGCCGATGGCAATAGACCTCTACACGGTTCTCCATGCCCAGAAGGACGAGAGGGTAAGAGTCTACTCCCAGATATCCAGAGACGTGAAAGAGTTCGGCCTCGATGAAATAAGAAAGGCCAACGACTGGGCCGACTACATCAGGGGAATCTTCTGGGTCCTCAGGGAGGAAGGACACTCGGTTGGAGGAATGAAGGGCATCATCGGAGGCGACCTTCCTGTGGGTTCGGGCCTGAGCTCCTCGGCGAGCCTTGAGCTGGCCGTTCTGGCGTTTCTCAACGAGGCCTACGGGCTGAACCTCCTCCCGATAGAGATGGCCCTTCTCGCACAGAAAGCGGAGAACGACTTTGTCGGAGTCCCCTGCGGGATACTCGACCAGTTTGCAGTCGTTCACGGTAAAAAGGACCACGTGATGTTTCTGGACACTGACACGCTGAGGCATGAGTACATAAGGTTCCCGAGCGACGTTCAGGTTCTCGTGTTCTACACGGGGGTCAAACGGGAGCTGGCTGGCTCGGCCTACTCAGAGAGGAGGAAGGTGGCGGAGGAGACGCTCAGGTTCCTCGGAAAGAGAACATCCAAGGAGGTCGAAGAAGAGGAGCTCAGGAACCTTCCCTCCCTCTACCGGCGATTCTTCGGGTACATCGTCAGGGAGAACCGGCGCGTCCTTGAGGCCAGGGATGCCCTGAGGAGCGGCGACGTCCGGACCTTCGGCGAGCTGATGACGGCCTCACACTGGGATTTGGCCAGAAACTACGACGTCTCAAGCGAGGAGCTGGACTTCTTTGTAAGGAAGGCGGTCGAATTCGGTGCCTACGGGGCCAAGCTGACCGGAGCTGGCTTTGGCGGTTCAGCGGTGGCCATAGTTCCGGAGGAGCTGGCACTGGACGTGGCCATGAGGGTGACCGACGAGTACGTCAGGCACTTCAACTGGGAGCCTGACTACCACCTCGTCAGCCCGAGCGACGGGGTGAGCGTGAGGAGGGTCTGAGTTGCTCGCTCTCCTCCTCCACGGCAACCTTCAGTACGCGGAGATTCCAAAGAATGAGGTAGGGAGGGTCATCGAGAAGGCCTACGTACCTGTTCTCTCGGCTCTCATCGGGAAGGAGGTCCCCTTCGCCCTCAACATCACGGGCTTCACCCTCGAACTCCTCCCCGGGGAGGTTCTGGGTCTCATACGCGAGGGAATCGAATCCGGGCTGATAGAGGTAACCGGAACATCATACAGCCACGCGATACTGCCCCTCCTGAGCCTCGACAGGGTTGAGGCCCAGATCCGGCGCGACAGGGAGGTGAAGGAGAATCTGCTTGAAGTCTCTCCAAGGCTCTTCTTCCCGCCGGAGCTGGCCTACGACCCGATTCTGCCAGCCATACTCAAGGACAGCGGTTATGAGACGGTTTTCGTCGATGGGGAAGCCCTCGTCCTTTCAAACCACATCAACAGGGCCATAAAACCGGTGAAGCCGCTCTACCCCCACCTCATCAAGGCCCAGCGCGGTGAGGGCAACAGGTACCTCAACTACCTCCTCGGCCTGAGGGAGCTGAAAAAGTCGCTCAAACTCGTCTTTCCCGGGAAGATAACCCTCAGGGCGGTTAAGGATACCGAGGCGATACCGATATGGGTGAACGTGAACACCGTGGTGATGCTCTCCGCGGGGAGGTTCCCGCTGATGGGCCCGAAGAAGGTAGCAAAATGGCTCGGGAACCTAGACGACGTTGTCCTCTACGGCACGGACATAGAGTTCCTGGGCTACCGGTCCCTGGCGGACTACCTGATAACCGTCGATTCTTTCATCGAGGTCTTCGACGCCCTGGGGCGGGAGATAAGGCCCCCGAGCGAGCTGCCGCACTCCGGTAAGAGGCTGTACCTGAGAACCTCAAGCTGGGCGCCCGATAAAAGCCTTGAGGTATGGCGGCTCGACGATGGCAACGCCCGGCTGAACGCCCTTTCCTGGAACCTGCGGGGAGAGAAGGCGTTTCTGGCAGAGAACAGCGACGCAAGGGGATGGGAGCCCCTGCCCGAGAGGAGGCTTGACGCGTTTAGGGCCGTTTATGAAGCCTGGAGGGAGAAATCGTGAGGAATTTAAGAAACAAGGTTTCGGTATTCCTTCTCGTCCTGATGGCCGCTTTCCTGATGGCGGACCAGAACCTTCTTCCCCCGAACTACCAGCAGATAATGGCCGAGTTCGGGATAAGCGAAACCCAGATGGGGCTCGTTTCAACGATATTCGTCGCCACGAGCGCTCTGATAACAATAGTCTGGGGTTTCCTCTCAGACATAAAGGGCAGAAAAAAGCTCCTGGTCATAGGCGTCCTCCTCGGCGAGATACCGTGCTTCTTAACGGCCTTCGTCAACAGCTACTACGAACTGCTACTCATGAGGCTCTTCACCGGAATCGGAGTCGGCTCGATAATCCCGATAGGCTACTCCCTGATAGCAGACATGTTCTCCAGCGAGGAGCGCGGGAAGGGCTACGCCTTCATACAGACTGCCTTCGGCTTCGGAACCCTCTTCGGGATGATAATGGCCGGCCTGATAGCCAGCTGGAGGGTTCCCTTCATCCTCGCCTCGGTTCCCAACTTCATCCTCGCACCGCTCTTCTACGCCATAGCGGAGGAGCCGAAGAGGGGCGCCGGTGAGGAGGAGGTCCGGAGGCTCATCGAGCACGGGGTGGAGTACACCTACAGGTTGAGCTGGGAAGCCGTCAGAAAGTCATTCAAGACCAGGACAAACCTCCTGATATTTCTCCAAGGATTGGCCGGAACGGTTCCCTGGGGCGTCCTCATGTACTGGCTGGTCTCATTCCTTATCGTGACGAGGGGCATGGAGAAGGACACCGCCACCTTCGTCCTGCTGATACTGGGAATAGCGACCGTCATAGGAACCCTCGTAGGGGGCTACGTGGGAGACTACTTCGAGAGGAGAAGCCCAGGTGGAAGGGCGCTGGTGACGGGGATAGCGGTGTTCCTCGGCATGATAGCCGCGATAGGGATAATCCTCTACCCTCTCCCTCCCCACCTCTCCTTCGAGGGCTGGCTCGCACTGGCTGTCTACTCCATACTCTTCCTCCAGCTCGTCAGCTTCGCCGGACCGAACGTCACAGCAATAATCTCCCAGGTGAACCTGCCGGAGGACAGGGGAACCGTCTTCGGGGTGTTCAACATCATAGACAACGTCGGAAAGGCCCTGGGCCCGCTCTTCGGTGGATTCCTCATCGAAACCCTGAGGAGCAGAGGCTACACCAACGCCCAGGCGTACGAGTACACCCTCGTCATAGGCTCGCTCTTCTGGACGCTCTGCGCCCTCGTCTGGTTCTGGATAAGGCGGCAGTATCCCAGGGACAGGGAGGAGGTCAGGGCAACACTGAGGAAACGGGCCGAGGCACTGCTCGGAGGTGATGTCGCTTGAAGCCGATTCTCCTGGCGAAGGCCAGGTTTAGAGGCGCCTCCCCGGAGGAATTCCGGGAACTTCTGAAGGAGACGCTCGGCTTCGATGTTGGAATGCCCTTCGAGGGCGTTGAGAGAATACTCTGCATCCAGCCACACCCGGACGACTGCGAGCTTGCCATAGGCGGAACCCTGGCGAGGCTCTCCCGGGAGGGGAAGGAGGTGGAATACCTCACCCTGACCGACGGTTCTGCAGGGAGCAGGGAGCTCCCGCCAGAAGAGTTAAGGAAAGTCCGGAGGAGGGAACAGGAGAGGGCGGCGGAGATAATAGGGGTTAAAAAACTCCTCTGGCTCGGTTACACCGACACGAAGTTGCCCTACAGCGATGACGTCAGGGAAGAACTCATCGGCATAATCCGCTCTGAGAGGCCGGAGCTGGTGCTGGCCCCGGACCCCTGGCTGCCATACGAGGTTCATCCGGACCACAGGAAAGCCGGTCTCCTGGCGGGGGAGGCGGCCTTCTTCTCGGCCCTTCCGAACGTGGGCGAAGGAAATCCCTGGGACGTCCCGCTCCTCGGCTTCTACTACACGGACAACCCGAACCACATTGAGGATGTTACCGGTTTCCTCAAGCTCAAGCTGAAGGCGCTGAAGGCCCATGAAAGCCAGTTCAAGGGGGACTGGAATTCGTGGGAGGTCTTCGTGAGGAGCGTCGCCAGGTTTTACGGGGAGATTGGTGGCTTCAAGTACGGTGAGGGGCTGAGAATCCTCCCAACAGTTTTGTTCCATGCCAATCCTCTCGCGGGGGTGCTCTGAGTGAGGATAGCCTTCATCGGGGCGGGGAGCATATTCACCCCCCTCGGCCTCTACACGATAGCCACCAGTGAAACGCTAAGCAACGCCGAGGTCTACCTCGTCGAGATAGACGACGACAGGAGGAGGTTCGTGACCGCGCTGGCGGAGAAGATAGGGAGAACCTTCAAGGCTGGATTCAAGGTTACCCCTCTGAAAGAGGCCGAAGAACTTGAGAAGTACGGTCTCGACTACGCCGTCATCTCGGTGGAGAAGGAGAGGTACGAGCGCTGGAGGCTGGACTTCGAAATCCCCCACAGGCACGGGATAAGGCAGGTTCTCGGGGAGAACGGGGGGCTGGGCGGCCTGGCGCACACCCTCCGTGTTGTTCCGCTGGTTCTGGGAATCGCCAGACGGATAGAGGACATCAACAGGGATGCGGCGGTTTTCATATACTCCAACCCCGAGCCGAGGGTGACCTACGCGGTTCTCAACTACACCGGGCTCAGAAACGTCTACGGGCTCTGCACGGGATACCTTGAGAGGAAGGAGATGCTCGCCCCCCTCCTGAAGGTGGACGAGCGGGAGATAAACTTCACCGCCGCCGGACTCAACCACTTCACGTGGATAAGGGAGCTCTGGGTGAGGGGCGAGGATGCCTATCCGAGGCTCAAGGAGGCACTGGAGAGGAAACCGGAGTTCGAACCCCTGAGCCAGCTGCTCTACAGGGCCTACGGGCTCTTCCCCTCTCCGGACGACAACCACATAGGCGAGTACCTGAGCTTTGCCTGGCCGCTCGTTCCCGATGAAAAGAAGGGCCTGAAATGGATAGAGCGGACGAAGAGGGAAGGGGAAGAGGTAAGAAGGCTGCTGAGGCTCTTCCTCAGGGGTCTCGTCCCGAAGTTTGCCTTCAACCGTTTCGTGAAGTTCCCGGACGTTGCGATGAACGTCGCGGAGGGGCTTGAGGGGGCGGAGAAACTTCAGGAGGCGATAAACGTCCCCAACAGGGGCTACATAGACCTGCCGGAGGGCACGGTGGTCGAGGTTCCGGCAAGGGTCTCCCCGAAGGGTGTAAAACCGCTCCGCGTTCGGCTCCCGAGGGAGACCCTGGTTCCGCTCAAAGTTCAGGCGGAGATACAGAGGCTTTCAAGCGAGGGGGCGGCGGAGGGGAACGTTGAAAAGGTTGTAAAAGCTGTACTCCTCGACCCCGTTGTCCACGACGCGGAGGCCGGTCTCAGGGCGATGGCCGAGCTAATGAAAGCCCACCTCGATGCCCTGCCCCAGTTCGATGAGGGCGACGTTGAGGAGGTGGGGAGAACGATACGGGCCTAAACCTCCCCGAGGACGTATTTTTCAAGCAATTCGTCGCTTATCTCTCCCTTCTTTGAGATTTCACCGTAGATGTGAGCGCTCCTTCTCGGCTTCCGTTCAAAGGTCTCGTAGTCGACCTCTATGAGTCCAAAGCGCGGTCTGAAACCTTCTGCCCACTCGTAGTTGTCGATGAGCGACCAGTAGAAGTAGCCCCTCACATCAATGCCTTCCGCCAAGGCTTTATGGACGAACTGGAGGTGCTGTACTATGAACTCGATGCGCCACTCATCGTCGAGCGTCGCTATGCCGTTCTCGGTGACGTAGAGCGGAAGGCCATACTCAGAGAAGGCCTTCAGCCCCTCGTAGACGCCCCCCGGATAGACGCTCCAGCCCATGTCCGTCTTCCTGCCCACGTTGGCGTCCTCGACGGCGAAGCGTTTGAGCGGATTCCTCACAGCTTTGACCTTCATGATGTTGTAGTAGTTCATCCCGAGCCAGTCAAGGCCGCTCACCGGGACCTCAAAGGTTCTCATGAAGCCCCTGAATTCTCCCGTCAGGATTCCATCCAGGAGTGAGCGGTTGAAGGTGTAGTCTATCTCCTCGGCCGCTTTTCTATCCCTCTCAGAATCGGTCGCCGGCACGAAGTGCGGGCGATTCTTCACTATCCCGACCCGGAACTTGCCGTGGAGGATTTCATAGGCGATGGCATGGGCTTTAATCAGGTTTGCCGCAACTTTCTCCGCCTTCAGCGGGTTCTTTCTGAAGGGCGGCCACATCCCCTCAACGTATGAAGCCACGACGTAGACCATCGGCTCGTTGAAGGTCGCCACCAGCTCAACGCCCTCGATGTTATCCCTTATCAGCTCAACGTAGCTCCTCCAGTACTCAAGGTTACCCTCCCTTTCGAATCCGCCTTTGAGGGCAAACCACGTCGGCAGCGTGAAGTGATGCAGCGTGAGCATCGGGGTTATGCCGGCCTCGTTGAGGAGGTCAATGATTCCCTGATAGCGCATCAAGGCCTCCTCGTTTGGTTTTCCCTCCTCAGGGAAGACCCTGCCCCACTCTATCGAGAAGCGATAAGCTCTGTAGCCCAGCCCAGCCATCAGTTCGATGTCCCTCTCGTAGAGCTCCCACGAGTTGCAGGCCTTTCCGGCGTGCGGAAGTTTCCCCTTCTCGGCCCAGTACCACCAGTCGCTCCAGACGTTGTCACCCTCGATCTGGTAGGACGAGGTGGCGGTTCCAAGGAGAAATCCGTCAGGGAACTTGAGCATTTTCAACCCTCCAGCCTGAGCCCGGCCTCCTCGTTAACCTTTCTCCAGCTCCTCCCGAACAGCAGGGGGAGCTTTCCGGGCTTTACCATCTTCTCCCACCTTTCGAGTAGCCTGGCCTCCTCGCGGAAGGCCCATTCAGTCAATGCCCTCAGATCCTCCGGGGTCTTTTCAATCTCCCTGGCCTTCTCTATTATCTCGCCCTGAAGTCCCTCCCTCTCACGGGCGAAGTCGTCGATGTAGGTGCGGTAGTTCGTCAGGAACCTCCTGTGGAAAGCCTCGAAGCGCCACCAGTATGCCTCAGGATCGTAGCGGTCGGTGGGTTCCTTCCCGAGGTCCGGAAGGCCCCCCTCAAAGGTCACCGGCTTGAAGATGCTCAGACAGGGGTTCGAGGTGCCCGTGAACCAGTGAAGACCGGTTCCAAGCTCGGAAACCTGCGATGAAGCCGTCTGAGAGGGCCTCGTTAAGCCCCCGTAGTGCATGCAGATGTCCCTCATTGAGCCCTTCTCCGGGCGGTAAGGCTCAAAGGAGTGGGAGCGCAGAAGGTACATCATGTACTCGAGCGTTATCTCACCCTCGCGCTCCCTCAGCTTCTTCAGTGTGAAGGCCCTCCGCTCCCTTCCATGGGCAAAGTGGGTGTAGAACCTGTCCGAGAAGTGCTTCGCAAAGCTGAAGGAGCCCTTTCTTGCGAGCCTTTCAACGCCTTCCGATGCCATATCCCAGTCGTTCTCAATCGTCAGCGCGTTGGAGATAGAATAGACCCCATCGATTTTCTTTGCCGCCCACTCCCTCCCAACGGTCTCAAGAACCCAGGCCTCCTGAGGGTCGGCTATTATGAAGGAGCTGAAGTAGAGCAGCTTATGGCTCCTGCTCCCGTTTCCTCCCTGAAGTCCCCCCTCAACGATGCCCGTTATGAACTCCAGGGCTTCCCCCGCGCTCCTGGTTCTCTCAAGGGCGAGGCGTATCATGTCCATCCCGGTCACGCCACTCTCCGGCACCTTCACCTTCGTGAAGACGGCGGTGTTGCCTATTGCCACCTCGAACTCGTTCACGCCCATCTCAGCCCCCCACATCCACCACGGACGGGAGAGAATCACCGCGTAGGTTTCCTTGACCTGCGGAAAGTCCACGTAGGTAAGCCTGACCTTCTCCGCCCCGTGCTTGGTTCTCGGTATGAACTCAAGGATTTGAGCCTCGTTCGGCTCCCTGTCGCTGTTCTTGGCGAAGAGCATTACCCCCTCCTTCGTGGCCTCAGGTGCGGCCACCAGAACATCGCACATGGTCCCACCACATCAACTTGGAGGAAGTTTTATAAGAGACTTTCCGTAGGGCCGGCCGATGAAGAGGGAAAGGGCTATCCTCCAGGGGCGCAGGGAGAAGGCAGGGAAGCTCAGGCGGCTAAAGGTGAAGAGAAAGAACGTCCTCCTCCTAGCGGTCTCCATGTTCCTCGCCAACGTCTCCTTCGGAATGGCCTTCCCGTACCTGAGCGTCTACATGCGCCTCATCGGCGGAACGATGCTCATGGTAGGTCTCCTCAGCGTGGCCTTCAACCTGACCTCCACGGCCTTCCAGTACCCCTTTGGCTACCTCTCCGACTCCACCAGAAACAGGAAAGGCTTCATAGCCCTCGGCCTCTTCTCCACGGGCTTCTTCTACGCCCTGATGGCCCTGGTATCGACCCCCCTGGCCCTACTCGCCCTGAGAACGGCTCAAGGAGCGCTCGGCTCGGCAATGATGCCTGCCAAGTCGGCCCTCATAGCGGAGCTTTCCACGAGGATAGGCTCGGCCTACGGCCTCTTCTCAACCGTTGAGAACGCCGGCTACATGTCCGGGAACTTCCTCGGCGGCTTCCTTGTAAAGAGAATCGGAATAAGGGGGATATTCATGCTTTCCGGCGTTCTGCTGGCGGTTTCCGCGGTTATAGCCCTGGCTATGCGCGAGAGACCACGGCCGAAAAGAGCGCCGAGGCTTCTCCTGATCCCCCAGGAAGGGCGGGAGAGCGATAGGGCGACCGTCGGAAAGAACGCCCTGGGAAGGCTGATGAGGGGCCACCTCGGAACCTTCTACCTCAGCGTCCTGCTGATGATGGTAGCCAGCGGCCAGGTTTACTCCGTAGTCCCGGTTTACTTCGGCGAGACCTTCGGCGAGGAGTGGGTCGGCCTGCTCTTCGGCATCGATTCCCTCGCGGCCGCCCTGAGCGGCTACTACATCGGGAGGCTCATCGACAGGTACGGGGCCAAAAGGTTCTACCTCCTCTCCATAGCCGGCTACGGTATCGCTTTCCTCGGTTACGCCTTCGCGGGAAGCATCTACCTAATGCTCCCCGTTGCCTTCCTCTCGGGTGTGAAGTGGTCCATGACGCTGAATTCGGCCTCCACTTACGTCGCCGAGCGGGTGAGGGTGAGCGAACGCGGCCAGGGGATGGGCCTGCTGAACGCGATGATGAGCCTCGGCTGGGTCCTCGGTCCTCTCCTCGGGGGCTACCTATCGGGGATAAGCTTTACCCTGAACTTCGTGAGCACGCTGATTCCCCTCGGGCTGGCCTTCGTTTTAGCCCTCAGACTGCCAGGGTGATGCACTCCGGAGGAACGCGCTCGACTATCCTGACGTTCTTTCCGGCTTTGTATATCCTCAGGCCTCTCTTCCTCAGACAGTCGGCGTCTATGACGAGAAGAACCACGTCCCTCCCGTGCCTCCTGCCCGTTTCGACCGCCTCGCTTCTGCTCGTCGTTAGATGGACGAACTGCCGCTTCATCGGGCTGAGGCCCTCCTTCAGAATCCGCTTGAGGTTCCTCCTCGGCGTCCCGTGGTAAAGAACCCCCGATTCCGTGTCCTCCTCGTGGTCCAGCCCAACCTCAAAGCTGTGGCCGTAGCGGGCGCGGATTTTGTCTCCTCTAATCTCGTAGCGCCCCTTGGGGTCGAGCCGGACTATCTCCCTAACGAACTCCTCTGTGACATCGGGATAAACGCTCCGCAGGGCACTCACCAGGTCTTTGAAGGGCACAAAGCCCCTGGCGTCAGGCTTCAGCCCGAACTCCTCCGGGGAGTGGCGCAGAATGTAGGCCATCAGCCTGCTCACCCTGACCCTCGACGGCATGGAGAAGAGTGGAGGGAGGAAATAAAAACCTCACGGAAGCTCGATGACCACCCACACCGGCCTGTGGTCGGAAACCTCGACGTCGCAGAGGCAGCCGTAGTCCTTAACCTGGGCCGGCCAGTCCTTCTTGAGCAGGATGTAGTCTATGTTCTCCTCGTCCCTGACCCCGTTGCGCTCCCAGAGGAAGGTGTACGGGGGCCTCTCAGGGAAGGCGTCGCGGTAGTCGCGCGTGAGTATTGCTATTGCCTCCTCGTCAGGCTCCGCGTTGGTGTCGCCCCCTATTACCTGGGCCACCGGTTTGCTCTCCGCGAACTTGAGCAGCTCCTCGGCCTGCATGGCCCTCTCCTCCTCGCTCAGCCCCATGTGGACGTTCACTAGGGTGAGGCCGAGTTCCTCGATGAAGACCTTCTGTGCCGGCCTCGCCTGGCCGACGCTCTCTAGGTTGAGTTCACCCTCTGTTCTCATGTGCCAGTGGGAGAAGACCGCTATGCCGTAGCTTCCCTCAACAGCGGGCTTGTACTCGTAGGCGTAGCCTAGGCGGGCGGAGATGAAGAGGGGCACGTCCTGGTAGCCGTTGGCTATCATTCCGCCAACAACCTCCTGGGCCAGCCACACGTCCGGCCTCTGCTCGGCTAAAAGGTTAACCAGTTCATAGCCGTTGAAGGTGCCGTCGTAGGGCCCGAAGCCCTGGTGGACGTTATAGGTCCAGATGAGGACCTCCTTTTTCGCTTCGCCGTAGGTTGGTCCCGCGTTGAAGAGTGCCAGGGTTACCAGGGAAGCGACGATGAGGCCGGCCAGCGGGCCGGCGATTTCCCTCGCGCTTGGGAGCTTTACCTCGGCGCTCTTCCCGTAGGCGCTGAGGGCGTAGGCTATCGATGCTGCCAGGATGAGGGCCTCAAGCCTGTCCTCCATGAAGGCCAGCCCTATGTCCCTACCCACGTAGGCACCTATGGCGAGCGTTGAGACGAGGAAGAGGTAGAACGCACCTATGACGCCTCCCCTGCTGCCCTTGGCGTTCTCGACCAGCGCCATTGAAGCCGCGAGAGCTAAGGGGAGGCCGATGAGCGAGAGGGGCCCGAGGAAGAGCGTGGCCGAGCCGAGGACGAGCAGGGCCATCGCGAGGGAGGGCTTTCTGGCAAGGTACGGGCCGAGAAGAATCGCCAGGGCCACGAGCAGGGAGAAGCCGATGAACTCGGGCAGGTAATAGACCGTCATCCCCGAGTAGCGCATCACGGCGTTGGGGTAGATGAGGCCGAGCTCGAGCAGGGCGGCGAAGGCGTACAGCCCAAAGCCGGGCTTTTTAAGCGTCCCCTGCTCCTTCCAGAGGGCGTATGAGCCAAGGAACAGAAGAACCGCCAGGATTGCCCTCGTGTAGGGAAAGTCAGCCGGCTCTCCGCCGGTGGCCAGGACGCGGAGGCTCAGGTCAGCGACAAGCCCCATAGCCAGGTACTTCACGTCAAGCTCCTTGACG
Organism: Thermococcus sp. ES12; assembly: GCF_012027515.1. Taxonomy (NCBI): domain Archaea; kingdom Methanobacteriati; phylum Methanobacteriota; class Thermococci; order Thermococcales; family Thermococcaceae; genus Thermococcus; species Thermococcus sp. ES12. The sequence goes on from NZ_SNUP01000002.1 coordinate 105,983, forward strand.
AGGGCCAGAGCCACGGGCAGGGCGAAGGCCGCTATCAGGTGCGTGTACTCTGTTGCGTCCGTGGCGAGGAGCGCGATGGCGTAGGCGGCCATTATGGCCGCTCCGGCTTTCCTGCTAAGCCGCCCGACGAGGAACGCCGCAAGCAGGAGCAGGAGAATCCCCAGTCCGGAGGGGAAGTTCATCCCGTAGAAGAACGTCTTTTCCAGGCTCGAGTAAGCGCCGGCGACGAAGATTCTCATGCTCGACGCGAGAAGCACCCCCGTTCCGAGGCCGAGGAGTACTCTATCCCTTTCGGCTACCTTCATGCGATCACCTAAAGAGGAAGTTCGTCGTTGGGGACTTAAAGTTTGTCCAGCTCAGAGGAAGAAGGGAAGCAGGAAAACCAGCGCCCCCAGGAGAAAAGCCGCCTCCATCCTCCTGAAGACCTCCCTTCTCCCGGCCCCGTTGAGCCAGCGCCGGAGCTGGAAGATAGCGAAGATCATGAAGGGCAGGAACAAAACGGAGAGGAGGGGATAATAGCCGAGGAGGCAGTAGACGACGACCATGAAGGAGGAGAGGGCAAAGAGAAGCATCCCGACCTTTATTCCCCTCTCCCGCCCGAGCCACGAGGCGGACGTTCTTGCCCCCAGGGCGAGGTCCTCCTCTATGGTCGGTATTGCGAGTATCATGTGGCCTGCCGAGAGGAGAACGAAGAAGGGGAGGGAGTAAACGACCGCCCATCTCACCGGAAGGCCGAGGGACTCGAAGATGAGCCCCATCGTGACGGGGCCGTAGGTGAGACCGTTGGTCAGTGAATCGACGAGGGGCCTCGCCTTGAAGCGCAGCGGAGGGGCGGAGTACGCTATGGCGAGGAAAGAGGCGATGAGCGTTATGATGAGGGCCTTGAGGGATATCAGTGCGGAAAGGGCAAGCGCCGGAATTAGGAGGCCGTAGCCGAGGAGTTTAGCGCCCCTCAGGCTCACCTTTCCGCTCACGAGGGGGAGCTCGGTTCTGTTGGCCAGCAAATCCAGCTCGTAGTCGTGGTACTCGTTGATGACCAGGCCCGCCGACGTGACGAGGAAAACCACGAGCATCGCTATGAGAAAATCAGCCGTGAAAAAAACTCCGTAGTGGTAGCGCGCGATGGTAAAGGCCACTAAGCCCGGAACGAGGGAGGGAAGGGCGAACTTGGGACGAAGAAGGGAAAGTAGAGCCCGAAGCTCCACTCAGCGGAACCTCCTGAGCGCCATCTCAGCGGCGACGCTTATCGGGTCAATCGTCGGGCTTACCGGTGGGGCGTAGGCGGTCTCAAGGTAAACGACGTCCTCAACGATCGCCCCCTTCTGCGCCAAAGCCGAGAGCGTCATTATCCTGCCCCAAACCCTTTCCCCGCCGACTATCTGCGCGCCGATTAGCTTCCTGTCGGACTTCCTGAAGATTACTTTAACCGTTATCGGCTTGCCGCCGGGGTAGTACTCGGGTTTTGTGCTTCCCTTGAACTTGCCGACTGCTATTTCAATGCCTTCCCTCTTCGCCCTATCCTCAGTTATACCAAAGGTGCCTATCTCGAGGCCGAAGAGCTCGGTTATAGCCGTGTTGAAGACCGGCCTGAAGGCGACGTTCTTTCCGGCTATGTGCTCCGCTGCCACTTTCGCCATTCTTACCGCACTCGTCCCGAGCTGGCTGAGTGTCCTTTGCCCGGTAACGGCATCAATGACCTCCGCGCAGTCGCCTATCGCGTAGATGTCCGGGTCGCTCGTCTGGAGGTGCTCGTTGACGACTATTCCACGGTTCACCTCAAGCCCCGCCGCCTTGGCGAGGTCAACGTTGGCCCTCACACCTGTGGCAACGAGAACCAGATCGGCCGGGACTTCCTCATCGCCCATCTTGACCGCTTTGACCGGGCTTCCGATTATCTCGCTAACTCCCTCGTTGAAGCGGAAGGAAACGCCGTGCTTCTCCATCTCGGCCTGGACGAGCTTGGCGGTATCTTTGTCCAGCATCGTGGGCAGAAGCCTGTCCATCAGCTCTACAACCAGAACCTCCATGCCGAGCTTCGCGAAGGCCTCAGCCCCCTCGAGGCCGATTAAACCGGCGCCGATGACGACGGCCTTCTTCGGCTTCCTCTCGGCTATGTAGGCCTTTATCCTCCTCACGTCGTCGAGGCTCTTGAGGGTGAACACTCCCTCGTTCTCCACGCCCTTGATCGGCGGGACGAAGGCCTTAGAGCCAACTGCCAGGACAAGCTTGTCGTAGGGGACTTCGCCCTTGTCGGTGATTACAGCCTTCCTCTCGCGGTCTATTGCCCTGACCTCGGTGTTGAGCATGAGCTGGATCTTCTGCTTTTCGTAGAACTCGTTGGGGAAGACGATAACGTCCTCGGGCTTCTCTATCGTGCCGCTGATGACGTGCGGCAGGGCGCAGGGAGAGTACTGCATCGTTGGTTCCTTCCCGATGACAATGATCTCGGCTTTTCTGTCGAGCTTTCTCATAAAGAGGGCGAAGTTGCTTCCCGCGGTTCCAGAACCTATTACGACGATTTTCATGAGCACCACCGGAGGGAGAAGGGCGAGGAGGTATAAAAAGTTGGCCTTGGTGGGGAGATCAGAACCTCACGGCTCCACTACCGTTCCCCGGTGCCTCCCCCTCACCACGTCGAAGAGGTGATAGGCATCACTCTTCCCGACTATGTAGGTCTTTATCTTGCCGCGCTGGATGAACTTGGCAGCCAGGGCATCCACGACGCCGCTTCCACCTGCTTTGCTCTCGGCCTGCATGGCAATCTCGACGAGCTGGTCAACGGTTATCCTGTCAAGCTTCTTCGCGTTCGGGTTCTTCTTTGGATCGCTGTCGTAGACGCCGTCAACGTTGGTGATGACCACCAGAAGATCCGCCTGGAGGTACTCGGCGAGAAGGGCAGCGACAGCGTCGGTCGTGTGGCCCGGGTGAGTTCCGCCCATTATCGGTATCTTCTTGAGCTGTATAACTTCCCATGCCTTCCTGAAGTCCTGAACCACGAAGGGGTAAGCCTTCTCCCCCAAAGCGGCTATGAGGAGCATCGCGTTGGCGCGCGTGATGTGGATTCCGATGTAGTCCTTGAAGGTCTCGTTGGGTGTGAAGGTCTTCGCTGCTTTAATGTACTTCCTGGCAACCTTTCCGCCGCCGACTACCACCGCCACCTCGTGGTCTTCGCTTATCTTAACGAGCTCGTAGGCGATGGCGTTGATAAAATCAATGTCAGGATCGTCCGGGACAAGAACCGAACCGCCTATATCGAAGACTATCCTCATGATGACCCTCACGATGCTAATCGGGGCCCCTTTATAACCTTTTTCTTGCCGGGAAGATGATAAAGAAAAGGGGTCAGCCTATCTGGAAGGCCGAACTCCTCAGCTCACCGCGCTCGAATCGGTAGGGGTCGTACCACTCCCAGTCGAGCGGCACGCTGCTCCTTCCCTTGGTCATCAGCTCGGCCATGGCCTGTCCAACTGCCGGGGCCATCATGAAGCCGTGCCCGCTGAAGCCAGCCGCAATGTAGAAGTTATCAAGGAGTTTACCTATCGCAGGGTTGCTGTCGGGCGGTTTGGCGTAGAACCCTGCCCACTGACGGACGATGTGCGCATAGCGAAGCGGCGGGGCGATTTTCACGGCATAGCTGAGAACACCGCGCAGGAAGTCGTAGGTCGGCTCGACGTCGTTTAAGCTTTTAGCTTTGTGCTCTATCCCTGCACCGCAGATTATTCCACCGTCCTCGCCGTCCTGGATGATGTAGGCGTCGTTCCAGCTCGGCGGACAGACGAGGGGCTCTGCCTGTCCAGGCTCGAGGGGTTCGGTCTTGACGAGCTGGTGCTTGTAGGCGGTGATGGGAACGAGGTTCCGCTTTAAGCCAGCCATCTCGTTGATGAGCGGCGCCCAAGCGTTGGCCGCGTTGAGGACGGCATCTACCCTAACCCTCTCGATCCTCCCGTTGTGGCGGAACTTCACGGCCGTTATGGTGTTCCCCTCGCGCTCGAAGCCAACCACCTCGGTGTGCTCGCGCGCATCGATACCCATCTCCCTCGCGCGGAACAGGTAAGCGAAGAGCGTCTTGAAGGGGTTCGCCTTCCCGTCCTTCGGGTTCCACGCCCCAGCCAGGAAGGGCTCGGTGTTGAGGATCGGCACTATCTCCCTGGCCTCATCCATGTCGATGAGCCTCGTTGGGACACCGAACCTGTTCTGGAGCTTTATGTTTGCTTTGAAGGCTTCAACCTCATCCTCACTCGTGGCAAGGAACAGGTAGCCGGTCTGCCTGAAATTTATATCAAAGTTGAGCTCCTCCTCAAGCTTTTCCCAGCGTTCGACGGAGTACTTCATGAGTCTGATGTTGGCCTCGTCCGTGAACTGCGCCCTGATTCCCGTCGCGCAGCGGAAAGTCGAGCCCGAGCCGAAGTAGTTCTTCTCGAAGAGGATTACCTCCTCCCCAAGTTTGGCCAGTTCGTAGGCGGTGGCAACTCCTATTATTCCCCCGCCGATTACGGCTATTTTACTCATCGGCACCACCCACTATGACCTCTACGCGGACCGGCCTGGTCGGAACCCTCGCACGGGGCAGCGGAATGTCCTCCTGCTTTCTTCCGGTCTTCCTCGCGAGTATGCCAAGCACTATCGGGATGCACGTCCTTCCCTGGCAGGGGCCCATTCCTATGCGGAGGAGCCTTTTGAGCTCCTCGATGTCGGTAATTCCAGAATCGATGAGCGCCTCGACCTCCTCAACGGTCACGTCATTACAGCGGCAGACTATTTTCTTCCCGGCCATTTTTATCACCTCTCGACCCCTCACAGCCCTTTCTTCGAAAGCGCTGGCGGAATGTTTCTGACTCCAACACAGGCTTCCACAACATTGGGTGCCCTCACAAGTGATGCCACTCCACTGTTCACCCCTGAAATGTGCCCTTCGGGCATGTGAGTGTGAACCCTACTGAGGTGTTCCATCTCCTGGCACCCATCGGATAGGATCTCGACGGTCATTCTCTCACCACCTTAATCGCCCTAACCTCCCAGGCCAGCTCTATCGGCACCTCAACGGTGATTATCGGTGTATCTCCCTTGCTCTTTTCCCTGGGAACTACCGTGATCACCTTCCCCCTTCCGACCGGCTCGCCGACCCTGTTGAGCAGGATTACTTCCTCGCCCCGCTTGGGCAGCGGAAGAAGCTCGTGGGGCATCGTTATCCTTGCCTTATCACCGACGTAGTGCATCATGAAGAAGGCCAGGCCGGGGCATATCTGGACGCAGAGAGAGCATCCTATGCACCTGTCGTAGTCCACAATCGGTAAATCGTTCGGGGTGGGCATGCTTATGGCCTCGGTCGGACATATCTCCCTGCACGGGGCGCACGGAATCTCCTGCGGGCATTCCGGAATCGCAACCGGTCTTTTCCTCAGCCTCTCCTCGCTCGGAAGCGGAATGAACTCCTGAAGCTCTTCGGGCGTTATGTAGCCGTTTCTAAGGTAAGAGGGAATTCCACTCATTCTCTCACCACCAGAACCTTCTTAATCCCCTCAAGCACGTGCCTGCCGAACGGGCCGGAGCGGAACTCTACGAGGTCCTTCTGGGCTTTCTCCATCTCCTTCAGCCAGCTTTCGTCCGCTATTCCGAGTCTCAGCGCTGCCGCGATTCCGGCGACCTTGCCCTCAAGCATGGCCGTCGTGGCCTCCTCTATTCCCGCAGAGTCCCCGGCGACGAATATTCCCCCGACCGTTGTTTCCATCCACTCGTCGCGGACCGCAACGTGGCCGCTCAGCTCGCGTACGTAGCGTATCTGACAGCCGGCCTGGTGGAGGAGCTCGATGCTCGGCCTCAGTCCAACGGCGAGGGCTATAACGTCCACCTCGAAGGTCTTCTCAGTTCCTGGAATGACCTGCCATTTCTCGTCCAGCTGAGCTACGACCGCCCTTTCAACCTTCTCCTTTCCCTCGGCACGGAGAATCGTGTGTCTCGTGAGTATCGGGACTCCAAGCCTTCTAACCTTGGCAGCATGGACGAAGTAGCCGCCGACCTTTGGCATGGCCTCGACTATCGCCTTCACCTCAACGCCCGCCTGGATGAGCTGATACGCCAGAATAAGTCCCACGTTGCCGGCCCCAACGATAAGAACCCTGTCACCGGGCTTGACGCCGTAGGTGTTCATGAGCGTCTGTATAGCTCCAGCACCGTAGATTCCGGGCAGATCGTTGTTCTCGAAGGGTATCATCTTCTCCATCGCACCGGTCGCCACTATGACCGCCCTTCCTCTGAATTCTATCAGTTCACGGTTGTTTTTAACCGCCAGAACGAGCTTCTCGTCGCCGTCCTGGAAGATTCCAACAGCAGACGTCTCCAGGAATATTTCGATGTTCTCCCTCTTCCTCGCCTCGTCCTCCAGAATCTTCGCTATCTCAACGCCCCTGACCCCTGCGAACTGCTCACGCTTTCCGAAGAACTTGTGGGTCTGCTTGACGAGCTGGCCGCCGAGCATGGGGTTCTCATCGAAGAGAACAACCTTCGCACCAGCATCCGCCGCGTGTATGGCCGCCATCAGACCTGCAGGACCGCCGCCGATTATCACGATGTCCGCCTTCACTACCTTCGCGTCCTTGAACTCCGGTGGCTTTGCATCCCTCGGCAGCTTGGCCTTTCCGTGCTGGCGCTCTATAACCATGCTATCCTCGACGAGGGTTATGCACGTCCTCACGTTGGGAATCCCGTTCACGACCATCAGGCAGGAGGAGCACTTTCCGATGGCGCAGAAGAGACCTCTGGGCCTCTTCTCGTTGGCTGAATAGTTCAGGACCCGTATTCCTGCCGCATGGAGGGCCGTTGCTATCGTTTCCCCCTCGTAGGCTTTGATGGGCTTTCCCTCAAAGTATATTGTAACCTCTCTGCCGCGCTCAAAACGCAGAACAGGATGCTCAGTTAAGCGCACGGTGTATCACCCATGCACCTCTTCGTTCGCGCATTTATGAAAATTTTTCAACCCGATGGTTACCCACCTTTGGTTTCAGGGACTACCAAAGCTTTATATATCGGCGGCTTTAGATTACTCTGGCGGCGGGCTAGGCCGGGGGGTTCGGCGTCCCCTGTAACCGGAAACCGTCGATATGCCGGGGCCGAAGCCCGGGGGGCGGTTCCCGAAGCCGTCCCCGGAAGCCGGGGCACAACGGTGATCCCTCGTCCCACGGGGCCGGCGGTGGGCGGGGTCCGGCTGGAGGGCCGGACTAACGCCCTTTACCCGCCGAACCCCGCCAGGCCCGGAAGGGAGCAGCGGTAGGCGGGACGTTCGGCGCTCGTGGGGTAGCGGGGGTGAGCGAGCCCCGGTGGAAGGGAACGGTGGAGGGTTCCCACCCCCGGGCGCGCCCGCCGCCACTAAACTTTTAGTGTTTTTTCGCGTACCGGTTCCTGGTGATTATGAATGCATCCAAAGATAGGCTCACTTCTCGCGAGGTTCCCCAGGGTAGAACTCATTGGATGGGAGACGCCGATTCAGTACCTTCCGAAGATAAGCTCGATGGTGGGCGCTGACGTCTACGTCAAGCGCGATGACCTCACGGGCTTTGGAATCGGCGGGAACAAGATAAGGAAGCTCGAATTCCTGCTCGGAGATGCTATAGCCAGCGGCGCTGATACGGTGATAACCCTCGGTGCCGTGCACTCCAACCATGCCTTCGTGACAGCGCTGGCCGCGAAGAGCCTCGGTCTCGACGTCATTTTGGTTCTCAGGGGGAAGGAGGAGCTCAAGGGGAACTACCTCCTCGACAAGCTTGTTGGAATAGAAACGAGGGTCTTTGAGGCAGAGAAGACGGCAGACCTGGTTCCAATGGCGGAAGAGATAGCCGAGGAGCTGAGGGCGGAGGGCAGAAGGCCGTACCTGATCCCGATAGGCGGCGCCTCCCCGGTCGGGACCCTAGGATATGTGGGGGGAGCTGGGGAGATAGCCTCGCAGGCGAAAAAGCTCGGCATCGAGTTTGACACCGTGGTTGATGCCGTCGGCAGCGGTGGCACCTTGGCGGGGATAACCCTCGGTCTGAGCCTTCTGGGGAGCAGAACCGAGCCCGTGGGAATGGGCGTCGGGATATTCACGGGCAGCATGGAGAACAGGATACTGGAGCTGGCCGCGGAAACGCGGAGACTCATTGGAGCTAAGTGCAAAATCAAAAAGCCAAGGATACACGACTACAGCTTCGGCGCCTACGGGAAAATCGTGAAAGAGGTGGGAGAAACCATAAGACTCGTGGCGAAGCTTGAGGGGATACTCCTCGACCCGGTCTACACCGGAAAGGCCTTCCACGGCCTCATGGAGCTGGCCCAAACGGGGGAGCTCGGCGAAACCGTGCTCTTCATCCACACGGGAGGGACGCCCGGACTGTTCCACTACGGCGAGGAGATGCTCAGACTCATGCAAAACCCTTAAAGCCACTCCATCTTTTTTGACTTCGAGGTGTTAAGATGGCGAGCCTTGAGGTCGAGCTTTTCGGGATAAAATTCGAGAACCCGCTCATTCTCGCATCTGGAATAAACGACAAGGTGCCGGAGCAGTGGATTAGGGCGCACGAGGAGGGCGCCGGCGGCGTGGTTACGAAATCCATCGGCATCGAACCGAGGGAGGGCTACGATAATCCCACCATCGTCGAACTGCCCTGCGGTCTCATCAACGCGATGGGACTGCCCAACCCAGGCTGGAGGGGATTTCTTGAGATGGTCGAGGGCTATACGTTTGACTTCCCGCTCATAGTCTCAATTTTCGGTGGAACGCCTGAAGAGTTCGCCTTTCTGGCTGAGAAACTCAGCGGCGTTGCCCATGCCTTTGAGCTGAACCTCAGCTGTCCCCACGCAAAAGGCTACGGCATGGAGATAGGGCAAAACCCAGAGAACGTCTATAAAGTCGTTAGGGCCGTCAAGGACGCCACCGATAGACCGGTCATAGCGAAGCTGACGCCCAACATAGATGACATAACCAAGCTCGGTCTGGCCGCGGAAAAGGCCGGAGCTGACGCAGTCTCGGCAATAAACACCCTCAAGGCCATAGCGATTGACGTTTACGCCAGGAGGCCGGTTCTCAGCAACCGCGTTGGTGGCTACTCCGGACCTGGAATCAAGCCGGTCGCCCTTCGTGCGGTCTACGACCTGGCGAGAACGCTTGATATTCCTATTATAGGAATAGGAGGAATAACCACCTGGCAGGATGCCGTCGAGTTCCTCCTTGCTGGAGCTTCAGCTCTGCAGATAGGCACCGCTGTCTCACTCCGCGGGTGGAAAGTATTCAGGGAAATAAACGATGGAATTTTGGGGTATCTTGAAGAAGAAGGCTTTTCGAGCGTTGAGGAGATAGTCGGACTGGCGCTGGAGGAGTAAAACATGAAGGAATGGGAAACAATCTCGTTGGGCAGGGATTTGAGTCCCGAAGAAATAGAGAAAGCCACAGAAGAAGCTCTCAACGAGGCCACAAGTGACATCGAACTCCCAGAAAACTTTAAACCATCAAAATCGGATTTGAGCGGGGTGGGAAAAATGAAGCGCGCTGTGGTGCTGTTCTCGGGTGGGCTTGATTCGACGGCCTGTCTCTACTGGGCAAAGAGGAACTACGATGAGGTCATAATGCTCACAGTCAACTACGGAAGCAATGAGGAGAGGGTTACAAACAGGGTAGCGGAGTTCTTTTCGAAGGAGCTGGACGTCTCGCTGAAGGTGGTACGGCTTGATTTCCTCGAGGAGTTCTCAAAGCTCCGCGGGACAACCCTAGTGGGCGGCGAGACTCCAAGGGTTACCGCGGAGGAGCTTGAGGACATGAGTGTCGCCCAGGAGACTGCCAAGAGCGTCTGGGTTCCAGCTAGAAACGTCGTCCTGATAAGCGTTGCTGCATCTCTCCTCGATGCGCTCGGCGGCGGGGACATAATAGTCGGCTTCAATGCGGAGGAAGGGGCCACCTTCCCCGACAACACGCCCGAGTTCGTGGAGAGAATGAACGAGATGCTGAAATACGGCACAATGGCCGATGTGAGGGTCGTCGCCCCGCTGATAGACCTCGACAAGAAGGGAATAGCAAGGCTTTTGAAGGAGCTGGGCGCGAAGTACGAGTACTCCAACTCCTGCTACATGCCGAAGGGCTTCACCGAGGACGGAAAGCCGATACACTGCGGCGAGTGTGAAAGCTGCGTCAGACGCCATAGAGGCTTGATGGAGGCTCTCGGAGAAGACAGGACGGTTTATGCGGTTGAGCCGAGGATTTGACTGGGGGTTCCCAGATGGATAAACGAGAACGCTATTTGGAAGGAGTTATTTTTGCTATTTCATCTTCATTCAATAAAAATGAGCTGAAAACTATCCTTGAAGACCTCGGAATTGGAGTTAGATCATCAGAAAACAAAAAAGAGCTAGCTCTAACGTTAATAAACACTCTGAAAGACAATTATGCGGAACAGGAGATTTATGAGTTGTTAGATAGAATACCCAAGAACCAACTTGTTGAATCTTTGTCTTCGCTCAACATAGAACTCAAGGCATCTCGGAAGGAGGAGATAATTAACGAGATCTTGGAAAACTCCCGAATAAAAGTTTCAAAACAAAAAACTTTGACAGAAGACATAATTGATTATCAGAACTACGTAATGCGAGTCCTTCAATCGTTTATCATACATGTGGGAAAGCCATTCTCGCGAAAACACAAGAGAGTAGCAAAGATTACAGTTTCAGATGAAGCCGAAGTCAGAAATCAAATCGCGGCGTTTATCAAAGGAAGGCTTAGCGTCGAATATCCAGAGCTCACAAAATTAGTTGAGATCGAAAAAGAAATCTCGGTACAAAAGGGGAAAAGACGAGTGATAAAGCTAGGAAAAATGGACATTGCAATTTCAAACAAAGTTGGAATTGAGATCAAAGTACTTAGGAGCCTAAGTGAGCTTGATCGTCTATGGGGACAAGTTGAGAAATACGGGGAATACTTTGAACATATCATAGTGGTGCTAGTAATCCCAGAATCAAAAGTCCAGCTTAGACAGTGCGAAACATTAAGGGCTTGGATTAAAAAACTAAGGGCACGCAATGTTCCTGTTTTGATTTTGTATTCAAAGATGAAAGGCAAACAATGTCGGCAAAAAACCAAGAGAATTAAGAGACGGAAGTCTCGACGTTAACTTTCTCACTACCGCAAGATTTATAAATTCGCCCTCTACCCTATCCATTGGGCGTGGGGCGGTAGCTCAGCCTGGGAGAGCGCCGGACTGAAGATCCGGGTGTCGGGGGTTCAAATCCCCCTCGCCCCACCACTTTCTCTCAACGCGGTGGTAGTCTAGCCTGGTCTAGGACACCGGCCTTCCAAGCCGGTGACCCGGGTTCAAATCCCGGCCACCGCACCACAACCCGCTTCTCGGATCGTCCGCACATTCCAATGGTTCAACGCTATAGGAGGTTTCTGACTGCCCATATCTGTCCACTAAACGTTATAAAGGCCACCGGTTTACTTCGTCTTTAGGTGGGCTACGTTGGAGAAAGACGCTCATAGGTTCGAGCTTAACGGTGCTTTCGTTCTAATTCCCAAAAAACCCGATTTGAAGTATCTGTACATCGAGATAACCAACCGCTGCAACCTCCGGTGCGAGATGTGCTTCAAGCAGTATTGGGAGGATCCGGAGGGCGATATGGACTGGGAGCTGTTTCTGAAGATTCTCGACGATGCCGAGGAGCTACCCGAGCTGGAGATGATATACTTCGGGGGCATAGGTGAACCAACAGTTCATCCGCGTTTCATGGATATGGCAAGGGAGGTTAAGAAGAGGGGGTTTGCGCTGGGAATAAGTACCAACGGCTTTCTTCTCACGGACAAACGCATAGAGGAGCTCGTTGAGCTCGGTCTCGACTTGATATACTTTTCGGTGGATTCGGTGCCCACCCAACCGGTGGACATAGGCCACATAAAGCCAGACGTAACGGGTTCCAGAATCAGGAAGATCCAGGAAGTCAAGAAGAGGCTCAACAGTGACGTTCCGCACATAGGGGTTGAGGTGGTGGTCACCAAGGAGAACTACACCGAGCTCATAGACATCGTCCACTACGTTGGATCCCTGGGCGTGGATACCGTCCTCATCTCAAACCTGATTCCAATAACGAAGGAGCACGCGGAGCTGATAGTCTACGACGGGAGCGTTGACATGAAGCCGATAATAGACAAGCTTGAGGCTGTATACCACGGATACATTTACAAACTCGCGGAGTTTTCCCTGAGAACGGAGAGGCACTGCGAGTTCGTGGAGAAGAACGTGGCCGTCATACGGTGGGACGGCGAGGTGGCCCCGTGCTACCGCTTCCTCCACACCTATCCAGAGATAGTCTTCGGAAGGGAGAAGAGGGTGATAGCGTACTCCTTTGGAAACGTCAAGGAAAAGAGCCTGAAGGATATATGGACCAGCAGGGATTACTCGTGGTTCCGCTTCGTCGTCAAGAACTCGCTGTATCCGAGCTGTGCCGACTGTCCTCTGAACGAGTCCTGTTCCTTCGTGTGGGATACCGAGTCAGACTGCTGGAGCAACAAGCCGAGCTGTGCCGACTGCCTCTGGTCGAGGCGTATAGTGCTCTGCCCGATACCAGAGAAGGGCATGAAAGGATATTGGTGAAGTTAAATTCATACTTTTATCACATTTTTCCTTCTGGTTAACAAACTTTTAAGTTCGAAAAAATCCACCCCAATGTTTGTTAAACTAATGTGCTTATCATGACATCAATGTTGCATTTTTTTGCTTTCGTCAAATTTATTAGCATCAATGTACAAAAATGCTTCCAAGAACTGCTGGAGGCTTCGAAATATGTTTGCGTACTGGGGAAAAATTTTGAGAGTGAACCTGACGGACGGAACCATTAAAGAAGAGCACTTTGACGAGAACTTCGCAAAGAAGTGGCTGGGCACGAGGGGCTTCGGAATCTACTTCCTCCTGAAGGAGATGGACCCAACCGTTGACCCGCTTAGCCCGGAGAATAAGATTATCTACACCACCGGCCCGCTGACCGGAACAACGGCCCCGACCGGTGGAAGGTATATGGTGATAACCAAGAGCCCGCTGACCGGCTACATAGCCATGGCGAACTCGGGCGGATTCTTTGGTGCTGAACTCAAGTTCGCCGGCTGGGACGCCATCATAGTAGAGGGAGCGTCCGACCACCCGGTTTACCTCTACATAAACGACGAGAGCGTCGAGCTCAGGGACGCGAGCCACCTCTGGGGCAAGACCTCTACCGAGACCGAGGAGACCCTGAAGGAGGAAATCGGGGACAAGCGCATAAGGGCGGCCCTAATTGGTCCGGCTGGAGAGAACCTCGTCAGGTTCGCCGCGGTTATGAACGACGAGCACAGGGCAGCTGGTAGGGGCGGTGTCGGTGCTGTAATGGGAAGCAAGAAGCTGAAGGCGATAGTCGTTCGCGGCCACAAGCGCGTTGAAGTGGCCGACAGGGCGAAGTTCACAAGCGTCGTCAAGGAGAAGACCGACAAGCTGAGGAATGACCCCGTTGCCGGCGGTGGACTGCCGAAGTACGGAACTGCCGTCCTCGTGAACATAATCAACCAGAACGGCCTCTACCCGACGAGGAACTTCCAGTACAGCCAGTTTGAGTACGCTGAGGAGCAGAGCGGTGAGGCGATGACGGCCAAGTACCTGATAAGGAACAAGCCGTGCTACGCCTGTCCGATAGGCTGTGGTAGGGTGAACAAGCTCCCGACCACAGGAGTCACAGAGGGGCCGGAGTACGAGAGCATCTGGGCGCTCGGAGCACACAACGGCATTAACGACCTCGCGAGCATCATCGAGGCCAACCACTGGGCCGACGAATACGGTATGGACACCATAAGCCTCGGCGGAACCCTTGCGACTGCGATGGAGCTCTACGAGAAGGGCCTTCTCAAGCAGGAGGACCTCGGCGAGGAGGCGCCGCCCTTCAGGTGGGGCAACACGGAGGTTCTCCACTACTACATTGAAAAGATTGCTAAGAGGGAGGGCTTCGGCGACAAGCTGGCCGAGGGCGGCTACCGCCTGGCGGAGATGTACGGTGGAACCGAGTACTTCATGGGCGTCAAGAAGCAGGAGCTTCCGGCTTATGATCCAAGGGGAGCCGAGGGACACGGCCTCGGCTACGCCACCAACAACCGTGGTGGCTGCCACATCAAACAGTACATGATAAGCCCCGAGATCCTCGGCTACCCGTACAAGATGGACCCGCACGACATCGGCGATGAGAAGATAAAGATGGTCATACTCTTCCAGGACCTCACAGCTCTCATCGACGCCGCTGGACTGTGTGTCTTCACAACCTTCGGTCTCGGCGCCGACGACTACCGCGACATGATAAACGCCGCCACCGGCTGGGACTTCTCAACCGAGGACTACCTCAAGATTGGAGAGCGTATCTGGAACGCCGAGAGGCTCTTCAACCTCAGGGCCGGCCTCGACCCGCTCAAGGAGGACACCTTGCCGAAGAGACTGCTTGAGGAGCCGGTCAGGAACGGGCCGAACAAGGGCCACGTCGTCAGGCTGCACCTGATGCTTCCGAAGTACTACAAGTTCCGCGGCTGGACCGAGGACGGAAAGATAACCGAGGAGAAGGCAAAAGAACTCGGCCTGGACGAGTTCTGAAGCTTAGGTTTGTCTTTTCCTTTTCCATGCTTATTTTGCCCAGCTATCGAATGCGCAAGTTACAGGACCGCACATATCAACCTTTTGTTGCAATCATCGCAATCACAACTTACGATTTGTTGTGTCTATGATTTACGAAAAAGCCAAAAAATATTCCTCAATCGAGATAATGCGCAAGAATACGTTTTAAGATCAAAAAGTTTATATTGCCACTGCCCCATATGGGACTCTGATGAAGGGTATTGTACCCGGATGCTGAAATTAAAGTGGCTATGAATTGAGGTGTTCAAGAATGAAAGGATTGAAGGCTGTTGTGCTGGGCCTCTTTTTGATAGGCCTCATAACAGGAATGGCCGTTGCAGCACCAACAAAGCCCGTTGTTCAGAATAACGACATACAGCAAAAGAACTATGGCCTCCTCACCCCAGGGCTTTTCAAAAAGGTACAGAGAATGAGCTGGAACTCCGAGATAAACACCGTGATAATGTTCGAGAGTACCAGAAGCCGCGACAGAGCTCTGAAAATTCTCAAGCTTATGGGAACGGAAGTCAAGTACACCTACAAGATAATCCCCGCAGTTGCTGTGAAAATGAAAGTTAAAGATGTCCTTGCAGTGGCAGGCATGATAGACGCAGGGTTCTTCGGAGGAACCAAAGTTTCAGGAATAAAGTTTATCCAGGAAGACTACACTGTGAAAGTCAACGTGGAGTATGAGGGCCTTGACGAGTCCGCAGCACAGGTTATGGCAACCAACCTCTGGAACCTCGGATATGATGGCTCCGGAATAACGATTGCTGTTATTGACACGGGTATAGATGCCTCTCATCCTGATCTGCAGGGCAAAGTTATCGGCTGGATGGACTACGTTAATGGCCGCTCAAGCCCATACGACGATAACGGGCACGGAACACATGTTGCGAGCATAGCTGCAGGAACCGGAGCGGCCAGCAACGGCAAGTACAAGGGAATGGCCCCCGGTGCTAAGCTCGTGGGCATCAAAGTCCTTGGTGCCGACGGTTCAGGAAGCATATCAGACATCATAGCCGGTGTGGACTGGGCGGTCCAGAACAAGGACAAGTACGGAATAAGGGTTATCAACCTCTCACTAGGGTCAAGCCAGAGTTCAGATGGCACCGACTCACTCAGCCAGGCAGTCAACAACGCCTGGGACGCTGGAATAGTAGTCTGCGTTGCCGCTGGAAACAGCGGGCCTGACAAGTACACCGTCGGCTCCCCGGCAGCGGCCAGCAAGGTCATAACGGTGGGAGCCGTTGACAAGTACGATGTCATAACCGACTTCTCAAGCAGAGGGCCAACCGCCGACAACAGGCTCAAGCCCGAGGTTGTGGCCCCGGGCAACTGGATTATAGCCGCCCGTGCCAGCGGGACAAGCATGGGGCAACCGATAAACGAATACTACACCGCCGCCCCCGGAACCAGTATGGCTACCCCCCACGTAGCAGGGATAGCTGCCCTCCTCCTCCAGGCCCACCCAAGCTGGAGTCCAGACAAGGTCAAAACGGCGCTCATAGAGACAGCAGACATCGTCAAGCCGGATGAGATAGTAGATATCGCCTACGGTGCCGGCAGGGTGAACGCTTACAAGGCTGCATACTACGACAGCCTATCCAAGCTCGTCTTCACCGGCTACGTCGCCGACAAGGGAAGCCAGACTCATCAGTTCACGGTAAGCGGCGCTTCTTTCCTAACGGCAACGCTCTACTGGGACAACGGCGGAAGCGATATTGACCTGTACTTATACGACCCGAACGGCAACCAAGTCGATTACTCATACACCGCATACTACGGCTTCGAAAAGGTCGGCTACTACAACCCAACTTCCGGAACATGGAGTCTCAAGGTGGTCAGCTACAGCGGTTCAGCCAACTACCAGGTAGATGTAGTTAGTGATGGCTCCCTCAGTGAATCCAGCGGTGGTGGAGGAACCCAGCCCACCGTTGATGAGAAGACCTTCACCGGCTACGTTCACGAGTATAACGACAAGAGCGACAGCTTCACCATGACCGTCAACAGCGGCGCGACCAAGATAACCGGCGACCTCGTCTTCGACACCAGTGCCCATGACCTTGATCTCTATCTCTACGATCCCAACGGCAACCTCGTGGACCGCTCCGAGAGCTATAACAGCAACGAGCACGTCGAGTACAGCAACCCCGCCCCCGGTGACTGGACGTTCCTCGTCTACGCCTACAGCACCTACGGATGGGCCTACTACACCCTCTACGGCAAGGTCTACTACGGGTGAACCCTTTTAACCCCTCTTTCTTTTGTTTGTGAGGTGGTGGTTGAAATGGGGAAGTTTCTATCTATAATACTGCTCACGCTCATGCTCTTATCAGCCGTACCGGTTCATGCCGGCTCTCAAATCAGGCCTTACGTCTACGAGCCGACCGTTCCTGACACGGCCTTTGCCATTTTGGCTTTCTATCGTGTTGGAGAATATGAAAAGGTTCTGGAGGGTTGCGAGTGGCTCATGCAGATAAGGACACCCTTTGACTCCTGGGGTTTTGCCAACGGGGAGGAACACGAGGCCAAGTACACGGCCATGGCAATGCTCGCGTTGATGAGGGGCGAAAACATCACCCGCGGCAGGTACGTCCAGACCCTCAACAGCGCCGCCTACTGGCTGATATACAAGCAGAACCCGGACGGCTCCTGGAACGACTACACCGACACGGCACTGGCGTTAATAGCTCTCAGGGAGTTCGTCGATGGGGGCTACATCAACGAGACCCTCGTGGGCTTCAGGAAGCAGGTGGAAGAGGCCATAAACCGCGCCCAGGGCTGGCTGATGGGAACCGAGCCCAGGACAGATATGGAGTGGATATTTGGCTACATGGCGCTCGGTGAAAAGGAGCGGCTCAGGGAGATGAAAGTGGAAGGCGAGATGAAAGCCTACCGCGCCTTTGCCCTCGCCTACCTCGGCGAGGAGGTGGAGCTTAGCGGGGACTTTGACTCCACAGTCGCTGTGGCAATGGCACTCTACGCGACGGGAGATGAGAAATACCGCGAGGAACTGCTCAAGAGGGAGCACTTCGGCTTCTGGGGCGTCCTTCACTACCGCGTCCTTGATCTGCTGAGCGTTTCCAAAATCAAAGGCTTTGAGGAGCTCCGCCCCATAGCCTGCCCGTACCTCTCCAAGATAAACCCCACCGACGACTGGGAGAAGATAATCCTCGCCGACTACCGCCTTCTCTGCAACGAGACCCCCGAGTTGCCCTCCAGCATCTCCGGTCTTCTTCCCTGGCAGGTGGCGGAGCTCGCGAGGGTTAAGGCCCTCATGGGCTTGGACTACGACGACGAGGTGGACTACCTCATTTCAACCGAGAAGGACGGCGTCTGGAGGGATTTCTACAACACCGAATACGTTGTGGAGGTTTTTAGGTTCCTCAACGTAAGCTACAACTACTCCCCCTCGCTGGACTACCTCAGTAGGAACCTGACGTGGATGCGCGAAACTACTGACCCGAAAACTGGGAACCCAGTCTATTACAACGTGCCGACCTACTACTTCGCCCACGCGGTTATAGTTTTCAGCGAATTTGGAATGGACAGGGAGCTCAATGAGGTCCTAAGCCTGCTTGCGGAGAGGCAGTATCCCAACGGAGCGTTTCCGTACACCCAGGGTTCTATAGCCGGAATCACTTCGACGGCCAGGGTAGCCTGGGCGCTTCAGGAAGCGGGGCTTGAGGACTCTGAGATTTACGAGAGGGCGGTCTCCTTCCTTCGGGGTCTGCTCTACGCGAAGATTCCAGCACCCGTGAGTGAGGGTGAAACGGCGAAACTGGCCAACGCCACCTTCCTGCTCGTGGAGAACGGTTCTTACATCGGCAACGCAACGGGGGAGGCGGTGGTTACGGGCTTGGACGGCTACGTCGTCATTTACCCGTCGAAGAACCCCCTGACAATAACCGCCTACGGGGTCAATGGTTTCCGCGCCGCCGAACCTGAGACTGAGGAAGGAAAAACGGCCTACTTCTACATTGGGGTCGGAGTCCTGCTGATTAGCCTGGCCGGAATCGTGGTCCTGAGAGGCAGGAGAAAAGGGAAGAAGTAATTCCCTTCTTTTTTGATTTTCAGGTGGTCGAGGCTTCCTCGTCGTTGTAGAGCTCGTCGCCGACGGTGATCCTCTCCTCAAAGCCCTTCGAACCCTCGAGCGTCTGGATCCTGAACATGTAGCTCTTGTACCAGTTGTAGGTCGGCCTGACCTTGACCGGCAGGAGCTTCCAGGCGCGCGTCTCCTCTTCATAACCCCAGTTCACGTACTCGTTGAAGTTCCTGATGATGTCGGTGATGACAACATTGAACTCGTTGAGGAGCAACCTCTGGATCTCGCGCCACTTGTCGAGGGAGCTTTCCCTTCTCGTTATGCCGAAGTAGCCGGCGCAGCCGGGCCCTTTAAGCGTCGCTATTCCCCTACCGACGAAGGCCCTTATCGCCTCAACGGTCTCGGGCGGGTCGGTTATGAAGGTGTCGAACTTGTGGAGCGCGTAGTCCGGGAGCGGCTCGCGGAGGTCGAAGGTGAACATCTCGATGTTCTCGTAGCCGAGTTCATCTGCAGTTTTCTCGATGAACTTCACGAGCCTCTCGTCAATGTCGAGGACAGCTATTCTCTTCGGAAGGCCGGAGAGCATGAGGGCTATGCTGGTCAGGTCGTCGTCGCCGAGAACGAAGACCTCCTTGTTTTCGAGGTCTCCCCTCGTGTGCATCAGGGCTATCCTGGCGACGGTCGTCTCTGGCGTAACGTAGGCCTGGTCGAAGTCGTGCTTCGGCTGCGGGCGGTCCTTCACTATCTCCTTGAACTGCTCGAGCAGGTCGCTGAAGGCATCTAATTCGACCGTCTTACCCTCGCAGTGGGAGCAGGTGTAGTCCTTCCTCGCCCCGATTCCGTATTTCTCCACCAGCTTCCTGCCGCTCTGGGTGAGGACGACGTTCGGACCGTCGAATGCCACGTAACCCATCTCGTGGAGCGCCGTTATGACCGCCACAACCAGCGGAAGCGGCTCCTCGCTGAGGTCAACTATCCTCCAGACGTCACCGCTCGCCTGGATGGCGCTCAGAACGTTCTCGACGGTTCTCTCGTAAACCGGAATGCTCGTCTTCTCCCTGACTTTTTCCACTATCTCCCTCATCGCAAGCACCTCCAGAAGGATTTTGGGTTCGTAAACGGGGTTGGTGTGGGTCTCTTTTAAGGTTTTTCCCGGGAACCAAGTCTCAACATAATCTTTTTGTATGTCCCTTTTGGATACTCGTTGGTGACAGAAATGTTCGAGAACATTATAGAGAGACTTCTAAGTCTGCAAGCACCTGTGACCCGTAAACTCAAAATTCCGGTTGCAGGCATTAAAGCGTTTGAAGTTATCTTAACTACCGGAGAAGAAATATCTGATCCTGCCGCTGCCATCGAACTTGCCGTGAATGAGTTTGCTAAATATTCCAAAGGAGATCATCAGTTAGTTTCTGATTTCAAGAAAATTCTTGCTAGGGAATTTTCGGGATTAAACAGCACCAAACTACTCAAGAAAAAAGCTAGAGCCCTCAAAGAAATATGGGAAATTGAAGCTAGAACGTTAGCTGCCAAAAACAAGAGGAATAGGTGGTTATCAATCCGCGTTACTAAGGAGGAGTATGAGGCCATTTCTAAACAAGCACAGGAGGAGGGATTGGACATATCCAATTACATTAGAAAGAAGTTGGGTCTTGGGTATAAATCATGAATATTGTGTTGCACCAAAAATTTTATATTTACGTTGCACGTAATTTTATCGAATGCCTTATTAGGGCATGGCCTAAATAATGGCTGGGGGATGTAATCGATGGCAGAACCTATCCTTAAGTGGGCTGGGGGGAAGAGACAGATATTACATGAAATTGTTGCTTTAATGCCAAAGGACTTTAGGAATAGAACGTTCCATGAGCCGTTTTTTGGCGGCGGTGCCGTTACTTTCTGGATGGAGCCCAAAAGAGGTACTATAAACGACATAAATCCCAAACTCATAAACTTCTATGTCGTCGTTAGAGACCATGTTGATGAGCTAATTGAAGATGCGAAGGGGCACAGAAATGAGAAGGAGTACTTCTACAAGGCTCGTGAGGAGTTCAATGAGATAGTTAGAAACGGATTTGAAATTCCGAATATCAGACTCGCTAGCCTGCTTTTGTACTTAAATAAAACTGCCTTTAATGGTTTATACCGCGAGAATAGGAAAGGCGAGTTCAATGTCCCGTTTGGTAGATACAAAAACCCTAAGATAGTGGACGAAGAACGCCTAAGGAAGGCTAGTGAAGTTCTGAAAAAGCTCGATATTTACAACGAAGACTTCACTTATATCCTAAGAGTTGCCAAGCCCGGGGACTTGGTTTATTTTGATCCTCCCTATCACCCGGTTTCAGAAACCGCCAGTTTTACAAGCTATTCTAAGGAGGATTTCAGCAAAGAAGACCAGGAACGCCTCAGGGACGTCTGCCTTGAGCTTCATGAGAGAGGGGTCTACTTTATCCTAAGCAACTCTTATGTAAAGCCGGTTCGTGAGCTGTATGAAGGGATAGACGGGTTTGAAATACTCAAGATCTACGCAAAGAGGCCAATAAACTCAAAAGCCGATCGCAGGGGTGAAGTCCCTGAAATGCTTGTTACGAATGTTCCAGTAGAATTACAGATGGGGTTAGAGAGGGCAAAGCTTCTTGTCAACAATGGTAGATCAAAGGCTTCGATGGTCTCTAAGCCGCTTGTTGAGTATTTAACCGTTGCAGAGCGATCTGTTTAAAAAGTTCCACCTTCTTTTTGATATCTGGTGAAGTCCGTGAAAGTGGATGATGTGTTTGAGATAGTTCAAAAAATAAAACCTGCAGAAATAAAGGAGACTAAAAAGGCCCGTAGAGTTATCAAAGAAGGTGGGAGGATCCTGTTATATTCTGGCTCCAACGGAACCAAGGTCTACATTGTCAGAACGGATAAGATATGCACGGGGGATTTTAAAGTCGTTCTTCAACCTGAGGGAAGAAAAGAATTTGCCCCAACGCATGTTCGGTTATTCTTTGATCTGTATCTTAAGCGGATAAGTGATGAAAAGCATGCAAGGGCCGTGTTTTTGGCATTTGAACGGATCAATCACGGAGAGGACATAAATGAGGTTCTGGACGACGTTCGAGGTATAAATTTCTCAATGGAACTCGATCCCCCTGATGTAACGGTTTTCTATGGCTCATTATTAATGGCAGAGCAGGATTGGAACTATGGTAGCAGGGGATGCAAAGAGAGCAAACTTGATCCTCCCCGAGAGTTTCTTATGCGGTTCATACGATGGATCGCACAGAGCGAATACGGGGATATAGACAAGATAATAACGACTGCCGTTCGAAATAGGCCTGCGCCGAAGAAATACGGTGTCTCTCTTTTTGAGCTCTGGAAGAGCTAGACCACTTTACTTTCCCTGAACTTTCCGATTTTCTCCCCTTCTCCCGATTTTCTGAATACGAACAGATGTTCATGTGCAATTAGATAGAAGTCTCTTTTCCTTGTTTTCCAGGGTTCTGTACCCCTCATATGGTGCTGAACCTTAATAATGTCCTCCTTTAATATAAATCCAGTCTCCAAAAACACTTTCATAACTCTAAATGCTATTGGAACATAGTGTCTGTAGCGTCTAGTGTCTCCCATTAAAATAGCCGCGTATTTCCCGGGTTTTAGTACCCTATAGAACTCTTCAGCAACTTTTTTCATTTCTGAAACAAACTCATCTATTGACTTAACGTTGGATAAATCTCCTTTCACAAGAGAACGTGATCTTTTTGTGTATCCAATGATATTAGCGTAAGGTGGATGAGTAGCTATTAGGTCTATGCTTTCGTCTCCAATTTTGTCTAATTTCCTTGCATCGCCCTGATAAAGACGAATTTGGGGCTCCACCCACTCAATGTTCTCTTTTAGTCCAAGGTATGAACTTAACGTGGGCTGTCCCTCTTTACGGGGATCATACTCAAAATTCAATCTATCCCATGCCACCATTAGAGCCTCATAATTTATGTCAACCCCGATCCCGTGTCTTCCGAGCAGTTTACACTCTATCAGCGTTGTTCCGCTTCCCAAAAATGCATCTAAAACGACATCTCCGGGTTTTGTATACTGCAGGATTAAGTTCCGGGGAACTTGGGGGGCCCAGTTGCCCCTGTATTTTGCATTCGCGTGATGAGTTGCCCATTTCCCACGCTCTGGAAAGCTCCATACAGTCGTTATTTCAAGCTTGAAGTTCTGAGGCTGAAATGTTTTGATTGGAATGGGTTTTCCAATCTCTATTCTTTGGTCCTCTATAATAACGTGATCGTGCTTTTTTATGAATTCCAGATACTCCCCAAACGGAACTTCTCTCATCTTGAGTCCCCGTTATCATCTTCAGAACAACAGCAAATAACCCTTTTGTCTCCCCGTGCACTTTATAAATGGGAACTAGAAATCGAACGAACATGATAGGCCCCGTGGGAAACGACTTCGTCAAGCGCTACCGCCTCGAGTACAACCTCAAGGCCCTTGAAGGAGTTAGACTGATAATCGGAGAAAAAGCATATTTGCGGCTGAGGGCGCTGGTGGAATACCGGCTGAGCGGGAAGGACTTCGACCGCTCTCCCGTTGGAGTTAAGATAGCCCTGGCCTTCTCCGCCGGCTCCGACAGCACGGCGACGCTAAGGATACTCCGCTGGGCTGGCTTCGACGTCGTGCCCGTAACGGCCAGGCTTCCCCAGATGAGCGGGAGAGTGATTGAGAGGGCCAGCTCCGAGGGAGCGGTTTTCGTTGACGTGCCCGGCTACCTCGACGTGATAACCGAGCAGATGGACAAGGGCGCTCCCATATGCGGTAAATGCCACGCGATGGTGATGGAGGCCGTTGAGCGCTACTCTCGGGAGAACGGGATAAGGATCCTCGCCAGCGGCGACCTTCTAAGCTCGGGGCTGATATCGATCTACGAGACCGATGGGCTGGTGACCCTCAACCTTCCCGCATTCCTTGCCCTCGACAAGGCCGAGATAATCGAGCTGATTGGAGGAAAGTACGATCTCAGGTTCGGCTGTCCACTCCTGTGGGAGACCTTCAGGAGGGCACCGAGCGTAAAGCGGTTTGCAATACAGCGGGTCCTCCGGGAGCTGAGGGCGAGGTCATTAACGCCCGAGATGGCCGAGGCGCTGATACTGGACGTGCTGTCCAGGTAGTTACTCATTTCTGGCCCAAAAGGTTTAAATGTGTCTCCTAAAATTCGAGTTCGGTGATGTGAATGGTAACGGAAGTGGATGTCTTGGCGAAGATGAAGGATCTCATAGACGATGACCTCGTCAAAACGGTTGAAGTTAGGGAAGACGGGACGCTCTTTATAGAGCTGTCAAGGGAAGTGGATGATTCCACGCTGATAAAACTCCAGACCGAGCTTGGAAAACTGGAAGGGATAAAGGCGATAGAAATCAAGCAACCAAAGAAAAGAGAGGTTCCCGAAGGGGACGTTCAAATCAGCGAGGAAACGATACTTGAGAAACTCAAGGAGGTCATAGACCCTGAAATCGGCATTGACGTGGTGAACTTAGGCCTCATCTACGAGTTGAGGGTAAATCCGGACAACACGGTCTACGTCAAGATGACGATGACGACCCCTGGCTGTCCGCTCACCATGTGGATTCTCCGGGCTGTGGAGGACAAGATTCTTGAGATTCCGGGGGTTAGAGACGCCGAGATAGAGCTCACCTTTGACCCGCCGTGGACTCCCGACAGAATCAGTCCGGAGTACAAGAAGAGGTTGGGCCTTTACTGATTCCTCCCTTCCTAAGCCCCACTTCACGGCAGGATGGGGTCGGTTGCTTTTCTTCTCCGTTTTGATGGTTTCCCCATTCCATGAATAAACGTTTTTGTTTATAGTTGTCGGCAGATTTGTTTAATTTCAGCAAGTTGCTTTATGTTGTTCAGAAAACTCTTTCTGTTTATCATGATTCATGCGAAAAATTTATATTTCAAACTTTACAATTGTAGAGAGGTGATTCCCGTGGCAAAGTGGAGGGTCTGGATAGATGAAGAGTACTGCGTTGGGGATGCTGTCTGTGTGAGCTTCTGTCCAGAGGTCTTCGAGCTGGACGAAGAAACGGGAAAGGCCAGAACTAAGGTTGACATCATAGGGGAAGACCTCTATGATTGCGTCAAAGAAGCCCTTGAGGCATGTACCGCGGCATGCATATACATGGAACAGATTGAATAAATCCCATTTACTTTTCTCCCTGTGATTGCGGCCATCCTTAAGCAATCCTGTAATCAAATGGTCATCAGAGTCCCCATATTTCTCATTGGGCATTTCTCCACACTCCAGACCATCGAAAAGTTTATATTCACCGGGGTTCATCTAAAACCGGTGATGTTCCATGGCTTGGAAGGTTAGGGTTGACCAGGACGTTTGTATCGGAGATGCCATCTGTGCAAGCCTCTGCCCGGACGTCTTCGAGATGAACGACGAGGGCAAGAGCGTTCCTATCGTCGAGGTTATCGAGGACGAGAACCTCTACAACTGCGCTGTCGAGGCCGCCGAGGCCTGCCCGGTCAGCTGCATTTACATCGAGGAGGCCTGAAGCCTCTTCTTTTTCCCTTCATTGCATATTGCTTTTCTGAAAGGTTCGAAAATAGAATAGAGGGTCATTCCAGACCGAGTCCGAACTTCTCCGCCTGCTCCAGAACGTATTCTCTTATTTCCCTCGCCTTCGGAAGCTCGGCAACGATCTCGCCGTTCTCGATGAGCGGTTTGAGGAGCGGCTCGACCTTCGCCCCGCAGACAGGGCACTTTTCCAGCTTTTTATCCGCTGGAACCCTGTGGTAGTGGCCGTTCTCACAGCGGTAAATCTGCTTCCTCCCGCTCAGCTTGCCGCGCTTGGTTACTGGCTTCCCTTCGACCTCTACTATGTCAAGGGAGAAGTCCACGGGTTTCGCGCTCGCTATTGCTGAGCCAACGCCAAAGGCATCGGCTACGTCAACTATCTCCCTTATGCTATCCTCGTTCAGGCCACCGCTCACGAAGATTTTAACCCAGTCGTAGCCCCTCAGGTCGAGCTCCCAGCGAACCTCCTCTATGATGCGCCTGAAGTTGCCCCTCCTTGAGCCAGGGGTGTCGAGCCTGACGGCGGTGAGCCTCTCTCCCAAAGCTTCAGCCGCCATTAAGGCCTCGAACTTCTCGTCGCACAGCGTGTCAACGAGAGCCGTTCTCGGAACCTCGGGCTCAACCACCTCGTCGAAGTACTTCCAGGCCTTGACCTGGTCGCCAACGGTGAGGATCAGCGCGTGTGGCATCGTCCCGACGGGCTTTTCTCCCATCATCTCCGCGCCGAGGACGCCGCTTACCCCGTCGCAGCCGCCTATGAAGGCCGAGCGGTCTATCATCGGGGCGATGGCAGGGTGCATGTGCCTTATGCCGAAGGAGTAGACCGGCTTGAAGTTGGCCGCTATCTTCACCCTCAGCGCCGCAGTCGCTATGCCGCTCGCCTGGCTGAGCATGCCGAGCAGGGCGGTCTCATAAACTCCAAACTCCTCGTAGTAGCCCTCGATCTGAAGAACCGGCTCGTAGGGGTGGAATATCGTGCCTTCTCTCATCGCGTAGACGTTCACCGGCAGGCCTTCAAGGAGCTTGGCAACCTCCTCGATTCCCGCCAGAACACCCCACTTCCAGCCTTTCGGCAGGCCTGTGGTCGTGACGTCCGCCAAAACCTTCCTGTGAATGCCTTTCTCGACGAGTATCTTCCGCGTCCTGATGAAGTAAACGTCGGTGGTCTTTCCGGCTTTTATATCATCCTCGTGGGCAATGTAGAAATCCCTCATTTCTCTTCACCTGAATAGAGTTCTCGCTATCCGATTTAAGGCTTTCCGGCGAAACCTTTATACACATAAAAACCGACTGGTCGGTAGGTGAAATAATGAAGGTCTGCATCATCTATGACTCGGAGAGGGGCTCGACCGAGAAAGTCGCCAGGGTCATGGCCGACGCCATCGGGGGGAGGGTGGAGGTTAAGGTCCTCAGAGCCACGGAAAATCCGGATATAGAAGACTGCAGCCTCGTAATCGTCGGGGCGCCGATATACTACGAGCGTCCGCTTCCGAGCGTCAAAAACTTCATCCTCTCGAAGGACGGGTTGAAAGGAAAGAACGTTGCCGTCTTCATACTCTGCATAGCCGACAAGTTTGGAAGGCTCGGAAAGGCTTACACGGAGAGGCGCTACATGCGCCTGATAGCTGAACCCATCAAGGGCAGGATAATCGCCCGCAAGGTCTTCGACGGCTGGATACTAAAAGAAAACCCCGAAACCCTAAGGGAGGCCCAAGAATGGATAAAACGCGTCCTTGAGGCCTATGAGAGGGAAAATGTGCTGGAAGAAATCGAGCATCCTGGAGGTGGAGAGAATGAAGGGTGAGAAAACGAGGGAGAAAATTATTCAGGCGGCGTTTGAACTGTTCAAGGAAAAGTCATACCACGAGGTCTCGATGGATGAGATAGCCAGAAAAGCTGGCGTCTCAAAGGGCGGCCTTTTCCACCACTTCTCGAGCAAGTACGAGCTTGCAAAGGCGGTTCTGTTCACTCTTCTCGACGAATGGCTGGAGAGTCTCACAACAAGGCTGGAGGGGCTCTCCAGTCAGGAGAAGCTTGAAACTCTGGTGGATGCTGCCTTCGAGATGATAACGGACAGCCCCAAGCTCTCCCGCTTCTTCCTCGAACTCTACGAGGAAAGCCTGAGACTGGATAGAGGTGCCGAGTGGAACGAGTTCTACCGCAGATACCTGAACCCCGTGGCAACTATCCTAATGGAATCCGGCGTTGACCAGCCGATGAGAAAGGCGGTATTATTGGGCGCCGTGGTGGACGGTCTGGCCCTTCACCACCTCCTTTCCGGGGGAGGGCTCTTTTCCGTGGAGGACATGAAAGAAGAAGTTGTGAGAATGCTGAGGGGGGAATGAGATGGACAAACCCCTAAACGAACTCGTCTCCCTGAAGGGGAGGCGGGCCCTGATAACGGGCGCGGCATCTGGAATAGGCCGCGCGGCGGCGATTAGATTTGCAGAGGCCGGGGCGGATTTAGAACTCGTGGATCTCAACGAGTCCGGGCTGGAGGAGACGAAGGCCCTCGCCGAGGAGTTCGGGGTGAGCGTTAACACCCACCGCGTTGACCTCTCCAGGAAAATCGAGATAGACGCGCTTTGGAAGGAATTAGAGGGCAGCGAGCCGGACATACTCGTCAACAACGCCGGCGTATACTGGTTCAGAGACTTCACGGAGGTCGATGAGGGCTTCTACAAAAAGGTCATGGAGATAAACCTCCACTCCGTCTTCTGGATGTGCCAGCACTTCGTCAGGGCGCGAAAGGATAAAGGCGGCGTCATCATCAACGTCAGCTCGATAGAGGCTTTCCTGCCCTTCGCGAAGGGCCTTGCCCACTACGACGCAGCCAAGCTCGGCGTCGTTGCGCTGACGAGGGCGATAGCGAGGGACTACGGGAAGAAAATCAGGGCAAATGTTATAGTCCCCGGCGGAATAGAGACCGAGGGCGTGAAGAGGCTCAAGAAGGAGGCGATAATGAAGTTCGACATGGAGAAGATAGGCATATCCTTCAACTTCAACGCGCGCCTTCCGATGGGCCGCTTCGGCCAGCCGGACGAGGTGGCGAGGGTGATGCTCTTCCTCGCGAGCGACCTTGCCAGCTATATCAACGGAGCCGTGATCCCCGTGGACGGGGGATTCCTGTCAACTTAGCCTGAAGGGCAGTTCCACCTTTTCGCCCCCTTCCCTTTTGTGAAGCTCCCTCCTGTAGGCTTCTAGCGGCCTGTCCTCGACCTTCAGGTAGGCGGCGAAGGTCTTGGGCCTCTCCTCCAGCTCGTCGAAGAAGCGCGGGTAGTTTTTGTCCCTCACTATGTGATGGTCGAGGATTATCTCCGCCCCCGTTTCTCGGATTATCTCGTTGAGGTTTTTAATGCCCGTCTCCCAGCTCCCCTCAGCGCGCTTACCGAGGTATGTTGGCGGGCCGCCGGTTATGAGCAGGTCCGGGACCTTCTCGATTATCCACTCCACCGCTTTTCTGTTGAGGAGCTGAATATCGCTCGCGTGAATGAACCTCGTTCCGTCATCTATGAGCGTCATCACAACGAAGCCGAGCCTTGAGCCCTCGCTCCCGTGGGGAACCGCCGGTGAGAACTCAAGCCTAACCCCGCCGAGGTCGAAACTCCTTCCATCCGCGAATTCTATCTTCTTCACTATTGGTTCGGCGTTTTTGAGGAAGACCCAAGCCCTCTTTTTCTGGCTGAAGTTTATGTTTTCCCGTGGGTGCTTTATGAAAAGGAGCTTTCCAGCATAGATTTCTCTGGCGTACTCCTCGCTTGAGCTCTCGTAAAGGCCCTCAAAGAAGGGGGTGTGGTGGTCGTAGTGGTAGTGGGAAATCGTGACCACGTCGGCCCTTCTTGCGTAGCCCTGGAGCTTTCTTCTCATCCGGTGAAGGGCCTCAATTTCGGCCCTTGCTGGTGGAAGGCCGTAGCGCTTCGGCCCGAGGGCGACACCTGGGTCGATGAGGAACTTTATTCCACCGGCTTCCACGAACGTTGCCAGGCTCCTCACGCCGAGGCTCTCTGAGGCGAGTGGAATGATGCGCATCATACTCACCGATGTCATGATACAGTTTTTAGGCATAAAATTCTAGTGTTCCCATTACGATGCAATGGTTTTCATTGATCAAAAGTCCGTAGCTTAAGTAATACTATTTCATGGAGGCATAATTTTTTAATGATTCAATTGGGTATGCTCTTTAGTGGGGGCACAAAGGAGGTGCCGGATATGATGGAGACAGACCAAAGAAACGGTATTGACGAGCTGCTTGGGATAGACTCTGTTACTGCCCAAAAGCTTCGTGAGGCAGGCTACGATAGCATCGAGGCCATAGCCGTTGCTTCTCCGGTGGAACTCAAGGAGATTGCGGGAATAAGTGAAGGTACAGCGCTCAGGATAATCCGGGCCGCCAGAAAAATTGCCTCCGTTGATGTGTTTATAAGCGCTGAGGAATATATAAAGAAGCTCCAATCGGTTGACAAAATCTCAACAGGCAGCAATAGTTTGGATTCGATTCTTGGTGGTGGAATATGGACGGAATCAATAACTGAGGTTTTTGGCGAGCGCAGAAGTGGTCGGACCCAACTTGCCCACGCTCTTGCGGTGATGGTCCAGCTCCCCAAGGACGAAGGGGGTCTTCGCGGTTCGGTCATATGGATCGACACCGAGAACGCCTTTAATCCACACCGTATACGACAGATTGCAGAAAACCGTGGCCTTGACCAGGAGGAAGTTCTTGGGCATATCTACATCGGCAGGGCTTTCAACAGTAACCATCAGTTGCTTCTTATTGAGAGGGCAGAGGACTTGATCCGTGAGAATGTCAAATCAGATAGACCTGTTAGGTTATTGGTCGTTGATTCAATCCCAGCGCACTTTCGGAGGGAGTACGTGGGCAGAAGAGTCCTAGCCGAAAGACAGCAGCGGCTGGCGGAGCATTTATCGAACCTTCATCGTATCTCAGAACTTTATAGGGTGGCGGTGCTGATTACCAACGATGCCTCAATGGGGCGGCCGTGGGGTGGCCATCTCCTTGAAGCGACCTCGACGTTTAGACTGTATCTGCGTAAAAAGGGGAGTGGAAACTCAAACAGGGTGGTGGCTCGTTTGATAAAGTCGCCCCACTTACCCGAAAAAGAGGCGATGTTCAGGATAACCGAAAGAGGTATCGAGGATTAATACGTGCTTCCAAGATTTGAGGAAAGCTTATTAACCTCTTTTTCCACCACTTCTAGAGGAGTGGAGTAGCAGGACCCATTTAACCGATGATACAACTCCACTGCAAATGCCCGTTAGCCGAAAAACAGGTTTGGGAATGCAGATTGGAAAGCCACCAGTGATGAGTGTCATCCCTCCCGAGGAGACGATGAGGACATTATCCCCACCTGAGGTGGTCTCATGTTTGGATTTTTCAGACGAAAGAAAAAGGAAAAATACGGGCCGCTCGTCTACCTGAGCGAGCCCACGATACTCTACCACACCCACACCGAGAGGGCAATCATTGAGCTACTCGAGGAAAAGCTCGGCTCCAATAACTTCGTGGTTCCCTCCGACTACGGTCTCAGGACAACCGACCACATGATTCCAGATGCCGAGATATTCGTGGCCATAGCGATAGTCGGGAAGTTCACCTCCCTCGTCGTCAGGGAGATTGAGATGGCCAAAAAGCACGGAAAGAAAATCTACACCCTTGACGTGGCCAGAAAGGGTGATGAGATACTTTACCTCTTCGAGGAGGGAATCCCCGAGAGGATAGAGTGGCTAACGCCGGAGGAAACTCAGGAACTCTACGCGGCCTTCCGCGGCGAGGACTTCTCGGGATTCATGAAGTTCTTCTTCGGCGACAGAAAAAGACAGTGGTGAAAAAGAAAGAAATCACGCGTTAGCCCTTCTGGACCTTATGTACTCGTCTATCGCCTTCGCGGCCTTCTTTCCGTCGCCCATGGCGAGGATAACCGTTGCTTCGCCCCTTATCGCGTCACCGCCAGCGAAGACTCCCGGAATGCTCGTCATGAGGTTCTCGTCCACAACGAGCGTTCCGTCCGGGTTGGCTTCAAATCCGCTGGCCTCAACGAGTATCCTGTTCGGCTCAAGGCCGATGGCTATGATGACGGTGTCGGCCTCAAGGGTAACGTACTCACCGGTTGGCTCTATCTTTCTCTTTCCGCGACTGTCGCGCTCCTCCAGCGGGCGCATCTTCATGAACTTGACCGCCTTTACCTTACCGTTCTCGTCGCCGATGAACTCGACCGGTGTGAGGAAGAACTCAAACTTAACTCCCTCCTCTTCGGCGTGCGCTATCTCCTCTATCCTCGCGGTCATGTCCTCCCTTCCGCGGCGGTAGGCGATGGTAACTTCAGCCCCAAGCCTGAGCGCGGAGCGCGCCGCGTCCATTGCCGTGTTTCCGGCGCCTATCACTATGACCTTCTTTCCGACGGCTATTGGCGTGTCGTACTCGGGGAAGAGGTAAGCCTTCATGAGGTTTACCCTCGTCAGGAACTCGTTGGCACTGTATATCCTGTCGAGAAGGATGCCCGGTATGTTCAGAAGCTTGGGTGTTCCAGCTCCGGTGCCGATGAAGACGGCGTCGTACTCCTGGAGGAGCTCTTCAATAGTCACAGTCTTGCCAACGATGTAGTTGGTCTTGACCTCAACGCCGAGCTTCTCCAGCTTGTCAAGCTCCGTCTTGAGGATGTCCTTCGGCAGCCTGAACTCGGGGATGCCGTACATGAGAACCCCACCGGCCTCGTGGAGAGCCTCGAAGATAGTTACTTTATAGCCCAGCTTTGCAAGTTCGAGGGCGCAGGTGAGTCCAGCCGGCCCGGCGCCGACGACGGCAACCTTTCCTTTTCCGTCAGTTTCGGCTATGAACTCCCCGAGAAGTTCTTGGTCGATTCCCTTCTCCCTCGCGTAGTCGGCCACGAAGCGCTCAAGCTTGCCGATGTTTATGGGGTCCCCCACTTTTCCCATGACACACGGGGCCTCACACTGATCTTCCTGCGGACAGACCCTTCCGGTAACGGCCGGCAGGGTGTTGTCGTTCCATATAATGCGCAGGGCGTTCTTGACGGCCTCGTCCGGATTGTCCGCGTTCTCGCG
This sequence comes from Thermococcus sp. ES12, assembly GCF_012027515.1. Taxonomy (NCBI): domain Archaea; kingdom Methanobacteriati; phylum Methanobacteriota; class Thermococci; order Thermococcales; family Thermococcaceae; genus Thermococcus; species Thermococcus sp. ES12. The sequence continues at coordinate 138,312 of NZ_SNUP01000002.1, forward strand.
GAGGGCCTTCAGGAAGCCCGGGATGTTGATGTGAACGGGACAGCCCTTAATACATGGGGCATACTCAGGTGGACATTGTATGCAGCGTTCCGCCTCCTTAACCGCCGAGGCGAAGTCGTAGCCGAGGTTGACCTCGACGAAACTCTTAATGCGCTCCTCAACGGGCCTCTCCGGCGTCGGAACGCGCTCCTTGATGAGCTTGGGCTTTACGGCCATTCAGACCACCCCCTTGGACTCAAGGTAGTGCTTCTTTGCAATCTCCTGCTCGCGAACGAAGCGGGAGTCGCGCCTTATGACGTCGTCCCAGTCCACTTTATGGGCGTCAAACATCGGGCCATCACGGCAGGCGAACTTTATCTCGCCGTCGTAGAGTATCCTGCAGGAACCGCACATACCGGTTCCGTCCACCATTATCTGCCTTACCGTGACGATTGTTGGGATTCCGTACTCCTTCGTAAGCTCAGCCAGCTTCTTGAGCGACCCCAGCTTCCCTCCGCCGAAGACTATGTCCACCTTATCCTTCTCGATGAGCTCCTTCAGAACGTCCAGGTAGTGCCCCTTGATTCCGCGCGAGCCGTCCTCTGTGGTGAGGTAGTGCTCGTCCGCGACGGGCTTCGCCAGAAACTTCTCCGGGTAGGAGTGGGCTTTGTCCTCGAAGGTCTGGATGGAGATTGTGTAGTTGCCCGCCTCCTTCATGGCCTTGAGCGTGGCGTAGTTCTCCGCTTGGCCGCAGACTGCGTCGGAGACGAAGACGACGTTTCCGTAGTGCTTGACCTCGATCGGCGTTCCGAGAGGTCCTGCAACGGCGTAGAGGGAGTCTCCAACGTCGAAGTTGTCCCAGAGGTCGAAGGTGGTCTTCCCGTGCCTCCTGATGAACATGCCTATCCTTCCGGTCTCCCTGTCGGCATAGTAGATGGACATTGGAATCCTTTCACCCTTTTTGTGTATCAGCAAAACCACAAACTGGCCGGGCTTCCAGGCTCTTGCCACGTGCGGTGCCTCGACCTCCATGAAGAAATCCCTAACGTCGAGTTCTTCCTTTGCGGTAATTCGGTACATGGATGAAACCTCCTGTGCAAATGAACAGTTTTGTTCACCTTTAGTTCTGAACTTCGGGTTTATAACAGTTTTTTGAACCAAAGGTTTAGAACTCTTTTTCGCCCAAAAAAAGCCCGAAACAACCTTCTTTAAAGCCCGGGAAGAGCTTCTTATGCTTTGGGAAGCCTTTTTAGTATGAGCGCGTAACCCCGAGGGGTGATGCAGATGGTGAAGATACCGAAGAGCCACCCGCGATACTGGAGCCTCTACTACAGGGAGAAGATCATCGAGGGGATGGAGAAGGGAATGACGGCAAAGGCAGGGCTGATAGCCCACGGCCGCGGTGAAGCCTTTGACTACCTGATAGGGGAAAAAACCATAGAGCCGGCTGAAAGGGCCATGCGAGCCGCGGTCGCGAAGCTTCTCCTGGCGAAGCATCCCGTTATCTCAGTCAACGGTAACGTTGCGGCCCTTGTCCCAAAGGAGACGATAGAGCTGGCAAAAGCTCTAAACGCCAAGCTCGAGATAAACCTCTTCTACCGCACGGAGGAGCGCGTTAAAGCCATAGCGGAGGAGCTGAGGAAGCACGACCCCGAGGTGGAGCTCCTCGGCATAAATCCCACCAAGAGAATCCCGGACCTTGAGCACGAGCGCGGGAAGGTGGACGAGGAGGGGATATGGAAGGCCGACGTCGTTGTCGTCCCGCTGGAGGACGGCGACAGGACCGAGGCCCTCGTGAGGATGGGCAAGTTTGTAATAACCGTTGACCTCAACCCGCTCTCCCGCTCGGCGAGGATGGCGGACATAACCATCGTCGATAACATAGTCCGCGCGTATCCGAGGATGACCGAGCTGGCGAGGGAGATGAAGGACTACAGCAGGGAAGAGCTTCTCGCGATACTGGAGGAGTACGACAACGGAAGAACCCTGAGCGACGTGCTCCTTCACATCAGGGATAGGCTAACCCGGCTTGCAGGCGAAGGAATCTGGAGAAGGAAGAGCCTGGAGTGAGCTCACAGCTCCCTCTCAGTTTTTTCAACGAGTCTCCTGAGACCGGTTATGAGCTCCGCCTCGCTTGAGGCGTGGGAGATCACCAGAGGTACTCTCTCGCGCTCGGCCAGCTTCACCGCGAGCTCATCGAGCTTCTTGACCCCGTGGAGGACCACCACGGCCGGCTTGAGGCCCTGAACGCGGACCGCTATCATCGGACTCCTCCCGGTGGTGACCTTGGTGAATATCAGCGCCCGCTCCGTCGTCCAGCCGTAGAGCTTGAGAAACTCCTCGCTGCTCATCTCAAGGATTGCCTTTATGCTGTCCACGACCGTGTAGCCGTATATGCGCCTGTCTATGAGGTGCATGTTGGCCACTACGTCCCCTTTCACGGCCCCGACCAGGTCCCTGATCGTTAGGGGCAACGCGAACTCCCTGATGTCCAGTATCGCGCTCGTCGGAAGCTCGCTGCCGATGGTCTTGCTGAAGGCCTTGATGACGTTTCCCCCGCGGCGTTCGTCGATCTCCAGCAATGCCTCTACGAACTTTCTTATGGTCGATGCACCGGGGCTCTTCCTCCTGCCGCCTTCGTAGTCGCTTATGACAGAAGAAGAGACGCCGAGGTATTCGGCGAGCTCGGTCTGGCTGATTCCGAAGATCTCGCGCCATTTGCGCATGGTTTTGCCAGGATCAGAGGAGAGGGTTATTTCCCCTGCTATTCTCTTGGCTAGGGCTTCTTTCTCCTTTTCAAGCATGTTGGTAAAATATTCGTCAATCGTTATAAGCCTTTCGGCGATTGCCTAATATCATAGCCCGCAAGCTTAAAAACTCCCCGCCCTACGCTTCCCGGTGAGGCTCATGGCGATTTACTTCATAGGACTTGGCCTTTACGACGAGAGAGACATCACACTGAAGGGTCTGGAGACGGCAAGGAAGTGTGACCTTGTCTTTGCCGAGTTCTACACGTCACTGCTCGCGGGGACCACCCTCGATAAAATCGAGGAGCTGATAGGAAAGCCTATCAGACGACTGAGCAGGGAGGAGGTTGAGCTGCACTTCGAGCGCATAGTGCTGAGCGAGGCCAAGGAGAGGGACGTGGCCTTCCTCACCGCCGGAGACCCGATGGTTGCAACGACTCACGCGGATCTGCGCATAAGGGCCAAGGAACTGGGAATCGAAAGCTACGTCATCCACGCCCCGAGCATATATTCCGCTATAGCGATAACGGGGCTCCAGATATATAAGTTCGGCAAGAGCGCTACCGTGGCTTATCCGGAGAAGAACTGGTTCCCCACGAGCCACTACGACGTCATAAGGGAAAACCGCGAGAGGGGCCTGCACACGATGCTCTTCCTCGACATAAAGGCCGAGCAGAACCGCTACATGAGGGCCAATGAGGCGATGGAAATACTCCTCCAGGTGGAGGATATGAAGAAAGAAAACGTCTTCACCCCGGACACGCTCGTCGTGGTTCTGGCCAGGGCCGGTTCGCTGAACCCCACGCTCAAAGCCGGCTATGTAAAAGACATGCTCAATGAGGACTTCGGGGGACAGCCGCACGTGATGGTAGTTCCGGGCAGGCTACACATAGTGGAGGCCGAGTACCTCGTAGCCTTCGCGGGGGCGCCGAGGGAGATACTGGCGAAAGTTTAGCGAAAGCTTTATATTTCTCCCTCTTCCCACTAATTCCGGGAAGGGCCCGTGGTCTAGCCTGGTTATGACGCCGCCCTCACACGGCGGAGGTCCGGGGTTCGAACCCCCGCGGGCCCACCAGAAAACGACCTTTCTGGCGAGAGGTTGATCAGGACACACAATCCCTCTTGATTCGTAGCTCCATTTAGGTCCGAAGGGACTATCGATTTGGGAAATTCATTTTGGAAGCGCTAAGAACGTGAACCTCTATCCAAGCCCCTCCCCGACAGCAACTCATGCTTTGACATTCTTCGCCCGAGAAGAGCAAAAGTCGTTTGTTTTTCACAGGATTTGCCCTCAAATTGGCAATCGCAGTGTTCCACTTCCCAAAGGAGTCAAAAAGGAGCAATCCACCGGACAGGCCAGAGAGCATTGTTCCTGAACCCAAGGGCACTCTGGGGTTATGAGGAGGTAATCCCCCTCCCCGGTGTGGCGGGCCGGGCGGGATTTGAACCCGCGACCTTCGGCTCCGGAGGCCGACGCCCTGTCCCGACTAGGCCACCGGCCCACACCCATAGGTATTCCCGGAGTGAATTTAAAAACCTAATCACTCTTGAGAATGAACCCAAGTGTGCATTGGAGTATCGAAAAGTGCAAAAACTTTTTATCCTGGGCACCCTACTTAAGATAGGAGAAGGAGGAATGAACCATGGAACCGCACGAATTCAAGCTCACCGAAGAGGGTATAAAGGCTGTTCTCCCACCCCTCGAAGCCGAGATAATGGAGCACATGTGGAAGGTTCAGGTCGCCACCGCAGGCCAGGTCTACGAGTACATGAAGGTGAAGCATCCGGACATAAGGCGCTCCACCATAAGCATCCTCATGAACCGCCTGTGCGAGCGCGGCCTTCTCAAGAGGAGCGTCGAGAAGGGCAGGGGCGGGATGAGATACGTCTATTCCATAACGACAACCAGGGAGGAGTTTGAGGAGAAGGTCGTTCAGAGCATCCTCGATGCACTAATGACGAACTTCAAGGAGGCGACCTACGCGTACCTGTCCAGAATTAAAAAGTGATGAAAGATGCTGTTCATCATCATGGCCCTTGAGGTTTTACTGGCGGTGATGGCCCTAAAGGAGCTTGGCCTCAAGATAGCAGCGGCCGCCTTCGGCTCCATATTGCTCCTCTACTTCTGGGTATCCACAAGGGAGGTCAAGGGCAACTACGTGACCCTCCAGAGAAGCGAGATGCCCTGGCTCTACGACGGCATAGCAGAGATGGCCAGAAAAGCCGGGATCCCAATGCCCAGGATATACATTCTGGACGACTACATACCGAACGCGTACTCCTTCAAAAACACCATAGTGCTCTCCCTCGGCCTCTTCGAGGTGCTCGACAGGGAGGAGATTCTTGCCGTTGCCGCCCACGAGCTCGGCCACATAAAGAACGGTGACACAAAGGTGTTCCCAGTACTGGCGTACGGCAGGTACCTCATGATGGTTTTCACCGGAATCCTGATACTCCTCGCACACAGGCCGAGCGTTACGCTGGCGGCACTGCTCCTCTACGGCCTCTACGAGGTCGCCAGGGCAAACTTCCTTAAGGGCAGGGAATTCCTGGCAGACGAGTCGGCTCTCAGACTCCTGGACGTGCCCATGAGCCTAAAGCACGCCCTTGAGGAGCTCAAGTACTATGAGGACCTGAGGGCCGATGTAAGGCTGAGCGCCGTGCCCAGCATAGAGCCCTCCATAGAGAGGCGCCAGAAGGTTCCGAGGATAGAAACCCACCCGAGCTACGATGAGAGGATATTCAGGATACTCGTTGAAATTCACGGCAACAATATGTTCAACCAGCGCATGATGCAGTGATGCCCCATGGCGGTGGAGATAGTACTGGACAGGGAAAGGGCCGAGAGAATAAAGCGCATACGTCCGACCAAGGACGAGTACTTCATGCTCATAGCCAAGCTCGTTTCACTGAGGGCGACCTGTCCTCGCCTCAGGGTGGGCGCGGTTGCTGTAAAGGACGGCTACATCCTTGCGACCGGCTACAACGGGGCCCCGAGAGGCATGGAGCACTGCATTGACGTGGGCTGTCTCATCGTTGATGGCCACTGCCACAGGGCGGTTCACGCGGAGCAGAACGTCATAGCCATGGCGGCAAGGAAGGGCATAAGCCTTGAGGGAGCGACGCTCTACGTCACCCACTTCCCCTGCGACACCTGCTTCAAGCTGGTGATAAACGCCGGCATAAGGGAGATAGTTTACGAGGAGATGTACCCCAACGAGGCGACGGAAATCCTCCTGAGGGAGGCACAGGAGAAGGGAATAGTCAGGATAAGGCAGTTCAGGCTCCCAAAGGAGAGGGTGAAGGCATTTCTGGAGGAGCTCTTCGGGGAGTTCGTGGATTAGAGTTTTTCCTCGATTTTCTCCAGCTTCTCGTTTATCTCCTCCAGCTCTATGGCCACCTTTCTCGTCAGCTCGGTTATCTCCCTCTCCGTCCTGTCCACCGCCACATAGACCTTGAGAATTAACAGGTAGGAGAGACCTATTCCCACCACAAAGAGGGCATCGAGACCCCTGCCAAGTCCGAGCAGCTGCTTTATCGCCATTGCAATCTCTATCGGAAATATCGCTATGAGGAGCATCACCACGAGGAGGGACTCCCAAAAGAGGAAATCGCCCCACTCGAACTCCTTCTTCCCGTACTTGCCCATCACGTACAGCATCAGGGCCAGCACGACCACTATGGCTATGTACTGAACGGCATACATCCCCATCACCTCAGCTTGTCGAAGAGCAGGTTGAGGGCTATCTTAACTCCCTCCAATACGTTCGTTCCCTTCTTCATCGAGTACTCGGTATAAACGGCCCGAATGGGCACTTCAACGATGCGGCACCGATTTTTGGCCGCTTCAATTATAATCTCACTCGAAACCGCATAGCGGTCGCAGGTTATCCTTATCCTGGCCGCGCAATCCCTGCTGAGACATCTCAACCCGCTCTGACTGTCGCTCACGTACTTCCCGGCAAAGGCGGCTGTTATCGCATCGAGAACGAAGTTTCCAAAGCGCTTTACGAACGGCATCTGGCTGGTGTCTCCCTTCAGCCTCGAACCGACGGCAAAGTCTGCCAACCCCTCGGCGACGGGCTTCATGACGCGCAGGGCGTCGCTCACGAGGTGCTGGCCGTCGGCGTCGAACGTCAGTATAAGCCTAGCATTCCGCCTGAGGGCGTATGCGATTCCTGTTCCGAGAGCACCGCCCAGTCCCCTGTTGACCAGGTGCGTGAGAACGTGAACACCCTTCGAGCGGGCTATCTCCCTAGTTCTGTCTCTGGAGCCATCGTTGACGACAACTATTTCCTCCCGCCGGAAGTACCGGAGAAGATCGTCCAAGACGCCCCCCAGGGTCTTCTCCTCGTTGTAGGCCGGCACTACGACGTAGGTGTTCAGAATGTTCTCCAGGAGGGACAGGAGACCCTTCATATCCTGCACTTCGAAGTCGGGCGTGGAATCCACCGAGAAGCTCATCCTTCCGGCGGTATGGCCGGTTATCATGACGCTCAGCGCTCCGATTTCCCTGGCCGGTAGGATGTCGTAGCCGTGGTCGCCAACGACCAGAACCCTGGTGGGTTCAACGCCAAAGGCACCTATTATTCGTTCCAGCTGACCGGCCTTCGGTTTGAGCTCCTCAGGGGAGACGTCGTCCCGCGTCGAGACCAGTGAAAAATACTCAGAAATGCCATGCATCTCCAGAGCCTTCATGGTCGCCTCACGGGAGCTTCTTGTCATTATCGCCATCTCAACACCCCTATCCCGCAGGAAATTCAGAACGTCAAGAACTCCATCGAAGAGGAAGCTGTCCCTTATCCTTTCGACCTCAAGCTCGACCAGGATGGAATAAAGCTCCCCGAAGTCCCTTCCGGTCTCTCTTGAGAGCCTCAGCAGGTTCTCGTACATGGGGGTCAGGTCGCCGAGGGTTTCCTCGGGTATCCCCATCTCGGAGAGCCTTGATTTGAGCTCCTCCTTCAATTCCGCAAAGGGTTTGGGCGCACCGACCAGCGTCCCGTCGAGGTCAAAAACTACGAGCCTCACGTCCATGGTGTCCACCGAAGGGTTTATTTTTGGCCAGTCCTAAGGAATCAGGGTGTCCAAATATGATAGCGGCCGCTCCGCTTATAGGTTTAACCCTGACGCTCATCCTAACCCCATATATAGCCGCGAGGATGAAAAAAGCCGGAATCGTCGGGAGAGACATTCACAAGGTGAATCAGCCGGAAGTTGCGGAAATGGGGGGCCTGGCCGTTCTCCTGTCACTCCCCGTGGCCCTGGCACCCTTCGTGAGCGGGGAAATCGCGAGGATTCTCATGGTCTTCCTGCTCTTCGGGGTCGTTGGAATCGTGGATGACCTGACGAACCTGAGACAGCTTCACAAGGTCGTTCTCTCACTTATAGTCTCGGTTCCGGTGGCCTTTTTCAACATCGCCCCGGAGATTAACGTATTCGGCTACACCATCAATCTCGGCATCCTGTATCCCCTCTTCGCGGTACTCTTCGTCACCGGCTCGGCAAACCTGGTGAACCTGCTGGCCGGCTTCAACGGCCTGGAGATGGGGACGTCCGCCATAATCCTCGGTGTTCTGGCAGTTATAACAGATGGAGAGGCGAGGTTAGTTGCCCTTGCCGGCCTGGGAGTGATTCTCGGATTTCTCTGGTGGAACAGATACCCCGCAAGGGTTTTTCCGGGCGACACCGGAACTCTCAGCGTTGGGGCACTCGTAGGCCTCGTGGCGATTGCTGGAAAGGTCGAGGCGTACGCGGCGCTGCTCCTGCTTCCCCACTTTCTGGACTTCACGATAAAGGCAACGAGAGTTCGTTTTGGCGTAAGGAGGCACGGGAGAACGATGGTCCTGCCAGACGGGACCCTTCAGGCACCCCCGTATCCCAGCTTTCTGGGAATGATAATGAGAAGGGTTAAAGTGACTGAGCCCAAACTGGTCGCGGTTGTGTGGCTGATAGAACTCACTCTTGGCCTTCTCGTCTGGGTTCTTCATCAATCACTTTGACCATTCCAAAGCCGTAGCGGGTCTTTTCACCGAAGCCGTTTTCATAGCCGAAGCGGGCTATCTCCAGGGAGCCATGGTAGCGGAATATCATGAGGGAGCCGCGGTAGTAGGTATCCCTTACCAGTATCCTGACGGGTTTGAACTTTATCACCTCTATCGTGAAGTCCCTCTCCTCGGGCATAGAGCCCATTATTGCCGAGTAGCGCATCAGCATGACCTTGCGGAGCTTGTCGAAGAAGGCCTCCTCGCTTGGATACAGGTCCCATATCTTCATCTTGTTGCCGCTCAGCTTGACCGTTCTTACCATTATCGGGCTGAGCGTTGAAAAGAGCGCCCCATCCCGTATTCTGGGCTCCTTCAAGATTTTGATGTCGTCCGCTATGAAGGCCGCATCGCCCAGCTGGAGAACCGGGCTGTCAATGAAGCCTTCAACCACGGCCTTTATCAGCTCGCTGGAGGAAGACGAGACGTAAAGGGAAACGTCATCGGAGAGCACCTTTATTCCCTTATCGGGGATAAGTTCACGCTTCCTGACCATGATACGGGAGAAGGTGAAGTAATCAACGTGACTCACCTCAGCCTCCCGGGCTATCTCGGGCGAAACTATGGCCATTTTCTCAAGAAGCTGGGTGTAAACGTCATAGTTATAGTTGAACGGGAGAATCGTGCCCTCCTTTGCGGGCCTGAACTTTATCTCAACTCTCATTACATCCCACCCCTTGCTATAACCCCTTTATAGTTGGTACTCGAAGTTAATAAGAATTTCGCAAATAAACCATGGTTCCATTACTTCAAAATTAAGTCAGGAAAAATCCGCACGTTCCGCACCAAAGGTATATAAAGCCGGGTGCCCCAAAGCATGCATGGAAAGGATAGAGTTAAAAAGACCCTTCTACACAGTTTGAAACGTGAGAGGTGAAAGGTTATGAGCGTTGAAGACGTCGGAGTTAAACCATCGGACGAGTACGATGATTACATCATGTATCTCAAAAGGAGGATTAGACAGCTTGAACTCCAGGTGAGAACCCTGGAGGCCGATAAAGAGAGGCTGGAGAGGGAGCTTTCCCGCCTCAGGATGGAGATGTCTAGACTGAGGCAACCCCCTGCCTTCGCGGGCACGCTCCTCGAACTGCTTGACGAGGACAGGGCAATAGTCCAGAACTACAACGGACCGCGCTTCGTTGTAAGAATAGCCCCCTGGATAGAGCGGGAAAATCTGAGACCAGGGGCAAGGGTTGCCCTTGACCAGAGAACGATGGCCGTCGTGGAGGTCCTCCCCAGCGAGAAGGATCCGAGCGTTCTCGGCTTCGAGGTCATCGAGAGGCCTGAGGTTAGCTACAAGGACGTCGGAGGTCTGGACAAACAGCTTCAGGAGCTGAGAGAGGCGGTAGAGCTCCCACTCAGGCACCCGGAGCTCTTCGAGAAGGTCGGAATCGAACCGCCAAAGGGTGTTCTCCTCTATGGTCCTCCGGGCTGTGGAAAGACCCTCATGGCAAAGGCCCTCGCCCACGAGGTCAACGCCACCTTCATAAAGGTCGTCGGCAGCGAGCTGGTGAGGAAGTTCATCGGCGAGGGCGCCCGCTTGGTTCACGAGCTGTTCGAACTCGCCAAGGAGAAGGCCCCGACGATAATATTCATAGACGAGATAGACGCCATCGGAGCGAAGAGGATGGACGAAACCACCGGCGGCGAGAGGGAAGTGAACAGAACCCTAATGCAACTTCTCGCCGAGATGGACGGCTTTGACCCGCGTGGAAACGTTAAGGTTATCGCTGCAACCAACAGGCCGGACATACTCGACCCCGCCCTGCTGAGACCCGGTAGGTTCGACAGGCTCATAGAGGTCCCGCTCCCGGACTTCAAGGGAAGGCTGGAGATACTCAAGGTGCACACGAGGAAGATGAACCTCAGGGACGTTGACCTGCGCATCATAGCGGAGATGACCGAAGGAGCGAGCGGTGCCGATTTGAAGGCCATAGCGACCGAGGCGGGAATGTTCGCCATAAGGGCGAGGCGCGAATATGTCACCCAGGATGACTTCCTCAAGGCAATAGAGAAGGTTTTCGGGGCGGAACAGAGGCTGGCCCAGCAGATAGCCATGCACGAGGTCATGTACGGCTGATTTCCTTTCTTTCCAGCTTTTCTTCCACCCGGATTATTCCCCACGCCAGCAGGTACATGACGGGTATCGAGAGAAAGGCCCTTGCGTAGCCGAAACCGTCGATGAGGAGCCCTGTCAGGTACGGACCCACCGTTGCACCGAAGAATCCAACCATGTTGACGAAGCCCATGACGGAGCCGAGATTTTCTCCGGTTGCTTTTTCCGAGGTGTACGCTGTGACTACGGCGCCCACTGAGTAAAACGTTAACCCGAGGGGGATTATCACCCAGGGGGAAGCCGTGAGGGCCAGGAGAAGGGTCAGGAGGGCGTTGAGCCCGAAGACCACGGCGATGCTTTCCCTTCCTATTCTGTCGTACAGCCGGCCGCCGAATAGAGAGCCGGCTATCCCTATAACGGAAAGGAGGGAGAACAGCAGGGATGCCGTCTCAAAAGAAACGCCGGAGCTCACGAGGAAAGAAACCAGAAACGTGAGGAGACCAAAGAAAGCCGCTAGAACTATGAAGTTCGCGGCGCTGAGAAGGAAAACGTTCTTCGGGATTGAGAACCTAACCCCGGAGGGCCTGGAGACCTCCCCCCTGACGGCGAAGGCTAGGGCAACGCCAATTACGAGGCTCATGGCCGAGAGCACAAGAAAGGCGTATCTCCACTCAAGATTCATCGCCACCGGGACGGCTATCAGAGGAGCCAACCCGCTCCCCACTGGAGGGCCCACCATGAAGACGCCCAGTGCGGAGCCCTTCCTCTCCCTGTAAACATCGCTTATAAGCGCGGTGGCCGGGGCGTAGTACAGACCGGAGAAGATGCCGTACAGCGCCCGGACCGCGAGAAGCTCCCGGTAATGACGTGCGAAAATTATGAGGGCCGATGAGAGGGAGTAGCCGATTATGCTCAGGACGAGGAGCCTCTTCCTGCCAAAGCGGTCCCCGATATAACCAGCGGGAACCTGTATTAAGGCGTAGGGAAGCAATAGAGCTGTCATCAGAAGTCCCGCCTCGGCGTTGCTTATGCCAAGCTCAGCCCTTATCATCGGAATAAGGGGCGGGATGGCCATCCTGTGGGCGTAGTTGAAGACCCAGCCGAGGCTTACCAGGGCAAGGAGCTTCTTCCTCATGCTCTTCGATAAGCAGTTTAACGTTTAAAAGCATGTTGGACAGGAACGGCCAACTACCTTTATAAATCCCTGCCGGAAACCGACCTCAGGGAAGGGAGATGGTGAGCAAGCTGCTGGCACTTGAGGCCTACCCCAACCTACGTGACCTGGACTTCAGGATACTCAGAGGGGTAGAGCTGAACATGCGTCACCACAGGTGGGTCCCGCTGGAGGACATAGCCAGGTTCGCGAGGGTTGACGTGGAAACCGCATCCTTCAGGCTGGGCAAGCTCGATGACATGTCCCTGGTCAGACGGAGGAGCGATATAGGCTACATCGGTTACCAGCTCACGATACACGGTTACGATGTTCTGGCGATAAGGGCCCTGGCCAGGAAGGGAGTGGTTGAGGCCATAAGCACCGCCCAGATAGGCGTTGGAAAGGACGCCGACGTTTATGTTGGGGTGACACCCTCTGGCGAGAAGGTGGCAGTTAAGTTCAACCGCATCGGTGGAAGAACCGCATCGAGAAAAGCGGCCTATCACGGGCACGTATTCCAGGACAAGAGACACACGAGCTGGCTCTACGTATCGAGGCTCATAGCGAAGAAGGAGTACGAGGCGCTGACCCTGCTCAGCCCGATAGCCAGGGTTCCGAGGCCGATAGCGTGGAACCGGCACGTGGTCGTTATGGAGTTCATAGACGGAACCGAACTGGCGGAGCTGAAGGATACCGACCTGACGAAGGGGGAGGCCGGTGAGATACTCGACCGCGTTCTGGAGGAGTACCTCAAAATAGTCCGCTTTGGCATAGTTCATTCCGACATGAGCGAGTTCAACGTCGTTCTGACCAGCGACGGAGGGGTTCTGATAATTGACTGGGCCCAGTACGTTACAACGGCCCGTCCCGAAAGCTACGAGCTTCTCAAAAGGGACCTCACGGTTCTCCTCAACGCGTTCAGGAGAAGGTGGCGCGTGGAGAGAAGATTTGAAGATATCTGGCCGGCATTTGAAGAGGCCTGGCTTGAGAGCAGGGGTGAGGGATGATGGTGATAAAATACGAACCGCTGAACAGACGTGAGAGGATTATGAGGCTCTTCCGGGAGGCCCTAGAGGCGGAGAACGCCAGAGACCTTGAAACCGCCAAGTGGAAACTTGACGAGATAATGGAGCTCGCGAGGGAGGAAGAGCCGGAGTTCTACTTCGAGGCCTGCTTCAGACTCGCGGAGATTTTCCTCCAGGAGGACAACTACCGCGGAGCGGTCAAGTGTGCCTTAAGGGGCATACACAGGGCCCCGAACGAGGATCTGTACCGGCTCGGGGTGAAGAGGCTCGGAGACGTTCTGTTCATAATGAAGGAAGAGAAAAGGCTCGGCGACATCGCCGAAGGAATGGACGTTACGCTGGGCCTGGTGAAGGACGATGAGGAGCTCCACCGCTTCGTTCAAGCCCTCGTGAGGATAGCGAGGGGAGAAAAGGTCGAGGAGCGGTTTTCGCTGGAAGAGTTCAACGAGATAATCGGGCTCCTCAAAGGATAGAGTCCAGAACGCGCCTCACGTAGTCCCTGCCAGGACTTTCTGGGAAGTTGTAGGGCTCTTTCTTTGGTCTTTCGTTGTAATATGGCCTGTTGCAGCCGGGACAGCCGTGGGTGGCGAACGCTTCCGGAGGAACGAGTTCGGCGAGTTCGTACCTCCCGAGTCCAAATCCCACCAGGGAGCCATTCCCGTCAAACTCGAAATCTCCCGGTTCTGCAAGCCCTTCTTTTATCAGGTAATGGGCCAACTGAATTCTCCTGTACCTCTCAACGCTCGGAGGCTTCGAGTTCTCAAGGCGGGTTCCCCTTATGGGGGTGAAGGCAAAGAGGGAAACCCAGGCCCCCATTGAGTACGCCCTCCAGATGGTCTCGACTGCCTCCCTGTCGGTCTCGCCGAGGCCTATTATAAGGTGCACGAGAGCTCTCCCCTCACCAAACACCCCGATGACGTCTTCCGTGAAACGCCACATCTCGCCCCACGAGTAGAGGGAGTCCTTTATCTCCGGGTAGAGCCTTTCGCTGGCCACATCCAGGCCGACGCCAATGTAGTCAACGCCCCTCGATTTGAACTCCTCAAGTACATCCCTGCCCACAGGGGTTATCGAAACCGAGACCGGAAGGCCCAGCGGCTGGAAAAGGTCGAGGAGCTCGACAACATCGGAAACCAGACCTGGATAGTCAACAGTCTGGAGGCATATCCTCGCAAAGCGGCCCGAGGGCAGGGCCTCAACGACCTCCTCCACCTCGAAAGCTGGCCAGGTTATTCGGGAGAGCTTCTTCAGGTCCGCCCTGCTCTCCCTCGCCTGGGGACAGAAGGCGCAGTTGTTTCGACAGCGACCCTCATGGTAGGTCATGAGGTACGCGGTGGTTGGTCTGGCAAGCATTCTGGCCCTTATCAGTCCCATAGCTATCGCCGTTCCGTAGGAGACCCTGACGAGCATCTCTACCCCCCACCAGGCTCACTTCCAGAGCTTAAAAACCTTGGGAGCTGAACCGAGAGCAGGGCCAGGAAGGCTATCCAGGGGAGAAGCGGAAAGACGGCGCCGTAGCCCGAAGCTTTGGCCACGTAACCGAGGAGAACCGGACCGATGAGGAAACCGAGGTCGAAGAACATCGTGTATATGCCCGAGCCAAAGGAGCGTATCCTCTCGGGGAGGTAGGCCAGGGCCATCATCTGGAGCGACGGAACGGCCAGACCGAAGCCGGCTCCGATTATCGCGGCGCTGACGTAGGCCCCTGGAGGGAAGAGGCGAGCGTTGAGAATAACGTAGGCCGCTATGATTAGGGAAAGACCCAAAGAGGCTACTTTGACGGGGCCCCTGAGGTCGGCCTGCCTTCCCCCTATGACCCTTGTAAAGAGGGAGGAGGCGCCCATTATGCTGGCGTAAGTCCCGAAGGCGGCCGTTCCAAGGCCCGAGACCTTGTAGATGGCAGGCAAAAACGTGTTGAGGCCGCTGTAGGCGAGGCTCATGAAGAGCAGGCCAAGGGATGCGAAGACGAAGAAGGGGCTGAGGAGCTGCCGGTAGCTGGCCCTCTCCTCGCTCTTCCTCCGCCTGGGCAGGTGCTTGCCCACGTGACGGTAGGCGTTGAGGACGAGAAGCGTGGAGACTAGCGAAAGAAAGGCCGCGACTGAAAAGGCTACGGTGAAGCCCGAGAAGTCGGTTATGTAGCCCCCCAAAGCGGGACCGATGAGATTGCCGAGCGAGAACATCGTGCCCCTCCAGCCAAGGGTCTCGCCAACGCGGCCCTTAGGCGCGAGGTCTATGGCCGTGGAGAGGTTCGGCGGAAAAAATATGCCCATCGCGAAACCGTGAAGCCCCCTGCCGAGGGCGAAGAGCCAGAGCTGGGATGTGTAGTAGGAGAGCACGTAGAGAACCCCGGCAACGATGCCTAGAACCGTCCCGGCCACCATCAGGTGGAACCTCAGCCCCCTGTCGCCGAGGAAGCCGCCGAGGGGCTTCGTCACGAGGGCCACGACCGCGGAGACCGCGGCGACTATTCCAACCAGAAACGGGTCGGCGCCGAGGGATATCGCGAAGGGCGATATGAGAGGACCGACTAGGGCTATTCCGAGAAAGAAGAAGAACGTCGCGAAGTGCAGGTACCAGATGTCCCTGGTAGCGCCCACTAAACACCAGCCTCCGGTTCCTCCATGCCGTCCCTCATGAAGGCGTAGCTCATGTGCTTGGTGTTCTTTGCGAAGCCGACGTTGCCCCTGGAGTCAACCATTATGATGCCCATGGTATCGGGGCCAAAGTACTTGGTCGCGAGGCTTATCGCGGCTTCGCTCGCGCTCTGGGCGTCCATGCCTAATCTGACGAAGTCGGTGGCACTTTTGGCTAACGCCAGCTTTATCGCGACCTCGCCGAGGCCAGTGCAGGAAGCCCCGGCAACCTCGTTGGCGTAGGTGCCGCCGCCGATTATCGGCGTGTCACCAACCCTTCCGAACATCTTGAGGAAAACTCCCCCGGTTGAGGTTCCAGCGACTACCTCCTCGCCGTCGAAAGCTACCGCTCCGACCGTGCTCCTGAGGACTTCGGGGTACTCCTTGATGAGCTCGTTCAGCTTCTTCCAGTGCTTCGTTTCGCCCCTCTCGATGAGCTTCTTCCTCAGCTCCTCCCACTGCTTCAGCCTCTCGTCGGTAACCGGGTCGTACTCCTTGAAGCCGAGAAGCCTTGCGAACTTCACGGCACCATCCCCGATGAGGAGCACGTGGTCGGTCTTCTCCATCACCTTCCTCGCGACGCTTATCGGGTTCCGGACCCCCCAGATTCCGGCAACGGCTCCTGCATCGAGGGTTTTTCCGCGCATTATAGCGGCATCCATCTCCACCTTGCCGTCGAGGGTCAGAACAGAGCCGGTTCCAGCGTTGAAGAGTGGGTTATCTTCAAGGGCCTTCACCGCTTCCTCGACCGCGTCCAGGGCGGAACCGCGCCTGAGTTCACGCCATCCTGCCAGAACCGCCTCCCGGACACCCTCGATAACCTTCGGGATGCGCTCCTCCTTTCTTATGGTGCCGGCACCGCCGTGAACTATTATCGCGACCATGAGAACCACCGTAATAAAAAGCCCTCGAACGGTTAAAAGGGTTGTGGAAACGAAAAGACAGGAACCTCAGCTCAGCGCCATGTTGATTATCGTCTCGCCGATGTTCTCAAGGTACTCGAGAATCCTGCGGTAGCTCTCAAGCGCGATTGACTGGCGGTAGTCGATGGAACGTATCTCCTCCTTCAGCTCGAGCATGAGCCTGTCTATCTTGCCCAGGTCCCTCTCCTCTATCTGTGCCATCATCCCTTCGAACTTCTCCTTCAGGTAGGTCACGTTTATCTCGCTGGGGTTCTCGGCTATGCGCGTTATGTGATCCCCTATGCGCTCGATGTTCCTGACTATGAAGAGTATGCCGAGCAGGTCAAAGGTTCTCCTGATTATGCCGCTCTCCTCTGTAACACCGCGCTTGCTGAGCAGTCTGTTCACCGCCCGGATTATGAGAAAGTAGAACCTGTCCAGCTCGTTCTCAAGGTCGTTTATGTCGCGTAGAATCTCGGCGTCACCGGGGTTCTGAATGAGGAGCTCAAGGTCACCGAGCATAGAGATTATTAGGGAGCGTATCCTGTTGAGGAGCTCCGCGAGATTAACCTCTTCCTCGTCGAGCAGGCTCTTGGCGACCATGCGCTGGGGCTCATCGAGTATTATCTCGACCCCCGGAAGGCTCTGGAGAACCTTCCTTATCTTGACCTTGTATATGGGCATCTCCTCGACGAGGTGAATCTCAAGGACGTCGTAGCCCTGGATGTAGGCAGAGATAACGAGCCTGACCGCCATATCGGGCGAGTACTCCTTCGAGATGTCCAGAATCTTCTTCTCGCTTACCTCCCTTGGCTCCTTGGGGAAGATTGTTATGCTGCCGTCCGGGTTTATGAGGAGCGGAACGACGTCGCCCTGGGCAAGCCCGTGCTCCCTGACCCACTTCTTGGGGAGTGAGATTATGTATGAACTCCTGCCGGTAAATTGTATCTTCCGGAACTCCATAGATATCACCGTCAATATATAGAAGGCGCGGGAGGTATAAAAGGCTTCGATTCGATAGGCTTATAAACGCTATGAGGGACGTTTCACCATGCTCTCAGGCTACGGCAGGGACGCGAAGATACTCATAGCGGCGAACGCAGCGGGTCAGCTCTTCCTCCAGTTCTCCATATTCATTATGCCGTTCTATCTGGCCGTTCTCGGCTACGACATGGCACAGATGGGGACGTTCTTCTCGATACAGACGTTTACCGGCGGGCTGTTCTTCCTGATAGCGGGTCAGGTTTCACTTAGGCTTGGCTACAGAAAAACCCTCATCATCTCCGCCCTCCTTGGGCTGGCCGGGAGACTCCTCCAGGTGGCGGCGGTAAACGACTACGTCCTCGCCCTTGGGTTTTTCCTTGTCGGCGCCAACATTGGTATGAGACAGCCAAACTTTACCGCCCTCCTCAGTGAGGAGGTCGGAGAGGGGCAGAGGCACCACGCCTTCTCGATAAGCTTTGGCCTAGGAACAATATTCAACGCCCTCGGAGTCCTGATAGCGGGCTTTGCACCCGACTTCTTCACCGAACTGGGGGTGAGTGAGGGGACCGCCTACCGGCTGGTCGTCTCGCTTGCGCTCCTCCAGTTCGCCCTCGTGATCCCGGCGCTGCTCATGATAAGCGACGTCCCGGTCAGGAACCCGAAGATAAACTGGAGCCGCGAGCTGGTCGTGAAGATGCTCAAGTTTTCCCTGCCGAGTGCTCTGATAGGCTTCGGTGCCGGAATAACGATACCCTACATGAGCCTCTACTTCAAGCTCCAGTTCGGACAGACGCTCGCGGCTATAAGCGGAGTATTCTTCCTCCAGCAGCTGGCGATGGGCCTGGGCTCCTTCGGCCTTCCGAGGCTGGTTCACAGGATAGGGCCGGTGAGGGTCATAACGTCCTTCCAGAGCATGGCGGCCTTTCTCTTCGCTATATTCCCCTCGATAGAGACCTTCTTGCTGGCGGCGGCCCTCTACATAATCCGCTCGATCCTCATGAACATCGTGTGGCCCATAAACGACTCCTTCATGATGGGATTCTTCTCAACGGAGGAGAAGGCGACCGCGGCGGGAATCAGAAGAGCCTTCTCCACCTTTATGCGCGGCGGCGGGAACTACGTCGGCGGTCTGCTCTTCGGAATGTCCCTGAGTTATCCCTTCTACGCAACGGCGACGCTCTACGTGATAGCGACGGCGATATTCTACGCCTTCTTTATAAAGCACAACAAGTGAAAAGAAAAGCTCAGCCCTTCGCGAGTTCGATTCCCCGCTCCAGGGCCCTGAAGTTGACCTCCCAGAGCTTTTCCCTCAGGGTGAGCCTTATACCCTCGTAGAGGGACTCCTTCCTGAGCGGTAGGAGGCCATTTCCATAGGCGTATCCGAGCATTAAAACTCCAAGCGTTCTGGGGTTTATCCTATCCGCCTCGCGCTGGAAGTTCATCATGTGAACCGGGCAAATTTTTGCTACCGCTTCCTCGATTTCATTGAGTTCCGGATAGCGCTCCTTGCCGACGAGGGTCGTTGCGGTGTGTATGGGGTATGCGTTGATGACGGCCACGCTGCTTTTACCCAGAAAGCGGGCGTTCCTTAGTGCCTCGGCCGGCTCGAGGGCCAGCATGAGGTTGGCCTTGCCCTCCTCGATGAGGGGCGAGTAGACCTCCTCTCCAAAGCGCAGGTAGCTCAGAACGCTCCCGTAGCGCTGGCTCATTCCAAGGGTCTCTCCTATGCGGACGTTGTAGCCCTCGTGCATCGCCGCGTTCCCGACTATGCGCGAGAGCGTTAAACCGCCCTGACCGCCGACTCCGGTGATTATGAGGTTGAACTCCATGGGCACCACCGAAATGCATTGGAGGGAGCGGATAAAAACCTGTTGTCAAGAACATTCGACTGGCTGGATTAAAGCCCGAAAATACCACAGGAAAATGGCGAAAAGATTTGTAAGAACTCAAATCAGCCTTCTAAGCGAAGGCGCTTAACAACGAACTCCTTATCGAGCGAGGCAAGGAACGGGGCCAGTCTCGGACCGCGATCCTTTCCAATGAAGAGGTTGTAGAGTGCTCTGAACCACTCCTTGCTGGGTATCCCACGCTTCTTGGCGGCATCGTAAAGCGCGTTGTTGAGTTCATCAACGGTGAACTTCTCGCGGCCCTCGAGCCACTCCGCGACCTCGAGCATGGCCTCCCCGACCTCGGGCTTCAGCTCGATCTCAGGTGGCCTCTTCAGGATGCTGAACTTCACGTTGTCGGGAGCGTACTTCTCAACCCAGTTTCTGGCGAGCCTTATGCGGAGCCTTATGCGCTCAACGTCCTCACTGCTCAGCTCCCCAGGAACGTGCCCCTGCTCCTGGAGGACGCGAATTATTCCGTTTTCGTCCAGATGCGGCATCTGGACGAGTGTAACGAGGAACCTGAAGGGAGCCTGTGCTATCAGCCTCTCCGGAACCCTCGGCATCGAAAGCTCGTAGGTTCTCTTCAGCTCGGCCTCCTCCTCGGGATTCTTGGCCCGTTCAATGCCAAAGTAGATGCGCTCCACCCTGTCAAACTCGTCGTAGAGGTTGAGCAGGCCGAGGCCAAGGTCTATCTTGAGCTCCTTGTTGGGCCTCGCCTTGGCGTAGATGAAGCGGATTATTCCTGGCTCAAGAACCTCGTAGAGGTCGCTGAGGAGTATCACATTACCCTTCGAGCCACTCATCTTGCCCTTCTGCCCCTTGATTCCAACGAACTCGTACATCAAAGTGAGGGGTGCCCTCCAGCCAAAGACCTTCTCGGATATCTCCTTTCCCGTGTCGTATGAGCTTCCAGCGGCTAGGTGGTCCTTTCCAGCGGGCTCGAAGTCCACCTTGAAGTGTGCCCAGCGCATCGGCCAGTCAACTCTCCACCTTAGCTTGACGTTGCCCTCCCTTATGTCGGTCTCGCCCTCGCTCCCGCAGTGGGGACAGCGGTAAGAAACTTTCCACTCGCCGTCCCAGGCTACGAACTCAGCCTCCCTCCTGCAACTCGGGCAGTAAACCATAACCGGCTGCCAGTCTTCCTCCAGAGGGGGTTGCTTCGCTCTCTCGCGGTACTTGTCGAGTATGGCCTTTATCTCGCCGCGCTTGGTAAGAGCCGTCCTTATCTCCTCGGCGTATTCCCCTGACTTGTACAACTCGTAGGCATGGAGGAAGTCCACCTCAATTCCAAGTTTCTCCACCTCACTCTCAAAGAGCTCCATGAAGTGCTCGGCGTAGCTATCGTGACAGCCCCATGGGTCCGGGACTTCCCTGACCGGCTTCGTGAGGTGCTCCTTCCACTCCGCTGGAACGTTCTTCGGCACCTTTCTAAAGCGGTCGTAGTCGTCCCACATGTGGATGTGCCTGACCTTCTTCCCCCTGTCCCTCAAAGCGTGGCCCACTATGTAGGCCGTGAAGAACTCGCGGAAGTTGCCTATGTGAACGTAA
This sequence comes from Thermococcus sp. ES12, assembly GCF_012027515.1. Lineage (NCBI taxonomy): Archaea > Methanobacteriati > Methanobacteriota > Thermococci > Thermococcales > Thermococcaceae > Thermococcus > Thermococcus sp. ES12. The sequence goes on from NZ_SNUP01000002.1 coordinate 159,269, forward strand.
CCGCTCGGCGTTATCCCGCTCTCGACGACGTACTCCTCCTTATCACCACGTTCACGAATTATCTTTTCAGCCATGTAATCCGCCCAGTGAACCATTCTCACCACCGGGCTTAGCTCTGCGGAGGGGCTTTTAAGCTTAAGCTTGCGTCAAAACAACTTGAAGAGGGAAAATTTTATAAGTTACGATAGTAAAACTACTTCCCGAAGTAACAAGAGGTATTCCCATGGAACTGGAACCGTTGAGGATTCAGGTCTTCTTCCCGGCCTCACTGGAGATCCAGGAGGAACTGCTCAAGGCCGGCTTTAAGGTACCATACGACAGGGAGAGCGGGAAGAAAACACCCATCCCAGTGGTCGTCAGCTCGCGGGGGGAACGGCGGGTTCGCAGGGGCCGCCTTCTAAAGGCGAGGGACTTTGAAGACGATGGCAAGTTTAGCGTGGTTCCGGGCGAGAGGTCTTCCCTGGAGCTTGAGCTCACGGAAAGGGGTTTTCTGGTGCTCAGGCCCAGGCCCAAGGAATATCACCTTGAGGAGCTCGGCTTCGTCTCGGTTCCTCCCCGTGTTTGGGGGACATGGGCGAGCTTTTCGCTGCCGTTCTCTGCATACGAACGGCTCTTGGACTTCCTCACTGAATTCCGGAACGGCGAAGGAAACGGATTTTACACTGCCTCCCGAGGCTCGGGAGGAAGGATAGAGGTCTACGCCTACAAGGGGAGGAGGGGAAAAGACCTCGGAATCCCGGTTTTCGGATACTCCCTTGGGCTTCACGGGCTGACGCTTGCGGAGGAGTATTTCATGGAGAAAGCGGAGGAAAACGGCGTCCCTGAGGAACGGCTCGGCTACCTGAAGCTCGGCCTGAAGAAGAGGAGGGAGACAAGGGCGGGACTGAAAGTCGGTATCGTTTGAGAGAACGGAAGGCCGGTCGAGATAACTCTCAAGCTCTCGACAACGGAGCCAAGGGTCAAAATTCAGGGACTTTATGGCGAGCTTGTTGGAAAATCCAGGGGAGAGCTGACAAGAACGGATGACTGGTACATTGTAGTCCATGCGAGTGATTTCATCACGGTGCTGGAGACCGCTGGAGGGGCTTTCGGGGGCAACTCATATTAACCCCAACCCCCTCTCATTTTTTGGTGGAAAGCATGCTCCCTGGCTGGGTCATCTATGCGGCCATCGCAGCGGCGTTCATACTGCTCGCGATAGGTCTTACAAAAAAGCTCGGGCCGGAATGGGCGTGGGTGAACAGGAAGATAATCCACTTCAGCATCGTTCCTGCTGTTCTGATGTTCTACTACGGCCTGATTCCAGAGGAAGTCTTCAGTGCGGCGGCGTTCATCTTCGGAGTCTTTCAGCTCTGGCCACATCTGAAGAGAAGGGAGTTCTCGTGGTACCAGATAGAGCACAACTACGGCGAGGTGTTCTTCGCGTTTTCGGCCTCGGCTATACCCCTGATCCTGCCGAGAAGCTATGCGACGGCCCTTTTGCTTGCCATGGCAATAAGCGACGGCGTCACCGGGATAATCAGGCACTTCTACTTCAAACGTCACGGCTTCAACGTGAAACTGAGGAAGCACTGGACGGGAAGTCTCGGCTATCTCGTAACGGCGGTCATTATAGCGTTCATCTTCCTCGACGCGAGTGCAATGGGAAAAATAGGCTGGGCTGCCCTTCTGATGCTCGCGGAATACCAGCCCTGGCTCGATGATAACCTGGCCGTTCCGCTGGTCGGGAGCGTTCTGTTCCTCCTCTACTGAGCCCATCTTACCTTGAGGCTGTCCTTCTTCACCTTCTTGAACTCCTCCACGAGGGCCTTTCCGGTCCTCTCCATGAACCCCTCAACGTCCATTATACCGAGCTCCTTCAGGCCGATGGCATCTACACCCTTAGGAATTCCCCTAGCTTCAACGTTTATCCCGATGTGGATTTTTACGCTGACCGGGGAAACAGTGGCTATCGAAATGCTGAGCTTTTTTCCGTTGACGTAGATGTCGTCGCCCTTTCTGGTGGTTTTCACGCCGTATTCAGCCAGAACCTCGCAGAGCCTTGCTATGAAGAGCTTCTGAAGGGTTGAGGCGAAGAGAGTGTTCACCAAATCGAAGACCTCGATTATGTAGTGCACCATGTCGTCGCTCCTGATTTCCTTGCTCTGGCGGAGATCCTCGATGTCAATCATTTCCTCGACCTTGACATTGCACTTCCCCCGGAAGACGACGAGTGAGTTGCCAAGTATTCCAAAGTTCCTGTAAGCCCAGTGGCTTCCTATAGCAGAACCGTCATAGTCGATGCGTTTCTCTTTAACGATCATCAGCTCCATGTTACCACCCCATCCTTTCAAGGAGTTCCCTCAGCTCCTCAAAGCTTTTTGCATCGACCCACATGTGGATGAACTTGAGATTCGGGAGGGCCTTTCGCACGTCTTCGACGTGAAGGGTTCTGTCATCCACATAGATAACCCCATCCACGTCATAGCCGGTTGATTGGAGTTCCCCTATTGTCGTCCTAATCATGTCAGCCTTGTTCGGGTGGTTCTCTATCTTCGGGAACAGGAAGTAGTCCCAGAGACTAAAGCCTTCAAGGATTGGTCTGACACGCTCTTCAATGTTCCAGCTCGCTATGCTCAGAATGAACCTGCCACTCGCCCACTCGAGGAACTCTCTCACGCCGGGAAAGAGACGGAGTTTTTGCCCGTTGGAATCAACCAGATAATCGCCGTGGAACTCGTAGAGTGGGCTGAGTCGGGAGGCGTCGGGGTGATCCCAGAGTGTGCCGTCCAGGTCGAGAACCAAAAGCTTCATCAAACCACCAAAAAAGCTCCGCTGACGGAGTTTTAACGGTTGTGGAAAAGCATCTTTACCGAGGTTTAACATTGCGATAAAACAAACCAGCAGAAACGAGATTTAGGGCCAGGACCGTGCACAGGCCGATTGACCTATCAAATGCCCAGCCCCCCTTTCAGAGGCAGAAACCTCGGGCTGTTGGGAGCGGCAGACTGAACGGGTCGGTTTCCCTTCCCGCTTACATCCCCGCCCCATCAAACGGGTCTTCTTCCCGAGCCCTCGTCCCAGGCAAAGGACCGGTCGCCCGACCCCCTGCGCCTGGGAGTGGCCGCCTATTTTCGGGGACCGCTTCGGCCTTAGATGCTTTCAGGCCTTATCGGACGCGGCGTAGCTGCCCGGCTGTGCCCTGTAGGACAACCGGTAGACCAGAGGCCGCGGCTCCCTGTTCCTCTCGTACTGGGGGAGCCTTCCCCTCAGGCGGCCAACACCTCCGGTAGATAGCATCCGACCTGTCTCACGACGGTCTAAACCCAGCTCACGTTCCCCTTTAATGGGTGAACACCCCCACCCTTGGCCCCTGCTGCAGGGCCAGGATGGGAAGAGCCGACAGCGAGGTAGCAAGCCTCGGGGTCGATATGGGCTCTCGCCCGAGACGACTCTGTTATCCCCAGGGTAGCTTTTCTGTCATCCCTGGCCCCCACCGGGGAGGCACAGGGGTTCGCTAGGCCACGCTTTCGCGGCTGGACCCGCCTCTGTTACGGGTCCAGTCAGGCCGGCTTTTGCCCTTGCACTCTACGGCGGATTCCTGACCCGCCTGAGCCGACCTTAGGGCACCCTCGATACCTTTTCGAGGGTGTGCCGCCCCAGCCAAACTGCCCACCTACCGCTGTCCCCCCATCGGGGGTTAGCCGTACGGCAGAGGGTGGGCGGTGTCTCATGGACGGCTCCACCCGCCCCGGAGGGCGGGCTTCGACGCCTCCCGCCTACGCTGCGCACCCCCCGCCGTACGGCAACGGCAGGCTGCAGTAAAGCTCCATGGGGTCTTCGCTTCCCACCGGAGGTCCCAGGCATATGCGCCTGGCAGTGGTTTCGCCGGGCCCCAGCCGGGGACAGTGGGGACCTCGTTACGCCATTCATGCAGGTCGGCATTTAACCGACAAGGAATTTCGCTACCTTAAGAGGGTTATAGTTACCCCCGCCGTTTACCGGTGCTTCACCCGGTTGGACCCGGGCTTCACATACCGGCACTGGGCAGGCGTCGGCCCCAGTACAAACCCTTTCGGGCTAGCTGGGACCTGTGTTTTTACTAAACAGTCGGGCCCCCCTAGTCACTGCGACCTGCGGGTTACGCACCCGCAGGCACCCCTTCTCCCGAAGTTACGGGGCCAATTTGCCGAGTTCCCTCGGCTGGGTTTCCCCCGACACGCCTTAGGCTTCTCACCCAGGGGCACCGGTGTCGGTTCTCGGTACGGTCGCGGTGGATCGTTCCCAGAGGGCTTTTCACGGGCCCCAGGGATCGGCGGAACCCCCCTTACGGGAGGCCATTCGCGCTTTCATCCGGTTCTCGCCATTACGGCACTCCCCGGACTTATACGCTTAGCCGGCCTTGTGGACCGGTCCGCCTACCCCGAGGCGTCACCCTCTGGGCTTGCGTTGCCGCACCTACCACCGCGGTACGGGAATATAAACCCGTTTCCCTTTCGCGGGCGCCGAGTTACGGACCCGCTTAGGACCGACTAACCCACGGCTGACGAACATTGCCGTGGAACCCTGGCCCCTACGGCGGCCGGGATTCTCACCCGGCTATGCTGCTACTCCCGGCAGGATCCACAATACCGACGGGTCCACCGGACCTTACGGCCCGGCTTCCACCCCACCGGCACGCCCGCCTACCCGATCACGGACCAATCGGTCCGTGCGCCGGGGTCTCGGCAGCCGGCTTAAGCCCCGTCCATTTTCGGGGCCCCTGACCTCGACGGGTGAGCTGTTACGCACTCTTTAAAGGATGGCTGCTTCTAAGCCTACCTCCCCGCTGTCTAAGGCCAGGGACACCCTTTGGAGTAACACTTAGCCGGCATTTAGGGGCCTTAACCCCGGTCTGGGTTGTTCCCCTCTCGGTTGACGGCTTACACCGTCACCCTACTCCGGCCATCTACGGCGGCAGTGGGTTCGGAGTTTGACAGGGAGCCGGGGGATTTCTCCCCCTAAACCCCCAATCAGTGCTCTACCCCACCACCTACCTCCGGCCGGGCTATCCTGAGGGATAATTCGGCGGGAACCAGCTATCGCCGGCCTCGATTGGCCTTTCACCCCTAGCCCGAGGTCACGGGAGCGAATTGCACGTCAGCATCCCTAGCGGGCCTCCATCCCTCTGTTGAGGGACTTCACCCTGCCCCGGGCTAGATCGACCGGCTTCGGGTCTCACCCGAGCGACTCCGGGCGCTTTCACACCCCGTCCCTCGCCCTTACGGGCTGCGGACCTGTCGGTTTCCCTGTGGCTTCGGGGTTGAACCCCTTAACCTCGCCGCTCGGGTGAACTCCCTGCCCCGTGATCCAAGACGGACGGTGCAACCCCGGTCGCCTCCCCTCGTACTCCACGGTCGCCCGTGTTTCCTTCGGGGAGGGTCAACCCTTTCGGGCCGCACCCACCTATCGCCGCCTGGTTTCAGGCTCTTTTCACCCCCTGCCAGGGGTGCTTTTCAGCTTTCCCTCACGGTACTAGTTCGCTATCGGTCTCGGGACGTATTTAGGGTTGGGAGCCGATGCCTCCCAGCTTCCCGCCGGATATCCGACCGACGGTACTCAGGAACCCTGCAGGAGCCTGAGGGCTTACGCCTACGGGGCTTTCACCCTCTACGGCGCCGCGTTCCAGCGGACTTCGGCTTCACCCTCGAGGCTCCGATGCAGGGCCCTACTACACCACATCCCCTCCGGGTTTCCCCGAAGGGTTCAGTTTGCCCTGTGCCGCTTTCGGTCGCCCCTACTAACGGCATCGCTTTTGCTTTCTTTTCCTGCGGGTACTAAGATGTTTCAATTCCCCGCGTTCCCCCTCCCGACTGGGAGTGCGGCAAGAGCCGCAGGAGGTCCCATTCGGGAATCCCCGGTTCGACGGCTGCCTGCGCCTCGCCGGGGCTTATCGCAGCTTGCCACGCCCTTCGTCGGCGCCCCGAGCCGAGCCATCCACCAGGCGGCTTAGGTTTTCTGCCCCCTACTCAGGGGGCTGGGCATTTTTTGGGTCAATCGGCCTGTGCACGGTCCTCATCGTGACCCCTGTTCGGGGCCTAGGACCCTTCCACCCCGAGCCGTGCTCGGGATGTGCACCTCTTCGTGGTGGACCGGCCGGGATTCGAACCCGGGGCCTTCGGCTTGCAAAGCCGACGCTCTCCCAGGCTGAGCTACCGGCCCACGGATGGCAGGCCCGACATCCCTTAGACCCCCCGGACGGATTTTCCGGCGATAGGAGGTGATCGAGCCGTAGGTTCCCCTACGGCTACCTTGTTACGACTTCTCCCCCCTCACGGAGCCCAGACTCGACCCGACCTCCCCGAAGGGAGATCAGGCCTCATCCAGACCCCGCTCGGGTGGAGTGACGGGCGGTGTGTGCAAGGAGCAGGGACGTATTCGCCGCGCGATGATGACACGCGGGTACTAGGGATTCCAGCTTCACGCGGGCGAGTTGCAGCCCGCGATCCGAACTGGGGGCGGGTTTAGGGGATTCCCTTCCCCTTTCGGGGTCGGATCCCATTGTCCCGCCCATTGTAGCGCGCGTGTAGCCCGGGGGTTTCGGGGCATACTGACCTACCGTCGCCCGCTCCTTCCTCCGGCTTATCGCCGGCGGTCCCCCCAGAGTGCCTCCTCCCCAGCGGGGAGGACTGGCAACTGGGGGCGCGGGTCTCGCTCGTTACCACACTTAAGTGGACGCCTCACGGTACGAGCTGACGGCGGCCATGCACCTCCTCTCGGCGTGTCCGGCAAGACCTTCAGCCTGGCCTTCATCCTGCCGTCGCCCCCGGTGAGGTTCCCGGCGTTGAATCCAATTAAACCGCACGCTCCACCCCTTGTAGTGCTCCCCCGCCAATTCCTTTAAGTTTCAGCCTTGCGGCCGTACTCCCCAGGCGGCGGGCTTAACGGCTTCCCTTCGGCACCGGGCGAGCTCGAAGCTCGCCCGACACCTAGCCCGCATCCTTTACAGCCAGGACTACCCGGGTATCTAATCCGGTTCGCTCCCCTGGCCTTCGTCCCTCACCGTCGGACCCGTTCCAGCCGGGCGCCTTCGCCACTGGCGGTCCCCCTGGGATTATAGGATTTCACCCCTACCCCAGGGGTACCCCCGGCCTCTCCCGGTCCCAAGGCCCGCAGTATCCCCAGCAAGCCCCACGGTTGAGCCGTGGGATTTCGCCAGGGACTTACGGGCCCGGCTACGGACGCTTTAGGCCCAATAATAGCGGCCACCACTCGGGCCGCCGGTATTACCGCGGCGGCTGCCACCGGCCTTGCCCAGCCCTTATTCCCGGAGCTTTTTACACTCCGGAAAAGCCGTGGCGATGCCACGGCACTGGGGGTCCCCCCGTCGCGGTTGCCCGCATTGCGGAGGTTTCGCGCCTGCTGCGCCCCGTAGGGCCTGGACCCGTGTCTCAGTGTCCATCTCCGGGCTCCCACTCTCATGGCCCGTACCGATCTTCGGCTTGGTGGGCCGTTACCCCACCAACTACCTAATCGGCCGCCGGCCCATCCTCGGGCGGGCAGAGCCCCTTTCGGCCTGAGGACCTTCCAGTACCTCAGGCCTATGGGGGATTAGCCCCAGTTTCCCGGGGTTATCCCCCTCCCGAGGGTAGGTTACCGACGTGTTACTGAGCCGTCCGCCGGTGCGCGCAAGGCGCCCCATGACTCGCATGGCTTAGTCGGACCCCCATAGCAGTGGCCTCCGGCAGGATCAACCGGAATTGAGCAAGGAGTACGGCCGGTGGGACTTCCCTCAAGGGGAAGTACCAAATATCCGTCCGGGGTTTAGTCGGGATGTCGGGCCTGCCTTACCCCCGAGGGGTCCGCCTTTCGGCGTTTCCTCGGGAGCGCACCTTTTTGTGACCCGGGCTGGAGGGCGGGGTTCATGAGTGGGTGCTTTGCACCCTGTCCCCCCGACGCCGCCGTCTTGGCGCCCGGGTTTGTCGCGCCCTGTTCGGGCGCTCCACCCAATAGGGGTGAACCCCCACAGTGAAAAATTTTTGCAAAACCTCTCTCCGGCAATATTTTTGAAAAAGAAACTGTCAAAAAGCTCCGATAAAATGCACAATTTTAGACATAAAAACGGCAAAAGATTTTTGCACGATCAGAGGAGGAAAAACATGAGAAGCAGAAACCCCGAGATCACCGAAACCGCGGTCCCCATGGCGAGTGCATCATCGTGACTCAGGCCAAGGCCTCCACCAACGACCCACCCAACGTAACCGCCAAGACCCACAATGGGGAGGGAGAGTATGAAGGGCAGCCAACGTCCCCTCACCGGTATCAACCTACCCACCAGGAGAACAAAATCCAGCGCGGCAATGAGCGTCATGAGGATGAATCCCCAGGTGTACAGCACAACCCTCCCTTTCATCCTCCACACCACCCACGAACCCCGGGCATGGTCATGCAGAAAACAAGAACGGAGAAAAGGCCAACCAAGAGGGCCAGCTTTCTGGAGGCGCCTTCATCCAGTCCGCTGGCGATGAGGAGACGTTTCGTTAGCGGAAGGAGAATCAGGAGCGAAAAGACGATTGAAATTCCGGAACCGAAAGAAGGGTTCGTGCCGGCGAGTCCAAGCACCAGAAAATAGGCCAGCAGGATAAATCCAGCCCCAAAAAACGTCAGAAAGGTCAAGAGAGCGGCGAGGGAAGACACCTGAACCATAGTACCTCCTCACAGCTTCAGTATATCGGGCACTATGCTGATCTTTGACACCGGAGTGGGAATGGTGTTCGTCACGGCCAGCTCATCCACGGCTTTGGTCACCCTCTCTATCGCCCCTTCCGCGAAAACCCCGTGAGTGGCCGCGACGAAGACCTTCTCCGCGCCCATCTCCCTGAGCAGGTTCGCGGCCTTTATCATTGTCCCGCCGGTGCTTATGATGTCGTCCACGATGAGCACGTTCTTGCCACTGACATCAACGTCCACCGGCTTCATCTGAACCTCGGTTGGAGAGATTCTCGTCTTCTGGAAGTGGCTGTACTCAAGGCCAAGTTTTTCAGCAACGGCCCTGGCCCTCATCAGCGCTCCCTTGTCAGGAGCCAGAACGAGGCCATCCCCCAGCTTTTCTCTGAAGTAATCGGCAATTGCCCTTGCCGGGGAGAGGTTGACCGCCTTTCCCGGGAAGAACCTCAGTGTCTCGGGGTTGTGGAGGTCAAAGACGTAGAGTTCGTCGTAGTAAACGGCGAGGGTTCTCATCACCGCCCTCACACTCACGGGCTCGCCGTCCTTCGTGACCCTGTCCTGCCTGCTGTAGGCAAAGTACGGAACGACCGCCCTGAGCCTCTGAACCCCGCTCTCACGCAGAGCATCGGCGAGGAGAATGAGCTCAACTATGTGTTCATCCTGGGGTGCGAAGGTTGAGCTCACGACGGTGACGTCCCGCGAGGAGCCGAGGACACGGACGTACTTCTCCCCGTCGGGGAATCTCTTGATCTCAACGTCGAGGACCTCACCGCCGAGGGCCTTTATCTCGTCCTCAAGATGCCTGCCACCGCTTCCAATCACGAACATGAGCATCACCCCTTTGCCGTTGAAATGTTCAAGTCACGGCTTATAAACCCACCGTCATACCAGAAGGACGGCAATTATGCCGGCGAGGAATATGCCGTCGAAGGTTCCCGCGCCGCCGATGCTCACCATCGGCGCACCCAGGTTCTTAATCTTATTCCAGTTCATCAGGTCGGCCCCTATGAGGACCCCCATCGTTCCGCTGACATAGGCCACGAGGTTAGGATTCCCGTCGCCGAGGAGCCAGCCAAGGATTATGGCTATCAGCGGGGGGAGGAATACTGGCATCGCTATGCCAAGGCCCCTTACTGGTCGGGCAAAGGCGTGGCTAAAGAGGGCCGCTACAAGGGTCGCAAGCAGGGTATTGAAGAGCAGCCCGAACTGTCCGAAGTAGATGAGCCTGAAGACCTCGTACAGGACGATGCTCAGGGGAACCAGCGCCCCGCCGACGTTTATCGCTATTATCACCCTCCTCTCCGCCCAGTCGAAGTAGGGGACAGGGTAGGAGATTCCGAAGAAGCGGACCTCACCCAGGGCGAGGACTGGCTCGTAGGAGACCTCCTCGGCTATGGGAATGTTGATGAAGCTTCCAAGGAGGGCGAAGAGAAAGAGAGCGTAAGCGACCTCCGGCGGCATTCCGAGCTTCTCAAAGGCGGCCATGACCACGCTCGAAAAGACTATGAAAACTGCCAGGAAGATGAAGAATATAAGAAGCAGCACGGGGAGCGAAACTGGCGGGATTATGAAGCGTCTCTTATTCATCCCCCACCACCACGTTGGCCCAGACCTGGGCGCCCCTTGCAACGCGAACCTTCCTCGGTCCCTCGAACTTCTTCGCGTTGCGGAAGACCCAGGCGTAGAGGGGTTTTCCCCCCGAGTACTCCCTCAGGAAATCAGCGTCAACGAGGTGCTTGTCTCCATGCCGGGCCAGTTCCTCTGGGGTGAACGGACCGAGGACGTCAACGAGTTCGGCGCTGCCAACGGCCTTGCCCCCGCTGAGAATGAGAACCTCACCCCTAACCTTAGTTCGAGATTTCCGAATCTCCCAGGTCTTTTTCCCCTCCACGATGAGGGTCGCGAACGGTTCGCGAACTATCAGACCCTTCTTGGAGTTTGAATTCCCGGCACACATCAGTATGGTGACGAAAGCGAAGTATATAAAATCTACGCCGGGCTTTCGGAAGCTACCGGGCCGGTTTCCAAAGAGAACCGTCAATGAAAAACTTTAAGTCCACCTCACCGAACCCACGAGAGGAGGTATCACCGATGAAGATTATCTGGTACGGACACGCGTGCTTTTGGGTCGAGACGAAGGGTGTGAGACTGCTCATCGACCCGTATCCCGATGTTGACGACGACAAAATCGGGGAAGTGGACTACATACTGATAACCCACGAGCACGTTGACCACTACGGCAAGGTTGAACTGCTCTCAAGGCTCCGCGATGCCACCGTCATAGGACCGAAGCCGGTCTACATGATGGCCATCAGCGACGGAATAACGAAGGTAAGGGAGATTGAGGAGGGCCAGACGATAGAACTCGAAAACGGCGTCAAGGTCACGGCCGTCTACATGGAGCATCCATCGAGCCAGTATCCCGTAGGCTACATCGTAAAGGGAGACAAGACCCTCTTCCACACCGGCGATACCTATTCAACGCCAACCCTCCAGAAACTCAGGGGCAAGATAGACGTGCTCCTGGTGCCCATCAGCGGCCGTTCGACGGCAAACGAGCGGGAGGCGGCACAGATAATCGAGGACATAAGGCCCCGGATAGTCATCCCCATGCACTACGGTATCTACGGCACGGGAAGCGTTGAAAAGCTCCAGGACGAGCTGAAGAGGAAGCGCATATGGGTGATGGTTAAGCCCATGGAACTCTACGAGGAGCTCACCATCTAGCGGTGGGGTCGATGCTCACCACTGGGGTAAAATCACTCGACGAGCTTCTCGGAGGGGGAGTTGCGGAGGGGGTTCTGACTCAGATTTACGGAAGCTTCGCCACGGGGAAGACAACGCTCGCGATCCAGGTGGGCCTTCTCAGCCGGGGAAAGGTGGCATACGTTGATACCGAGGGGGGCTTTTCTCCCGAGAGGCTGAGTCAAATGGCCGATGCGAGGGGTCTGGATGCCGGGGAGGCACTCCAGAGGTTCATCCTTTTCACCCCCTCCGACTTCAAGGAGCAGAGGCGCACCATTGGGGGCCTGAAGAAGGTAGTTGATGACTCTTTTTCCCTTGTGGTGGTGGACTCTATAACCGCGCATTACAGGGCAGAGGAGCAGAGGAGAAATCTCACGGGCGAGCTCGCGAAGCAACTCCAGGTTCTCCTGTGGATAGCACGAAAAAAGCGCATTCCCGTGATAGTCATCAACCAGGTTCACTTCGACAGCAGGGCCGAGAGGATGAAACCCGTCGCCGAGCACACCCTCAACTACAGGACGAAGGATATCCTGCGCCTCGACAAGCTCAACACGCCCGGACTGAGAGTGGCAATCCTGGAAAGGCACAGGTTCAGACCGGAGGGCGGAATGGTCTACTTCAGGATAACCGAGAAGGGGATTGAAGAGGTGCTGGGCGACGGAGAGAAAAGCGAGTAAAGAGGGAAAGGGCCTCAAACCCTCTCATAAACTTCCTGAACTATTCTAAGAACCGCCCTGTAGAGCTTCTCGGTAATGATGCCTTCCTCGTAATGCTCAGTCAGCTTGTCCTTGTCTATTATCTCCTTCTTCCCGTCCGGCCACTTAACGATGTCCACCTCAAGGTCTATGTAGCGCGCCCTGTCCGGATAAATCTCCACCGGCGTGTTGATGTTGTAGTACTCGCCCTTGAGGTTGCCGTTTCTGTCGTAGTAGCGGTGCACAAACCACCACTTGCCGGCCTCTATCTCCGTTATGACGTAGTCGCCGAACTCTATGGGAATGTCCAGGCCGTCATAGAACTTTCCTGGCTTTAAGTGGCGCTTGAAGGTTATCCTTAGCGGATTCATGGAGACCTCGGTTATCTCACCGGGCCCTATCTTTATCCTCTGCCCGTCGGGCTTGTAGTGCTCAAGGCTGAAGAGCCACCCCTTCTTGGGCCCCTTGTTGGCTATCAATGCCTCCCAGAAGCCACTCTTTACCTTCTCCCTCTGGCCCGGAACCTTCGAGAGTATTCCCTCCGCTATCTCCACCGCGAAGCTCAGCTCGGGGTCGTAGGCCTTGAGCTGGTGGTGTCCCTCAACGGTCGGGATTACTCTGTTCCGTATCTCGTCGAGCTTTCTCTTTGCGCCCCCTCCAAACTCAACCTCGTAGATGTTCCTTCCCTCGATTATGAGGGATGGGGCCGTGTAGGAGTCGGCCTTCTTCAGCCTGTCGGCCAGCTTTGAGAGCTTTATTATCTCGTCCCGGAGGGTGTTCCAGTCTTTATAAGCAGCCGCCGTCCTCCAGAGGATTCCCCACTCGCCGAGGTCTATGCTCAGGCCCAGGATGCGGAGCCTTTCGCGCTCGCTCTGCTCCCGTATCTTCCTCGATATCTTGACGTGCCTCTGCGCACCTATCGGCTTGGGAATGAGCACCGCGTAGTCTCCCGGAATCGTAAGCGTGACGCTCAGCTGGGGAAGGAGGTTGTGCTTCTTGACCTGAACCAGAACCTCATCACCCTCCATGGCGCGCGGCAGTTCGCTGGCGACCACGGTTCCTATGGCGCTCCCGATGTCTATGTAAACGTAGCGCTCGTCCCTCTTGACTACCATCCCCTTGTAAATCCCGTAGAGTTGGTAGGGGAGCTTCCTAAAGAAAACGTCAATGAGCTCGTCCTCAAGGACCGCCTTAACCTCCTCAACCTTCGTCCCAACGAGGATTACCCCGTGGTGGTCTTTCTTGTCGTAAACATCGACGTCAAACTCATCGTAGGTCTTTTCGAGGTTGAAGCGCTCGACGATTCTGTTGCTGGGCTGTGCAATACCGAAGCCCCTGTCGAGGAACAGCTTTGTAAGGGCCGTTGAGTAAATGCCCCTAACCCGAACTGAAACTCCTGTGTCTGTAGACACCTTCACCACCCCTCATCTTCTTTTCCACCACTCCGATGAGCGTGAGCCCCTCGAGTATGCCCTCGGCGTCATCGACGCCGCTGAGCTTCTCAACGTTTCTCGCCTCGACCCAGAGCAGTCCCCTGGAGTGCCAGTCTCTTAACGCATCCTCAACCTTGTGCACATCACCTGGATGAGTGTAAAGCCTGAGCAGGAAAACCTTCAGGGTTTCAAGCTCCGCCTCAAGTTTCTTAACTTTTCTGAGCTCCTCCATTATACCAACGGGTACCTTTTTCTCATTTTCGCCCCCTGCCAGGAGGCTCAGGCCCTCGACCTCCCGGAGCATCTCGCCGAGCGCCTTCCTGACGGCGTAGTCGTAGACCCTGTGGAACTGGATGAGCCTGTCCAGGGCCGTTGACAGCTTTATCCTCGTGTCGTAGTCGTGTTCTTTGGCGAGGAGCGAGAGTATCTCCTCAAGGCGGAACTTCATCTGATACTCGTTGCGGTACAGCTCCTTCGCCTGCTCCTCCATGTGGCCGCCGAAGCTCCCCATCTCACGGTACAGGGACGACGCTATATCGAGCTTTTCCCTGGATATGTTGTAAAGAGCCTTCATCTTCTCCAGAAGGGCCTCGCCGTCCCGTTCCTCATAGATGGCCGGGAACTGCCGCTCAAAAGTGGAGTGAAGGGACTCAAGGTGTGAAAGTCGGTCCTTAACCTCCTCAACGTTCATGCGGAAAACCCCCTGGGCTTAATCTTGCCCCTCCCCCTACTTGTAGTTTTCGATGGAGGGGAGTTAAACAGAAACACTTACCCAAAACCTTTTTTTAAGCCAAAAAACTAATCACCCCGGTGGTTGAATGACCCTCTACGACCGCTTTGGAAGGCCAGTCACGAACCTCCGCATCTCGCTCACCCGGGACTGCAACTTCCGGTGCTTCTTCTGTCACCGCGAGGGGCAGCACTTTAACGCGAGCCTTGAGCTGACGCCTGGAGAGATAGAGAGGCTCGTCAGGATAGCCTCCCGCTTAGGGATAAAAAAGGTCAAGCTCACGGGCGGCGAACCTACTGTAAGGAGTGATATAATCGAGATAGTCAGGCGAATCAAGCCGTACGTGAAGGATTTGAGCATGACGACCAACGGAAGTCGCTTAAAGGAGCTGGCAAAGCCCCTCGCCAGGGCTGGCCTCGACAGGGTGAACGTCTCACTTCACAGCCTGAAACCGGAGGTTTACAGGAGGATCACCGGCGTTGACATGCTCGACATCGTCATAGAGGGAGTCGAGGAGGCCGTCAAGTACCTCAGCCCGGTTAAGCTCAACATGACGGTCATGAGGGGCCTCAACGACGCTGAAATATGGGAGATGGTTAATTTCGCGGCAAAGACCGGGGCGATACTCCAGCTCATCGAGCTGGAAGCGCCGAGGGAATTCACGGAGACGAGATTCTTTAGGAAGTACTTCTACCCTCTAAAGCCGGTTGAGAGGGAGCTTGAAAGCAAAGCCGTTGAGATACGCGAGAGACGGATGCACAGGCGGAAGAAGTACTTCATCCCGACGGACTACGGCATGGCCGAGGTTGAGGTGGTCAGGGCGATGCACAACACCGTTTTCTGCGCCAACTGTACGCGCCTAAGGGTTACCTCGGACGGTAAGTTCAAGACCTGCCTGCTGAGGAAGAACGACCTGATAGACTTCGCCTCGGCGCTGAGAGACGGAGCGAGCGATGGGGAGCTCGTCGAGATATTCAGGGAAGCCGTTCTCATGCGCGAGCCCTACTGGAAGTGAGCTTTAAAAGCCTCCCTCCCAACTTTCTCCGGTGAGAGATTGCCAGCTCTGAGAGTTCCCAGGCAAGAGGCAGAGCCCGTAAAGAGAAAGCTCAAAAGGCTCAACCTCTACGACGGGAAGAGGAGACCAAGGAGAGAGGGCGATTTTGTCCTCCTACCCGTCATCGAGGATGAGAAGGTTCACTCGCTCGGCTACGAGGTTCTCTCGGTGGAGCTTCCCCTCAGGCCGGAAAGGCAGATTTACAGGAACCTTGAGAGCGTCTTAGCTGAGAGGCTGAGCGAGGAGGAGCTGAAGCACCTCAGAAGGTACGACGTCGTTGGTGACATAGCGATAATCCAGATTCCGCCGGAGCTTGAGCACCGTGTTGATGACATCGTCTGGGGGTTGAGAAAGGTTCACCCCTTCCTGAAGGTCATAGCCAGGAAAGGCTTCCACGAGGGGGCCTTCCGAATAAGGGACTACTCCATAATCTGGGGAGAGGAAAGACTGGAAACGGTCCACAGGGAGAACGGCGTCGAGATCAAGGTTGACCTCTCCAAGGTCTTCTTCAATCCCCGAATGAAGGGCGAGCGCTATCGCCTGGCCCAGCTCGTCCGCGACGGCGAGAGGGTTCTGATTCCCTTTGCGGGGGTTCTGCCCTATGCGCTCGTTATAGCGCACTATAAAAGGGTCAAAATCACCGCCGTGGAGCTGAACCGGGAAGCTTACGAGCTGGGCCTTGAGAACATCGAGCGGAACAGGAAGAGGCTGAGGGGCGAGATAGAGTTCATCCACGGCGATGCCTTCAAAGTTCTCCCCGAGTTACCAAAGTATGACCGCGTGGTAAGCCCGACGCCGAGGGGCGTTGATGCCCTCGCCCTAACGCTGGGCAAGGCTGAAAGGTGGCTTCACTACTACGACTTCGTGCATGAGAGTGAGCTTGACGCCTTCCGAAGAAGAATCCTCGAGGAGTGCGCAAAGCTTGGAAGGGACTGCTCGGTGAGGGTTAAGAAGGTGAGCGACTTCAAGCCCCACGTCTTCAAGGTGTGCGCCGATGTTGAGATCGGGTGAATCCTTATTAACCTCAACCGCGTTATCCTATTCTTGATGGAAAGCCACAATGAACTGGAACAGATACTAAGCGTTCTTCATGCCCACGCTCAAGAACTCCGAAAGTTTGGGGTTAGGCACCTCTGGCTCTTCGGCTCCTATGTGAGGGGAGATGCGAGAAAAGACAGTGACCTAGATGTCCTAGTGGAGTTTGAGCCGGGGAAGAAGAGTTTCGACAGCTACATGGAGCTCAAGTTTTTCCTTGAGGAGCTCCTCGGAGTCGAGGTTGACCTGATAACCGTTGAGGCCCTCAAGCCTAAAGTCAAGGAGTACGTTTGGAGAGAGGCGGTGAGCGTTGAGGGACTATAAACTGTACATCGAAGACATCCTCGAAGCAATAACCCGAATTGAAGAATACACCTCGGGAATGAGTCTAGAGGAGTTCAGGGGCAACAGAATGGTTCTCGATGCAGTTGTAAGGAATCTTGAAATAATCGGCGAAGCCTGCAGGGCAATTCCGGAGGAAATCCGCGAGAAGCATCCAGAGGTAGAATGGCGCAAGATAATCGGCCTCAGGAACATTCTCATCCATCAGTATTTTGGCGTGGACATGTGAAGAACAAGCTCCCGGAGTTAAAGGGGAAGATGGAAAAACTGCTGAAAGAACTATGATTTCCCCAGGAAGTCAAACAGCGTCGCCTGCTTGCCCTTTTTCTTGGACTTGTCTATCTTCTCACCGCTTTCCTCGACGGACTCGATTTCCTCCTCGGCCTTCTGGAGCTCTTCCTCGCTTATCTCTTCCGCTGTCTCCTCTTCGGCTCCCTCACCCTCTTCAGGTTCGGCTTCCTTTTCGGGCTCCCTCTCGGAGGCAACCCTCACGTGCTCCTCAAGCTCCCCGCGCTCCTTGAGCTTCTTCTCGATGTTCATGCTCTTGCCCCATATGGTTCTGGCCTTCTCCCCATCTCCCACTATGAACTCGACCTCCTTGAGGTCAAGATCGAGGTAGACGACGAAATGGGCCGCCATGTCGGGGTTGTACTCGAATATCGCCTTCAGGACGTTGAGGGTCTCCAGGGCTTCGAGCTTCGCCATGTGCATCTCTTTCATTATCTTCCTGAGCACCGAGTCCCTCAGAGAGCGCTCCTCTTTGCTCTCGGTGAGGAGCTTTATCGTCTTCGGCGGATAAATCCTCACGAAGCCCTTCCTCTTGACCCCGGCAACGGCAACCCCGGCAGTCATCATATCGGTAGCGTACTTCCAGAGGCCATAGTTCCCGGTTCTCTGGGCCCTGCCGAGGTATATGTCCGCCCTGCTGAGTGCCTCGTAGGCCCTCGCGATATCCTCGGGCTTGTAGTAGACGTAGGGCAGGTTTTCATCTATCCACTGGAGGAGTTCGTGAGGGAACATGTCAACTCCGAGAACCACCATCTTGGCACGCTTGGCGTTGTCAGTTGCGAAGAGCTGGGCAAGGGCCTGGAAAACACT
Organism: Thermococcus sp. ES12; assembly: GCF_012027515.1. Taxonomy (NCBI): domain Archaea; kingdom Methanobacteriati; phylum Methanobacteriota; class Thermococci; order Thermococcales; family Thermococcaceae; genus Thermococcus; species Thermococcus sp. ES12. The sequence continues at coordinate 177,086 of NZ_SNUP01000002.1, forward strand.
CTTCTCGGTATCACGGTAGGCCAGAACATCGGCAGCATCCTCTACCCCGCCGGACACAACCGTCTGGAGGTCGTTTATCGCGGCCCTCAAATCACCGTTGGCGCGCTTGGCTATCTCGTAGAGAACCTCCTTTGGAACCGTGAGACCCTCCGCGTGGAGTATCCTCACGAGGCCCTTTATGATGTCCCTCTGAGTCAGGCGCTTGTACTCGACTATCTGCGCCTTGTTCCTTACCTCCCTCGGCACCTCCCAGTAGTGGTTGGCGCTCATGATTATCGGATTTCTGGCCCTGTCTATGAGCTTTGCTATCTCCCTCGCTCCGCTCGGCTCCATGTTGTCGGCCTCGTCGAGGAATATCAGCTTTCTCCTCTTCCCGAGGATGTCGAGCGTGTAAGCTGCCTGGACGTAGCGCTCCACCTTCTCAAAGGTTCTCTCGTCACTCGCGTTCAGCTCGATAATCTCGAAGCCGTACTCCCTTGCGATGGCGTAGACAGTGGCCGTCTTGCCTGTTCCCGGCGGGCCTGCCAGGATAAGGGCCTTCTTCTTCGGCGGATTTCCGTGGAGCCACGCCTCCACCCACGCCCTCACCTGCCCCAGGGCCTTTGTCTGGTTTATCATCTCGCTGAGCCTTCTCGGCCGGTACTTTTCAACCCAGGGCACTTCCGTCATGGCCATCACTTACCCATCAGGGTGAACTGAGCCAGCAGAGCTTCGAGCTGTATCATCTCGTTCGCGCCTTCAACGAGCCTGAAGTTGTACTCGCCTATCTTGTCGGCCAGGGCCACCTTCCTGTCCTCGGGTATGGTCAGGTTGAAGACCTCCTTGTGCATCTGAATGAGAACATCTTCACCGCTGAGACCCTGCTTGAGAAGTATCTCCCTGAGCTTCTCCCTCGCCTTCAAGAAGTTGCCCTCCAAAGCGAGCTGCATCATCTGCCTCACATCCTCCGGGCGGGCCCTGCTGGCAACGAGGAAGACGTTCTCATCGGTTATCTTTGTATCAAGGGCGGCAGCAGCTTGAAGGACGTTTATCGCCCTCCTGAGGTCTCCCTCTGCAACGTAGAGAAGAGCCTGAAGTCCCTCATCGGTCAGTTCAAGCCCTTCGTTCTCGGCTATGAACTCTATGCGCCTCGCTATGTCCTCGTCGCGAAGCGGTCTGAAGCGGAAGATGGCACACCTCGACTGTATGGGTTCAATTATCTTGCTGCTGTAATTACAGCTCAAGATAAAGCGGACGTTGTTCGAGAACATCTCCATCGTTCTCCTCAGGGCCTGTTGGGCATCTTGGGTTAGGGCATCGGCCTCATCGAGAAAGATTATCTTGAAGCTCGCACCGCCGATGGGTTTGGTTCTCGCGAACTCCTTAACCTTCTCGCGGATGACGTTTATTCCACGCTCATCGCTCGCGTTCAGCTCAAGGAAGTTGTGCCTCCAGCCCTCGCCGAAGAGTTCCCTCGCAAGGCACAGGGCGGCTGTAGTCTTCCCAACGCCCGGAGGGCCCGCAAACAGGAGATGGGGCATGGAACCGGTTTTAACGTAGTGCTTGAGGCGCTTGACTATGTGATCCTGCCCCACCATGTCGTCGAGCTTCTGGGGCCGGTACTTCTCAACCCAGGGCTTTTCAAGGATTTTAACCTCCTTAACTTCCTCCGGCATAGCTATCACCCTACCTAGAGGCTTATGAGCCTTTGGGGTATTAAGCCTTTTGCCATGTGCAAAACTTTTATACCTCGATGTCCAAGAATCACCGGTGGTTCTCATGGCGAAGCTTGACTGGATTAGGGAAGAGCTCAAGGAGCTCAAGGAAAAGGGCCTTTATGTGACCATCAGGAAGCTTGAAAGCGCCCAGGGCCCCTGGGTCGTCGTCGATGGAAAGCGCGTTCTCAACATGTGTTCGAACAACTACCTCGGCCTGGCCGCCCATCCCAAGATAAAGGAGGCCGCCATAAGGGCAATCCTCGACTACGGCGTCGGTGCCGGTGCCGTTAGAACCATAGCCGGTACTATGGAGCTCCACGTTGAACTGGAGGAGAAGTTAGCCAAGTTCAAGAAGAGGGAAGCCGCGATACTCTTCCAGAGCGGCTACAACGCCAATCTCGGTGCCCTAAGTGCCCTGCTAACCAAGAAGGACAACGGTGTCTTTATCAGTGAGGAACTCAATCACGCGAGCATTATAGACGGAATGCGCCTCAGCGGCGCGCCGAAGGTTATCTACAAGCACCTTGACATGGAGGATCTTGAGAAGAAGCTCAAGGAGAACAAGGACAAGGAGAAGAAGATAATAGTCAGCGACGGTGTCTTCTCGATGGACGGCGACCTCGCTCCTGTTCCGGAGATGGCCGAATTGGCGGAACAGTACGATGCCATGCTCTACATAGACGACGCCCACGGCGAGGGTGTCCTCGGAGACAGCGGAAGGGGTATCGTTGACCACTTCAAGCTCCACGACAAGGTTGACTTCGAGATGGGTACGCTCAGCAAGGCCTTCGGTGTTATAGGCGGCTACGTCGCCGGTCCGGAGGAGGCAATCGAGTACCTCCGCCAGAGGGGAAGACCGTTCCTCTTCTCCAGCGCGCCCAACCCGCCAGACGTTGCCGCGGCCATAGCCGCCGTCGAGATACTTCAGCACAGCGATGAGCTCGTTAAAAAGCTCTGGGACAACACCCACTTCCTCCAGAACGGATTGAGGGAGCTTGGCTACGACCTCGGTAACACCAAGCACCCGATTACACCGGTCATGCTCTACGACGAGAAGACCGCCCAAGAGTTCTCAAGGAGACTTTACGACGAGTACAACATCTTCGCGCAGGCGATAGTTTACCCGACCGTCCCGCTCGGAACCGCGAGGATAAGGCTCGAGCCATCGGCCGGCCACAGCAAGGAGGACCTCCAGTACGTTCTCGACGCCTTCGAAGACCTCGGGAAGAAGACTGGATTTTTGAAGTGATGTTACCCCCTTGTTTTTCAACTTTTTCTCCAGAGATGGTTCTTTATTCGAATGTTATGTTCCCTTTATGTTGAAAATTTAGAACTTACAGCGTTTGATAATTTCGAAGCACTACCGAAAAATATAATTTGTTGGAAAGAAAACAATGTATTGTGGAATAACCGGGTTATCAGCGGTGGTGGCCGATGGCGATAATCATCGCGGTGCTTGCGGAGGTTGCATTCATAAGCCTGTTCCTCATAACCATCGGCCGCAGAAGAAAATTTATCTCCCACTATCCCGAGCTCAAGAGGTTCTACGACTACGCAATGCTCTCCTTCTTGGTGGGCGTCCTGGGTAAGTCTGTTTTCCTGCTCCTTGACCTAAGGAGCAACGGACTCCTTCTTCTGACTTCAGAGCAGGTGAATTTGGTGAACGCCATAGGAAACCTCCTAGCACTCTTGGCCGCGGCAATATTCATTGCGGGATGGTGGAGCCTACTCACCGTCCTCACGGAGAGGTACGAACTCGTCCCCGTGATAGAGTTCACGGGAAAGGAAGAAGGGGAACCCCTCAAGCCCGGTCTGTACCTGTGCAATTTACCCAACTGTTACCCCGTGATAGCGAAACTTCTGCGCGGAAGGGCAGGGCTCATAGTGTCCAGACACCCTCCGGAGGTCGTCAGGGAACGTCTGAACATCGAAAAGACCCCGATATTGTGGCTCACCACCGTTAGGAGCAAAAACGCCGTCTCTCCCACCCGGCTTGAGTTCCTTCTCCAGACGATGGTTGACTTCATAAGGAAGACCGACGATCCAAAGATAATCTTCCTCGATGGAGTCGAGTATCTCATCCTGGAGAACGGTTTCGCCCCGGTTTTCAAGTTCCTCACGACCCTGAAGGACTACACAACGATATATAACACCGTGGTGATAGTTCCCCTGGACACGGAAAGCCTGGATGAAAAGACCGTGAACCTCATGTACAGAGAGTTTGAGAGAATGAAACCCCAGCCCTAAAACTTCACCCACTCAATCCTGTAGTAGACGACGTCGTTGTCCTCATCAACCACCGCCATGACCATGTTCTTCCTGACACCGTGGGCCACCCTCACGCGGGCGGTTATGTCGTTTGGACTGAAGCGGAGGTTCTCCGGGACGACCCAGACCAGCCACTGGGAGTGCTCGTCCATTCCACGCCTGTAAACCCTGAAGTGGGAGCCGAACTTGAGGGCGGACTTCACCGTGTAGCCCCTGTCGCGCAGGTCTGTGTAGACGAGGAGTTTTATGTCGAACTGGTCGTCACGCTTCCTGCCGAGATCCACCAGCTCCCGGAAGGAGAGCTCCCTGTCACCGTCGAAGACCCGTATCTTTCCCTTTTCCATCAGGTAGGCGGCCTCTATGAGAGACAGAAAGAGCTTCCCGTTCACGACCTCTCCAAAATAGCGCTTGTTGTAGAACTGGTTTATCGCCTTCTCGCGCTCGCTGAAGACCCTATCGCCGCTGAGCTGAAAGACTATGGGTTCCTTCAATTCCTCCCACCCCACTCTTCAGCGGGCATTAGCATGTAGTATGCATCCTCACCGTCGGCGTAGTAGCCGATTATGCGCTTTATCTTCCTGAAGCCAAAGCGTTCGTAGAGCTTTATGGCCCCTTCGTTGCTCACACGAACCTCCAGGCCGATGTAGCGGGCGCCCTTCTTTATGAGCCTTTCGATTACCTCGCTCAGCAGGGCCGAGCCTATGCCGCTTCCCCTGTAGGCGGGATCAACGGCGATGCTCATTATATGGCCCTCAAGGTCGGGACGGAGGTACGCCATCACGTAGCCGATTACCCTTCCCCGGTACTCGGCCACCAGGAAAGTATCAGGGTTGTTCTCAAGGAACACCAGAAAAACGCCACGGGGGTACTGCTCCCTGAACGAGAGCCGCTCTATCCTGACGACATCGGGTATGTCGAAGAGCTTCGCAGGCCTTATGACGACCATTGCCAGCGGAATCCTTCCGCCGGCTTCCCTCACGGATACGCTCATGTTATAACCTACGCACCAAAGCTTTTAAGACTTGAGGAGAACTCCGTCGGGGGTGGCCACCCCCCGTGATGAGCACTCTCGAACCTGACGGCGGGATGATGACCGGATTCCTGGCTGATTCTCCCCCCTACTTTCCGGAGTAAAGTTTAAAGCCCCCGAAAACCAAGTCAACCGATAGGTGATGTTATGCGCATAGCCGAAGACCTCAACGATCCGGTTGGAATCGTGACCGGTGAAGCCACGGTTAACTCATTCCAGTTCTACGCTCATCCCGATAGCGACCTCAAGTTTGGGGACTTCGTCGTTGCAAGACTGTGCAAGGAGGCAAAGGAAAGGGACTGCCGCTGGGGGGAGGACGTCGAGTGGATTATCGGCACCATCAGGGGAATAAAGAACATCAACTGGCTCCTCAGCGAGGGGAAAAGCACCTTCGCCTCCCTTGACATTGACCTCAGGGAGTACGGTGAGAGCATAGGGGAAAACGAGGCCCTCATAGTCACCGTCCACGTGCTGGGGAAGGTGGAGTTCAGGGGCGAGAGGGCCGAGATAGTTCCGAACCGCGTCCCAGTCCCCAACGGAAACAGGGTCTACGTAGCCAGCTCCGACCTGCTCAGGGCCATTTACTACGGTGGAGACGGCTTCATTGAGGTTGGAACCCTCCTCCTGAGGGAGGACGTGCCGATATACCTCAACGCCGACGAGCTGGTTTCGCGGCACTTCGCGGTTCTGGCGGTGACCGGAGCGGGCAAGAGCAACACCGTGTCGGTAATGCTCTGGAAGATGGTTGAGGAGCTGAGGGGTACCGTGATAGTTCTCGATCCCCACGGGGATTACATGCGCCTGAGCCTTCCGGGAACGGGGACGAGGTACGTCAACCTGATAGAGGCGAGGATACAGCCCGAAACGATGGACGGGGAGGAGCTGGCTGACCTCATGGAGATACAGAGCAACGCCACGATACAGCGCTCCTACCTCCTGCGCGCATGGGACACGGTTCTCCACGAGAACCCCAACCTGGGGGGAAGAGAGATAGTCAAGGCTGTCCTCGACCTCCTCCAGAACTGGGTGGCCAACGCTGGGGGAAGTTACTGGGATCCCCACGCGAACAAGTACCGCGACCTCGGCGAGATAAAGGCAACGGAGAGGGAGACCATAACGAGGCTCACCATGAAGATATCCCGCTTCCTCAGGAACTACGGCCACCTGCTCTCGGGGGAGGACATAGTGGCATCCATTAGGGCGGGGATGGTGAACGTCATAGACCTCGGCCCCCTCGACGAGGGACAGATGAAGCTCGTCGCGGCTAAGCTCCTCGAAAAGATGTTCGAGACGAGGATGGACTATGAGAAGGCCAGGAAGAGGCTCGAATACCTCAGGAGAAAGTACGGAACCAGAATCTCGGCGGTTTCGGAGGAGGTTAAGGAGCTTGAGGAGTTCATTCGCTCGGTCGAGACGAGCTACCCCGCGCTCTCGGAGCCCATACTCATAATAGTGGAGGAGGCCCACATCTTCGCACCCCACGGTGAGAAGGGTGGAACCGTTAGGATACTGGGAAGGATCGCGCGCGAGGGAAGGAAGTTCGGCGTCGGGATGGGGCTGGTGTCCCAGAGGCCCAGCAGGCTCAGCGAGGACGTGCTCAGCCAGACGAACACCAAGATCATCATGCGCATAGTCAACCCCAACGACCAGAACTACGTCATAAAGGCCAGCGAACAGCTCAGCGGCGAGCTCATGAGCGACATCGCGGGTCTCGGCAAGGGCGAGGCCGTGATAGTCGGCCAAGCCATAAGCCTACCGGCCCTCGTGAAGGTCTACAACTTCAAGGAGCTCGGCGGGGACTACGGCGGTGAGGACATAGGCGTCGTGAGGCGCTGGAGGGAAAGGGCGGAGCGAGAAAAGGCAGAGGAGAAGAAGGAGGAGCTCTACGAGGAGGAGGGCATAGAGCTGGACTTCTGAGGTGTTAGCATGAAGTTCGCCCACATGGCAGACGTTCACCTGGGCTTCGAGCAGTACCGCCTCCCCTACAGGGCGGAGGAGTTCGCCCAGGCATTCAGGGAGGCGATGGAGAGGGCGGTGGGGGAGAAGGTCGACTTCATCCTCATAGCCGGCGACCTGTTTCACTCAAGCCGGCCCAGCCCGGAGACCATAAAGACGGCCATAGAGATACTTGAGATCCCGAAGAGAGAGGGAATCCCCGTCTTTGCCATAGAGGGAAACCACGACAGAACCCAGAGGAGGATTTCGGCGTACCACCTCCTTGAGGGACTCGGACTGCTCCACCTCGTCGGCCTGAGGGAGGAGAAGGTCGAGAACGAGTACCTAACGAGCGAGAGGCTTGGTGGCAAGTACCTCGTCAAGGGCGTCGTTGAGGGCGGAAAAACCGTCGAGATACACGGGCTGAAGTACATGAGCGCGGCCTGGCTCGAGCGCAACCGCCTCTCGGAAATCTTCAGGCCGGAAGGGGACGCCATCCTCATGCTCCACCAGGGAATAAAGGAGCTCATAGAGAAGATGATGGGAATAATCCCGGAGAGCCAGCGTGACTACTTCGAGCTGAGGATGGAGGACCTGCCCAAGGGTTACCTGTACTACGCCCTCGGCCACATCCACAGGGAGTTCGTCACCAGCTACGACATAGGGACGCTCGTCTACCCCGGCTCGCTCCAGCGCTGGGATTTCGGGGACTACGAGATGAGGTACCGCTGGAACGGGAGGAGCTTCATCCCCGAGGCCGGCACGAGGAAGGGCTTCTACATAGTCGAGGACTGGAGGGCGAGGTTCATCGAGCTCAAGGTGAGGCCATTCATAGACATCAAGCTGAGGGCTGACGAGGAAACCGCAAAGAGGGAGTTGAAGCGTCTGAGAAGCAAGATACCACGGGAGGCCTTCGTGAGACTCGACCTGCGCTGGGAAAAGCCCTACGAGGTTTCTCACTTCCAGGAAATCCTCGATGTCAAGTACCTCTACCTGAGAACGCGCTTCGAGAGGAAGCTCAAGTCCCCCGGCGGCGAAGGGGCGCTAAAGCCGTCGGACTACTTCACCCCGATAGAGCTGAGGGCGATAGAGCTTGCGGGAGAGAAGAAGTTCGAGGCCGTCGAGGAGGTAGTTGAGCTGTTCCTGAGCGGGTGGGATGAGGAAAAGCCCAAGAAGGACGAAGAGCCAGCGTCCCCTGAGAAGGAGGAAAAGCCCGGAAAGGTTCGGGAGACGAAGAAGGCCAAGCCAAAGGGCAAACCAACCAACCTTCTCGCCTGGATTGGTGGTGGAGATGAGGATTGAGAAGCTCATAATCAAAGACTTCCGTTCCCACAGGCTCACGAAGGTCAGCTTCACGAGCGGGATAAACCTCATAGTCGGTCAGAACGGCTCGGGGAAGAGCTCACTCCTCGATGCCCTTCTCGTCGGTCTCTACTGGCCGAGCAAGCCCAAGGACCTCAAAAAGGAGGACATACTCAGGGTCGATGGCCAGTCCACGGAGATAACGGTGTTCTTCGAGAAGGACGGGGTCAGCTACCAGCTCCACCGGAACATAACCCGCGGGGTGGCCTTTGCAAAGTACCACGACGGGAGCTCTTGGAAGCACGCCACCGAAACGAGCCAGAAGGCCGTGAGGGACTGGATGGAGAAGCTCGTTCCGTACGATGTCTTCCTCAACGCGATCTACATCCGCCAGGGAGAGATAGACGCCATCCTTGAGAGCGACGAGAGCAGGGAGAAAGTCGTCAGGCAGGTTCTCGGCCTCGACAAGTACGAGAACGCCTACAAGAACCTCCTGGAAGTCCGGAAGGAAATCGAACGCAGGATAAAATCAATAGAGGACTACCTGAAGAGCACGGAAAATCTCGACGAGCTGATCGGGGAGATGGAAAAGGAGCTCTCGGGCGCCCTCAGGGAGATAAACGAGCTTTCACCCCAGATTCCAAAGCTGGAGAGGGAGCTTGAAAGAGTTGAGAAAAAGCTCGGGGAACTCGATGAGCTGGAGAAAAGCCTGAACTCCCTCCGGCTTGAGATTAAAGAGCGGGAGGGCAACAGGAAGAGACTCGAAACCAGGGTTGAGGGTCTGGAAAAGCGCATCGCCGAGAGCGAGGAACGCCTGCACGAGCTGGAGGAGAAGGTGAGGGAGTTCAACGAGCTCAGGGAGAAGGCGGAGCTCTATCTCAGGCTCTCAAACTTCAGAAAGAGATACACCGACGAGAAGGCGAGAAACGAGAAGCTCGCCGAGAACTACAGGGCGCAGATTGAGGCGATAGATGAGCGTCTCGCCGAGCTGAGTGAACTGGAGAAGCGCCTGGGGGAGCTGGAAAAGGAGAAGAAGGAGCTCGAAAGGAAATTCCGGAGACTTGAAAAGGACGCCAAGGCGTATGAGGATGTCAGGTCCATCTCATCCCAGCTTGAGGGCCTCAAAAAGCGTCTCAAGCTTTCCAGGGAAGAGATAGAAGACCTGGCCAAGGAGATCGAGGACGCGAGGAAGAGAAAGGAGGAGATACAGAGGGAGCTGGAGGAGATAAACGAAGAACGCGGCGGCCTGAAAAACCGGGTCAAGGAGAGGAACAGGGCCATAATGGAGCTGAAGAAGGCGAAGGGTAAGTGTCCCGTCTGCGGCAGGAAGCTGACCGAGAAGCACCGGAAGGAGATAATCGAGAAGTACCAGGCCGAGCTCAAGGAGGTCTCCCTGTCCCTGAAGGAGCTCGACGAGAGGGAGAGAAAGCTCAGGGGTGAGCTCGTCAGGATAGAGAAGGTTCTGAAGAGGGAGCGCGAGCTGATAGCCGCAAAAGAGCTCCTGGACCAGATATCCGGCCTGGAGGAGAGGCTGAAGGAGTACGACCTTGAGAAGCTCAGGAAGAGGGCGGAGGAATACGAGAGGGTGAAGGGCGAGCTGAACAGACTCGAAGGCGAGCTGGAGAGCGCCAGGGCGGAGCTTGAAAAGGTGAAGGCCCTCGAAAAGAAGAGGACGCTCACGGAGGGGAAGCTCAGGTCCGTTGAGGAAAAGCTCAGGAAGCTCGATGACGAGCTCCGGGAAATGGGCTTCTCTGGGATGGAGGAGCTTGACGAAAAACTTGCCGGCCTTGAACCGACCTACAGGCGCTACCTCGAACTGAAGGGGGCGGAAAGCGAGCTCCAGAGGGAAAGGAAGAACCTGGAAAGGCTCAGGACGGAACTGGAAGGCGTGAAGATGGAGCTGGACGAGGAGAACAGGGCGCTGAAAAGGCTCATGGAAGCGCTGGCGGAGAAGGAGAGGCTCTACAGCAGGGAGGAGCACGAGAGGACCAGGGAGGCGTTTACATCGCTCAGGGAGGAGCTGGCCGGGAAGAGGGCCCGGCTGGAGGCCCTTGAGAGGAAGCGCGACGAGACGATGGAGAACCTCGGGAAGCTGAGGGAGGAGAAGGAACGCAGGAGGGAGAAGGCGAGGGAACTTGACGAGCTCAGAAAGGCCCGCGAGAGGGTTCAGGAGCTCCGCGAAAAGGTGAGGCGCTACAAGGCCATGCTCAAGGAAGGCGCACTGGCGAGGGTCGGGGACATAGCCAGCGAGATATTCGAGGAGCTGACCGAGGAGAAGTACTCGGGGGTCACCGTGAAGGCCGAGGAGAACAGGATAAGGCTCGGGGTGCTCTACAACGGCAGGGAATACGGGCTCGGGTTCCTCAGCGGTGGGGAGAGGATAGCCCTCGGCCTGGCGTTCCGCCTGGCGCTGTCGCTCTATCTGGCCGGGGAGATAAGCCTCCTCATCCTGGACGAGCCGACGCCGTACCTCGACGACGAGAGGAGGAGAAGGCTCGTGGACATAATGCAGCGCTACCTGAGGAAGATACCGCAGGTCATAGTCGTTTCACACGATGAGGAGCTGAAGGACGCCGCCGACCGCGTGATAAGGGTCAGCCTTGAGAACGGCGTTTCGGTGGTCAAGGAAGTCGAGCTGGGGGTGTGAGCGTTGGGGTACAGGCTGATAGACAGGGCCAGCGTTGACAGGATAAAGGAGATGCTCCAGAGGGGCTACGCGGAGGCTCAGGGGAAGCTCAGGGAAATCGAGTGGCGCGAACTTCCAGAGAGGAGGAAGAGCCGGGTCTATGCCATCGACGGAAGCCAGGGAAAGCAGAGGCTCAGCGGAACCATCTTCTACGCGGTTTCCAGCTACGCTTTCGGCAACGGCCCGGCCTACAGGCTGGTATACACCAACGCCATGCTGTACAACCAGGGCATCTCCGACCAGATCATAAGGCTCCAGATGGAGACTCTGGAGAACAAGCTGGGCTTTCTGGCGGCCAAGCTCGGGAACGTTGACTACGTCATGATGGACGGAACGCTCACCGGCTCGCTCACCAGGCCGCCGGTTTATCCCGAGAGCGTAAGGGGGATAACCACCATAAAGAGCGCCCTCGGGGAGGAGCGCCTTGAGGAGCTCATGGAGCGCTTCATTGAGGAGCTGGGCGAGCACTACGATGAGCTCGAAAGAAAGCTGAGGGCCGGCAACAGGGTAAACGGCGATGTAATCCTGGCCGACAGGGTTCTTGAGGACTACGCCGAGTACTACACCGCCATGGAAGGGAGGGAAATCATCAACTACGACGGTGCCTTCAGGGAAATCAGAAAGGCCCTCAAAGAGGAGGACACCGTGAGGGCCACCGAGATACTGGAGAACCTCGAAGAGTACGCCGAGAGCAAGCGCCTCTCCATCGACGACGCCAGAAACGCGGTTCACGTCGTCCTGGGCTACCTGGAGTACCTGTACTCGCTTGAGATGCTCCTGCAGTTGAACCTCGTTTACGTCGCGAAGAGCTTCTACAACAGGAAGCTGACCCAGAAGCTCGGTGTGGACATCGTTGACGTGCCCTACCTCGACGCGTACCTCAGAAAGACCTACGGCGAGGAGAGAGCTGGCTATTACGTGATAACCCAGGGTGGGAAGGCGATAAGCCACAGGATGCCCCGTGTTCTGAGGAAAAGCTTCCCGAGGGTGGAGCACTACATCGAGAACGGCGTTCCCATGGCCTACATCCGCACCATGAAGGGCGGCATCATATACCTCCTCCAGAGCAACAGGACGATAGACGACGACCTGCTGGCGGAGATACTCTGGCACGAGGGGAACGGCTACTTCAGGCCTCTCCAGAGGGCCCACGAGGGTGTGAAAATCGAGAAGAAGGCCTTTGAGGCGGAGCTGAATGCCCTGCTCAACATAATAAAGGCCGAAACCCCCGAACTGAGGGTCTTCCTGAAGTACGGAAGGAGTCCACTGGAGTAAAAAAGAGAGCTCAGGAAACCGGGGCAGTGAAGGTCGCGAGGATTCTGATGTACTGCTTGTCAAGGCCGTTCATGTAGTCCCTTGTCTTTCTTCCCGTCTGCCACCTGTCCTGCCCGGCAAGAACCACGACCACCTGTCCCTCGGTCCAGACGTTGGTCTTGATGAACATTCCCCTTTCTCCCGTTCTTACCGCGTTCTGTTCGTTCGGACTGAGAACCTGACGAACGTAGCCGCCAACGCCGTCGTAGGCGTCGGGACCCCCAAGGATTATGACTATCTTTGAGTTCCGGTAGGCCTCGAAATCGTCGGCCGTGACGTGCCTCACAGAGAGGCCAAGTGCACCGAGGTGTGCCGCCAGCAGATTGCCCTTGATGCCCCAGTCTATGTCGTTGGCCAGGATAACCACCTCGGGCATCTGGACAGGCTCATAGTTCAGAACCCAGTCAACCAGCTTCCTGAGAACTGAAAGTTCCTCCGTACTACCGGCCTCAAGCTCAACGGAGCTGTAGACCGCGCGGTAGTCGCCCTCCATGGCAAGTATTCCGCCGCTGTAGTCGCTGGTGCGGGCCAGTAGCATCGGCGCATAACCTTTCAGGGCATGGAGGAGCCTGATGCGTTCGAGAAGTCCCCTCTCAACTGCAAGCTCCACCTTAAGACCGCCGTGAGTCATCACAACGCCCTTATCCGTAACCTCCATGGAGGAAACTACCTCCGGGAGCACCATTGATGCGGAGAGCGAGAAGTTGAACTGCACACCGGTGAGGTTCTTGATGGACTCACCCATCTCCCGCATTCTGAGGCCGTTCTCCGCGGCGAAGCGTGAAACACTCCTCTTGGCTATGCCGAAGTGAGTGGACGAGAGTACGTACTGCCATCCAACCGTTGAGTACGTGCCAACGTCAACGGTGCCTCCGTTGAAGGGTCCCCTCTCCGAGAGCACGAGGGAATAGCCTGTGCCTATGAAGGGAACCATGACCGAGGCCCGGGTAAGGTTGAGCCCGTCCTTGGCCGAGCCTGCCATGATCAGCGGGTCTAAACCGAGAAGTCCCGCTATACCCGGCGAGCCGTCTACACTCCCGATGTGCTGCGGGTTGGTGGCGTCAAAGAGCGTTCCGGAGGTGACCACGAGGCCGGCGTGGTGCGTCTCAAGGTAGTCCCTGAGGGCCGATATCTGGTCCTTGGAGAGGCCCCACTCAGGAAGCCAGAGGTTCGAGAGCACCACCGCCTGAGGTTGGAATTCCTTCAGAGCCTCGGAAAGCTCATCAAGAGAGACTATTCTTATGTTGTAGTACTTGGCAAGTTCCCCCCAGTTGTGTTCGGTGAGCATCCAGGGCTTAAGCTTGAGCAGGGGCTCGGCAACTGCCTCAAAGTCCGAGAGGTTGTAGTGGTAAAAGCTCCTAGAGACATTGAACTGGATCACCAGCGAATCCAGGGACTTCTCAAATGCCATGGCCTCGACGGATGGGTCAACTATGAGAACCTTCGGACCTCCGGGGTTGGCAACGTAGTAGGAGTAAACCGGGCTGTAAGAGGTGTGCCCCTCTACGTCAGTGACGGCTATCTTGAACTCTATCCTGCTTCCGGGCGGCGCCCCCGGTAGGTTTATCTTGCGGTAGAAGACGTAAAAGTTCTGGCTCTCGCCGTAGAAGCGGTGTATTATTGACTGGTAGAGGGACCAGTTCTCACCGGCCGCTGCGGTTCTGACATATGCGGGCTTCCAGTCACCACTGTCTATCCGGTAGTATGCCTCAACCTTCCCCTTGCCCGTCGTGACTCCAAAATCGTCCGCTATGTAGAAGTACACGGTGAACTCTTCGTAGGGACCAATCACGAAATCCCTGGGGATATTGCCAACGATTATTATAGGCGGCCGGAGTTCGGAGACTATCACAGCCGAGGAAGCCGGTGGGAGGAGCATGCCGAATAGCAGCAGTATTGCAAAAACCGCTTTGAGTTTATTCATCGTATCCTCACCAACATAAGGTAACGCTTCCGAACTATTTATATTTAGCCCGAAAGATTTAAACGCCTGGACAAATAATCCACTGCCATGAAAAAATGGCTCCCAACCCTGCTGGCCCTTTCGCTCATGGCGGGCTTCCTCGGCGTTTACGTAGGCTCGGTCAGCCTAAACCCCCCTGACGTAACGGCCAGCGTGGCCTACGGGATAAAATCAGCCCTGTCCGGAGTATTGCCCGTAAACCCAGGAGAGAGACCGAAGGCATTCATCATCGTGTGGGAGCTCCGCCTCCCGAGGGTTCTACTGGCCTATCTGGTCGGGCTCTCCCTCGCCTCGGCCGGCGTCGCTTCCCAGGCCCTCTTCCGGAACCCCCTGGCCGACCCCTACATAATAGGCGTGAGCGCCGGGGCGGGAATAGGGGCCGCGCTGGGGGCGATCTACGCTCCAGCCCACATGGGGTCGTTTGCCCTGGTCTCCGCAATCCTCTCGGTTTTTGTGGTCTATACGGTCTCGAAGGTTGACGGCCACGTTCCCGTTGACACCCTCCTGCTGGCGGGGATAGCGTATGGCTTCCTTGCGAGCGCCGTGACGTGGTACCTAGTGATAAGCCAGGGCGAGAGGGCCCACGTGACCTGGATGTGGCTCATGGGGACCTTCAACGGCTCCGACTGGGGCGACGTGGGTGAAATGTTCGTCGTTGCACTCCTTGGTGTCGGTTTTCTCGCCTGGAAGTGGCGCGAGCTGAACCTGATACTCTTCGGGGAGGAGAGCATAGCCCTCGGTCTGGACGTTCACCTCTACCGGAAGCTCTTCATCGGAGCCATAGCCCTGCTGACTGCCTTCGCAGTCTCAACGGCCGGGATAATCGGCTTCATCGGCCTGGTCAGCCCCCACATAATGCGCCTCCTCCTCGGCCCGAACCACCGGGAGCTGGTTCCGGCGAGCGCCCTCTTCGGGGGCACCCTTCTGGTTTTCGCGGACCTGCTGGCCAGGACAGTTGCAAGACCGACCGAACTCCCGGTCGGCATCATAACCGCGCTGATGGGGGCGCCCTTCTTCCTCTACCTCCTGATGAAGCACAAGAGGGGTGAGCTGTACTCATGAGCGGACTGGAGGTTAGTGTTTCCTTTGCCTACGGTGAGAGGAAAGTCCTTAGGGGAGTGGAGTTCAGCGCAGAGAAAGGCGAGCTTTTGGCGATAATCGGACCCAACGGAGCGGGCAAATCAACCCTCCTCAAGTGCCTGGTCGGGATCCTGAGTCCAGATGGCCACGTGAGGTTCAACGGCACGAACCTGCTCGAACTCAAGCCCAGGGAAAGGGCCAAGCTGATAACATACGTCCCCCAGAGCTCCTTCCCCGAGTTCGCCTTCACGATAGAGGAGTTCGTCGAACTCGGCACCTACGCGACACGGGGAAACGTCGAGGGGGCGCTCAAAAGGGTTGGCCTCTGGGAGCGCCGGAAGGAGCCGGTTACGTTCCTCTCCGGCGGCGAGTACCAGCTCGCGCTGATAGCGAGGGCCCTTGCACAGGGCAGTGAGGTGATTCTTCTGGACGAGCCAACGAGCCACCTGGATATAAACCACGCCCTGGAGATAATGGAGCTTCTAAAGGAGATGAGCCGGGAAAAAATCGTCATAGCCGTTCTCCACGACCTGAACCTGGCCCTTCGTTATGCCGACAGGCTCATTCTCCTTCACAGGGGCAGGAAGCACTGGGAAGGGAAGCCAGGGGAGCTGGAGCCGGATATTATCGAGGAGGTCTACGGCGTGAAGGCAAAGATAGCGGAGGTGGACGGCCACAGGGTTCTTCTCGCCAGCGTCTAGCAAAGGTTTAAAACCCGGCGTGAGAAGAAGGGTTAGGGGTGAGAGAATGGAAACGAAGAAAACCGGCACCACCACCGTGGGAATAAAGGCCAGGGACGGTGTCGTTCTGGCCGCGGATACGCAGGCTTCCCTCGACCACATGGTCGAAACGCTGAACATCCGGAAGATAGTCCCGATCACCGAAAGAATTGCCATAACCACCGCGGGAAGCGTCGGCGACGTGCAGGCCCTCGCGAGGATGCTCGAGGCTGAAGCGAGGTACTACCAGTTCACCTGGAACAGGCCCATGAGCACCAAGGCGATGGCCAACCTGCTCAGCAACATACTCAACGAGAACAAGTGGTTCCCCTACCTCGTCCAGATAATCATAGGGGGTTACGTCGAGGAGCCAACCCTTGCCAACCTCGACCCGATGGGAGGGTTAATCTTCGATGACTACACAGCGACTGGCTCCGGCAGTCCCTTCGCCATAGCCGTCCTTGAGGACGGTTTCAAGAAGGACATGAGCGTCGAGGAGGCAAAGGAGCTCGCCATCAGGGCCGTCAGAACGGCCGGAAAGCGCGACGTCTACACCGGCAGCAGGAAGGTTCAGGTCGTCGTCATCACGAAGGACGGCATGAAGGAGGAGTTCGTTGAGTTCAAGGGGTGAACCGTTCAACGGTTGCACCAAAGCCCTTTTTAATCCTCTTTTCGAGTTGGTGGTATGAAGGATCTCCCAGAGAAGCTTGCGGTTCTTGGGCTGATAGTCCTGCTCGTCTCGGCGCTCTACGCAGCGGAGAGACTGACCGTCAATCCAAGCGCTGTTCTGGGAGAGGTAAACGAAATACTTGACCAGGTTCAGGAGATAAGGAACCTCACCTTCAAGGAGAGGCCGAGGATAGTGGTTCTTACAAAGGACGAGGCCCTGGCCAAGTGGCGGCCCGGCAAGGCGGACATGGAGAGGATGAAAACAGAGGAACTGACGTATAAGATGACCCTTCTCCTTCCGCCGGGCTACCGGTACATACGAAAGGAAACCGAGCGGAGCGCCAACTGGATAGCGGCCACCGTGAGGGATACGATATACATCATCCAGGAGAACTTCGCCTCGAACCCTGACACCGCCAGGAGGACGATAGCTCATGAAAGCGTTCACGTGCTCCAGAAGCAGTGGTTCAACGCGAAGTACGGGGCAGACACCTACGACGGCACCATAGCGGTTCAGTCCCTCATTGAAGGGGACGCCGACCTCGTCGCGGACATCTACTGCGAGAGGAACGGGATTCCGATACACAAGATACGCTCCCTGAGCGGGGAGCCATTGACCGACCTCCACATCTTCCCCTACGTCTTCGGCGACCGCTTCGTGAGGTACCTCTACGAGAAAGGCGGCTGGGAGCTTGTTAACGAGGCCTACGGCCGCTATCCCGTCTCGGCTCAGCAAGTCATGCATCCCGAGCTCTACCTCAAGAACGTCACCCCACTCAACGTTACCCTCGATGCACCGCCGAACTCGCGCGTCCTCAAGGAAGACAGGCTCGGCGAATACTACGTCTACCTCCTTCTCAGAGACGTTGCGAAGCTTGACAACGAGACGGCCTGGAACGTTTCGAGCTCCTGGAGGGGAGACAAACTGCTATTGACTCAAAACGCGAGCGGTTACCTGCTCCAGTGGATGGTTGTCTTCTCAAAGCCAGAGGCTGCCAGGACTTTCGGGGAAACCCTCTCCAGGCTCGCGGAGGGCAACACCTACGCGAACTACACGATAAGGATTGATGGAAGCTCCGTTCTCCTGATCGCCGAAAGGAGGGACTGATGTGAGGCTGGTCTGTTCAATCTGCGGAAAAACCTACGACGAACCGGTTCAGAGGTGCGAGTGCGGCGAGCCAGTGGAGTTCGAGCCGTTCAACGCGGAGCCTTACATCGGAAAGACAGCCTGGGAACGCTTCTGGGACTTCTGGCCGGTGGAACCGGCCCTTGAGCTTTCCCTCGGCGAGGGCGACACGCCGCTTGTACGCTCAGGGCTCGGAGAGGAGTTTGGAGTTAGGCTCCACCTCAAGAACGAGACGGTGAACCCGACGTGGAGCTTCAAGGACAGGGGGACTTTTCTGGCGATGAGCTACGCCCTCAGGGCCAGCTACAGAGCTGTCGGAACGGTATCAACCGGCAACATGGCGGCGAGCGTCTCGGCCTACGCCTCCCGCTTTGGATTGGAGGCGAAGATACTCGTCTCAGAGAGCGCGGGCGACGAGAAGCTCAAAGCAGTTTCCGTCTACGGCGGGGACGTCATCAGGGTTCGCGGCGACTATGGAAAGCTCTACTTCGAGAGCCTGAAGCTGGGGAAAAGGCTGGGCGTTTATTTCATCAACTCGGACAACCCCTTCAGGATAGAGGGCTACAAAGGCATCGCCTTCGAGATAGCGGAAGAGCTGACACCGGACTACGTTTTGATTCCAACGAGCTCGGGAGGCCTTTTCCGAGGAATAGCAAAGGGCTTCATTGAGCTATACGAGAGCGGGCTCATTGAAGAACTCCCGAGGCTAATCGCCGTTCAGGCCGAGGGCTGTTCGCCAATATGCCGGGCATTCAAGGGAGGGAAAGAGAGAATAGAGCGCTTTGACAACCCGAAGACGATAGCCAAGGCCATAGCCAACCCCTACCCGCCGAGCGGGAACGCGGTTCTAAAGCTCCTCCGGGAGTTCGGCTGGGGCTGCGTTTCGGTGAGCGACGGGGAAATCCTTGATGCACAGAGAAAGCTCGCCCGCGAGGGCCTCTTCGTCCAGCCCGCGAGCGCCACAGGGGTAGCCGCTTTGAGAAAGCTCAGCCTGCCGGAGGGGGCAAAGGTCGTCTCCATTCTCACCGGTTCGGGTTTGAGAACTCTGAGAAACGCGCCGGCCGGGGAGGTAAGGGAATGCCCCCTCGAAAGACTTGAGGGATGTTTGGGGTGATGGGAATGCTCGTCGGAATAGGCCTGATGCCCCACGGGAACCCGGTTCTTGAGCCTCCTGACGAGGAAACGAGGAAGCTGGCGGAGGTTCTGAGGGGAATCGGCGAGGAGTTCGGGAAAGCTGATTCCTACGTCCTGATAAGCCCGCACAACGCGAGGATGAGCGACCACCTCGGGGTTGTAATGGCGGAGCATCTCGTCTCGTGGCTCGGCTTCGAGGGAAAGGAACTGCCAGGAGAGTGGGAGACCGACGTTGAGCTGGCCGAAAAAATCTACCGCGCGGAGAAAGATGCCGAAATGCCCGTCGTTGACCTGCACTTCGCCTCCCTCAAAGGGCAGTATTCAAGATGGCCCCTGAGCTGGGGGGAGCTGATCCCGCTCCAGTTCCTTGAGAGGAAACCGCTGGTTCTCATGACCCCCACAAGGGGAGTGTCGAGGGAGACCCTCATAAAGTTCGGCGAGGTCCTCGGGGAGGTCATTGAAGAAGAGGAAAAGAGGGTCGCGCTGATAGTCAGCGCAGACCACGGGCACGCCCACGATCCGAACGGACCCTACGGCTACAGAAAGGAGAGCGAGGAGTACGACAGGCTGGTAATGGAGCTGATTAAAGAGAACCGCCTCGATGAGCTCCCCAGCGTTCCAGAGGAGCTCGTGAGGAACGCCTTGGTGGACAGCTACTGGCAGATGTTAATAATGCTCGGCGCGATGAGAAAGGCTGAATTCGAGCTGAAAAGTTCAGCGTACGCCTGTCCGACATACTTCGGTATGGCCGAAGCTCTGTGGGTGAGGAAGAACTAAAGGACGTCAAAGCTTATCTCAAGCAACTCCTTGCTCTTCCTGAAGCGAACCTTCCTGATTTTTATCTCCCCTATCTCGCCAGTGGTTTTTGTGTGCTCCTTGTTGCAGGCGTTCACGTTCCAGTTTTCGATTACGACCACCTTCAGCGTTTTAACCTCCGGCGGGATTGGAAAGAGGTCGTACATATCCTCGCCGAAGCGCTTTTCAGCCTCCTCCCTAGGCAGCTCATAGACCTCGATGGGAACGTTCTCCCTCACCTTCCCGTTGGCGAGGCGCTCTATCTCGGCGATTTCTTCAGGCGTTGGTTTCCTGTCGAACTTGACCGCCAGCCTCCCGTGGTTCCCGTCAACGTAAACGCTCGCCGTCCACTTCGCCCCATCGCCGAGAACCTTAACGACCGCCCCCTTAACGACGTGCAGGGCCGTGTGAGTCCTGACCTCAACCGACGACATAGGCATCGTTCCATATTCTCGGAGGGCTTATTAACGGTTGCGCCGTATTCCACTTGGGTGCTGGTATGGTGAATATCGAAGAAATTGCGAAGGCCCTGGGGGCGGAGATACTCGATATCGGGAGGCCAGTTAAGACCGTCGAACAGGCCACGCGGGAGGCTGGCGTTGAACGGAGACAGGTGATAAAGTCCCTCGTCATAATCAGCGAAAGCGGGCCCCTTCTCGTCATAGTTGACGGCGAATCGAGGGTGAGCATGGCAAAGCTGGAGGCGAAGTTCGGAGGGTGCAGGTTTGCCAGCCCCCGGGAAGTCAGAGAACTTACAGGCTACGAGGTCGGAGGTGTTCCCCCTATCGGGGTGCCGCTCAGAACGATAATGGATCAGAGGGTTCTGGAGAACGAGTACGTCATCGGCGGCGGAGGGGCTATTGATCGGCTCCTCAGGATAAGGCCGGAAAGGATACTGGAGTACCAGCAGGCCGAGGTGATGGACGTTCGCGAGTAGAGGGGGCGGGTTATTAACCCCGCAGGTAAATTCAGACGGAGATTATTCAGCGGCGCTTGAATGTTTTTCAGTTTGCTGAGGGCCGTTCCGAATAATTCACGCCAGAAGCTTGCACCATTAAACAAAAACCGTTATAAATGCCAAAAACGATACACCAGTGCCGAATTAACAGCTTTTGAGGTGGTCAACATGGCCGAAAAGAAGAGAAAGAGGGTTCTCATTTTGGGCGCCGCTGGTAGGGACTTCCACAACTTCAACGTGTTCTTCAGGGACAACCCCGAGTACGAGGTTGTGGCCTTCACCGCAACTCAGATTCCCGACATTGAGGGCAGGCTTTACCCGCCCGAGCTCGCCGGCGAGCTCTACCCGAACGGAATCCCCATCTGGAGCGAAGATGATATGGAGAAGATCATCAAGGAGCACGACATTGACATCGTTGTCTTCGCCTACTCCGACGTCTCCCACGAGCACGTCATGCACCTCGCGAGCAGAGCTCACTCCGCCGGTGCCGACTTCTGGCTCCTCGGCCCGAAGAGCACCATGCTGAAGAGCACCAAGCCCGTCATAGCGGTTACGGCAGTCAGAACCGGCTGTGGAAAGAGCCAGACCAGCAGAAAGGTCGCCCAGATCCTCCAGGAAATGGGCTACAAGGTCGTTGCCATAAGGCACCCGATGCCCTACGGCGACCTCAGGAAGCAGGTCGTCCAGCGCTTCGCCAGCTACGAGGACCTCGACAGGCACGAGTGCACCATCGAAGAGAGAGAAGAGTACGAGCCCTACATCGACAGGGGCATGGTTGTCTATGCCGGCGTTGACTACGAGAAGATCCTCCGCGAGGCCGAGAAGGAGGCCGATATAATCCTCTGGGACGGCGGAAACAACGACTTCCCGTTCTACGAGCCGGACCTCTGGATAGTCGTCACCGACCCGCACAGGCCCGGCCACGAGCTCAAGTACCACCCCGGTGAGACCAACTTCCGCGCCGCTGACGTTATCATCATCAACAAGATCGACACCGCCAACAGGGACGACATCCAGAAGGTCCGCGAGAGCATCGAGAAGGTCAACCCGAACGCCATCGTCATCGATGGTGCCTCACCGCTCTACGTGGACAAGCCGGAGCTCATCAAGGGCAAGCGCGTTCTCGTCGTTGAGGACGGCCCAACCCTCACCCACGGCGGCATGAAGTACGGTGCCGGCTACATAGCCGCCAAGAAGTACGGGGCTAAGGAGATAGTCGATCCGAGGCCCTATGCCGTCGGCTCGATCGTTGAGACCTACAAGAAGTACAGCCACCTCGACGTCATCCTTCCGGCGATGGGCTACGGCGCCAAGCAGATCAAGGAGCTTGAGGAGACCATCAACCGCGCAGATGCAGACGTCGTCATCATGGGAACTCCCATCGACCTCCGCCGCGTCATGAAGCTCAACAAGCCGGCCGTTCGCGTCCGCTACGAGCTTGAGGAGATCGGCGAGCCGAAGCTCAGGGACATTCTCAAGGAGTTCGTCGAGAAGTGCGAGAAGCTCAAGAAGTGAGCTTCTTTTCCATTTCTCTTCTTCATATTCATAGAATCACCGCAGAGAACCGCTGTGATCCTCATCCGGGGCAACCTGCAGGATCTCCTACCTCACGCCCTATGATCTAGAAAGATTTTTCTACCCAGAAGCGTTGTTTTGTTGGGTGGTTCAATGAACGAGCTCGTGATGTTCAGTGCGGTATGGGTTCTCGGCATGATACTCATGGCCCTCCAGCTGCTGGCACTCGTGTGGGTCATCTACGACGTCCTCACAAAGCAGAAGAAGATGTCGAACCTGGAGAAGATTTTGTGGATAGTCCTGGCGTTCCTTTTCACGATACTGGGGGCGCTGGTGTACTACCTGCTCGTCAAGAGGACGGGCAAGTACGAGGAGAAGCCTGAAACCGGCACTCCCGATGATTCCGTCAGGGTGTACTGACCGGAAGCCTTTTAGGCATGACGCCCAAGTAAATTTGCCCGGGGAGCACCGCCGAGGGCGGAGTCAATGAACTTGGGCGGGTTATTACCCCCTTATTCTGTCCGGCTCAAGAAAAAGCGATAAGGCAGAAAACTCCATCAAGACCTGAGCTCCCTTTTTAAAACTCTGAGAACTCCCACTTCTCAAGGTTTATAAAGGTGTGAGAGCCGGGAGTCCTCACTCCCCCATGACCTGCACAATAACCCGCCTGTGCCTCGGCCTCACATCGAGCTCGACGAAGAAGATCTGCTGCCACGTGCCCCTCACGAGCCTGCCGTCAACGACGGGGAAACACTCACTCGCCCCGAGGAGCGTAGCGCGGAGGTGGCTGTGGGCATTGTCATCTATCCTGTCGTGGAGGTAGCCCCTGCCCTTGGGGATGAGCTCCTTCAAAGCCCTCTTGAAGTCCTCCAGAAGGCCGGATTCGTGCTCTATCGTGACTATGGCCCCCGTTGCCCCGGGGACGAAGACGAGGCAGAGGCCGTTCTCGATTCCGGATTCTTCAACTGTTTTCTCAACCTCACGTGTTATGTCAACCAGATCGATCTCCCCCCTCGTGGAAAAGCGGAGCTCCCTCGTTACGACCTTCATGCCACCACCCGAGCAGAACTCCGGCGGAGAAGCCTATTAGGTTTGCGGCCATGTCGGCGAGGGAGAACGTCCTCCCGGGGACGAAGAGCTGGAGGAACTCCAGCAGGAAGGGGAGGAGCGTGAGATATGGCCACACTGGCCGGCCGAGGAAGCCCAGGAGCAGGAATTCTGCCAGGTGTGCGAGCTT
Source organism: Thermococcus sp. ES12 (assembly GCF_012027515.1). Lineage (NCBI taxonomy): Archaea > Methanobacteriati > Methanobacteriota > Thermococci > Thermococcales > Thermococcaceae > Thermococcus > Thermococcus sp. ES12. The sequence goes on from NZ_SNUP01000002.1 coordinate 200,514, forward strand.
GTCCCCGTTCTGAACCGGCGACGATGGGACCCTCGGAGTCAGGTTCAGAAACAGAAGAAGGAGCACGTAGAGGAAGAGAAGTCTTCGCCTCAAAGGTTATCCACCAGCCTCTTGAGCTTCTCCACGACCTCAAAAGGTGTTTCCCCGAATATATACACCAGCGGCTCGACCCCGAAACCGCCCACGTCGATGACAGCATCGTAGGAGTCCTTTCTGAAGACGTCCGCTATAACCCTCACGGCCTCATCCTCGCTCAGTCCGCCGGTTTTAACCGTCGCGATTCTGAAGCCTGCGGCTCTGAGGGCGGCTTCAATGTCGTGGCCGTACCGGATGTTGAGAACACTGCGTATCTCAGGTCTGATCCCGGCCAGCCTAACGAGTATTCTCGCGGTGAACTCGCTGGCCCCGAACTCAGGCGGCAGCGCAAAGGCCTTCCCCTTAACGGCCGTTATCCTTCCGGGAATCGCCGCAACGTCCTCTATGCCTTTGGGGGACGGAAGGGCATAGGCAAAGTTGCTTCTGACCTCGGGGATGAGTTCGGGGAATCTCCCGTTTTTGATCAGCTCGTTGAGTGCCATGTTCAGAACCTCAAGAATCTCCCCCCTGAGTGGACGTACGGCAAAGAGAGACCTGCAGGCGTCCTCGCTCACCCCCGCGTACTCGGCATAAAAGCTGCACAGGAACCCGCTCTGAAAGAGCTCAAAGAGTCTTCTCGCCACGAGAAGAACCGCCTCATCACGGTGCCCCCCAAAGAGGATGAACCTGGAAACCTCGCTGGCGACCTCATCCAGTTTGCCCGCCACCTCCGCCGGGGGAACCTTGTACCTGCCGGAGAGATACTTGCTCACCATGGCCTGGGTTATGCCGAGGTACTCGGCTATCTGGGACTGCTTCATACCCTCGCTGTAGAGCCTCTCCGCTATCTTGGCCCTCAGAAACGGCATCAGCTCCTCGGCTATGTAAACGCTGGGAGTCCTCATGCTACCACCCTAAAACCAGGTTATTGAAACTTCGAACCGAGGTTTAAAGGATTGTCTGGACAACTTTATGTCAAAAAATGTTTAAAAACCCATCGATTTTTACATCGGAAGGGCTTCTATGGACTGGAAAGGACGCGATGTGATAAGCGTAAGGGACTTCTCGAAGGAGGATATCGAGTTTGTTTTGAAGGTTGCCGAAAGGCTTGAAACTGAGCTGAACGAGAAGGGCTCGCTCGACTACGCACGAGGGAAGATACTCGCTACCCTCTTTTTCGAGCCGTCAACGAGGACACGGCTGAGCTTCGAGAGCGCGATGCACCGCCTCGGCGGCTCGGTCATAGGCTTCTCCTCCGCGGCAAGCACGAGCGTCAGGAAGGGCGAGAGCCTGGCAGACACAATAAAGACGGTCGAGCAGTACAGCGATGTCATCGTGATAAGGCACCCGATGGAAGGGGCCGCGAGGCTTGCAGCCGAGGTGGCGGAGATACCTGTCATCAACGCCGGCGACGGCAGCAACCAGCACCCGACCCAAACGCTCCTTGACCTCTACACCATAAAGCGCGCCTTCGGGAGAATCGACGGCTTAACCATAGGCCTGCTCGGCGATTTGAAGTACGGAAGAACCGTCCACAGCCTCGCGGAGGCCCTGGCCTTCTACGACGTCGAGCTTTACCTCATCTCACCCGAACTCCTGAGGATGCCGAAGCACATCGTTGAAGAGCTCCGTGAGAGGGGCGTTAAGGTCCACGAGACGACCGACCTTGAGGAAACGATTCCAGAGCTTGACCTCCTCTACGTCACCAGAATCCAGCGCGAGCGCTTCCCTGACGAGCAGGAGTACCTCAAGGTAAGGGGTAGCTATCAGGTGAACTGCGCGGTTCTGAAGAAGGCAAAGGAGAGCCTCAGGGTAATGCATCCCCTCCCGAGGGTGGATGAGATACACCCTGAGGTGGATAAAACGCCGCACGCGCTCTACTTCAGGCAGGTCTTCTCCGGAGTTCCGGTTAGGATGGCCCTGCTCGGATTAACGCTGGGGGTGCTGTGAATGAATGCCGGTTTGAGATTGCATCCCCTCTCGATGATGCGGGGGGATGCATTTGGGATTGAGCACGTTGGTGAAACCCCAAAACTTCCGCCAGCGCTTGCGAAGGCAAGGGCTGAAATTCCGGGGGTGCTGTGAATGGCCGAGCTCAAGGTTACCGCCATCAGAGAGGGAAGCGTCATAGACCACATCCCGGCTGGAAAGGGGCTGAAGGTTATCGAGATACTCCGCCTCAACAGGCCAAACGGCGGCGTTCTCCTTCTCGCCTCGAACGTCCACAGCGGGAAGCTCGGAAGGAAGGACATAGTCAAGATAGAGGGCAGGTTCCTGAGCGAGGAGGAGGTGAACAAGATAGCTCTCATCGCCCCGAGCGCGACGGTCAACATCGTGAGGAACTACAAGGTCGCGGAGAAGTTCAAGGTCGAGATTCCGGACGAGATAACCGGGATCCTTCGCTGCGCAAACCCCAACTGCGTCAGCAACCACGAATACACCGTTTCAAAATTCTACGTGGTCTCAAAGGAGCCCCTCAAGGTTCGCTGCCACTACTGCGAGAGGACGATGGAAGAGGAGGAGATACTGGGCAACCTCTGAGAAAGCCTTAAAATCCCTCCCCCCATTTTTTAATCGTGAGTGGTATGGATAGGAACGCTGCGATGTTAGTAATAGTTCTCGTGCTCATTGCAGGGATGGCTGGGTTTGCCCACTGGAGAGGCTCTCCCGAGGATGGTGGTTCCCCAGCCCCCATGCCCCTAAACGGCACTGCCGTCCGGGTTTATGTGATGATAGAGAACGAAAATGCCGCCTTTGAGATGGCACTCTTCAGGGTTAAGGTAGGAGACGCAAAGCTCAGCGAGACCAACGTTCCAGTGCTGGCCTATGAGGGCAAGCCCGGAACCGTTCACCTTAGTGTCAGGGGATCAACCATCAACTGGAACGGGGTCAAGTTTGAAATAACCGGAACCGTCTCCTTGGACACCGAACCGGGGAGGAGCTACCTGGTAACCCTAACACCCGTTCACGAACCTGGAGTGTTCCTGATGGAGGTTGACAAGGGTCTCAGCGGAGTCATCGGTCAGGATGTGCCATCAACGGTGTTCCTCGACGATTACACAGTCGCGGAAGACGTTCTAAAACAGGCAGGGTTCTCAGACGAACTTGAAGCCAACCGGGAGCTCAGGGAGAGATACCTACGGCTCTGGAAGGAAACCGGGAACCTGAGCTACCTGCAGATACACAGGGACCTCACGTACCATCTCAGATCACTTGCCCTAATGGCCAAGCTCGACAGACTCAGCGAGACCGCGGTAAGAACGTACACCCTTGATATCCTTGCCACAGATTACTACTACTCCAGCTTTGAGGTACCCGGAAGAAAGGATCTAATACTCGTGTTCTCAAACGATTCTCCCTACTACGGTGCCATCAGAGCCGCTGACGGCCCCATAAAGAGCAGGCTGCCCTTCGTGTACTACACCGCCAGAGGCTTCAACCTCTATCCCGTATCGGCCCTTCACTGGGCCCACGTGTATTTTGAGAGGAGAGACTATGCCGCCATGACCGAGATACTGGATGAACTCCTGCCCTTTGCTGTATACTCCCAATATGAAGGCATCGAATACGCCCTGTTCCCGGTGTACTTCCACTTCCAGAACGCAAGCGTCCCCTGGGTCTCCGGCTATGCCCAGGGGATGGCCGCGGGCCTCTACGCTGCCGCGTACAACATTACCGGAAACGAGACGTATCTCATAACCGCGGAGCTGTTTCTGAACTCGTTTGAACTTCCGCTGAGTGAAAACGGCTTCGTGGCTCAAACGAAATACGGACCGTGGTACCTCGAGTACAACTACTACCCGGACGAGCTCGTCCTCAACGGCCACATAATAGCCCTGCAGGGGCTGTACTACTATTGGGAGGTCACGGGGGACAAGAGGGCGTACGACCTCTTCTGGAGCGGGGCCATGAGCGTCAGGAAAGCTCTTCCGGATTTTGACACGGGCAGTTGGAGCAGGTACGCCAGCATCTACGACACGTCGAGCGAGTTTTATCACCGCCTCCACATCAAGCTCCTGGTCTGGCTGTACTCAAAGACCGGGGAAGAGACTTTTTTGGAATACGCCGAGAAATGGAACGGCTATCTGGAAAAGAAAGGATTAAAGCCGGAAAACATAGGTGCACTACTCGAGCAGATGCGGAATTCTCCTTAACACCGGTATCGTCGCCGCCAGCCCCAGAAAAACGTCTATGGCGCTCTGTATCGCGTTCGGAAGGCCGATGGCAACCCAGAACGGAACACCGGTCCAGCTCTCGACAGCCTGAACCACCTGCTCCCTCGGGAGGCCGAGCCATATCTCAAGGGCAACGTAGTAGTTGAGGGCCAGCATGAGCGGTATCCTGACGGCAAGGCCGGCGAGATATGCCAGAACCGCGAAGGCCACGAGGTCCCCCCTGCCAGTGGAAAACTCGAAGCCTGTAGCCCTCTTCGCCACCTCAAAGCCCACTATGACCGCCAGGGTCGCGAAGGACTTCATCATCGCCCCGAGCCAGCTGGCGGAGGAGACGACGCTCAGGCCCGCAAAGAGGAGCAGAACTGCGGTTAAGCCGCCGGTGAAGCCCGTGAGGAGGTAAACCATTATTATCGGAACCGCCACGAGGTCTATCTTCATACCCCAGACGGTGGGCATCTCAATCGGCATCACATCGAAGAGCAGCGAGAGGCCGAGCATCATTCCGATTAGAGCTATCTCTCTCGAACTCATCCTCACACCCATCACCGGGCGAAGGTTTGTTCCAGATTTTATAAATTTTTGTTCCTATAACGGAACAACCTTCCGGCGAGAACCTTAAAAGCCGGCCCCGCGAGGTAGGAGGGAAGGGCCATGTTCACGGTCGAGGGAATATCGGAGCTGGTGAGGGCAATAAGGCGTGAGAACGGCTTTCCGGACAGCCCATTCAGGATAGACGAGGTCCGCTACGACCCTGAAGGCGACAAGCTCTTCATAATCGCCCACGACAGGACGGACAAGAGCGTCGTCATAGGCAACAGTTTCGTCATCGGAAAGCTCCGCGAGAGGCTCGGGGTGAAGCAGGTTACCGTCTACTCCAACCTCGACCTGGAGATAAAGAGGAAAAAACTTGAGGAAGCCGAGAGGCTGGTTAAGGGGACAGAGCTTGAATTTCTCCTTCCGATAATCGAGGCCGAGAAGCGCTTCCCGCCAAGAAAGTGGCCCGAGGTTAGCGGGAACGTCAGAACCCTCGTCTTCCTGAGCTTCAACGCGAAGGCCCTGCTCGGCTTCGCCGAAAGGCTGAATCTTCCCTACGAGGCGGTGGGGCTAAAATACGCCTTTCCAAAGATGAAGTACGAGCCGATTGAGGGTGAGCCGGCGGAGCTGTTCTTTCCGGAGGAAGGAAAACTGGTCGCCCTCGCGGAGGATCGTGGGGCAAATCTCGTCCTCGCCGATTTTCCATTTGGACTGAAGGCCGAGCGACATATCTACCTCCTCAACCCCTTCAGACTGCTCCACATCGGCTTCTTCGAGCTGAAGTACCTCTTCGGCTTCGAGAGGCCGGTGGTATACGACAAAAAAGCCTTAATCCGGTTCATCACAGACTTAACCTACGAGGGGCTTATGGAATCGACCGACGGGGCCAATCTAATCTGGAGGATGTGGAGAAGATGATAGTCGGTGTCGTTGGAAAGATCGCCGCCGGAAAGACTACCGTTGCCAGGTTCTTCGAGGAGAAGGGATTCTGCAGGGTTTCCTGCAGCGACCCTCTGATAGACCTGCTCACCCACAACGTTTCCGACTACTCGTGGATTCCGGAACTGCCTGAAAAGGCCGAACCGACGCGCGAGAGGCTCATAGAGTTCGGGAAGTACCTGAAGGAGAAGTACGGCGGGGACGTCCTCATAAGGCTCGCCGTCGATAAAAAGAGGAACTGCAGGAACATCGTCATAGACGGCGTCCGCTCGCGGGAGGAGATAGAGGCGATAAAGAGACTCGACGGAAAGGTGATTTACGTCGAGGCGAGGCCCGAGATAAGGTTCAAGCGGCTGGTGAAAAGGAAGGCGAGCAAGGATAAGGGCATAAAGAGCTTTGAGGACTTTAAAAGCATGGACGACGCCGAGGAACGCTTATACCACACGAGCGAGCTGAAGGGCCTCGCGGATTACGTGATAGTCAACGAGGGGACGCTGGAGGAGCTGAGGGAGCGGGTCGAGAGAATTATCGAGGAGGTAGCGGGGAAGGTTTAAAGTAGGTTTCACCAAAACCAGTATGGTGGGAACATGGAGGAGATCATAGAGGCCATTTACGAGGACGGTGTTCTGAAGCCTCTGAAAAAGCCCCATCTGCGCGATCATGCAAAGGTGAGAATAAAAATCATCGAGATAGACTTAGATGAACTCCTTGACTCAATGGTCATAAGGAAAGTCGAGGGGATCGACTACAAACTCCTGAAGGAGGCCTACTATGAGTCGCTCTGAGGTCTTCAACCTACTGCCCAACGATGCCATAATCGCCGCAACGTGCAGGGAGCACGGGATTAAGCTCATCCTGACGTTTGACTCCGACTTCAAGAGGGTTCCATTCCTGAAGACCTTCGGTGAGGAGCCATGAAACTCCTCGTCATAGCACCCTGTCTTCTAAGCCCCTTCTACGTCTACCGCGGGCCGAAACAGAAGGAGTACAGGACGGCCCAGCTTTTGAGGAAGTTTATCGGAGAGCTAGGCGAGGACTGGCAGGTTTTAGCCTATCCCTGCCCCGAATACGAGCTGATCGGCTGGCCGAGGGCACCTGCGAGCCGGGAAGTTTACGGGAGGCTGGGCATGAGGGAGAGGGCCAAGGTGATAGCGGACTTCATAGGCCGGGTCTTGACCGAGGAGAGGCCAGGGAAGGTCGTCTTCATCGGCGTCAAGGGCTCTCCGACCTGCGGTGTCTTTCACACCAGCTCCAGCGACCCAGAGGGTTACCCCTACTCTGCGATGCAGGAGTTCTTCTACCTGGGAAAGAAGGAGAGAGTGAGACGTTCGAAGGAGATAGTGGGGGAGCAGGGTTTCAAGCTCGTGAAGATGCCAGGGATACTCTTCGAGATACTCACCGCGAGGTTCCCGGAGGGGGTTTACGTCGAGTTCGACAAGGACGACGTTGAGGGCAGCATGGAAAGGGTTAAATCGGTTCTTGCCGAACTGGGGCCGGATGATGCAAAATGATGTGGTACACCCACGTTGTCTTCGGGGTTCTCTTCTACCTCATAGCGGTGCTCTTCGGCGCCCCGATGGGCTTAATCAACATCGGAATGGCGGCCCTTGGAGCTTTAATGCCCGACATAGACCACCCCAAGTCCTACATCTCTACCAAGCTCCCCGGTGGAACGGTCATGCCCCGCTTCGTCGAGCACAGGGGCGCGACCCACACGATAGAGGCGGCTTTTTTAATAACCGCCCTCGTTGGCGGCCTTGCCTACTGGATAACCGACAGCTACTGGCCAGGCATAGCGTTCTTCATCGGTTACATCTCCCACCTCTTCGCGGACACCCTGACGGTCTCGGGGATAAAGTGGAGCCGCTTTTCGAGCTTCCACCCGAGGGGGAAGATAAGAACCGGAACGCGGGGGGAGGGGCTGGTTCTGATACTGGTCACCTTCACCACGCTGGTGCTCTTCGCCTACCTGCTCCTGCCAGAGGAGACGAGCCAGAACCTGGGCTGGGTCATGCTGATGGCGCTGATAGCGACCTTCGCGATAATAGGGAAGAAGCTGAAGAGGTTGAATTGACAACACTTTACCGAACCCTAAACCCCCCTATAATTTCAATATATGAAATTTTAGACCAAGGAATTAACACATCCCTAATTCCATCTCGGATTATCAGATAATTTTGATCAAAAACATCAGATATTCTCCCAACGAAAATTGCCTCAGGGGTTCTAACTTCAACTAACGGTAACTTGACTAAAAGCATCTTTCGTTTTGGAGAAAATTCTTGGCTATACCAAATTGCTAAGATAGCTCGCCGTTTAAATAGAGGGAACCAGACCAAGAGCACCAAAAGAAGCGGGATCCACGAAAATATCGCTAAGGAGAATCCTTTTTCGAATTCATTGAAGTATCCAAAAAGTGGAAACAGATATGTAGGCCATAACATTCCTAAAGAAAAATCAAAGAAATGCCCAAGCCATTCAAAAGAGGAATAGTCAAATTGTGTTAATGCTATGGTAAGAAGTGCTACAGCCAAAATAGACCAAATTATTGCAACTTTTTTTGCTGCTTCATTGAAAGTAATACCTCCCAAAGTGATTAAAAGGGCCAATAAGACACCGGATAACACCAGAGGCATCCAATACCAGACAGAGCGATATGGACTTCGAGAGAAACCTGCCCGAGTAGCGAATTCACGTTCTAGACCATGGATTAATTGATTAAACTCATGATATTTCTGGAAAACTCTCCAAAGTTCAGTACGCCGCCTCCGAATAGTCAGACGCTCAAATTGACCAAGCTTAAGAAGTATGTTTACAATATACATAGCAATAAAAAGAAAAACCAAAACAATCGTCAACTCTCCAAGATTTCCATCTTTCGAGAGAGAAAGGATATCAAAGATATCCTCCATAAACATCACCAGATTAAGCTCCCTTAATAGCCTCCCTCACCAGTTTCTCAGCCTTTTCCATCAGCGCCTTTGCTTTTTCCTCTGTGTGCGCTTCGAGGGTTATGCGCATTATCGGCTCCGTCCCGCTCGGCCTAAACAGAATCCACCAGTCGGCACCTTCTATCCTAACGCCGTCGATGTCTATGAGCCTCTCGTAGTCGAAGCTCCTGAGGGCTTCCTCGGCTATAAGCTCCATCGCCCTGGCCTTCTTCTCGTTGGGGCAGGGTATCTTGGCGCGAAGCGTCACGTAGCGCGGGACTTCTTTAGCGAGTTCGCTCAGCGGGCCGAGCCTGTCGATCATCTCAAGGACCAGCGCCCCGGCGAAAATGCCGTCCGGCGTTAGGTTCCACTCCGGCATTATCCACGTTCCGCTCGGCTCGCCGCCGAAGACCCCGCCGTGTCTGGCCAGCTCGTCGGCAACGGCCACATCTCCAACGCGGGTCCTCACGACCTCACCGCCGAGTGGCCTAACGTAGTCATCGAGGGCAAAGCCGGCATCGACCGTCGTTACCACCTTCCCCTTTCCGAACTTCCTCAGCATGTAGCCGGCTATGAGGCTCAGCATGACCTCGTATTCCACGAAGTTGCCCTCATCGTCCACAACCCCAATCCTGTCCGCGTCGCCGTCGTGCGCTATTCCAACATCGGCCTTCATGGCCTTAACTGTCTTGGCCAGCATCGAGAGACTTTTGGCGTTCGGCTCAAGCTCCCTGACGAAGAACCCGCTGGGGTGGGAGTTGAGGCTTATAACCCTGTTCCCCAGCTCGCGCTGGAGGTAGGGGCTGAGAACAGAGCCTGCCCCGTTGCCCGCGTCAATTACAACGGTGTAGGAATTCTCAAGGTGAACCATATCGAGGGCGGCTTTTATGTACTCCTCCCTCGGGTCGGCTTTTTTGAGCGCTCCAATCTCGTTCCAGGGGGCCTTCCTGAAGTTCCCGGACTCCAGAATAGCCTCAAGTCTGTTCTCCATTTCGGGGGTGTAGGCCATTCCGTTGGCCTGCCAGACCTTTATGCCGTTGTACTCCGGGGGATTGTGGGAGGCGGTTATGGTGACGCCGGCATCCGCTTCATAGAGTTTGATTGCACAGCCGGTAAGGGGCGTGGGCGCGAGGCCTATGTCTATGACATCGACCCCGGTTGAGAGGAGGCCGCTTATTAAAGCTTGCTTTAACATCTCGCCGCTCGTCCTCGTGTCCATGCCTACGACGACCGTTCCCCCTTCGAGAAACGTCCCGAGGGCCCTTCCGACGTTGAGGGCGAGCTCCGGGGTCAGCTTTTCGTTGACGACCTCTCGAATCCCGCTGGTTCCGAAGTACTTCCCCATCTCGACCACCCGTGAGCGCTATGGTGAAAGGTAACGACGGAGGGATATAACGTTTCCGGCAAGTTGGGAACGGCCTCAGGAGTCGAACTCAGCCAGCTCGGTTCCGTTACCATCAAGGACGCGGAGCACCACGAGGCCATCAAGGAGCCCCTCGAGGTCAGGAACCATCTGCGCGTACTTCCCTGGCATCCCGGCTCCCAGGAGGCGCACCTCGTACACCCCGCCCCCTCCCTCGACGATGACGTCCAGCGGGGCATCCAACCGGGAGTTCAGAAGGTAATCGAGCACGCTCCGGGCCGTCCCCTCGTCCGGGCCGGAGTACCATACCCTGAACCCGCCCCCCTCGACGTAGCGGTACTCGCTCATCTCCGAGGCCAGAACTGTCCCGTCGGGGGAGTCGAGCTGAAGCCTCACCAGCGCGCCCCCGAACACGTCCTGGGAAAGCTTCGAGGCGGCGAGGACAAGGAAGAGACCGGACTGGATGGGACCTCTCCAGGGCGAGGTGACCACGACGTTGTACACCCCACCTGCCTTTCCGACGTGGACGTCGGTTCTTCCCGTTGCACCGAGTTGTCCCCCGACGAAGTCCGCCACGCCCCCCGCCTGGCCCTCGGAGATGTCCCCCGAGTAGTGTACCGTGACGTTCCCGGCAGTGAGCGTTCTCTCGAACGTGCATCCCCCGGCCACCACCAGCAGGGCCAGGAGTATGACAACGGCGCGGAGTTCCCCCATGGCGGCTCACTTCTTCACGAGCCTGTATATGCCGACGGAGACTTCGTAGGTTTCCACGTTCTCTGGAGCCTCGTAGTCAATCCTCACCTGGAACGGTTGCGTTGAGCCGTAGATGAACTCGCTCGTCTCCGACTCCGTCAGGACGTTGCCGTTCTCGTCGAGGATGGTTATCTTCACCACCGTTCCCTCGCTGTCCGCGGTTATCTTGTATTTGCCGGGCTCAAGGACGTGCGAAAGGTAGAAGACGTCCCCGCTGACGGTCTCGCTCTTAACCTCGACAGGGACCTTGTCGTATGCCGTCTCGTAGTAGTACTGCATCCCGAAGATAGCAGCCACCCCAACGAGGAGGAGCAAGAAGAACCCGACCACGAGCTTTTTGAGCAGTCCCATTTTCTCACCCCCTTTCGATTTTTATAACCGCCGAGGGGTCTTCGATCTCCCCGGCGTGTATTCCAACTATGTCCCCCACTCCCATCGTCATCGTGACGCTCCCGTTTTCGGTCAGGTAGGTTATCGAGACGCTCCCGACCCAGGGGGCATCTTCAAGAACCACCAGCGACATGGCGAAGTAGTCCTTCCAGAAGCCATCGCGGTCGGCGAGGTACTCGAGCGAGACACTGGCGCTCTCGTTCGTGACGGAAACGTCGTGGATTACAACGTCGAAGAGCCCCAGGTCGGTCTCGATCCTGAACTCCGGCCTCCTTATGTCCTCGAACTCGGCGTTCTCGAAATCGCCGTTTCTAACGGTCAGGGCAACGATGGGCTCTCCGAGGTAGTAGGCCTCGACGCGAACCACTTCCGAGTGGTTGGCCCGGTAGGCCTTCCCGGCCACGGCATAGAGAAGGTTCGTGAGGTTTCCGTCTATGGCAGGGACACCGAGGCGGACGAGGGTCTCGTTCGGGGAGGACGAAACGCTTACCCTTTCCGCGCCGAGCGAGAGGGCCTCGCGCTCAACGCCGGGGGAGCCTTCGGCCTTCTCCCGTAAAGAGTCGATGTCAAAGTCATTAAACTCTATGTGGCCAGTCGCGTAGAGGTAGCCCCCGAGGAGAAGGATGAGGAAGAGGACGACCTTGCCCTTCATATTACCCCCTCCTCGAAGAGCTTGTTGATGTAGAACCTTATCCTCGCTTCCTGATCCCTGAAGCCCTCCTTCGACTGGGCGTTGAGGGTCTGAACCCTGCGGGACTGCGAGGTCTCCTCGGTCACGTCGCTCACCGTGTTCCGGATTATCTCGCTGTACTTCAGGCCGGCCTTCTTGTAGAGCACCGCCCTCTCGGCAGTCTTCCTGAACTCCCACTCGTAGTCCTGCGCAACGGCCTTCTTCACCGCCACCCCCATGGCCTGGATGGCGTCCTCGAAGGGCTTCGTCAGCGTGGATGACGGGGCGGCGTTTTTCGCGGGGGAAAGCTTGAGCTCCCTCTCTTCGATGCCGCTCATGTCGTTGTAGAGCGAGGCGCTCCTCTCGTCCACGTGAAGGTCGAGGGCGGTTTTCCTGACGGCCTCTTCGCCTTGGAAGAGCTCGCTGTCCTTGAAGGCCTTGACGTAGTCCTTGAAGAGGTTCAATCCGGGTGCGTACCTTCCGAGGAGGTCGTTCAGCTTGTCCATCGAGCCGTCAACGACCCTGTCGAGGACGTATTTGTTGCCGTAGTACTTCAGCTTGAAGCTCAGGGCAGTTCCGTTGGCCTTCCCGTTCCTGTTGATGACCTTGACGAGTTCCCCTTCCGGAGTCTTGATGCGCACCACCTCGATGTTCCCGCCGCTCAGTCCCTCAAGCTTTCCCAGCGTTTCGTTCATCCTCGCCTTTGCCTCCGGACTGAGGATCACCCCCGGCCTCTCAAAGCCCGAATCACTGTTTTGAGCCTCCCCAGTTCCACTCGTGGCCGATGTGGTAACTTCCGGGCCCCCGGACGGGGCACCGGGTCCCCCGGTCAGGGGTATCGAGACCTTGTTCCCTGGGATAGTGTTGAGGTAGTGGTTGATGAGGGCGGGAAGGGCACCCTCGACGTCGCAGGGAAAACCGTCGTAGTAGTAGCCCCTCGCCCGGATGACGTACGGGCCGCTCGCGACGATATACTCGACCATCGTCTCAAAGCGAATGGACTCATCCGGGTGGCTCTGAACCCAGCTCTCACACCCGGAGGAGAGGCACTCGTAGGTTGCGACCCTCCTGAAAATCGCCCACACGAAGTCGGACGAACCCCCGGTTTCGTCAATCGTGTAGCGGTAATGGGTCACCGAGTATGGCTCCCCATCGCTGTCCCTTTTAACCTCATCCTCATCCTTAAAGGAGGCCCACTTTGACAGGACCTCCTCGTAAAAACCCTTCTCTGCGCCTGCATCGTCGAAGTAGCCCATCCAGAGTTCCGTGTTGTAAACGTCCTGCCTGCCGGGATCCCTGCAGGCGAAGGCGTATTCCGCCAGGGTCGATGCCCCATCGCTTCCCAGCGTCGTGGCCTCCCACCCCACCAGCTTTAGATTGAGGGAGGTAAGCTCTGAATCACCCGGGGGTGAGCGCACGTACGGCTCCGTGACCTCTCCACGTGCCAGCATGGGGGCGAGGAGAAGAAACACAATGAGCACGGTGCAAAGCCTAAGCATCTTCATACAACCATCCCCAAAACGCCCGAAACGCAGGCCTTTCATTTCCAACCATAATCCCCACTTCCACCGCAACCCATCTCGCGGAAAAGAAAAGCGGGACAGGGCTTCGTATTTCGTAATGTTACGCGTTTTTGGGTAATAAGACTTTCGGAGAAGAAAATTCGAAGGGAGGGGAATTAGGGAGAAGCCTTCCGAAGATTTCTCGCCAGTTCCACCAGTTTTCCGGCTCTTTCACGGGAAACCTCGTTCTCGACCTTGCCCTCGCGCTTTATCGAGGTGCCGACTATGAAGGCATCGGCGTGCTTCCAGAGCGACGGGAGGTTCTCAACGCTCGTCCCTGAGCCAACCACCACCGGCACGGGGGAGACCCTCTTTGCCAGGGCGAGCTTCTCGATATCAACTGGCTTTCCGGTTGCCTTCCCACTCACAACTATGGCATCGGCAAGGCCCCTCTCGACGGTGTCCCTTATGGCATCCTCGAAGTCGAAGAAGTGGACCGCGTGCTTGACGTGGACGTCGGCGAAAACCTCTATTCTGCTTGGAAGGAGCTTTCTGAGCCTCGCCAGCTCGTGGGCGATGCCCTCGATTACGCCCTGGTCCGTGTAAGCTACACCGCTCAGCACGTTCACCCTTATGAAGTCGGCCTTGACGGCGTAGGCTATGGAGTAAGCGGCGATCCCGTCGTTGCGGAGAACGTTTATTCCGAGGGGAACGCTCACCTCGTCCCTTATGGCCTTGGCCACGGCAGTAAAGGCCGCGACGGTGGTTTTATCGACCACCTTCGGGAAGGGGACGTCGCCGAAGTTTTCCACCATTACCGCGTCAAAGCCCGCTTTTTCTAACGTCCTGGCGTCCCTCAGGGCGGACTCGATGACGGCATCAAAGTTCCCGTCGTACAGGTAGGAGCCCGGGAGAGGCCTGAGATGAACCATCCCTATGAGGGGCTTTCTCTCGAAGTCCATAACATCACCAACCCAAGGACGAGTCGGGGGTAGTTAAGGGTTTTGGGCAGGGATGAACATGGTAGTACGTTGATGCAAAGCCTTATATAACCCGCGGTTGAAGTAAGAAACATCATGGTGGGGCGGAAATACATCGCATTTCTCACCCTCACACTGCTCTCCCTCCTCATTACCTCCGTCGTCCTGGGGCCGGCGCTCATCGAGGCTCCCCCCGAGACCAAGAGCATCGAGGAACTCCTCTCCCCAAAGCTTCCGCCCGGGAACGAGACCAACGAAACCGGGCCACCGATCGAGGTTCCTATTTCTCCCCGCTTCGTTCTCTTGGTAACCGGTGCGGCCCACACACACTACCTCAGACTCAACGTCTACACCGACTACGTGGACGGGAGGTGGCTGACCAGGAACGCGACGGTGGTGCCGGGCAACACCATCGCTCCCCCTGAGATGAAAGTCCCCCACCACAGCGAAAGGGACAGGATCACGGTCACCTCTTTCCTGCCCCTCAGCGGAAATCTGTTCACATTCCTCTACACGACCCGCGTTGACGGTGCCGGGGCCGAGGCGGTTCCGGAATACAACCTTTTCCGGACGGGTCTGAACGTTACATCATACTCATTCTCCTCCATCAGCTACACCTTCGAGTGGCCCTACTTGCTCAACCTGACCGCCGGGAACATGACTGAGTACCTGTCCGCCCCCAACGAGACCCGGCTCGCCGAGCTGGCCGGGAGCATAACCCTCGGCTCGCTATCGGACTACGAGAAGGCCCTCAGAATAGCCAGATACCTGGCGAACAACTACAGGCACGTGGAAAACGCCACGCCCCCGGCCAACACGGACAGGCTGAGCTGGTTCCTGTTCGAGTCAAAGGAAGGGAGCTCCTACGATTTCGCCTCGGCCTTCGTAATCCTCGCCCGTCTGAGCGGCCTTCCCGCGAGGCTCGTCGAGGGGGCCTACGTGGATGCCGTCCCCCAGACCCAGGTCGTGACCGAGAGGGACAGGCACTTCTGGGCGGAGGTTTACTTTAACGGGGCCGGGTGGCTGACCTTTGACCCCCTGCATCCCGACCCGAACGTTTACGTGCCGTTTGAGCTCAAAGTTTATCCCCCCAAGATGACGGTAAATCCCGGCTCGTCCGGAACCATCACGGTTATGTTTGAACGCGTTGCGAGCGGAACCAACTCAACGGTCACAGTTGAGATTCCCTCCCTCGAAAGGATAGCCCTCATCAACGGATCCGGGGTGTACAACATCACCGTCGGCCCCTTTGATGGGCCCGGCTATTATCCCGTCCTCGTTAGGGCATCTACAGAGGCCGGAGCCCCGGCCTCACTGCTCCGAATTACCGCGGTAACCGTTCCCGGGGACATAACCGTCATACCTGACCAAGCGGCCGTTGGACTGCTGAAGGGAAGCCAGGCTACTCTTGGACTTCCGGTGCAGGGCGCCACACAGGACGTGAGGCTCAGCACAACATCCCCCCTCGTTGAAACGTGGTCCTGGTGGGGGACACCGGGAAGCGAGACCGGCATATACGTCAGGCTGGTCTCACCCCAGGAATACCCACTCGGATGGCACATCGTGAACATGACCGTTATGAGCGGTTCAAAGGTATATCCGGTTCATATGCCGGTCTTCGTCATGGAATCAACCTCGGTCAGTGTGGACGTACCGAACACGCTCACCGCGGGCGATTCGCTCACAATAAACGGCACTGTGAGGGGAATTCCCACAGGAGGAGCGCCAGCCACCGGGGAGGTCGCGGTGTTCCTGAACGATGGAAGGAGAAACATCCTGATAGGCTACGGAAATCTATCAAACGGAAGTTTTTCGCTCCCGGTCAGGATTCCGGGTAATCTGAAACCGGGGACGAAAAGTCTTGCGGTGTACTACATCGCCCCCCTGGGGTACCCCTACATCTCCTCAACCACAACGCGAGTCGTCATGGTAAAGGGGCTGGCAAAGTTTTCGCTGCCGGAACTGATACTGGCCGGGCCAGGGAACGTCACAATCGTAGGAAGGCTCGTCGATGGGGCCGGAGAGCCGATAGCCAACGCTACCGTGAGTTACTACCTCGACGGGAAGCCCGTCGGGAACACGAGCACCCGCACCGACGGAGGGTTCTCCCTGAGGCTCGGCATCCCCGGGATAGAGGAGCACGTCCTGACCCTGAGGTATCCGGGGAGCTCAAACTACTCGCGGGCATCCATTGACGTCACCGTTGCGACCGTTGGCCTGAAGGTACCGGAGAAAGTTACGGGTGAACTCGGAAAGCCCATCAGGATAAGGGGGAAAATCATCGGGATTGAAAACGCCAGTCTTAAAGCCTACGTGTTTCCTGGAAAGACGTACACCGTCAACGTCGTCAACGGAAGCTTCGATTTCACGATTGAGCCCTTCCAGACCGTCGGCGAGAGGACGGTGGAGCTGAGGCACGGTGGCAGGATTCTCAAGAGGATAACCGTCGAGGTGGTCTCCCCGGTTAGGATAGAACTGCTGACGTCGGAGGCGAAGGGCGAAAAAACCGCCCGGCTGGAGTTCCGGGTTGTGAACTCGGTCAACGACCCCGTTAGCGGTATCCACCTCAACGTCAGCGTGAACGGCCTTGAGATGCGCGCAATGACCAACGGCTCAGGTATAGCCGTCCTTGAGATACCCGTGCCCGAGGAAAGAACCAACGCCACCGTCATCGTTACCTTCGGGGGCTCCACCTACTACCTGCCCGCGAGCGGCAGGTTTCACGTGATAATCTCCAAAAAGCGGAAAATCCCCTGGCTTTACATTGGCTTGATAGCGGCAATCGGCCTGGCACTCGCCAGATATCGGCTCGTGAGGAAAAAACCTGCTGAAAAAAGGCGGGAAAAAATCCTGAAGATAATATTCAACAACGGCATACCCCTGTTTCAGGAGGGCGAGACGATGGAGATAAGCGTGGAGTGCGACGGTGAGCCGGAGCTGTACGTCGACGGCAAACCTTTCGGAAAGGGGCGGGACTTCAGGCTGACCCTTACCCTTGGAGACCACACGATAGAGGCCCGCTGCGGAGAGCTCGTGGAGAGCGCGAGGGCCAGGGTGCTTCCCAGCTACAACGACGCCGTGGTGGAGTACTACGAGAGGTGCTTCCTTCCCTGGGCAAAAAGCTCCGGGGTGGACGTGGACGAGCTGACGCCCAGGGAGATAGCGAGGGCTTTAACGGACATGATGTACCCCTGGGAGCCAGTGGAGACCCTCACTGAGATATTTGAGAAGGCCAAGTACAGCGGGGAGAGGGTCTCAAGGGACGAGTTCATACGCTTCTACCGCTCGGTGCTCGAAGTGATAGGGGGTGGCTGTGTTGTTTAAGGTCAACTGGGGGAGGATCGCAATATACGTCGGTGCCCTAACGCTCACCTACGCCCTTTCCACCCAGGTGGATGCACTGAAAGGGCTCACGCTTCCGGCAACGGTTCTGGTGGCGTTCCTGACCATTGGGGAAGTTATCCTCGCCCTCAGGGGGAAGACCTGGGCGTTTATGACGGGACTGCTGGGAGCCACCCTCGCGGCACTCTCCATCCCGGTGGAATGGAAGGTTCCGGCCTCCATGACAGTCCTCGGCGGGGGAATTGCCCTCATGGCCCCAAAACTCAGAAAACACTCCCGCTTCGCCAGGGGGCTGGGACTGCTGCTCGGCCTCTACGGACTCTCGGGGATTCCCCCCTTGGATGCGGTGGGGAGCGTCTTCAGCTACGCCGGCCTTTTCCTGTTCCTCGGCTACTCCGTGGCAGAGCTCGGAGAGAGGTACCCCTGGACCGAGCCGGTTGAGAGGAATCTGCTCGGACTCGGTGCCCTCGGAGCAATCCTCGGCCTCTACGCGGCAGTTAGAGGGACTCTGAGCGAAAGCCACCCGGAGCTCGTGTTCTACGGGGAGTGGCTGGTTCTTCTCCTCGGCGTCATCACGGCGGGAAGCATGGTCTACTCGTACATCAGCGAGAAAGACCCCGAAAAGTACCTGCTCTCCCAGTGGAAGAAGCACGAGGCAAAGACCGTGGAGAGACTCGGTCCAGAGCTCGCGGAGGCCAGCAGGGCGGTTGAGGACTTCGTGGTCAGGGGCAGGAAGGGGCCGCTTCTGACCTTCATAGCCTACTACGGCTCGCGGCTCTTCGATGACAGGAAGCGCTTCGGAGCGCTCGTGGAGAAGATAGCCGACTACAGGGAAAGGCAGACATCCAGGCTGACGCCGCTCTGGATAAGGCACGCCTACGAGAGAAGGGAGCTTGAGAGGAGGATTAGAATCGTTGAGGAAGTTTTTGAGGAACTCAGAACACTCATGGGGTGGGAGTCATGATGGAGATTAAGGAGGCGTTTGAAACCCTCAATGCAATCGTTGACAGGATTTCCGACGTGTTTGTTGGCAATGAGACCGTTGTCAGGAAGACTCTAGCTGCCGCGTTAGTGAATGGGAATGTTCTTTTTGAGGATTATCCCGGCTTGGGAAAAACGTTGCTGGCGAAGGCCTTTGGAAAAGTTCTAGGCTTGAAGTACACGCGCGTTCAATTCACCCCAGACTTACTGCCCGCGGACATTCTTGGCACGAAAGTCTGGCGTCAAAACCTGGGAACCTTCGAACTCATTAAAGGCCCAATCTTCACGCACGTGCTTTTGGCGGACGAGATCAACCGTGCACCACCAAAGACTCAGAGTGCCCTCCTGGAGGCGATGGAGGAGCGGCAGGTGACGATTGAAGGTGAAACATTCACGCTTGAAAAACCCTTCTTCGTCATCGCCACACAGAATCCAATCGAGTTCGAGGGGACTTACCCCCTGCCAGAGGCTCAACTGGATCGTTTTCTCCTCCGGTTGCGCGTGGGTTACCCCAAAAGCCTCGAGGACGAGATTGCCATTCTTGAGGCGCGCTTGAATTGGGGGAGGGATGATCCGACGGTGGACATGGAGGCTTTGATTGACCGTGAGACCTTCGTGAGAATGCAGGAGCTTGTTGAAAAGGGCATCTTCATCAGCAGGGACTTGCTGAGGTACATTGCTGAACTCGTGCGGAATGCCCGCGCTGATGAGCGGGTTGAAGCCGGACCGAGTCCTCGCGGGGGGATTGCGTTGATGAAGGTTGCGAAGGCTAATGCATTGCTTGAGGGAAGGGATTTTGTTTTGCCGGATGATGTGAAGGCTTACGCGGTTGATGCTCTCGCTCACAGGATTGTGATTAAGCCGGAGTACGCTTTTGAGGGTGTGAGTGGGGAGGAAATCGTCCGCGAGGCTCTGAAGAAAACACCCGTACCCAAAGGCGAAGAAAAATGAAGAGGAGCCTGATGGGATACGTCCTCTGGGCCCTGATCCTTGGAACGGCCTTCCTCTCGCCGGGGATGGTGGGCCTGGCCATAGTGCCCCTCTCCCTGCTGGCCCTGGCGATGCTCGTTGACCCCCCAAGAGGGGTGAAGGTTAGGAGAAAGCTCTCAAGGCACGAGATAAGTCTCGGAGAGGAGGTCGAGATTAGGGTAGAGGTCACGGTGGAAAAGGGCCTCGGTCTCGTCGTCGTCAGGGACAGGCTTCCAAAGAACGTCGCCCTCACCGCCGGAAACAACGTGGGGGTCTTCTTCAAGGGACTCAAGCCGCTGAGGAGGAGCTACACCTACAGAATAAGGCCCGTACTCCGGGGCTTTTACACGCTGCCGAGGAGCGAGGTGACCACGAGGAACCCGCTGGGCACGAGGTACATCTGGGGGCTGTACGGTGAGGAGCTCAGACTAAGGGCCGTTCCAAAGGTCGTCAGGGCCGTTCCAATAGCAGAAACCAGAAGGAAGGCAAAGATAAGCGTCCCGGAAACCAGTTTCTCGATAAGGGGGCCGATATCGACCGATTTCAAGGAGATCAGGGACTACCAGACCGGTGACCCGGTAAAGCTCATAAACTGGAAGGCCACCGCGAGGATGGGACGGGTGCTCGTCAACGAGTTCGAAAGGGAGGGCAAGAAGACCGTCCTCTTCATAGTGGACGCGAGGGAGGGCATGAAGATTGGCCCCGAGAGCGAGAGCCCGTACGAGCACGCCATGAACCTCGTCGCGTCCATGGCACATCGCTTCCTGAGGAAGGACTATCACGTAGGCCTCTACCTCCTCGGCACGAGGAAGTTCCTCCCGCCGGCCACGGGGCCGAGGCAGCTCCACACGATTGTGAAGACGATGATGGACTTTGAGAGGGTTCGAACGGGGGAGGAGAGCTTTGCCGATGCCGTTGAGAGGCTGAAGAGGATACTCGTGCAGTACAGCCCCCTCGTGATCTACGTCTCCAACGTCCTCGAAAGGACGAGCGGCGAAACCAAGAGGGGGGTTCTCACAGTAATGGCCGTTCACAGGGGCAAAACCCGGCCTGTGGTGGTGGACATCTCGGTCTACCCTGCCCTGGACCCGAAAACCGGCACCCTTATCGAGATGGAGAAGAGGGCCATAATCAGGGAGCTTGAGGGCACCGGGGCATACGTCGTTCGCTGGCTTCCGGGAAGGGAGGAGATTGGAGAAGTGCTGAGCAGGCTCCTGGGGGAGATAAGATGAGCCTCAGGGCGGTGAAGCTGGCGGTTGTGCTCCCGGCGATAGTCCTGACGTCACTGGCCTACTCCGACATACTCCGCCCCAGCGACTATCTGCTGGCCGTTGCCCTGGGGACGATCCTCATGGGGACGTTCCTCTCAAGGAACTCTGCCAGCGGGACGGTGTTCCTCTCGACGGTTCTGTACGCGGTTCCCTACGCCATAGCGTTTTCACAGTTCCTACCCCTGGCATTCCCGGAGGCTTACCAGAACCTCAGCGGGACGATACTGAAGAGCCCCTACTTCTCAAGCCCGCTCCCAATCTTCGCCCTGATTGCCCTGAGCATACTCGCGGACTACATCGAGACCGCCGATGCGTGGGAGAACGTTCTGGGAGAGCTTGGATGGAGGGGAACCGGAGGAAAGACTCTACTCTACGGCCTGCCCATCGTCCTGCTGGCCTTCGGGCTATCTCTAGCCCTCCTGTGGCTCGGAAGGAGCCTGGGACTCTCAACGGGGGGCATTCTGCTTCCGGTCATTCTCCTCGTCCTCGGTCTGACCGTGGCGTACTCGTCCATCGAGGGTGGAAGCTACCGGAGGGTCGTTGTTGCCGTTGAGGTTCCTCCGATGAACGGGGAGGTTGTCATAGAGGGGCCAGATGAGAGCCGGGTCATGCCGCTGAGCCGTTCAGCTGCCTTCGAGTGCAAAGTCCTCAGGCTGGAAGCTGAGATGAGGAAAAGACCGAGAAGGGTTGTCCTGCGGAGGGGCGAAGACGAAGAGGTTCTGACCCCGCTCATGGAGAGCGTTGACGGGGAAACGCTGTTCCTCCTCTACCGGGGGTGAGGGAAGGTTAATATATGGCGCCGCGTATATCCATTCCGGTGAGAAAGATGACCGAGAAATTGCCTAAGGCAGCCGGGAAGGTTCTCGAACCCGGAGAGGAGGTTCTCTTCACAGTCAGGAAGAAGGTGAGCCTTGAGAAGCCCAAGTGGCTTTTGATAACCGACAGGAGGATAATATACCTGGATGAAAAGGTTCTCGGAAGGTACGAGGTGAAGGCCATCCCGTACCAGAAGCTGGAGGAGGTTAAGGTCGAGCTGGGGGTCGTGTCCTCGGAGTTTCTCATAAAGGGTGAGGAAAACATAAGGCTCAAGCTCGGCTGGATGAACAAGGAGCAGGCCAGGAAGACAATAAACGCCATAAAGGACGCCCTCAACGCGATAGCCATCGAGCCGGTGACCATAGAGGTCAAGAAGGGCCTCACCCACGAGACGTGGAAGCTCAAGAAGCCGAAGGAGCTGGTTAGCAGGGTCGTTCCCGGGGGAACCACCGTACAGCACCAGCCGGCGGTGGAGAAGAAGGAAGACCCCATCGAGAAGCTCAAGAAGCTGAAGGAGCTCTACGACATGGGCGTGATAAGCCAGGAGGAGTATGAGGAAAAGAGAAAGAAGCTACTCGAACAGATTTAACTCCCCTTCCATTTCCATATCACCGCCAGCAAAACTCCCGCGGCCAAGAGGATGATAACCCAGTCCCACCCCCGCTCCGGGGGTTCGGTTTCTGAAGGGGTTTCGCCCGGCATCTCCACGGGGTTCTTCCCGAGAACCACGGTTGTCGAGTTCACGAAACCGTAGAGCGTGACGTTGACCGGTTCAAGTCCTTCCCAGCGGAGGCCGCGGTAAAGCTCAACTTCGAAGGTCGTTCCATTGGGGAGCGGAACGACGGTGAAGTAGTGGCCGGTCGGAGACTTGAGCAGGGGCCTTGGTTCAGCCAGCTCCGGGAGGCTGCCCCTAATCCAGAGCTGGCCCGTGATGTTTGTGGCGTTCAGCACGAGGAGAACCGGAACGTCGTTCCCGGAGTAGTAGCGCAGCTTCGCCGGGTCGCTGGCCTTTCCCCCAGTCTCTACCACGACGTCGAGCCAGGCCTTCCGAGTTTTCACCCCCGGAACCTCGACGAGTATCTCGGTTGAGTTCCATGAGATAACCCTCGCCTCGACGCCGCCGATGATGACCCTTCCCGAGGAGCCGAAGCCCGCCCCTCCGATGAGAACCCTCTGACCGGGCTGGGCGGTGTATGGAGTCACCGAGCCAATGAGAGACTCTCCCTGCTCCTCCTCAGCATGGAAGACGTAGAAGCTGTTGCGCGGGAGTTCGAGCGAGGCCTTTCCACCGACAACCCTCATCCCGGCACCGCTCAACGCGTCGCGGTAAGTCCCGGCGTCCCAGTCAAGGGGAACCGTGAGGTTCCTCGGAGAGCCTTTGTTCATGACCACGAAAATTTTGTGGCTTCCGAAGGTTCTCTCGAAGGCCCAGGTGTTGTAGTCGGCGTAAAGGGTTTTGAAGTCGCCGAAAGCTAAGGCGTCGTTGGTCTTCCTCAGCTCAGCCAGGGTTCTGATTATGTGGGCGGCCTCGGTGGTGTTGTTGAACGCCATCATCGGCCTGTTGTACGGGTCGCCCTTTCCGTCCCCGCTCACTAGGTAGCTCTCGTCGCCGTAGTATATCACCGGAATTCCGGGCAAGGTCATGGTCAAGGCCAGTGCCATGTGGAAGCGCTCCACCCTGTCCTTCCTCCCCGCCGCGTTGAGGAAGCGGACGAGGTCGTGGCTGTCCAGGAAGTTGAGTTGCTTATTGGGATAGGTGAAGAGGGAGTAATAGTCCTCAAGCTCCTTTGAGAGAGCGTCAAGGCCACCGAAGAGGGCGAAGGTTCTCACGATGCTCTCCCGTATGGGTATGTTGAGGACCGGCGAGACGTTGGAGTAGCGGTAGAGCTCGTAGAGGTCGTCCGTTTTATCGGGCGAAAGGGAGTAGTACTCCCCGTAGATGAAGAGGGGGCCCTTTGAGTAGAGGCGCAGGTAGAAGCTCTCAAGCCAGCCGAGGTCCATGTGCTTGACGGCGTCAATCCTGAAACCGCAGGCGCCTGAGTCGGCGAAGAGAAGCGCGCCCTCGGTGAGGTATGAATCCACCCAGGGGTTGAGCTGGTTGAAGTCGGCTAAACCAAAGAGGTTGGCGTACTTGAGCTGAAAGCCGAACCAGTCGTTTATGTTACCGTTGTGGTGGTAGATTCCATCGACGCTACCGGTGTATGGGTTGCGCGTGGCGTTCTTGGCGTCCTCGTAGTAGTGGGTGATGAATGTGCCGTTGTCGTAGATGGAGCCGAACTCACCGTCCGTTGCCGGGCCAGCATGGTTGGGCACGTAGTCAACGATTATGCAGATTCCCCGCTTTTCAGCCTCCTCCACCAGCTCCCTGAAGTCCTCCCAGGTTCCGAAGTGCTCCTCTATGCGCTTGTAATCCCTCGTCCAGTAGCCGTGGTATGGGGCCGAGCCGGAGGCCATCCTGTTTATGTTGTCGTTGAGCGGGGAAACCCATACCATCGAGACGCCGAGGCTGGCTATGTAGTCGAGCTTTTCCGTGAGTCCCTCTATGTCGCCTCCCAAGTAGAGGCGGTAGTTGCTCATTGAGGGGTCGTAAAAGGGCCCGTTGTTGCTCGCGTTTCCGTCGTAGAAGCGGTCAACCATCACCTGATAGACCACTCCCCTCTCGGGAACCTGGTAAGCGCCCGCGAGGGGGAGGAGCAGGAGTATTACGACGAGAGCCGCCACCGCTGACCTCATTATATCACCAAAGGTGATAAGAACAGGGGTTTAAAAACATTCACACTACTGTCTCGATATGTCCTTGAAGCTCATGGACACCACAGAGCCCAGGATTTCGTCGTTCGCCGCCTTCAGCGCCCTGAGCCTGTACTTTCCCTTGCCAGCCTCCCACTGGAGCACCGTGCTGGCGGTTTCCTCAAGGAGCGGCAGGAGTTCTGGGTTCTTCCGCTCCATAACGTCCCGGTTTATGAAATAGAAGGCGAAGCGGCTCTTCCTGCCCACGAACGTTGATATGTTGCGAACGAGCCTTATCACCTCCTGCCTCTCAAGGGCCACGAAGAGCTTGTGTATCCCCAGAACCGGGTTGCACACGACCTTTTCCGGAACGACCTTGTCGTATATCTTGCCGTAGTACTTGAAGTCGAGGGAGTACTTGTCCACCTCAACCCTACCGACGACGTTGCCGAACTCCCTGTTGCCTCCAATCTTTATCACAGGGATCTCCATAAGGGGCTCCGTGTCCAGACCCATGAGTTCGAGTCGAATTACGTACTCCGAAAAGGTATCCGAGATATCGTCAATAAGAACCGGGCTCTCCACGTTCCCGCATCTGCGGCACATGAGGTAGAGGAGGAGTTCTGGGGATGACACCGCGCTGTACTCAACGAGCACCGTCTCACCGGGCCTTATTTTAAGAAGGATCTTGTCAATCCCGTGACATGCCATGTCCGCTCACCTCTTTAGTCCCTAAGGCGCGGAACTATAAAAGCTTACCGAGAGGGGCCGAATCTACACCAATCTGGCAATTCCAAGAACCCTTGGGGAATAAAAGGAGCCCTTTCTGGCTATCTTACGCCCGATTCCCCGGAGTGAACGGAGAAACTGGAAGGCGTTACCGACCAGCATGTTGTCCCTGAACGGGACTACCTCGCCGTCCTTAACAACGTAGCCCAGCTCAACGGTTAGCGAGAAGTCTCCGCTCACAGGGTTGGCGGTGTGCTCACCGAACACCTTTCTCACGACGATTCCGTTAAAGTCCGCGAGGTTCTCATCGCCTGGAGCTACCAGCACGTTGCTCGTCCCTATGTGCGGGGTTGTTCTGAAGTCCCTAACCGCGTTGCCCGTGCTCCTCAGATTCAGGAAGCGGGCGTAGGTCTCGTCGAGAAGGAAGGAGCGTGTGATGCCATCCTCGACCAGAACCGTCCTCTCACCCGGATTGCCCTCTCCATCAAAAGGAAAACTTCCAACACCGCCGGGGACGGTCGCATCGTCAACTACCGTAAGCCCCTCCGAGGCCACCTCCTCACCGAGCCTCGAAAAGCGGCTCCTGCCATGATAAACGCTATCGCCCGACAGGTTTTCGAGGAATATCCCAAGAACGGCGCGGAAGGCTTCGGGTTCGAGGAGGATTTCCCCGGAATGAGGCTCCATCTTCCCGGCGCTGTGGCTGAGCCGGGCCTCTTCGATGGCGGAGATTATCGCCGTCTCAAGCTCCTCAAAGGGCTGAAGGGAGCGGTAGGCCTGATAATACGAACCGGAGCCGGTTTTTCCATCTTTCTTCACGGCATAGGCCGAGACGCTCATTCCGGTGCCCTTGGCCTCAAGCCAAACCCCGTTGGAGTTCGCTATCCCGTAGGTGCTTACCGCGAGGGCCATCGAGCCAGAGAGGGTGGTAGACTCCTCCTTCAGTTCCCTCATCCTTGAGGCGAACTCCTCCGCGAGGGAGTGGGCCTCCTCAAAGGGAATCTCATCTATCCTTCTGTCGTAGAGCTTCTCAACGCGGGGCACCTTCGAGGGGGAGGGAAAGCCAACGAAGGGCACCTCGCTAACCCTGGCGAGCTTTATCGTCCGCTTTACAAATCCCTCAAGGGTTTTCCTGTCGTGGTTCAGACCGGTTATGTAGGAAAAGCCGAGCCGTCCCCTGTAACCTATGCGCAGCCCTATGCCGGAGTGGAACTTTCTCTGGGAGCGGTCGAGCCTCTCGCGTTCTATCC
Organism: Thermococcus sp. ES12; assembly: GCF_012027515.1. Taxonomy (NCBI): domain Archaea; kingdom Methanobacteriati; phylum Methanobacteriota; class Thermococci; order Thermococcales; family Thermococcaceae; genus Thermococcus; species Thermococcus sp. ES12. Next base: position 226,913 of record NZ_SNUP01000002.1, read on the forward strand.
TGAAGGAGCCCCCTCTCCCCAGCTCCCAGTAAAGTTCCCACTCGACGTTCTCGCGTTCGAGTATGCCGATGAGTTCGTCTACCATGGACACCGGGGGAAGTTCGGATAAGGATTTAAAAGGTATTCTGCTACTCCTCCCCCATGGCCTCGTAGAGGGTTAGAAGCTTTTCGTAGGCGGCTTCCTTCATCTCGGCCAGCCTTTTGAACAGCTCCGCCACCTCTTCGTCCCCGGTCATCCTCTGAAGCTTTCGATAGATGTCCCTGCCTATTGTCTCGGAGAGCATGGCAATTGCAAGGGCCTTTTCAAGCTCTCTGGCTTCCATAAGCTCCCTGCACACGGGCAGAGTGTCAAGGGGCGGGGCGTTGAACTCAAGGGGCTTCATGCCTGGATATAGCTCCTCAAAGAGCGTTCTCAATTCAGCCGCGTGCTTCCGCTTTTCCTTGGCGAGATACCTGAATTCGTCCACGAGGATGCCCTCAACCCGACCGGCAAGCCACTCATAGGTCTCTGCGCCACATTCCTCGTTGCAGATGGCGTAGCTGAGAAGCTCATATCCGTTGAGATTCTTGAGCAGCGTCTCGACATCTTGAATAATGCCCACGTCTATCGCCATTTCACTCACCAAATGTAAAATTAAAGCTGGAGGTATATACGCTTTACCGTTTCTTCAGGAAAGCCCAGCCGGTCCCGGGGGAATGTTCAGCGTAGACCGCCGACAAGCGCCCTCGTGAGCACGTGCGGTCCGCCGTCATCAACCGGCACCCACTGGCCCTTACCGCAGTAGCCGGGAAACTCAATCGCCAGGTCGTTCCCTATAGCACGTATATTCCGCAGGACGTCGAGGATTCTGCCGGAGAGCGCCACGTCCCTGACCTGGCCCTTAATCTCCCCGTTCTCGATTATGTAACCCTCCTTCGCGCCGAACGTGAATGTACCGTTTGCCGTGTCAACCTCACCGCCTTTGTCACCTATCATGTAGAGGCCGTTCCTGACCTCCTCAACCATCTCCTCAAAGGACCAGTCGCGAGGTTCGACGTAGGTGTTGCTCATTCTCACGAGGGGCTGGTAGTTGTAGCCCTGGGCGCGGCCGTGGCCGTTTGGTTCAAGGCCGAGAATGGCGCTCGTCTCGCGGTCGTTGAGGTAGTCCACCAGAACGCCGTCCCGGATTATCTCGACTCTCCTCGCCCGCATCCCCTCATCGTCGTAGACGTAGGAGCCGAACTTGCCCGGCAAGGTGGGGTCGTCAATTACGGTGAGTTCTTCCACCGCTATCCTTTCCCCCAGCCTTCCGGCGAGTATGCTGTCGCCGTTCTTGACAGAATCGGCCTCAACGGCATGGCCCAGGGCCTCGTGGATGAACACGCCCGTAAGTTCCGGGTCCATTATCACCGGGAACTCCCCCGAAGGGGGTGATTGGGCATGGAGGAGGGATATTGCCTTCTCCCTCACGAAGGAGGTCCAGTGGCCAAGGTCTATCCCCTCAACGAGCTCCCAGCCCGCGGTGCCGCCGAAGCTCTTCCAGTAGCTCTGCATCTCCCCGTTTTCCTTGGCGGTAACCGAGAAGCCCAGCCTCAGCCTCGGGACGACCGTCTCAATCTCGCTTCCAAGGGAGTTGAAGTAGAAGCCCTCCTTAAGGCCGTCGCCGTAGTGAACGCTCCTGTTGGAAACCCTATCACCCCGGAGGAGCAAATCAATCTCCTTCACGAGGGCGAGCTTGTCCTCAATATCCACGTCAAGAAAGCTTCTCTTCGGCCTCATCTCAGCCCTATCAACAATGGGGTCGCCGAGGTAAATCCTTGAATCGCCCTTCGAGAGCTTCGCTATCTTCATGGCCGTCTCCACGGCCTTTTCGGCGCGGTTCATGTCGTTGGCGCTTGAGAAACCCCAAGCACCGTTGAAGGCCCTGACCCCTATACCAATCTCCGTGTTCATGGCCAGTTCCTCGAGCTGACCGTTCTGCATCGTGAGGTGGGAAGCCGTGACGCGGATAATACGTATCTCATAATATGATATACCGTAACGCCCCGCGAGCTCCTGGGCCTTTCTTATCAGTCTCTCCATCCTTCCACCGGTGGACATAAAAGGGGTAGCGTTTATATGACTTCCCATAGAGGAATGAACCACAAGGGTTTAAGTGTTGGGTATGGAGAGGCGCAGTGAGATACTCCACCACATCCAAAGCAAACCGGGAATAACCTTCCGGGAGCTGGCAAGGGAGCTTGGAATAGGGATAGGGGACCTCCAGTACCACCTCTACCGGCTGGAAAAAGAGGGGAAGGTGTTTTCACGGAAGGTCGGAAAGAGGCGCTATATCTTCCCGGCGGGCTTCGAAGGTGAATGCCAGAGACTGCTGATAGCCATCTCGACCGAGACCCGAAGGAGAATCCTCCTGCTCCTCATGGATGGCCCCCTGACCCAGAGCGAGATAGCCAAGAGGCTGGGCCTCAGCCAGCCAACCGTGAGCTACCACATGGGAGAGCTGGTGAAGCTCGGCATCGTTGATGCCCGGAAAGAGGGGAAGAGCGTGACGTACACCCTCTCCTACGACCCCGCGATAATAGCGCGCGTCATAAAGGAGTACAGACCCAGCCTCTGGGAGAAGCTGGCCGATAACTTGATAGACCTGCTCACCAGCGTAGGTGATGAGGAATGATGGAAACGGTACTGGCGGTAATAGCCCTGATACTGTCGCTGGCCCTCGCGGGAATTTCGCTAATCGCCTACAGGAAGAGCCACCTGAGGGCGGCCCTCTATCTGATAGCTGCCTTTCTCCTGCTGGCCATAAAGAAGGTCATAGAGACCCTGCATCTGGCGGAATGGATAGAGAAGGACGTGAGCATGGCCGTAGGGGCCCTTGAAGTCATCGTACTGCTGCTCTTCGTGGTCGCCCTCTGGAAGCGTTAGCGCACAACCATGACCGGGGGCTCTATTGAACCCACTACCTCCTCAAGGAGACTTCCTATCCTCGTTTTTCCACTCCTTCCATAGGCACCCATGACGACCAAGGTGTACTCACCCGAGTTTGCTTCCTCCAATATGGTGTCCTTTGCGGAGCCCTCAACGATCCTTATCGAACAGTTGACCCCCTCCTGATGACAGAGTTCAAGAAGGTTCGTCATTATGTCGCGTATGCTCTTCTTCATCTCCCGCCATATCTCCTCCTCAAACTTCTGGACGTTGGTGAGGTCCTGGCTGAGCATGCCCATGTTGAAAGCGAGGGCCCTTGCCTCCCTCCGGTCGAGGACGGAGAACAGAATGAGCTTGCCTCCCCTCCTCTTGGCGATGGCTATCGCATGAAGGGCAGCCTTCTGACTCCACTTGGAGCCGTCAACGAGCACGAGTATCTTCATAACTCACACCCCTACGTACCTTATCCATATGAGCACCATACCAACCCCAACGGTGCTGAGCATTATCACGAGGCCCACTTTGAGGAAGTCCATGAACGTTATGTTGAGCCTCTCCCTTGCGGCTATACCGAGAACGACGATGTTGGCACTCGCTCCTATGGCCGTTCCGTTTCCACCGAGGCACGCACCCAGCGAGAGCGCCCACCAGAGTGGATAGACGTTCATCGAGGCGCCCATGGATTTTATCAAGGGTATCATGGCCGCAGTCAGGGGGATGTTGTCAACTATGGCAGAGGCCACCGCGGAGAACCACGTTATCATTACTATTGCCTCGCCCGTCGTATGAACGTAGCCCAGCAGCCAGTGGGCGACGTCGTCTATCACGCCCGTTTCAACGAGGGAGCCGACTATTATGAAGAGTCCCATAAAGAAGAATATCGCCGTCCACTCTATCTTTTCGAGTATCTCCGTCGGCTCCATTCTGCTCCAGAGGAGAAGGAACGAGGCACCGCTGAGGGCCACCACAGCAGGGGGAATTCCAAGTCTATCATGGACGAAGAACAGCAACACGACCGCGACTATAACGACCACCGACTTTTTGAAGAGTTCCCTGTCCCTTATGGCCTCGTCCTCCCGTAACATCTGGATGGTTGACTGAATCCTCTCCATCTTGACCTGGGTTATCCTCATGGCGTCGCGATAAATGAGGTATATTATGCCGAGGGTTAGGAGGAGGTCAATCGCCGCTATGGGCCCCATGTTCAGGAGAAACTCGTTGAAGCTCAACCCGGCGGCGGAGCCTATCATTATATTGGGTGGGTCGCCGATGAGCGTCGCGGTTCCACCGATGTTGGAGGCGAATATCTCCGCCAGAAGGTATGGGATTGGGTTAACGTCCATGAGACGGGTTATGTATATGATCATCGGCGTCAGCAGGAGGACCGTTGTAACGTTGTCGAGAACCGAGCTAACCAGTGCCGTGACCACGGAGAACAGTATGAGAACCTTCATCGGACTCCCCTTGGCGAACTTCGCTGTCTTTATCGCTATGAACTCAAAGAGGCCGCTCTCCTTGGCGGTGTTGACTATCATCATCATCCCTATCAGAAGGAACAGCGTTCCGAGGTCAAGGTACTCGGGCATCTTCTCCCATGGAACCACGCCGATGAAGAGCACTATGGAGGCACCGAAGAGTGCCGCGACCGTTCTGTGAACCTTTTCACTGATTATCAGGGCGTAGATTAATATGAACACTGCAACCGCGACTGCCACCTGTTCGTTCAGCACCATTTGAATCACCTAATACACTATGGTCGGTCTGTTCACGTGCTGGACTATCTTGAGGACCAGTGGACTTATCGGAGACGTTCTCGTAACCTCGGAGCCGTAGCTCCTGGAGATAACGAGGAGGTCGAAGTTCTCTTCCTCCATCATCCTCACGACGTCATCACTCTTGCTCCCGATGAAGTATCTCCTCTCGACCCGAAGCCCGTGGGCCTCAAGCCTTGAGGCTATTTCCTTGGCTAGCCTCTCCGCAAACTCCATCTTGGCCTTCCTGAGCTTTTCGGCCTCTTCCCTACCGAGGGTTTGCTCTATGAGGGAGAGGGTTCTTTTTTCCGAGATGTAGACGACCGTGACCGATGCCCCGGGGTAGGCGCTCAGGGTGTCGTAGAGCTCCTCCCGAATCTCACCCGAAAACCTGTCCACCGGGAGGAGTATGGAGTGTATCTCCGGAAGAACGAACTCCTCAGGGAGGAGCAGAAATTCCCTGTAGCGTTTGGCTATCTCCTCGTACCTCTCACCTGCGATGTTCCTGAACTTCCTGGCAATGAGCTTGTTGAAGATGTCCATTGCCATCCCCGGAGTGGAAAGATAAGGAGATGATTTAAGCTTTTTGTCACCCGGTTTTAGAGGGTTGAACCACAAACGCTTTATTAAGGCGCGATGAGCTAAAAACGGGGTGAGAAAATGAAAAGGGCACTCGTACCACTGCTGATAATCATGCTTCTGCTCCCCTTTGCATCCTTCGCCGCCGCTGAATGTCCCAGCGAAGGCCACACGGTTGTGCTGAAGGCACCGGCGGTATCAAGGACAGCCAGCGGAGAGCTTATAGGCGTCGCAACGGATTTCGTCATAACCGTCGCCCCAGGAACGGGACACGTCTACGTTGAGACCTGGCCCCTCGCCGAGGTGGACATGCAGGCGAGTGCGAGGCTGGCCGCTCAGATAGCAGGAAAGGTTCTTGGGGTGGATATGAGCAAGTACGATGTTTTCATCCAGATTAAGGCGGACTCCCCGATAATCGGCGGCCCCTCTGCCGGGGGCACCATGACCGTCGGAATTATAGCCGCCCTTGAGGGGTGGAAGGTCAATCCCAAGGTAATGATGACCGGAATGATAAACCCTGACGGCACCATAGGACCCGTCGGAGGTATCCTGGAGAAGGCCTCCGCCGCCCACGACGTCGGGGCAGAACTCTTTCTGATTCCCCAGGGACAGCGCATCCAGTACGTTCAGGAAACCCAGAAGAAGGAGATTGGGGGCATAGTCGAGATAAACACCCGGACGAAGAGAGTTGACGTGGTTGACTACGCCAAGGAGCGCTGGGGGCTGACAGTAATTGAAATCAAGGACATCTACGATGCCGTTTACTACTTCACCGGCCACAAGATACCAAGGCCGGAGGCGCCAGCGTACATAAAGATAGACACCTCGTTCCTCAAGGACGATGCGCTCAAGGACTACGAGAACACGACCGCCTATTACCAGGTCACCCTTGAGAAGCTCAAGAAGAGCGACGTCAACTACGCCACCTATACAACCCTCATGGAGGCCCTTAACGAGGCCCAGGCCGTGCTCAACCAATCAAAGAAGAGCCTCGACGACGGGAGGTACTACACGACGATGAGCAAGAACTTCCAGGCGAGGATAATAATAAGGCACGTGGACTGGTATCTCGGGGTTAAGTCCGAGGAGGACGTTCAGAGAATCCTGAGGACAACGGGCTCGGAGATAAACGCCTCGGAGAGGAGGGTTTCAAACATCGCGATAAGGGGCACCACGATGCTCCAGGCCGTCGCGGCCGCCGAGGAGAGGGTGGAGCAGGCGAAGAGCCTCCTTGACGAGGCCTGGAAGTATTACTACAACGGGGACTACTGGGACGCCGTTGGTGATGCAGCATATGCCTACGAAAGGGCAAAGACCGCGGTCTTCTGGGCGAACCTCGGCGAGAGGTTCGCGACAGGAGATGTGATAGACAGGGACGTGGTTAAGGCCACTGCAAGGGACTACATCGACGAGTCAAACCTCATAGTTACCTACATAGAGTCCATGTACGGCACCGTTGGGGGTGACCTGAGCCAGAGCATCCAGCAGGCGGAGCAGTACTACGAGGACGGCAAGTACTCGGCGGCGCTCTTCACGGCTATGGAGGCGCGCGTGAGGGCGCAGGTCTTTCTGGACACCCTTGGAATAGACAACGAGACAGTCCTCAGGGACAAGCTGACCGGAATGAAGGAGGGCGCCAAGGCGGCCATCGCAATGGCCCAGAGCCAGGGAATAACCCCCGTGCTGGCCATAGCCTACTATGAGTTCGCGGAGAGCTACGAGCAGAGCGCCGAGGAGAACGGCAGCATGGACGACCTTCAGACCGCCATGATATTCTACCAGTACGCCAGGGAGACCGCCAACCTGTTCCTCAGCAAACCCGCCCAGTCCGTACCTGCAGCCAACACGACGGCAACCGACGTTCCCCAGATAGTCATCCCCACCCAATCGCCCCGCGAGACTTCCACCGACACTTCCTCCGACTCCACCGGAAAGATTCCGGAGACGGCGATAATTCTGATAGCCGTCGGCGCCTTCCTCGTCGGTGCGGCGGTGGGCAAGAAGCTATGAACCCTCCCCGGGGAGTTCGTTTACTCCCTTCTTTTTCAGGAGCCTCACCTCCCAGTCAGAGAGACTGGGGCACACTGTACATCCCAGGCGGTAGAATCCTTCGTAGTAGAGCGGATGGAGCCTGATACCGCGCATCAGAATGAAGAGCTGAACCATCATGCCACTCCAGAACTTCACGGGCATTACCTCAAGGAACCGTCCAAGTATCTCATTACGCCGCTCCAGAACGGGCGGCTTGAGTCTTCTTCTTGCACTCTCACCGTCGCGGTCTCCAACGATAAGGAGGGGCCTCTCAAACTCCGAGGCGGCCTTGTAAAGGGCCTCCACCTTCAGCCTCGTGCACCAGCGGTTGTGGTGAGTCGGCATGCCGTACCTCTCAAGCGGCATGGGAACATCAACCCTGATTAGGTTCACGCCAAGCTTCTTCGCCAGCCCTTCGACGTACTCGTCCGTCCCGGGCATTTCGTATTCCATGCGGACGTAGACGGCAGTGACCTCGTCAAAAACCTCCCTGGCCAGGAGAAGGGCGGCAGTGGAGTCCTTTCCACCACTCCACGGGACGACTATGTCGTGGCCCTCAAACCTCCGGAGAAAGGCCCTGCTGGCCTCCGCAAAGGCCTCCACGTAGTCCCGGTTAAGCTCAACGATTCTCTCCAGAGGCACGTCTTCGGATGAGGGAATCCTCCAGAGAACCTCCGTCGGGAAGCCGAGCCTCTTGCTGACCTCGGCGACCCTGTGAGGACCGGAGTAATAGACCTCCAGGTTCATCAGCTTCCTGAGCACGAGGGGATTTTCACCCAGCTTGATGCCGAGGATGGAGCGCATGGCGTTTCTAAAGCCCTCCCCGATAGCAAGGTAGATATCATAGTCCGGGTGAACTTCAACTCCAAGGGGATTTTCAGGGTTCAGGGCGTAGCCGTCCCTCCACTCGATCCCGAGGCGAAACCTGGCCTTTATCTCCTCGATGTTGGAGTGCAGTTCGTCAACCCTCATATTCCTCACGCGCTTCGTCCTCAAAAGCCTCGCGTAGAATGGTCTGCCGGACTCCTCAAGGATGGGCATCGCTTCCTCCATCAGACTCCTTTCCGCCTCCCCGAGGAGCAGGATGGGCACGTACGGCTCATCGAGGAGCTCCCTAAGGGGACCTTCAATCTCCCCCAGGGTTCTGCCGCCCCCGAGGCTTGAGACCTTCAGAAAACCACCGTAGTTTCTTTCGTTTATGTACTGAAGGGCCTTGGCGTCTTTTCTGGCCCTGACTATGAGATGGAACATGGAAAAAGATTTTAGGGTAAGCTTAAAACCTTTGCCGCCGATGATGAAAACTCCCTGCCCCGAACGGTGAGGAGAACCGGCTACCTGAGGCTGTAATGGACCCCCAACACTTGTCTATGACACCCCCGAGAACAGTTCCGGTGGAGAACGCAACCATCAGTAAAATCGTTTTTGCAGGGAGGTTTGGTGGACCGGGCGGGATTTGAACCCGCGGCCTCCGCCTTGCGAGGGCGGCGCTCATACCAGGCTGAGCTACCGGCCCGCACCCGGTTATATGGGAACCGTCTCGCCTTTAAAAAGTTTTGGTATAAACCAGGGGATTGGTAAACATTTCTGAGTTTAATTTCCACTGGAAAGGAAGGACTTTTAACTTAAAGGTGCCAATCAAACCCGGTGGTTGGATGGACGCGCTTAACTTTCACAGGAACAACTTTCCCGGCAACGGGAAGATCGAGGTCATCCCCAAGGTTCCGCTCACGAGGGAAACGCTGAGCCTGGCATACACCCCCGGCGTGGCGGAGGTTTCGATGGCAATAGCGAACGGAGAAGACCCCTGCGAGTACACCAACAGGTGCAACACGATAGCCGTTGTAAGCGACGGAACAAGGGTTCTCGGCCTCGGCGACATAGGTCCTTTTGGGGCGCTCCCGGTCATGGAGGGAAAGGCGCTCCTCTTCAAGGCCTTCGGCGGTGTTGACGCGTTCCCGCTCGTTTTAGCTGAGAAGGACCCGGAAAGGTTCATCGAACTCGTCAAGGCAGTTTCTCCCTCCTTCGGCGGGATAAACCTCGAAGACATAGCCTCACCCAAGTGCTTCTACATCCTTGAGAGGCTCCGGGGTGAGCTGAACATCCCCGTCTTCCACGATGACCAGCAGGGGACAGCTTCCGTTGTGCTGGCAGGACTGATAAACGCCCTTGAAGTGGTCGGGAAGAGCCTCGACGAAATAACCGTGGCCCTCTTCGGGGCGGGTGCAGCGGGCTTCGCGACGCTCAGAATCATCACTGCGGCGGGGGTTAAGCCCGGGAACGTCTGCGTCGTCGAAATCGTGGAGGGTAGGCCAAGGATTCTGACTCCCGATCTGCCCATGGAGGAGCTCTTCCCGTACCGCGGGGAACTGCTGGAGAAGACGAACGGCGAAGGGCTTGAGGGAGGGCCAGAGGAAGCTTTGCAAGGTGCGGACGTCCTCATCTCATTCACAAGGCCCGGACCGGGCGTGATAAAGCCCGAGTGGATAGAGAAAATGGCGGACGACGCGATAGTATTTCCTCTGGCCAATCCAATACCTGAGATTCTCCCTGAGGACGCCAAAAAGGCCGGAGCGAGGATAGTGGCAACCGGAAGGAGCGATTACCCCAACCAGGTGAACAACCTTCTCGGCTTCCCGGCGATATTCAGGGGTGCCCTCGACGTGAGGGCCGAGACGATAACCGACGGCATGATAATCGCCGCTTCAAAGGCGATGGCATCGGTGATAGAGCCCAGCGAGGAGGAGATAATCCCGTCGCCCTTCCACCCGGAAGTCCACCCCAGGGTGGCGAGGGCCGTCGCGGAGGAGGCCGTGAAAGAAGGCGTCGCGAGGAGGAAGATTAGCGGCGAGGAAGTCGAGGAAAACCTGCGCCGCTGGAGGAAGTTCTACGAGGAAAGGATAGCCCCCATCAGCGCGGGACGGTAGGCATATAAGTCCCGCCGCCATAGATACAGCAATCGGCGGCGGGGGTATGTCCATGAAGGTTGTCGAAGCTGAGAGGGCCGTTGGGACCGTTCCGGATAAAGCCGTTGTAGCCGTCTCGGGCTTCAACCTGCTCGTTGCGCCCGAATACCTCCTGCTCAAGCTCTTCGAGCGCTATAAGGAGACCAGCCACCCGAAGGGAATATTCCTGGAGGTCAACCCCATTCCAACGGCACCGAACAGGGTTCTCGACAGAATCCTGGGGGAGCTGTACCGCGAGGAGGATCAGGAGTTTCTGGCCGGAATGCTGGTGACCTACCCAGGGTGGTCGCCCTACATACAGAGGCTCATCGAAGAGAACAGGGTTGAGGGCTACACCTGGTCGATAGGCACTGCCTCATGGTTCTTCCGCGAGGTGGCGCGGGGGATTCCGGGCGTTTTGACCAGAGTCGGTCTCGGAACCTTCCTGGATCCGAGGGAGGACGGCGGCTACCTCAACGAGCTGGCAAGGAAGAGAAAGCGGTGCCTGATTGAGCGTGTTGAAATCGGCGGTGAGGAGTACCTCTTCTACCGCGCTCCAAAGCCAAACGTTGCCTTCATCAGGGGGAGCACCGCGGACGAGATAGGCAACGTCACGACCGAGCGAGAGGGAGCCTTCACGGAGATACTCAACATGGCACAGGCGGCAAAGGCCGAGCCGGACAAGGGCATCGTGGTGGCCCAGGTCGAGAGGGTGGCGAGGTATCCGTCGCTGAAGCCCCAGGACGTGAAGGTTCCCGGCCCGCTCGTCGACTACGTGGTCGTTTCCCCTCCGGAGTACCACAGGCAGAGCGCTAACGTGACCTACGACCCCAGGATTTCCGGCGAGGTCATACCACCTATGGATTCCGGCTCCGTTCCCAAAATGGAGCTGGGAAGTAAGAAGGTCATAGCGCGAAGGATCCTCCTGGAGATGGTCGGGCTCGTCAAAAGGCTCAACAGGCCGGTACTCGTCAACCTCGGCATAGGAATTCCGGACAGAGTGGCTGGAGTGGCCATGGAGGAGGGCATTTCAGAGTGGGTATTCACGACGGTCGAATCGGGCCCCTTCGGCGGCATAGCCCTCGGCGGTCCGGACTTCGGAGCTTCGATAGGCCCCTTCGCGATAATCTCGCAGCCCGACCAGTTTGCCAACTACGAGGGCGGCGTCATAGACGCGGCCAGCCTGGGCTTCATGCAGGTGGATGAGATGGGCAACGTGAACCCTTCGCTGCTTCCGGGCAGGCTTCCGGGGCCTGGAGGCTTCCCCGTCATCTCCTACGGCTCACCAAGGATGTTCTTCGCCGGCCACTTCACGGCCGGAAAGAAGGAGCTGAAGGTGGCCAACGGGAAGCTCAAGATAGTACGGGACGGGAACATCAAAAAGTTCGTAAAGCGGGTTTACAAGGTCGTCTACAACGCCCCCCTCGGCCTGAAGAGGGGCCAGGAGGTCGTTTACATAACCGAAAGGGCCGTCTTCAGGCTGACGGAGAGGGGACTCGTCCTGGAAGAGCATGCGCCGGGGATAGATATCGAAAAGGACGTCCTGGCCCACATGGAGTTCGAGCCCATCGTGAGTCCAAAGCTCAGGGAAATGGACGAGAGGCTCTTCCGGGAGGAGCCGATGGGGCTGAAGGACGAACTCTAACGGTAGAGCGAGTTTCCACGGGAATCTATGGCCACCAGCACCGGAAGGTCCTCAACCTCAAGAACCCTTAGGGCCTCGGGGATTCCGAGGTCGAGCCAGTGGACGGCTTTAACCCTCTTTATGCTCTTTGCCGCGAGTGAACCCGCACCGCCAGTGAAGGCAAAGTAAACTGCGCGGCCTTTGAAGGGCCCGACCTCCATTCCGCCCTTCCCTATTATCCCCCGAACCCCAAGGCCCAGAATCCCGTCGAGGTAGCGGTTCATTCTGGCACTCGTCGTCGGCCCCGCCGAGACGACCTCGTAGCCATCTCCCCTTTTCCTGACCACGGGGCCGCAGTGGTATATCACCGCCCCCTCCGGCTCGAAGGGCAGTTCCTCCCTCGGCAGGCTCAGAATCCTCCGGTGGGCCGAGTCGCGGGCGGTGTAGATCGTTCCGGAGAGGTGGACTATATCACCAGCTCTCAGTTTCAGAACGTCTTCCTCGCTCAGGGGCATTTTTAGCTTCACTGCCAAACCTCAACCCTCCCGTCGGGCTTTATTCTCAGGAAGGCCCGCCTGTTGGCCCAGCACTGAACGACCAGACCGACCGGAAAGCTCGCCGGATGCCTGTGGACGACCTCGATTTTGACGTCGAGGGCGGTCGTTCTGCCACCCATTCCCATCGGGCCGATCCCGAGGGAGTTAACTGCCCCGAGTATCTCCTCCTCAAGCCCGGCTATGCGTTCGTTGGGATGCCTCTCGCCGACCCTCCTGAGAAGGGCCTTTTTGGCGAGCTTCAGTGAGAGGTCAGCGCTTCCACCAACGCCTATACCCAGAATAACCGGTGGGCAGGGCTTTCCGCCGCAGGCCTTAACGTGCGCGACGACGAAGCGCTTGACCCCTTCCCAGCCCTCGGAGGGGGTAAGCATAGCCAGGGCGGAGCAGTTTTCACTTCCACCACCCTTGGGGAGAACCGCCACCTCGATTTCGTCGCCCTCAGTTATCTCCCAGTGGATCACCGGAACGCCCCTCCCAGTGTTGTCGCCCGAGTTCCTCCCGGTCAGAATGTCGACGGCGTTTGGCCTGAGGGGCACCTCTTCCGTCGCCCTCCTCGTCGCCTCGATTATGGCATCTTCGAGCTCCCCAAGGAAGGGGCTGTTAACCCCGGCTTTAATGAAGAAGATTAGCGTTCCGGTGTCCTGGCAGACGGGAATGGACTCGGTTTTTCCGATCTCTATAGCCTTGAGAATGTTCTCAAGGTTGAAGCGCGCTATTTCGCTCTCCTCCCGCTCGTAAGCCTCTCTGAGAGTCAAAACGACATCATCGGGAATCCTCGTGACGGCAAGCCTTATCGCCTCGACGATGGCATTGGCAATCAATAGGCATTCACCTGTTAAAAGTCGGAATTGGAGTTAAAAAGTTTGACGCTTTCCTTTAAAAGCCATCTCCACAGGGGCACGGCCCTGACACACAGACTGCCCCTCGTGAGCTCCCCCGAATAGGCCCAGGTGACAAGGGTTCCCTCCTTGACGCCAAAAAGCTCCATTGCCCTGAAAAGGCTTTTCAGCTCCCTCCTCGCTATCTCGTCCCCGTCCGAGGCGTATGTAACCTGTATCAGTTCCGTCTTCCCGCCTTCACGCACGACGAAGTCCACCTCCCCCCTCGTGTCGCGGTGGTGGTAGAGTTCAAGCTCCGGCTTGAGGTAGTGCTTCACCCTGAGCAGTTCGAGGAAAACCGCGTTCTCCATGAGCCTGCCGATGTTCTCCGAGACCCGGGGGACAACTGCGTTGATCATCCCGGTGTCCACTGCGTAGACCTTCTTATCTCCCCTGAGGACTTCCTTTGGCTTGAAGGAGAACTTTGGGAGCTCAAAAACGAGGTATGCCGACTCAAGGTACTCCACGTAGTTTTTTACCGTCTCGACGTTCCCGATTCCGAGGACGTTTTTGGTCTTGCTGTAGGTGAACCTGCCGGCAAAGTTCGAGAAGAGGTAGAAGGCCACCTCCTTCAGCTCTCTGACGTTCCTGACACCGTAGCGAACGATTACGTCCCGTGTTATAATGTCGTTGTAGAGATTCACGAGGTACTCCCTGCCAAATTGAAGAGCCTCGGGAAATCCCCCCCGCTTTAGGTACTCCTCCAGGGCCCTTTTTACCATTGCCTCCTCCCGCGTTGTCTTCACGTCTGGCACAATTCCCCTGTAAGCCAGGAACTCCCTGAAGGAGAAAGGCAGGAGCGTGTAGCTCAGGTACCTGCCAGTCAGGTAGGTGGAAAACTCTCGCGAGAGGAGCCGGGCGTTGCTTCCAGTCACTACAGTTGGATAGTTCTCCCTCAGAACGGAAACCATCCTCTCCCAGCCTTCCACCTCCTGAACCTCGTCGAGAATCACATAGTCAAACTCGCCGAGGAGTTCGTAGCCCGCCTGCAGGAGCTTTTTATAGTCGCCAACAGAGAAACCCGCCATCGCGGGATCCTCGAAGTTCACATAGAGCGCCTTTTCCCCCAGCTTGAAGGCCAGAACCGACTTTCCAGAGCGCCTCGGGCCTGTGATGATGTGAGCGGTGGGGGCGAAGTTCCGGAGTATCCTGTCCTTGAGCTCCCTCTCTATGAGGTTCTCCCTCAGGAGCTTTTCGTTCAGGGTTTCCCTCTGGTCGGCGAGGGCCCTCAGGATTTCCTCAACGTTCATGGGTTAAGATAGTGCAAACTTCATATAAAGTTTACCATTATACTGGTAAATTTTCTGAGTAAAATTTACCATCATGCTGGTAAGTTTTGAGAGTGTCTGATAGAAAAAGTGAGAAGGGCAATCAGCCCTTGAGAATCTCGACTATCTGCTCGGCAACCTGAACCCCGGCGCGCATCTGGGCCTCAACCGTTGAGGCGCCTATGTGGGGAGTGAGGACGACGTTGTCAAGCTTTGTGAGAGGGTGGTCCTTCGGCAGGGGCTCCTCCTCGAAAACATCTAAGCCAGCTCCGGCAATCCAGCCCCCCTGGAGGGCTTTGACGAGGGCGCTGGTGTCAACCACCGCCCCGCGGGCGGCGTTGATGAGTATTGCTGTAGGCTTCATGAGTCTAAGCCTCTCCTCGTTAATGAGGTGGTAGGTCTGCTCCACCAGCGGAACGTGGAGGGTAACTACGTCGCTCTCCTTGAGGAGTTCCTCCAGCGGGACGAACTTCCCGCCGACTTCCCTGGCCCTCTCCTCGTTCGGGTACGGGTCGTAGAGGAGAACGTTCATCCCCAAGGCCCTGGCTATCTTGGCTATGCTGTAGCCTATCCTACCAAAGCCGACTATTCCGAGCGTCTTGCCCTCAAGCTCCATGCCCATGCACTGCTTCTTGGCCCAGATACCTTCCCTCATCTTCCTGTCGGCGAAGGCTATCTTTCTGGCAACGGCAAACATCAGGGCAACGGCGAGCTCGGCGACGCTCCTTGAGCTTGCCCCCGGGCTGTTAACTACCTTAATCCCCCTCTCCTTCGCGGCCTCAAGGTCTATGTTGTCGAGGCCAACCCCCGCCCTTCCGATGACCTTGAGTTTAGGAGCGGCCTCAATGACCTTTCTGGTCACCCTCGGCTTGCTCCTGACGATTATGGCATCCACATCCCCAACGAGCTCAACGAGCTTCTCCTCGTCGGGATACTCCTCATAGATAACCTCAAAACCGGCGTTCTTCAAAACTTCTATCGCCCTCTCGTGGAGCGGAGCTGCAACGAGAACCTTCACCATCTCCATCACCTCATCCCCTTCGTTTTATAGCCATGAGCATGACCTGGTCGGAGGCATCCTCGGCGCGGTCGGCTATGTCTCCTATTTTCGTCAGTATCTGGTTCCAGATAAGCTTGGCATAGGTCGTAACGGTCTCGCTCTCAAAAACCTTCCCCTTGACGTCGTATTCAACCTCATCAGCCTTCTCCTCGGCATCCTCAACGGCCTTGGCAAGCTCTATCGCCCTGTCAACGTCGGAGTTGAGGGCATTGACGGCCTCCTCAAGAAGGGCGTAGCTCTCTATGGCCGACTCAACGAGCTTCATAATCTCGTCTCTGAGCTCTACGGGAGCCTTCGGTTTCGCCAGAATCAGCGTGTGGGCCGCGCTCTCGGCGGCATCGGCCACCTGGTCAATGAGCTCGGAAAGCCTCACGTAGTCACCCCTGTTGGCCGGCAGGAAGGCACCTTCGTAGAGCATCGTCTCTATGCTCCTCCTGAGCGTGTCTGCCTTGCTCTCCAGCTGGTCAACCTCCCTCTCAAAGGCCCTGGCCCTTTCAAAGTCCCCATCAAGGTAGGCGTTCATGAGCTCCCTGAAGGCAACCAAGGACTCCTTAACAACCTCAAGATGCCTATCGATGGCCTCAAAAACGCTGCTCTCCTTACCACCGAATATGGGCATTTTCCCTCCCCCTGAATAACTTCCAGCGATGGGGTTTATCTACTTTGCCCCTCCTTCGCCTTGATGAGCGCCCAGAGGAGCTCGTTCCGTGGCGCTTCGAGGCCAACTTCGGCCGCATACTCTACAATCTTGCCGTGGATGTAGTCAACCTCCGTTCTCTTACCCCTCCTTATGTCCTGGAGGGTGGAGTTGTAGTTCTCCCTAGTGCGCTCTATCGTGTCCCACAGGAGCTCCAGCGGGTGTATCTCAAATTCGATACCGAGCTGCTGGGCAACGGTGCAACCTTCACGGGCTATGTCAACGGAAATGGCCTCAAGGTACGGATTATCCTTCAAAGTCCCGTTCTTGACTTCGAGAACCGTCCCAAGACCGTTAATAACCGAGTTCACTATGGCCTTCGCCCACTTCCAGCCCAGAACGTTCTCCGTGACGTGGGTTTCCAGACCGGAAGCGTTGAAAACCTCGGCGACCTTTCCGACAAAGGGGTCACCTCCCGTTGGATACCTCCCGATGACGGTTATACCCCTTCCCGTCCATCTCACGCGCCCCCACTCGACCAGCATGGCGCCGTTCGTGGTTATTCCACCCATAACTCTCGGGGTGACCTTAAGGGCAAGCTCCTCGTTGCCGAGGCCGTTCTGTATGCTCAGTATCCACGTCTCCGGTCCAATACAGCTTTTCGCACACTCAAGGGCGGTTTTAGTTGAGTAGGATTTTGTAGCCAGGAGCAGGAGATCAGGCGGCTCGTCGGGGGCGTAGAGGCTTGCCTCAGGATAGACCGTGAACTCCTCAACCCCAAACACGTGGAGACCGTTCTCGTTTACCGCCCTCACCTGCTCCTCCCTTCCGATGAGCGTCACATCGTTGCCGGCCCTCGCGAGCAGGGCCCCGAAGAGCGAACCTATGCTCCCCGCGCCGAGTACGTAAACCTTCATCCCACCACCGCAACCGTTTAAAGCCCCATCCTTAAAGCCTTACCGATGATAAGTGTCGTTCTCGTTGAGCCGGAGGGGCCGGCAAACATCGGTATGATAGCGAGAACCATGAAGAACTTTGGATTTTCCAGCCTAGTCATGGTCAAGCCGAACATCACGGAGGAGAGCTACAGCTATGCAGTCCACGCGGGCGACGTTCTGGACAGGGCAACTGTGGTCGAGAGCTTCGATGAGGCGCTTGAGCTCTTCGACCTGACGGTCGGAACGACCGGGAAGCCCGGGAAAGGCTTCATCCCATACCGAGTTCCCATCTATCCCTGGGAGCTGGGGGAGACGCTTGAAGGCTATCCCGGGAGGGTCGGCCTTTTCTTCGGCAGGGAGAGCATCGGGCTGAGGAACGATGAGCTGGAAAGGCTCGACTTCACCGTGACGGTTCCGACCAGCGGGGAATACCCCGTGATGAACCTCGCACAGTCCGTCGCGGTGATCCTCTACGAGCTAACGAAGGGAAAACCTGAAGCCAAAGTCCGTTCCCTTGAGCCCGCGACGAGGAGGGAGAAGGAGGAGCTTGTGGGGGCGTGGGAGAGACTCTTGGAGGCTCTCAACTACCCCAAGGATCCGGAGAGACGGGAGGTCTTTGCAAAGGTGTTTCGGCGCTTCGTGGGGAGGGCCGTTCTGTACGGGAGGGAGGTTCACACGCTAATTGGTCCGCTGAGAAAGGCGGCCATCAAACTGGAGGAATGTCGGGATGCTGAGCGTTGACGTTTTTGAGATAGCGGGCAGAAAAGTGTGGATAGGCGTGATCCACGAGAAAAAAATCCAGGGGATAACCTTCGCCCTCGACGGGGCGCAGTTTCGAGCGAACATCGAGCGCCTCCTGGGTTTCCTGAGAAAGAGAGGGGTCAATGCGAACACGGAAGAGGCGGAGAGCGACTATCCCTCACTCGTGAGGGACGTTATCCTGGGCAGGAAGGAGAACCCAGAGGTTCTCCCCATGCTATCCTTCGACGGCGTTACACCCTTTGAGAGGCGGGTTTACGAATGGCTCACGAAAAACGTTAAAAGAGGGAGCGTTATAACCTACGGTAGCCTTGCGAAGGCCATTGGAACGTCTCCACGGGCAATCGGCGGGGCCATGAAAAGGAACCCCTACCCGATAGTCGTTCCCTGTCACAGGGTCGTTGCCAGCGGTGGCATCGGTTACTACACTCCGAGGCTGGAGGAGAAGGTGTTCCTGCTCGAAATTGAGGGGGTGAAAGGATGGACAGACTCAAAGCGTACCTGATAGCGTTCGTTCTCATCATTCTGGGGATAGCCGCAGGGATAGTCTATGAATGGGGTTGGACGATGCTGCTCAGGGTTATCCTGACCCTCGGCTTCCTGGGAGTTACGCTGATGTTGCTCTTCTTCACGGGACTCACACTCTACGCAGAGAGCTGGAAGTACGGGATAGTCCTCGCGATCTTCACCGCAATAAGCGGCTACGGCCTTTACCTTAGCGCAACGTGGCAAAACCTCCAGGTAGTTGGCGGGATAATAGTCTTCTTCATCGCCATACTCGCCTTCGGAATCTGGTACATCAGCGAGCCCGATCTGAGCTTAGCGGATCGCTTCCGCTCGGCCGAGAAGCTTGAACGCATGGGCAAGTACAAGGCGGCGGCCAGAAAGTACGAGAAGGCCGGGAACTACTCGAAGGCGGCGGAGATGTACGAGAAGCTCGGCTGGATGGAGAGCGCCGCCTGGGCCTACGAGAAGGCCGGGAAGTACGAGAGGGCCGCGGAGATATACGAGGAGCTGTACGAGAAGGAGAAGGACACCTACTACCTCAAGGAGGCCCACGAGTACTGGAAGAAAGCTGGAAACATGGAGAGGGCGGCGAAGGCCCTTGAGCGCTACGCCGAGGAGGAGCCCTGGTTCTGGGAGGACGTGGCAAAGCTCTACGAGGAGCTGGGCAACGAGGAGAAGGCCAGGGAGGCCTGGGAGAAAGCCTTGGAGTACTACCAGAAGGAGGCCCAGGAGGAAGGCGTTTTCTGGGAGGACGTCGGGAACATAGCGAGGAAGCTCGGAAGGGAGGAGCTGGCGAGGGAAGCGTACCAGAAGTTCCTGGAGTACTGCCTGAAGGAGGCCGAGGAAGATCCTATGTGGTGGAAGCACGTGGCGGAGGCCTACGAGTATCTCGGCGAGAGGGAGAAGGCGGAGGAAGCCAGAAAGAAGTACGAGGAGTACAGGGCAAAGATAATGAAAACCAACGAGGAGACCTCGAAGTTCCCGGAGGAGAAGGAGGAGGGCTAAATTTCATAAAACCCGCCTAATACATTTCGCCCCTCTTCTCAATCTCCTCAAGTTCCTTCGCTATTTCTCTCTCCTTCTTCTCGGCGTACCCTTCCATCCAGTTGAAGAAGAACTTTCCGGCGAGGAGGAGAATGGCCAGGCCAAGAAAGCCAAGCAGTATCTGCCCGTCCGTGGGGACGGTTCGGGGAATGTAGGTCATACTTCCACCGGAGGAAATTTCGAAAACCACCTAAAAAACTTTGCCAACCTTTTTAAAATCCGGGTGGAAATCCCACCAGGTGGCAGCGATGATGGGAATGAACCCCCGGCAGATGAAGAAGCTCATGCGTCAGATGGGCATCAAGATGGAGGAGCTTAAGGGCGTCAAAGAGGTGGTAATCAGGCTTGAGAACAGGGAGATAATCATAAAGCAACCTGCGGTCACGGTCATCACAGCACAGGGCGAGAAGAGCTACCAGATAATCGGACCGGAGGAGGTCAGGGCGATAGTCAGCATCCCTGAGGAGGACATAAAGCTCGTGATGGAACAGACCGGCGTCGACTACGACACAGCCAAGAAGGCACTGGAAGAGGCCGAGGGAGACCTCGCCGAGGCCATACTCAGGCTGAGCGGGGAATGAAAAAGAAAAGGGCATCACGCCTTTTGCTCCTTTCCGAAGTTTTCTATTGCCTTCACGAGCGGAATGAGATGCATTAGGGCCGGACCTCCAGCCATCAGAACGGCAACGAGACCGGCTTCGATAAGCTCCTCCGGCTTGGCACCGGCGGCGAGGGCCTTCTGGGTGTGGAGATAGATGCACCACTCGCAGCCTTGGGCTATGCCGAGGGCAAGGGCTATGAGCTCCTTCTCGCGCGTCGTCAGGGCCTTGTTGTCGAGGGTCTCGCGCAGGAAGCGGGAGAAGGCCGAAATCTCCTTCGGGTGCTCCTTGCCAAGCTTGTCAAGGAGCTCCTCTATTTCCTGAAGTTTGACGTTAACCTCGTCGTAATCCATGGTAACCACCGTAAATAACTCGCGTTCGGGGTTTAAAGGCCTATCTCCAACTTCAGGTTAGAAACCAGCCGTTCCAAAAGACTATAAACCCCGTCGAATAGGTGGATACGATGAGGGCCATAGGGGTCATAAGAAAATCAAGGAGAGAGCGGATAAGCCGCGAGGAGTTCGAAGAGCTCCTGAGGAGTGCCGGCTACGAGGTAGTGGCGATTCTGGAGCAGAACCGGGAAGAGCACCCCAAGTACAATATCGGAAAGGGAAAGCTGGAGGAGCTCAGGGAGCTGGTTCGGGAGCTGGAGCCGGACAAGGTTGTGTTCGCCAACAAACTCACGCCGAGCCAGGCCTACAACCTCTGGAAGGAGCTGAGGGTTGAAATCATTGATAAGTGGCAGCTCGTTCTTGAGATATTCGAGAGGCGGGCGCACTCAAAGGAGGCCAAGCTTCAAGTTGAGTTGGCTTCGCTCCAGTACGAGGTTCCTCTGGTGAAGGAAGCGATAAGACGGATAAAGCTCGGCGACAGGGCCGGCTTCAAGGGAATGGGTGAGTACCAGACGAGGCAGTACCTCAAGCACATCCGCTACCGTATGGGACGAATTCGGAAGGAGCTGGAGAAGGTCAAGGCCGACCGCGCGGTGAAGAGGAAGCGCCGCGAGGAGGTCGGCTTCATACTGCTCGCCCTCGCGGGATACACGAACGCCGGCAAGTCAACTCTCCTCAACACCCTCGCGGGGGAGGAGATAGAGGCGAGGAACCAGATGTTCACGACGCTGGACACGACAACGAGGCGCTTCAAGCTCTCCGGAAAGAGGGTTCTCGTCACTGACACCGTCGGCTTCATAGACGGTCTTCCGCCGTTTATAGTTGAAGCCTTCCACTCGACTCTGGAGGAGATAGTGAAGGCCGATGTAATTCTGCTCGTCCTCGACGTCAGTGAGCCCTGGCCGGAGATACGGAGGAAGTTCCTGGCCTCCCTCAACGTTCTCAGGGAGCTGAAGACCCTGGACAAACCCATGATAGTCGTTCTTAACAAGATTGACCTCACCACAGAGGAGGACGTACGCGATAAGGCCAAAAGGATAGGGGAGATAATCGAGGAACGCGGGATAAACGTCTCCCGTGTGGTGGCAATATCGGCCAAGCTCGGTCAGCTGGATGAACTCTACAGAGCCCTTGAAGAGGTCATTCTGGCGCTGCCCAAGTACGGTGCCTTCGAGATAACCGTGAGCGAGCCGGGGAAGGTTCCGCAGGTCATGGCGCTGATAAACGCCATCGGTGAGGTTCTGTCCGTCGAATATGGAAAAGAGACACGGATAGAGGCCTACATCCAGACGGGAATGATAAAGGAGCTCACGCGGCTGGGCGTCGGGATAAAGAGGCTCTCAGTAGAGAACGAGTGAGAAAAGTTTTTATGGAAAACTGCGGATAGTAATCGAGGGGAAGACATGGAACCCAGAACCCTGGCCGGGGGCGTAATCCTTATCATTCTTTTGGTCTTCCTCCTGCCAAAGGGATTACTGCTGCCCACAGACTCCAAAGAAGTCAGCTTTCCACTCAGAAGCTCCGGCTTCGTGAAGTGCCCGTTCTTCGTGAGAACACACCTCAACTTCAGCACCCAGAGCGTTGAGTTCACGATTGTGGAGAACGGCACGCCTTTAGCGAACTTCTCCCTGAGGGGAGTCGTGGGAAAGCACGTCTGCATTCCGGAGGGAATTTTCGTGTACTCCTATTATCCCGGAGACCCCTATGCCGGGATGTACGGGGCGCTGGTCGAGACTACCAACCTGACCGAGAGGTGGTGGAGGGAAATCCCGGGATTTCCAGGGAAGTATTCAGACGGGGCAATCTACCTCTTCAAGGGCGGATGTGTAACCCTCCTAAACGCGTCAACGGGCAGGTTCCTCTTTAGGTTCTGCTCGGACGAGCCGAGGTCGAAGATTGCAGACGTGTTCTTCATGAACAAGAGTGCGTACGTGACGGTTGTTTCGGTTGAGAAAGGCCTAAGGGGAGACGTGGGGAAGGCGATAATCTATCTCGTGGAGAGAGGAGAGACCCGAAAGAAAACCTTCGCCAACCTTCTGGGCGATCCAGCGGTGGCCGAGCTCCGGATAGACGGCAACGAGGAATACGTGGCGGTGTCCTATTTCATGTACACCGCGACCGGAAGGGAGAGGGACGGTCTCTGCGTCTTCAGGGCAGATGACCTGACGGTCGTTGGGTGTAAAAGCTTCCGGCACGCGGCCTTAAACGTCAAGGTTGAGGGCGACACCGTCTATGTCAAGGTTCTGGACGATGTTAAGGCCTACAGGATAATCTCGCCCTGAGGTGGTGGTATGGGAAGGGGTATTATTACCCTCTTGGTGGTCCTCCTAATGATAACTGCCGGTTGCATAGCCCCGAACGGGGAAACTCCACCCACGGAAACCACCACAAGCCTGTTATCCGTAAACGTCTACCCCTACGAGGTCAACGGTACTCCATTCGTAAACTTTACATTTTTCTTTTGAAAGCCTCGCCGTTCACGGCGGGAGGAGGTCAGATAATCAGCGGAAGGGGAGGCATCCCATATGAGATAGAGGCCCTCATGGCCGGAACTCAGCCAAGGGATGCCGAGTACAACACACCACCTGGAAGGCCCACAATCTTTGCCTGCCCCTCATCGCTGAGGATCTCAAAGAGAACCGTCGAAGGGGAGGATTACTATACCCACTTCACGCTCAGCAGAGGGAATAAAACGGTTAACCTGACCCTCAAAGGGCCCGCTGGGGAGCGCATGTGCACTCCAGAGGGGGTTCTGATTTACACCTTCTATCCCGGCGAATCAACTGGAGGCGAGGGAGCGTTTCTTGACTACAACCTGAGCATCATGTGGAAGCGGGAACTTCCCGCACTCCCAAGGGACTATCAGAACGGTAGCATTCTCCTCGTGCTCTCGGATGAATACCTCTCCCATGGTTGCATCTACCTCCTCGACCCCTCGAGCGGGGAGGAACAATTCAGTTTTTGCCCCGACGAGTACAGGTTCTACATCACGGCCGTTAGGGTCATCGGAGACGAGATTTACCTTGCCGGAGCGAGTCTGTTCAGCGGGAAAGCTTTCATCTACGTCGTGAATGGAAGCGAGGTGAAGAAAGTCTTCGTGGCGAGCGCCGGAGAGCATCTCCTCGGCGTCAGGGTAAGCCTTAGCGTGGGCGATGAATACGTAAAGGTGACCTACAGCCTATCGGGATGGAGTGGAGAGACCGACGTCTGGGGCAGATGCGTTTTCAGAAGAGGCGACCTCCCCCTAGTGGAATGCACATGGGAGAAGGAATAGAGGGACTAAACCAGCCCAACCAGCGAGAAGGCCTTGAATATAAGCAGTGAAATTACTATGGCCGTAAGCGGCGTCGCTACCCAGCCGAAGACTATGTCCCTGATGACGGATTTATCAACCCCCTCACCGGCGAGGAGGCCAACGCCCACAACGCCGCCCACAATGGACTGACTTGAGCTAACGGGAAGGCCGAAGAAGTTGGCCAGACTAACAGCTATCGCCGAACCGAACTGAGCCGCAAAGGCTGAAACCGGGCCGAGGGCGGTTATCTTCTTTCCGACGGTGTGCATCACCGCATAGCTGAACGTGAGCGCACCTATTGATAGAGCGATGGCCCCGAAGATTCCCGCCACCTTCGGCTCCATGAAGCCGGCACCGACGAGTGGGCCGGAGGCGTTGGCGACCTCGTTCGTCCCGAAGTTGAAGGCCATGTACGAGCCGCCGAGTATTGCGAGGGCCTTGTAAAGGGTCTCGATAGTCGAAACGCTTTTGATTCTGGAGATTGCCCACGAATAGAACCGGAAGAGCAGGATGGCCAGGATTCCAGAAAGTATCGGGGAAACCACCCACGCGGAGGCTATCTTGACGAGGGTGTACCAGTTGACGGGCGCTCTAGCCGCGAGACCAACGCCTATGACTCCACCAACTATCGCCTGGGTCGTGGAAACCGGCAGGCCCTTCACTGTCGCTATCGTCACCCACACTCCAGCGGCGAGAAGTGCTATAACCGCCATCTCCATTGTCAAAAAGCCGCTGGGAACTATGCCCTCGCCGACGGTCTTCATGACCTTGTATCCCTTCAGATAGGCCCCCATGAGGACAAATATCGCTATCGTGAGGGTAGCCTGGCGGAAGCTGAGTATTCCGGCACCAACCGCAGTGCCCATGGCATTGGCTGAGTCGTTGGAGCCTATGTTCCACGCGATATAGAACGCCACCGCTATCGCTGCCAAGGCCAGGCCATCCATGGACATCACCTATATAGTCTATATATTCCCGAGGGGAGGTTGGGCTTAAAAATTTTTGCCAAGACTTGGACGAAGTTTTTTCGAGAAATGATGCCCCAATCGGGCCATTGACGACTGACAACGTTCATGCCTACCCAAAGACACCTGCCGAAGAGAGCTTAAGCCAATACCGAAACTTAAATAAATGCATTGGATGAATAAAGTTTGACAAACTTAAGGAGGCAGGAATGATGATAGAGATTCGTTTTCACGGTAGGGGTGGACAGGGCGCAGTTACCGCCGCCAACATACTAGCCTCAGCTGCTTTCCTTGAGGGCAAGTACGTCCAGGCGTTCCCGTTCTTCGGTGTCGAGAGGCGTGGAGCGCCGGTTACAGCGTTCACCAGGATCGACGAGAAGCCGATAAGGATAAAGACCCAGATATACGAGCCGGACATAGTGGTCGTCCTCGATCCGAGCCTTCTCGACACCGTTGACGTCACCGCCGGTCTCAAGGACGACGGAATCGTCATCGTCAACACAGAGAAGAGCAAGGACGAAGTCCTCGCCAAGCTCAAGAAGAAGCCAGCGAAGCTCGCGCTCGTCGACGCCACGACCATAGCCCTCGACATTCTCGGTCTTCCGATCACCAACACTGCTATACTCGGTGCGGTCGCAAAGGCCACAGGCGTCGTCACTCTGGAGCACGTCCAGAAGGCCATCCAGGACGTCTTCTCAGGGGCCCTCGGCGAGAAGAACGCCAAGGCCGCAGAGGAAGCCTTCAACAAGACCGTCATTTACGAACTCTGATTCTCTTTCCTTCATAATCCTTGATAAGGGGTGAAAAGCGTGAACACGTTGTTTGGTGAAAGGAAGGAAGGGGCAACCAAAATCGTCCTTAAATCGGTGGACGAGTACCCGGAAGCCCCGATAACGTTGGGAACGACCCTCGTTAACTTTACAGGGGACTGGAGGACATTCATACCGGTGATAGACGACGACAAGTGCGTCAAGTGCTACATCTGCTGGAAGTTCTGCCCGGAGCCGGCCATATTCATCCGAGAGGACGGCTACGTCGGCGTGGACTACGACTACTGTAAGGGCTGCGGTATCTGTGCGAACGAGTGCCCGACCAACGCTATAACAATGGAGAAGGAGGAGAAGTGAGATGGCGGAGTACAAGCCGATTAGGAAGGTTGTGAGCGGCAACTACGCCGCCGCGTATGCCGTCAAGCACGCCCGCGTTGAGGTCGTCGCGGCTTACCCGATCACTCCCCAGACGAGCATCATCGAGAAGATAGCCGAGTTCTTGGCCAACGGCGAGATCGAGGGGCTTGAGTACGTTCCGGTGGAAAGCGAGCACTCGGCCATGGCGGCCTGTATAGGAGCGAGCGCCACCGGCGCCAGGGCCTTCACAGCCACCTCTGCCCAGGGTCTCGCGCTCATGCACGAGATGCTTCACTGGGCCAGCGGAGCGAGGTTGCCAATAGTCATGGTTGACGTCAACCGTGCCATGGCTCCCCCATGGAGCGTCTGGGACGACCAGACGGACAGCCTGTCACAGAGGGACACCGGCTGGATGCAGTTCTACGCCGAGAACAACCAGGAAGTCTACGACGGTGTGCTCATGGCCTTCAAGATAGCCGAGACCGTTAACCTTCCAGCGATGGTTGTCGAGAGCGCCTTCATACTGAGCCACACCTACGACGTTGTGGAGATGATTCCACAGGAGCTCGTTGACGAGTTCCTCCCGCCGAGGAAGCCCCTCTACACCCTCACCGACTTCGACAATCCGATAGCCGTGGGTGCCCTCGGTGGCCCGAACGACTACTACGAATTCCGCTACAAGATACAGAAGGCCATGGAGAAGGCCGAGAAGGTTATCCACGAGGTCGGAAAGGAGTTCGGCGAGCGCTTTGGAAGGGACTACAGCCAGATGATAGAGCTTTACAGGACTGAGGACGCTGACTTTGTCTTCATGGGCATGGGCTCGCTCATGGGAACCGTCAAGCAGGCGGTGGATATTCTCCGCGAGGAGGGCTACAAGGTCGGAGCAGCCAAAGTCCGCTGGTTCAGGCCGTTCCCGAAGAAAGAGCTCTACGAGCTGGCAAAGAGCGTTGAGGGCATAGCCGTCCTCGACAGGAACTTCTCCTTCGGACAGGAGGGCATACTCTTCAACGAGGCCAAGGGAGCGCTCTACAACACCGACGCGAAGCCGCTCATCAAGAACTACATCGTCGGCCTTGGCGGAAGGGACTTCACCGTGAACGACGTCAGGAAGATAGCCGAGAACATGAAGGCGATAATCGAGAAGGGAGAGCTTGATGTAGAGGTGGACTGGTACCACCTTAAGAGGTGAGAATGATGGAGATTCCAGAGAACGTTAAGAAGAGGTTGAGCATCCCCGCTGACGAGCACTTTTACGCCGGCCACACGGCCTGTCAGGGCTGTGGGGCCTCCCTCGGCATCCGCTACGTGCTGAAGGCCTACGGAAGGAAGACCATATTCACAATCCCGGCGTGCTGTTCAACCATCATCGCCGGTCCCTGGCCGTACACCGCCTTCGAGGCAAACCTGTTCCACACGGCCTTCGAGACCACCGGTGCAGTAATGAGCGGCATCGAGGCGGCACTCAAGGCCAAGGGATACAAGGTCAAGGGCGAGGACGGAGTAATGGTCGTCGGCTGGGCCGGCGATGGAGGTACCGCAGACATAGGCCTTCAGGCACTGAGCGGATTCCTTGAGAGGGGCCACGATGCGGTTTACATCATGTACGATAACGAGGCCTACATGAACACCGGAATCCAGAGGTCGGGTTCAACACCCTACGGAGCCTGGACAACGAACACCCCCGGTGGAAAGAGGCACTTCCTCGAAAAGAGGCACAAGAAGAAGGTCATTGACATAGTCATAGCCCACGAGATACCCTACGCCGCTACGGCGAGCATCGCCTTCCCGGAGGACTTCATAAGGAAGCTCAAGAAGGCCCAGAAGACCCCTGGACCGAGCTTCATTCAGCTCTTCGCACCGTGTCCGACCGGCTGGCGCTCACCGACCGACAAGAGCATTGAGCTCGCGAGGCTCGCGGTTCAGACAGCATACTTCCCGCTCTTCGAGTACGAGAACGGAAGGTACAAGATCAACATGCCCTCAACCAAGAAGGAGCCGAAACCGATAGAGGAGTTCCTCAAGCTCCAGGGCAGGTTCAAGTACATGACCAAGGAGGACATAGAGATACTCCAGAGCTGGGTGCTCCACGAGTGGGAGAAGCTCAAGAAGCTCGCCGAGGTCTTCGGCTGAGCTTTCCATCTTTAATTCCTCGCAAGGTTTAAGTTTCAATATGATAATTCACCTGAGGTGATAAACATGGCCGAGAGTCCGTTTAAGGCCGATATCGAGAGGGTTCAGAAGGAGTATAGCGAAAAGATGACCCCGGGAGCGATAGCAACCATCCCCGGGAGCAGCGTGATAAACAAGACCGGTTCCTGGAGAGTTTTTATGCCCGAGTTCTACAAGGACAAGTGCGTCCGCTGCTATCTCTGCTACATCTACTGCCCCGAGCCGGCAATCTACCTCGACGAGGAGAACTACCCGGTCTTCGACTACGACTACTGTAAGGGCTGTGGGATATGTGCCAACGAGTGCCCGACGGATGCCATCATAATGGTTAGGGAGACCAAGTGAGGTGGTGAAAGATGCCGATGAGAAAGGTTATGAAGGCCAACGAAGCCGCCGCCTGGGCGGCCAAGCTCGCCAAGCCGAAGGTCATAGCGGCCTTCCCGATTACACCATCAACGCTCGTTCCAGAGAAGATTAGCGAGTTCGTCGCGGATGGGGAGCTTGACGCAGAGTTCATCAAGGTCGAGAGCGAGCACTCAGCAATTTCAGCCTGTGTGGGTGCCTCTGCAGCTGGCGTAAGAACCTTCACAGCCACCGCCTCCCAGGGTCTGGCTTTGATGCACGAGATACTCTTCATCGCCGCAGGGATGCGCCTTCCGATAGTCATCGCCGTTGGAAACCGCTCCCTGAGCGCTCCTATCAACATCTGGAACGACTGGCAGGACAGCATAAGCGAGCGCGACACCGGCTGGATGCAGTTTTACGCCGAGAACAACCAGGAGGCCCTCGATTTAATCCTCATCGCATACAAGGTCGCCGAGGACGAGCGCGTTCTCCTCCCGGCGATGGTCGGCTTCGACGCGTTCATACTCACCCACACCGTCGAGCCGGTCGAGATTCCGGATCAGGAGCTCGTTGACGAGTTCCTCGGCGAGTACGAGCCCAAGCACGCCTACCTCGATCCGGCCAGGCCGATAACCCAGGGCACCCTCGCCTTCCCGGCCCACTACATGGAGGCCCGCTACACCCTCTGGGAGGCCAACGAGAACGCGAAGAAGGTCATTGACGAGGTCTTTGCCGAGTTCGAGAAGAAGTTTGGAAGAAAGTACCAGAAGATAGAGGAGTACAGGACGGAGGATGCCGAGATAATCTTCGTCACGATGGGCTCGCTCGCCGGTACAGTCAAGGAGTACGTTGACTACCTCCGCGAGAAGGGCATCAAGGCCGGTGCTGCCAAGCTCACCGTCTACAGGCCGTTCCCGATCGAGGAGGTAAGGGCGCTGGCGAAGAAGGCGAAGGTTCTCGCGCTCCTTGAGAAGAACGTCACCTTCAGCGTCGGCGGAGCCCTCTTCCAGGACTTCAGCAGGGCTTTGATAAACGAGAGCGAGAAGCCGGTCATTGTTGACTTCATCCTCGGCCTAGGAGGAAGGGACGTCACCTTCAAGGACCTCGACGAGGCACTCGCGATTGCCCAGAAGGCCCTCAACGGGGAGGAGTTTGACGAGGTCAACTGGATCGGCCTGAGGAAGGAGATTCTGTGAGGTGATGAAGATGGCCGTTAGAAAACCCCCGATTACCACTCGCGAGTACTGGGCACCCGGGCATGCAGCCTGTGCCGGATGTGGCTGTGCCACCGCTCTGAGGCTCGCCACCAAGGCCTTCAGCGAGGCCATGGAGGAGAAGTACGGCGATCCAAACGCCTTCGCCATAGCCCAGGCCACCGGATGTATGGAAGTTGTCTCAGCCGTCTTCCCCTACACCGCCTGGAAGGCCCCGTGGATCCACGTGGCCTTTGAAAACGCGGCCGCTGCTGCGAGCGGTGTCGAAGCAGCATGGAAGAAGCTCGGGAGGAAGGGCAAGATACTCGCCATAGGCGGTGACGGTGGTACCGCCGACATCGGTATGCAGGCCCTCAGCGGCATGCTTGAGCGCTGGCACAACGTCGTTTACCTCATGTACGACAACGAGGCCTACATGAACACCGGAATACAGCGCTCAAGTTCAACACCCTACGGTGCTTGGACCACCACCAGCCCGCCGGGCAAGTACTCCATCGGTGAGGACAAGCCCAAGAAGTGGGTCGCGCTTATAGCCGCCGCCCACCAGGTTCCGTACGTCGCAACGGCTAGCATAGGCAACCCCTTCGACTTCGTCAAGAAGATGAAGAAGGCCGCTAAAGTCGACGGCCCGGCCTTCGTCCAGGTCCAGTGCACCTGCCCGACCGGCTGGAAGAGCCCGCTCGAGAAGGGCGTCGAGATTGCCCGCCTGGCTATAGAGACCGGCGTCTGGCCGCTCTTTGAGATCGAGAACGGCGACCTCTGGAACATCAAGATACAGAGCCCCGGCGGAGGAGCGAAGGTCAAGCGCGAGGGCGGTCGCGTAGTCGCCATAGAGTTCAAGAAGCCCATCGAGGAGTACCTTAAACTGCAGGGCAGGTTCAAGCACCTCTTCAAGCAGCCGGAAGCCATAGACGTCATGCGCGAGCAGATCAAGGCCATGTGGAAGGTCCTCGGTGTGGACGTCACCCTCCCGAAGCCGGAGGAGTGAGCCTTCCTTTTCTTTCCAATTTGAGATTTCGCCGAATGTTCAGTCCACCGCATCCTTAAAGGCCAGTGCAAGCGCCCTGACGCAGTTCTTCACCTCATCGCTTACCTCCATCCAGTCTCCGGGCTGACAGCCAAGGAGAACGAACCGGGTCTCGGGAAGCAACTCTGCCAGATGGTCAAGCGTAACCCTGAGCTGGAACCGAAAGTCCTGGGGGATGTCTCCCATGGCCTCCCAGGGGTCGGCAACGACCACTCTACCAGGCTCGCCCCCAAATTCAAGGGGAACGGCTATTATCACAAGCTCGGGACGGAAGCGTATTATAACCCCAGCCTGGCTCTCCGGCACGTCGTGACAGTTGATGGGACGGAAGTTTGGGTTCTCGACCGCCACTGAAAGGGCCTCCGCCAGATAAGCTCCGAACCCGTAATCCCCGCGCTTTTCGTTGCCCAGGCCGCAGATAACAACCCTGCGTGCGTCCCCGATTATCTCGTCCACTCGCACGGCCGAACCTCCAAAAAGGTGTCAGAGGAGAACGTAGCCAGAACTAACGCTCTCCTTCAGCTCTTCCTCAGTAAGCTCCCTCCTGTGTTCGGGGATGTTCTTGGCGCGCCTCTCGTTGACCAGCTCCAGAACCATCTCCAGTGGGCCGTACTGGATGGCCTCCGCCGGACACATGAGTGCGCACGCCGGTTCCAGCCCCTCCTCGCGCCTCTCCGCACACATGTCGCACTTGGTTATCTCCCTGACCTTGAGGCTGTAGAAGGGAACGCCGTACGGGCACACCTGGAGGCAGGCGAGACAGCCGATGCACCTGTTCTCAGCTATCCTCACGGCCCCGTCCTCGTCCCGGTAGATTGCGTTAGTCGGGCACACCCTCACACAGGGTGCATCGTCGCAGTGCTTGCAGTTTATCGGCACGTACTGCTTGTTCTCCGTGACGTATATCCTGATGTGCGGGCTCCCATCGTGGATGAAGGCGCAGACCGTTTCACAGGTCTCGCAACCGATGCAGGTGAGGTAGTCGAGGTAGAGGTACTTCCTCTCCATCAGGACTCACCCCTGAGCCACCTGTCCATTGATACCGCCGCATAGAGGCCGTCCTTTATCGCCCTGCCGACCTTTGTGGGGCCGTTGACAACATCGCCGGCCGCGAAGATTCCCTCAACGCTCGTCATGTGCCTGGAATCAACGAGAAGCCTTCCCCTCCTGTCTGTTGCCAGGTAGGAGCCGTTCACCGGTGGGGTGGATACCATGCCTATGGCGAAGACGAGGTAGTCCAGCTCCACCTGGAACTCCGAGCCCTCAATAGGTATCGGCCTCCTCCTCCCGCTCTCGTCCGGCTCGCCGAGGCGGGTTCTGAGGAGTTCAATGGCCTTGACGCGACCGTTCTCACCTATCACCCGCTTTGGAGTCACGAGCTCGAACCACTTGACCCCCCTGTTCCGGAGGATGTTTATCTCGTAGGCACCCGCCGGTGCTTCCCTTATCGTCCTGCGGTAGAATATCTCCACCTCCGCACCGAGGCGGTTGCACTCGAAGGCCACGTCCACCGCCGTAAGTCCAGCACCTATTATGCCTACCCTCTTGCCCCTCAGCTTTGGAACCTTCTCCTCGGGGACGTAGCCGAGTTCATGGCCCTTTATCCAGAAGAGGAGCTCCAGCGGTGAGAGAATTCCCTCAAGGTCGTCCCCCGGGATTCCAATCCTCCTGACGTTCCAGATTCCTGTGGCTATCAGGACGGCGTCGTAGTTCTCCCTGAGCTCGCTCAGCCTGACGACCCTCTCGTAGAACTCGTCGCCTTCATCTTCCCTTTCGCCCTCCATGACCTTCGTCTTGGGATAGTACGTTACCTCGAACTCCTCCTCAAGCTCCTTGGCACCGAGGCGAACCCTCTCAACCGGGATTCTGAACTCGGGGATCACGAAGAGCATCAAACCCCCAGGCTCGGGCATCTTGTCGTAGATATCAACGTCATGTCCCCTGCACACGAGGTAGCCGGCGGCGGTCAAACCGGCGGGGCCGGCGCCGACTATGGCTATCCTCTTCCCTGTCCTCTGGGGTTTCCTTTTGCATAGAAACGAAAACTTCATCCCCCTCATTTGAGCATTCCCCCAAAGAACCTGAGGTATTCGCTCGGGAACTCCTTGACGCGGTCGTGTTTGCACCTGTCGCACATGAAGACGACCTCTGGATGGTCGTAGAACCTCTCAAGCTTATGGTAGAGGAACTCCGCGGTCTTGACCGTGTAGTCCAGCTTTTTACCACAGACCTGGCAGTGGGCGTACTCGAATTCCAGGTCAATCCTGTCGGGACGGCCCTCGATGGCCTTCGTTGGACATATGTCATTGCACTCGTAGTTGCACTCCCCACAGAGCTCGGGGTGGAACGAGATGACCCTCTTTTCGTTGTCGATTACGAATATCGCGTTGTGGGGACACACCTGGGCACAGAGACCACAGCCTATGCAGGCATCGGCCTTGAGGCCTCTCCTCTCCGGAGTTTCCGGGACTTCACTTGAGGTTGAAGCCGGAGCCTTCCCTTCCCTCCCGAATAACCCCCTGATGCGCTTGAACATTCTCCCACCTCAAAAGGGAATAAAAAAGGGAGCTCAGATGCCGAGCTCCTTCCTCTTCTTCATTATATGGTCGTACATCAGCTTTGCCGCCTTGTAGGGGTCGGGCTCCACTATGAAGGCCGCCCCAACGATGTCGTACAGGTCCTGCGTCAGTATCTTAACCACCTTTGGACCTCCGAGGACAGGCGGTATTATGCCGAGGTGCGTGGTGATTCCGCTGGCCACGAAGTAGGTTCCTATCGAGACGGCCTTCTCAGTCATGGCCTCCGGGGCGGAGCCGACGACGGGCAGTGCCGAGATCGGAACGTTGAGGTCCCTCGCGATGAGGTCGGCCAGAACCAGCATCCTGGTACAGTCAACGCACGAACCCATGTTGAGGGCTGGAGGTATGCCCCATTCCTTGGCGAACTCCCTGAGGCCCGGCCCCACGTTCTCGGTGTCGGCGTATTCCGGCAGGAAGATGCCGTATTTCATGGCCGCTGTGGCCCAGCAGCCCGTTCCTATGAGGAGAACGTCCCTCTTCATCAGCTCGTTGGCTATCTTGATGTGGTTGTGGTCCTGCTTTATCTTCGGGTTGTTGCAGCCGACCAGACCGGCGACGCCCTTTATCTTGCCCTCCACTATCGCCTCCTCCAGGGGCTTGAGGGAGCCTCCGAAGTGCTTGAGTATAGCCTCGACGCTGAAGCCAACGTAGCCGGCCATCTTCTCCTTCGGTATCTCGACCCTCTGCTTGGACCTGTTCGGGAAGTTCTCGACGGCGGTCTTCACTATCTCCTTTGCGATCTCGTCAGCCCTCCTCTCGTCGAACTTGATGTGTATAGCTCCCGGGAAGGTTGCCAGCGGGCTGGTGTCTATTATCTTGGTGTGGAAGCACCTCGCCACGTCAACCGTTGCGGGCATTATACACTGGACGTCGACCACCATGGCCTCGACCGCGCCGGTGACTATGGCCATCTCCTGCTGGAGGAAGTTGCCCGCTATGGGTATGCCGTGCCTCATGAGAACCTCAAGACCGGTGCAGCACATTCCGACGACGTTTATGCCCTTCGCACCGAGCTTCTGGGCCAGCTCGATCAGCTCGGGGTCCTGCGCGGCCTCAACTATCTTCTCGGAGAGAACCGGCTCGTGGCCGTGGACGACTATGTTGACGTAGTCCTCCTTGAGCACCCCGAGGTTGGCCTCGGCCTTTATGACCTGCGGCGTGCCGAAGAGTATATCCTGGAGTTCGGTAGCTATGAGCGAGCCTCCCCACGCATCGCCAAGGGACGTCTTCAGGCCGTGGAGGAGTATGCTCACCGGGTCGTGGTCGGTTCCGATGTGGGTTCTGTGAAGGCTCTCAACTATCTCCCTGTCTATCCCCCTCGGCAGGATGCCGTTCTCGAACCAGGGCATACCTGCCTTCTCGGCGGCCTTCTCGAATACCTCGTAGGTCTTGGGGTTGAGGTAGGCCTTGAGGAACGCCAGAGCCTCCTCATCCTGCTTCCCGAAATCATGAAGCGCCACTTCGGCAACTTCCTTGGCGAGCTCCCTGATGGTCTTGCCCTCGGTCTCGATTCCGAGCCTCTCTGCAACGGCCTTCAGCTTCTCGACGTCCCTGACCTGATAGGGCAGGGTGCTTGACGCCATGTTGTCCAGCTCAAGGACTGGCTTACCTTCCTTCTTGAACTTCTCGGCCATTTCCGCCGCTATTAGAAGGGTCAGGGCAACGTGCCGCCCATGGTCACTGTGGGCGGCCGCACCCGCCGCTATCATCCTGAGAAGGTTTCTGGCAACTATGGTATCGGCATCTGCACCGCAGACACCCCTCCTCGGCTCACCCCCGAAGGGGTTGATCCTGCACGGTCCCATCATACAGTTCCTGCAGCAGACACCAAGGAGACCGTAGCCGCACTGTGGCTGCTGCTTCTCAAGCCTCTCCCAAACGGTCTCGATGCCCATCTCCCGGGCCCGTTCGTACATCTGCTGGGTGGTACTATCTATGGAGACTTCCTTATACTTCTTCATTTCGACTCCCCCTCATTAATACGAATAATTTCGGCGTACATGGACCTGAAAAGGTCCCAACCGTTGTATTCCTCCTCGTACGTGCCTTCCTTCAGCTTGATTATCTTCTCAGCGGTCTCCTTCCTGACCTGCGAGACTACCTCGTCTATGGTGCCGAACATCAGCGCTCCAGTCTTGCACGCCTCAACACAGGCGGGCGGTCTGCCCTCGGCCCTCCTGTCGGGGCACAGGTCGCACTTGAACATCACGCCGTTGAGGGCTTCGAACTCGGGGATACCGAATGGACAGACGATGGCACACATCTTACATCCGATGCACTTCTCGGGAGTTATCATTACCGCGCCGTCCTCGTCATGGTAGAGCGCGCCGGTGGGACACACCTCAACACACGGTGCGCCGTCGCAGTGCCGGCAGTTCATGGGCACGTTGTAGGCGCCCATCGGCAGGATGTGTATCCTCGGCAGGGGCAGGGGGTCCTCAAAGATCGCCGAGAACAGGTCCTTGCTCTGGGAGTGCTCCACTGCACACGCTATCTCACACTGCCGACATCCAATGCACTTTGCTGGATTTATGAAAATGGTAGGCTTTGAATCGGTGGGCATAGGGAATCACCGTTGTTCTTTTTGACGTATATTTTATAAATTCCTTTCCGTTTTAACATGAAACCATGGAGTAGTCTTTAAAATTGTAACAAGAAACT
Source organism: Thermococcus sp. ES12 (assembly GCF_012027515.1). NCBI lineage: Archaea > Methanobacteriati > Methanobacteriota > Thermococci > Thermococcales > Thermococcaceae > Thermococcus > Thermococcus sp. ES12. Next base: position 262,772 of record NZ_SNUP01000002.1, read on the forward strand.
CGAAAAAACACAACAATGCAATAAATAGAGGTCGGATACACCCTCCAGCGAGATAATTACCCAAAAGTGTGAAACCAAAGGTTATACATTCCTGTCCACTAAATGTCATTTACAAAAGACTGTACATTGATTCCAAGAAATGGTATTGAGTACCCAAATTTGTTGAATCAATGAGTTCGAACATCAAACCTAAAAGCATTTATATCGCCGTATTTCAATCATTAGAGGTGCTCGACTATGGCGAAACCCTTGAATTCCAAGGATGAGGAGAGGAGAAAGAAACTGTTTGAAATCGCAGATGAGCTGAGGGAGAGGACAAAAAAACAGGTTCCTGAGGAAGGTTTTAGGGTCGTGATAACGGGCAAGGGCGGTGTTGGAAAGACCACGATGACAGCCCTTCTCGCAAGACTCCTTGCCAGGGACGGCTATCGCGTTCTGGCCGTTGATGAAGACCCCCAGATGAACCTCGCACACGCCCTCGGCGTTCCAAAGGAAGTGAGGGACAAGATAATCCCCCTCAACAGAAACCTTGACTACATCGAGGAGAAGACGGGAGCGAGGCCGGGCACCAACTGGGGACTGTACTTCTCCCTCACCCCCGACGTCAGGGACGTCGTTGACCGCTTCGGCGTCGTTGGGCCGGACGGTGTCATGCTCCTCGTCATGGGGAGCGTTGTCCAGGCTGCGGCCGGCTGTCTCTGCCCCGAAAATGCCCTCCTCGATGCCGTCATCAAGTACATAAACCTCAGGAAGGGAGAGATAATCCTGATGGACACCCAGGCAGGACTGGAGCACTTCGGCAGGGCTCTGGCAAGGGGCTTCAAGCAGGCGGTTATACTAACCGAACCGACCTACAACTCCGTCCAGGTGGCGGTGGACGCGGCAAAACTGGCGAGACAGTTGGGCATCGAACACATCCACCTGGTCATCAACAAGGTGAAGAAAGAAGCCCACGTGGAAAAGGTTGAGAGAATTCTGAACGAGCTTGGCTTCAACGACTTCACAACGAAGATCGTGATACCATATGACGAAATGGTTGAGGAGTACGACCCCGAGATAGAGGCAATACTCACCAATCCAGAGTCACCGACTTACAGGAAGGCCCTGGAGCTGAAGGATATCCTTCTTAGGTACGCGGAACAGCCAGAACGCTGACACCCTGCAGTTTCTCTCAAATTTCATCCCCCAAGCTGAATACTCATATATGTGTAACACTGTCAAACTTTGGGACAAAACTTTTAAGCTCTTTAGGTCAACCTAAGCCGGAGGTGAATTGAATGACCATCAAAGCTCCCACACTCAACATAGGCGGACTGGGCGCTGATCCCCTCACCCAGAGGATAAACGAGAAACAGGAGAAGTGGAAGTACAAAATAGCCGTCCTGAGCGGCAAAGGCGGTGTCGGCAAGAGCACCGTGGCGGTTAACATAGCCGCGGCCCTGGCAAAGAAGGGCTACTTCGTTGGAATACTCGACGCAGACATACACGGCCCGAACGTCGCCAAGATGCTCGGCGTTGACAGGGCGGAAGTTCTGGCCGAGAAGATGGAAGACGGCAGGTTCGAGATGATACCGCCGATGAACGACTTCCTGGGCCAGACGACCCCGATAAAGGTCATGAGCATGGGATTCCTCGTCCCGGAGGATCAGCCGATAATCTGGCGCGGCTCCCTTGTAACAAAGGCCATCAAGCAGCTCCTCGGTGACGTCAAGTGGGGTTCCCTCGACTTCATGATAATCGACTTCCCCCCCGGAACCGGCGACGAGATACTGACCGTAACCCAGACCCTCAAGCTCGATGCTGCCGTTATAGTCACCACCCCCCAGGAGGTCGCTTTGCTCGACACGGGCAAGGCAGTGAACATGATGAAGAAGATGGAAGTGCCCTACGTGGCCGTCGTGGAGAACATGAGCTACCTCATCTGTCCCCACTGCGGCAACGAGATAGACCTCTTTGGCAAGGGCGGTGGAAGGAAGCTCGCCGAGAAGGAGGGGGTTGACTTCCTCGGTGAGATTCCCATCGATCTCAAGGCCAGAGAAGCCAGCGACGCTGGAATACCGATAGTCCTCTACGAGGACACAGTCGCCGCCAAGGCATTCATGGAGATAGTTGACAAGCTCGTGGCGAAGCTCGAAGCCATGAAGGGTGAAAAGAACCAAGAGGAACCCGGGGAAGAGTAATCCCCGGAGGATTCCCTCAATTCTTCACATGGTTTCGCTGCATTAACTTTTTAACCACTTCTGGGTATCTCATTGGGAGGGATACGATGAAATGGACCCTCGTTCTGGCAACTCTAATCCTCTTAATCGCCCTTCCCCTCGTCTCCGCCGGGGAATTGAGCTACTATCCTAACCGGGAGGCGTTTCAGGCGTTTCTGAACTCAAGCTCACCCTACACTGTTGTGGCGGGTAACGATGCGTGGGCCAGGGGATGGGCCTACTACGTGGACGAGAGGCTCTACACGATAAAGCCCCACGGGAACGGAACGCTCGTCCTGGTGGGGAACGTCTACAACAATCCTCAGATGGCTTCCCTGTGGAACCTCACCGGGCTCCCTGCCAACGCTTCCCTTCTCCCCTCCATCGTCATCCTCAACGGCACCGTTCTAATAACCGGCTCCGAGAACAACATCTACCTCACCGAGAAGGCCTTCGCGGGGCTGTGGAATCCCCCTAGGGGCTCGGTGGTGGCGTTTCTGATACTAACATCCGCACTCATCCTGACGTTTCTGCTCGCTCTGAGGCGCGACGACAGCCACGCGGGCAGCTTTTACATCCTGACTGCATCTCTGTTCGTTCTCTGGTACCTGACGGCCCGGAGACCTGCATTGACAGAGGGCTTCCTGCGCTATCTCCTCCAGGCCGTAACGTTCTCTGTCGGGGGTTCTCCGAAATCGCCCCTCAGCACGATAATGGGAACCGTCTTCAGGTTCGTGCCCCCGATAGAGGAGAACATAATCTTCGTCCACTGGATTCTCATTCTCCTCATCGCGTCGTTCTCATTCTATCTGGCCCCGAAAAGAGCCCGAGAGCTTGGTTTCTTAATATTCGGGCTTGAATTCGTGGCCCCGATGTTCAGGGAAAACCTCTATCACATCAGTGGAAGCGCCCTGGGACTGGCGGGTCTTGTAATAACACTCGCCATCGTGAATAACGTAACCTTCTCCCCGGAGAAGTGGAAAGCCCTGCTCCAGACCCTCGTCCTCTCGACCTTTACCCTGCTAACCATAGCGATAAACCCGTACCTGGTTCTCATCCCGATAGCCTTCGTCATCACGTTCCCGAAGAGACACCTGAGAAACTACGCATACCTGCTGATAATCGGCGCCGGAGTGCTCCTCATGTACCTCCGGTTCGGGGTTCCCGTCGGCCTACCAACCGGAATGGATCCCAACGGATTGAGGAACCTGGAGAGATTCCTGTTCAACAGTGCCTTAGCACTGATGGCTATGGCCTATGTAATGGCCGCTGGAAAAAGGGGAATAAAGATGAAGGGCCAGACGGCGTTCCTGCTTCTGATGACGATTCTGTACCTCCCCGCGGCCCTCTTCGTGCCCTCCCTGTTCCCCTACTGCTTTGTCCTCATCGCCGCTCTTACCGTGAGACTTATTCACGGGCTCACTCCCGGAACTTGACGGCGCCGATGAGGGTGCCCCTGAGGTGTGGACCGATCTCCTTTATTATTCCCGGGGCCTGGGTTCCCTTCTTGAGTACCAAGAGGGTCTCCATGAGACCCAGCTCCTCCATGCGCTTCACGTCCCTTCCATGTCCCGTTTTGATGAGTGCCCTCTCGACGTTCTCGCTCACCGTACCGGCTATGAAGAGCTTGTCGTAGCCGTCACTTAGCCAGCCCTTTATGCGCTTCAGCTGAGCCTCGCTGAAGGCCAGCTCCACCTCCCTGGCCCCGAATTCCACCTCGGTCACGGTGACCTCGACGGGCAGATTGTCAACCCAGCCAAAGTTCCTTATCATCTGCCTGACGGGCATCTCTCCGAAAACCTCTTTAAGGTAATAAAGAGGAATCAAGGCATCCTTTGGTCTGGGAGTGAAGATTCCAATGTCCACGTAGGCCCCGTAACCGACTTTTCCCAGGTCTATGAAGCGGCCCCTGTAGATCTTGCCTTCTTTAACCGCGCTCAGTTTGTAGGGAACCTCGCCGAACTCCTCACGGACCAGGTTCGCGCTTATCTCCTCGTCATCTCCGCTAAGAGAAACCTTGACCCAGTTCTTCTTAACCGCCGAAAGCTTCCATTCAACTTCCAAATCTCCAAGGAGGGCTTTCAGCCTCCTGTCGAGCTTGAGAAAACCACTCCTATCTCCGTAAACCTTCTCAAGAATAACTACTTCCTGCATGTTCACCATCCCCGAAGTTCATTACAAGCCGTTCAAACTCCACATCACTTCTTTTTCCTGGGCTTCTTCCTGAGACCGAGCTCTATTTCGAGCTCCTCGATGCGCCTCTGGAGCTCCTCAACAACGGCGGTGTTGTCGTACTGCATGAGCATCTGACCGCATATGGGGCACTGGAACTCGTACTCCATGGCCTCATCGAAAGTCAGCTTTGGATGACCCGGTGTGCCGCAGTGATAGTATATCTCGCTGGTCTCTTCCTCCAACATCTCCCTGAGCTTCTTGAGTTCTGCCATCTTCTTGGCCCGGATTATCTCCGGGAGGCGCTTGGTCTCAAGGCGCCAGTAGTAGTAATACCAGCCAGTTTCCTTGTCCCTTATACGCTTGAACTCAGCCAAGCCCTGATCGTAGAGCATGTAGAGAATCTTTCTGACGGTGTTGACCCTGATGCCAGTTATCTCGGCGAGCTCCTCATCCGTGGATTCTTTCTTCTTTTCGAGAGCCTTGATTACCTCAACGGCCTCCTCCCCGCCCATGTCCAGCGCAAGCTCAAGGAGCTCCTTGTTCTTTCTCCTCGCCACCATAACAACCTCCAGAGAATATTTAAACACACTGTATTTTAGTGCACAAATACTGTCCAATAACAAAGTATGTGAACTGGAGTATATATAGGTTTTTGTCATATTTCCAACGCCAGTGAACAGAAAAGAACGTTGAATAGACTAATCGGTGAAGTACTCATTGAGCAATTCCTTTGCGGAGGGCTTGTAAAGCTCCACAACCTCTATGTGCTCGATGACGTTGCCCTCCCTGAGTTTGAGCTTGACCTTGCCCCCGTAGACCTGAAGGTCGTCAAGCATGCCGTAGATGGCATCTTCAGCCTCAAGGGGGGTCTTAAACTTCATTATATACTCCCCATCCTGAGTGATGAGCTTGACCCAGTATTCGTTCTTCCTCTTGAAGGGACGGGTGATCTTCGGCTTGAAGTTGTCAATTATGATTTCCAAGCGCTCCACCTCCAACCCAAAGACTTTTTGGTCTCTCTAAGGCTTTTAGGTTGCGGATTTTTAAGGGTTTCCTAACCAACCCTCTGGATAAAATGTCACCGTCTATTATTTAAACGTTATGAGGGAAGACTTTGCCGGGCTCATCCCGACCCAATGGGAAGTTCAAGTCCCGTTTCCCTCGCAACTTCCATGACCCTCTCCAGAGGAACCACCGCGCTCCTCGCCCCAACTTTCTGAACTGTCAGGTATGCCAGCAGCATACCGAGCCTGGCAGCTTCTTCAAGCGTCCAGCCGTTGAGAACGCCGTAGATAACCCCCGCGTCGAAAGCGTCTCCCGCACCGGTCGAGTCAACGACCTCCGCACTCAATCCGCGAACTTCGCTGACGTTTCCCTTCTCGTCCCTCACCAAAGCCCCGCCGCCGTTGAGTGTAACCACGAGGTTCCTGGCCGAGGAGAGCGATAGGTCGAGGGAGCCGAACTTCCGCCTGTACTCGTCCTCGTTCATCATCAGGTAATCCACCCTCGCCTCCACGTCCCTCGGGAGCTCGGCCTCGCCTATGTCCAGAGAGACCGTTATCCCCCTCCCGCTGGCAAAGTTCACGACATCAACTATCGTCTCAGGAGGATTCGAGGAGAGGTGCACGTGTCTCGTCTTAGAAAGGTACTCGAAGTCTATCTCCTTCATGAGGTTGGCCCCGGGGTACTTCACTATCCGCTTGTCCTCACCGTGGATTATGGCAACCGCAACCCCCGAAGGCGCGTCCACCGTCCTGATGCCCCCAGTGTCAACTCCCAGCTTTTTGAAGTACGAGATGTGAGCTTCTCCAATCTCGTCCCTGCCAACGGCCCCCACATAGCCCGTCCTCAACCCGAACGTGGCCAGCCAGCTTATCGTGTTGGCGGCGGCACCGCCCAGGCCAAAGAACGCGTTCTCGGCGTTAACCTTTTCATGGAACTCGGGGAAGCGCTCTACAAGCAGTATGATATCGTAATTGAGGTTGCCCACGCCCACAACGTCGAATCTTGCCATAATCTCCACCTCTGAATGAGGAGATAAAACAGACACTGTTAATAACCTTGCGGAGGAATCCGGGGAAAGATTTAAATATCCATTCCTACTCATATATGGGTAAGAGGTGGACAAAAATGATGCTCATACTGGAGGCGTATTTCAAGAATTATCCGGCCAGGAGGAAGGTGGCGGAGTTTCTCTTCGAAAACGGTCTCAGCGTAAAGAACGGGAAGATATACCTCAGAAACGTGGAGGTTCCGATAAGCGAGCTCGCAAGGGTAATCGGAGTCAACAGGAAGATAGTGTACCACACGATAGAATACATCGAGAAGACGTATCCCCTAAAGCTAATCTTCGAGAAGCTCAACCCGCTGCCAAGTTTGATAGACGTTGCTCCCCTGATGGGATGGGAAGTCCTGGAGATAGAACTCGAAAAGAAAGACTACCTTCACGGTTTCTCAGAGGTTCTCGGCCTGCTCTCGGAAAACGGTGTTCCGGTCATGGAAGTCTTCAGCAGAAACCTCCGCGAGGAACCAACGAAGCTCTACATAGTCATAGACGGCACCCTGCCCGTCGAGGTCTTCATGAGGGTCAAGGAGATGGAGGGCTTTAGAAAGCTCATCCTCCACACCCCCGAGAAGGACAAGGAGCGTTTCGTCTGCAACTACTGCGAGGTCAAGTACTGCCCAAAAAGGATCCTAATAGAGAGGCTAGAGGCTACCCAGTGACCTTAAAACCCTCAAGCCCTTCCGGTTCTTCCCATCTCACTTCAACCCTCGTGACCCTGGCCAGTAGGGGACCCTGGTGTGCCCATCCTATGAGCGCTTCAACCCTCTCGGGGTCACCCTCAATAACCGCCTCAACCGTCCCGTCGGGAAGGTTCCTCACCCAGCCGCTTACACCGAGCTTTCTGGCCTCCCTCTGCATGCTCCACCTGAATCCAACCCCCTGCACGCGCCCGTAGATTTTAAGGTGAGCCCTTACCCTCCTCATACACCATCCCGTTGATGATACCCCCACAACCGATTTAAGCTTATCCGTCTATCCCAAAACGGTGAGGGAGGATGGAGATGATACTCGTCTACACCACGTTCCCGGACTGGGAGAGCGCCGAGAGTATCGTGAGAACACTCCTTGAGAGGAAACTCATCGCCTGCGCCAACCTGCGGGAGCACCGGGCGCTTTACCTATGGGAGGGGAAGATTGAGGAAGACACCGAGGTAGGCGCTATCCTCAAGACCGAAGTGGGGAAGTGGAGGGAACTTCGGGAGGCCCTCAAGGAGATGCATCCCTACGAGGTTCCAGTAATAGCAAGGATAGAAGTCGATAAGGTCAACAGAGAGTACGCGGAGTGGCTTGAGAGGGTGCTGTCATGATAAGGAAGGTCAAACCTCAAATCCGCACCGTTGGCTTCGACGACGGGACGTTCTCCTTTTTCTCCAAACTCGAACGGAACAAAACGATTCTGATAGGCGTTGTCATGAAGGGCTCCCATGAGGTTGTGGGCGTTCTCTCCCGCTGGATAACGGTAGACGGAAACGACGTCACGGATGCCATGATAGACGCCATCAACTCCTCCAGATTCAAAGACCTCCGGGTCATCCTTCTGAAGGGGATAACCTACGCCGGCTTCAACATCGTTGACCTCGAAAGACTCCACCGGAAAACCGGACTCCCCGTTGTGGTTGTTGTGAGGAAAAGGCCCAACCTCGATGCCATGGAAGGAGCACTGAGAAAGCACTTCAGCGATGCGGAGGAGAGGATAAGCCTCCTGAGGAATGCACCCCCGCTGGTGGAGCTTGTTCCTGGAAAGCTCTACATCCAGGCAACCGGTCTCGAAATTAAAACGGCGGGAGAGATTGTAAGAACGACGACCAAGACGGGCCTGATCCCTGAACCCCTAAGGCTCGCCCACATGATAGCCAGCGCCGTGATAACGGGCGAGAGCAAAAGGGAGTAGGTTTATAAGCGGCTCAGAAAAGAAAGAAACGGCCGATGATGGCAACAGGGTAGCTACCGAATCTTGATGTGGAAGCCGTTCCAGTCTGAGGCTAATCACATGGTACCAGCAGGACGGGGATTTTTGAATCCCTCATGACCCTCTCCGCCGTGCTTCCAAGGAGAAGATCCTTCAGGAAGTTCCTGCCCTTCTTACCGATGACTATGAGCGTGGCGTTCTTTGCGAGGGCGGTTCCTATTATGGCCTGGCTTGCCGAGCCTACCAGCACTTCCACATCGAACCCAGCCTTTATCCCCTTCGCCGACTTTTCGAGGTTGAGCTTCGCGGCTTCGATGTTGCGCTCCAGCTCCTCCATCCCCCCGTAGTCAACGGAGTGCACCATGATGCCCCTCTCTATCAGTTCCTCGAACTTCCTCACGGTCTTGATTATTTTTATCGAGCACTTCGAGAAGTCCAGTGAGACCAGCGGTCGCTTGAATATGGCCGAGCAGTCCACAGAGGGTTCAAAGCCGTCGTCCTTCTTCTGGTACTTGAGCAGAAGAACCGGCCGTTTGGTAGCCCTTGCGAGGTTGGAGGCGGTGCTGCCCATAAACATGGTTCTCCAGATGTTCTCACCAACGCTCGGAATGACGACGAGGTCTATGTCAACCTCCTCCGCAACCTCCGCTATCTCTATCGACGGGATGCCTATCCTGACTATCGCGTTCACCTTTACACCATCGGTTCTTAGCTCCTCGGCGAGCTTTTCAAGTTTCTCCCGGTAGATGTCCTCAAGCTCAAAGGCCTCGAACTCGGCGATGGTTATGTCAACGACATGGATGAGGTGGAGCTCCCTAACACCCATGGATGTGAGTTTTGGTACGCAGGTGCGCAGGGCATGGAGGGACACGTCCGAAAAGTCCGTCGGATAGAGAATCTTCTCAAACATCCGCAACACCTCAGTATTAACTTGGACGTTGACGCTTATTATCGTTGCCCATGCATTGGAAAGGGTTATAACGCTCAGGTCCAAGTTTTAACGGTGATGGCTATGGTCAAGAGGGTTCACATCTTCGACTGGCACAAAGAAAACGCGAAGAAAGTTGAAGAGTTCGCCGGCTGGGAGATGCCCATCTGGTACTCCAGCATAAAGGAGGAGCACCTCGCCGTTAGGAACGGCGTTGGCATATTCGACGTCTCCCACATGGGAGAGTTCATCTTCCGCGGTAAGGACGCCCTTGAGTTCCTCCAGTACGTCACGACCAACGACATAAGCAAGCCCCCGGCAATAAGCGGAACCTACACTTTGGTTCTCAACGAGAGAGGAGCGGTGAAGGATGAGACTCTGGTCTTCAACATGGGGAACGACACCTACATGATGGTCTGCGACAGCGACGCCTTCGAGAAGCTCGAAGCCTGGTTCAACGCAATAAAGCGCGGAATAGAGAAGTTCGGTGAGCTGGACCTTGAGATCGAGAACAAGACCTACGACATGGCCATGTTCTCAATACAGGGGCCGAAGGCGAGAGACCTCGCAAAGGAGCTCTTCGGCATCGATATAAACGAGCTCTGGTGGTTCCAGGCCAAGGAGGTCGAGCTCGACGGTATTAAGATGCTCCTCTCAAGGAGCGGCTACACCGGCGAGAATGGCTTTGAGGTCTACTTCGAGGACGCGAATCCCTACCATCCCGATCCAGCAAAGCGGGGCGAGCCCGAGAAGGCCCTCCATGTCTGGAAGACCATCCTTGAGGCGGGAGAGAAGTACGGGATAAAGCCCGCCGGACTTGGAGCTCGCGATACGCTCAGGCTTGAGGCCGGCTACACGCTCTACGGCAACGAGACCAAGGAGCTCCAGCTCCTCAGCACGGACATCGACGAGGTTACTCCCCTCCAGGCCAACCTCGACTTCGCCATCTTCTGGGACAAGGAGTTCATAGGGAAGGAGGCACTTCTCAAGCAGAGGGAGCGCGGAATCCCGAGAAAGATGGTGCACTTCAAGATGATCGACAAGGGCATCCCGAGAGAGGGCTATAAGGTCTACGCCAACGGCGAGCTCATCGGGGAAGTTACGAGCGGAACCAGCTCACCGCTCCTCGGCATTGGAATAGGTATCGCCTTCGTTAAGACGGAGTACGCCCAGCCCGGCGTCGAGCTGGAGATAGAAATAAGGGGCAAGTCCAAGAAGGCCGTGACCGTTGCTCCTCCATTCTATGACCCCAAGAAGTACGGCGCCTTCAGGGAGGAGTGATTTCCTCCCTCTTTTTATCCAAAACGTTTTTGGGTAACGGTACCGTTACCTGGTAACGGGAGCAGAATCAAATTTTGTTCGGAAGGCCAAAATCGCTGGATTTATATTTCCCGAAGATGAGATGAGGTCATGTCGAGAAAGCACGCCGTCGGTGCGGTTTTGCTCTGGTCAACGGTGGCTTCAGCTTTCAAACTCTCGCTCCGCTACATGAATCCACCTCAGCTTCTCCTCTACGCCTCGCTGACCTCGCTGATGGTCTTCGGGCTTCTCTATGCGAGGGACTTCAGCCCGAGGAGGGAGAACCTCCGTTCGGCCTACCTGGGCCTTGTAAACCCTCTCCTCTACTACACCGTGCTCTTCTCTGCCTATGACAGGTTGCCAGCCCAGGAGGCACAGGCTTTAAACTACACCTGGCCGCTGATGCTCGTGCTCCTCTCAATCCCGCTCCTCGGAAAGAAACCAGGTGCCAAGACGATACTCGGCCTAGTGCTCGGTTTTATTGGGGCAATAGTGGTGGCAACGAAGGGAAACCTAACAGGTCTCAACTTCACCGACCCGGTCGGCGTTGCCCTCGGCCTGGGGAGCGCGGTGGTCTGGGCGAGCTATTGGCTCCTCAACCTCCGCGATGAGAGACCGCTCGTTGAGAAGATGTTCTGGAACTTCCTCTTCGGGTTCATCTACGTTCTTGTGGCCGCTGCGGTGACGGGAAACCTCGCCGTCCCACAGTTGAAAGGCCTCTCGGGAGCGGTTTACGTCGGCCTCTTTGAGATGGGGGTTACGTTCCTCCTCTGGTACCGGGCGGTGGAGGGGGACATAGCCTTTGCCTCGAACCTGGCCTACATCGTGCCCTTCCTGAGCCTGTTTTTTATCTCCATTGTCGTTGGGGAGAGCATAGCCCCGGCAACGGTGGTCGGCCTGGCGATGATAGTGGGCGGCATCATCATCGGGAGGAGATAGCAAAACTTATAAACTCGGCTTGGGTAGGTTAAGCCAGATGGGGGCGTGGTGTAGCCTGGTCCATCATCGCGGGCTCCAGAGGTATGAGGACTTGCGGGTTTGCTGATTTGGGGATGAGCCTTTGGAGCTCTGACCCGGAGAAACCCGCGGACCGGGGTTCAAATCCCCGCGCCCCCACCATCAGAAACTTTTGACAGGCAAAGTCATCAGAGTTAGTGGCTCTTTTTGGAATGCATTCAACACGTGTTTTGCTTTTTCTTCACGAGTCAAACCCTTAAGTGGGGTTTTGGGCAAGTAGCCACCATAATTTTGAAAGCACTTTCCAGGGGTACTCCTCCAAGAGCCCGAACTTTTCGCCAGCCTTTGTTAAAGGCTTAACTCGAAGTTTGATAAAAACTCTGCCCCGCAAAGTTTCCTCGCAAGCACCGGCGGAAGTTTTATTAACTTTGACTTACAAAAAGTTTACGAGGTGATGGGCATGGAAGAGCCCGTTAAGATCGGCCACGACAAATTCTATATTGGCGAAGGAGAAACCGCCAGAAGGGAACTCCGCGTGGTTAAGGTCAGCGACGACGTGATTCAGGTACAGGAGGAAGTTCACGGCATTATAGCCCTCGTCGGTGCGAGCTCAAGCGTCAACATCAAGAAAGAGGAGCTCAAGAACCTCATAAAGGTCGCCAGGGAACAGTTCGGCTGGACCGACATCTGCGAATGACCCCCTTTCCATTTCTGTGAAATTTGCCGCCCCTCTGGTATCATCGGCGGTGATATTAACGTTTTATAAGCATAAAAGTGCTTAAAAGCCATCGAGGTGATTGCCATGGCAGTTGGAGAGAAGATAACGATCAGCGTTATAAAGGCCGACATCGGCGGCTGGCCGGGCCATTCAAGGGTTCATCCCCAGCTCGTCGAGACCGCCGAGGAGGTTCTCGCCAAGGCCCGGGAGGAGGGCACCATAATAGACTTCTACGTCGCGACCTGCGGCGATGATCTTCAGCTCATCATGACCCACAAGAAGGGTGTTGACAGCCCCGAGATACACGGTCTTGCCTGGAATGCCTTCGAGGAGGCCACGAAGGTAGCGAAGGAGCTCGGTCTCTACGGAGCGGGCCAGGACCTGCTCAAGGACGCCTTCAGCGGTAACGTCCGCGGGATGGGGCCGGGCGTTGCCGAGATGGAGATAACCCTCAGGAAGAGCGAGCCGATAGTTACCTTCCACATGGACAAGACTGAACCCGGAGCCTTTAACCTCCCGATATTCAGGATGTTCGCGGACCCATTCAACACCGCCGGGCTTGTCATAGACCCCAACATGCACATGGGCTTCCGCTTCGAGGTCTGGGACATAAAGGAGCACACGAGGGTCATCCTCAGCACCCCAGAGGAACTCTACGACCTTCTTGCCCTCATCGGGGCCAAGAGCCGCTACGTCATCAAGCGTGTCTTCCCGAAGGAGGGCCACAAGATATCCAAGGACGAGCCAGTGGCAGTTGTCAGCACGGAGAAGCTTTATGAAATAGCGGGGGAGTACGTCGGAAAGGACGATCCGGTTGCGATAGTCCGCGCCCAGAGCGGTCTTCCGGCCCTCGGCGAGGTTCTTGAGCCCTTCGCCTTCCCGCACCTCGTCAGCGGCTGGATGAGGGGTTCTCACAACGGTCCGGTCATGCCGGTTCCGATGCACCAGGCAAACCCGACGCGCTTCGACGGTCCGCCGCGCGTAGTCGCCCTCGGCTGGCAGATAAGCCCGGAAGGAAAGCTCGTCGGCCCGGTTGACCTCTTCGACGACCCGGCCTTCGACGGTGCCAGGCAGAAAGCCGTTGAGATTGCCGAATACATGCGCAGGCACGGACCCTTCGAGCCCCACAGGCTCCCGATGGAGGACATGGAGTATACCACCCTTCCGGGAGTTCTGGAGAAGCTCAAGGACAGGTTCGAGCCCGTCGAGTGATTTCCTTTTCCTTATTCCCACAATCTCTTTTCTCCAGTAAAATCTTATAACCCGGAGCGCCATAGCCGTCAATATAACCCTCCCGCCGGGAGGATGGAGATGCACACCGGTGGTTGAAATGGACGGGGATAAATTCATACTCTCCCTCGACGAGGGAACCACGAGTGCGAGGGCAATAGTTTTCGACAGGGAAAGCAACGTCGTTGGGATGGGTCAGTACGAGTTTCCGCAGCACTACCCAAGGCCAGGGTGGGTCGAGCACAACCCCGAAGAAATCTGGAACGCCCAGTTCAGGGCCATCAAGACGGCACTGGAGAGGGCTAAGGTAGAGCCGGGTCAGATAGCGGCGATAGGCGTCACCAACCAGCGCGAGACGACGATAGTCTGGGACAGGAGCGGCAAGCCACTCTACAACGCGATAGTCTGGCAGTGCAGGAGAACGGCCGAGATGGTGGAGGAAATAAAGAGGGAATACGGGGATGTAATTAAGGAGAAGACCGGCCTGGTTCCAGATGCGTACTTCTCGGCGAGCAAGCTCAGGTGGCTCCTCGACAACGTGCCGGGATTGAGGGAAAAGGCCGAGAGAGGCGAAGTTTTCTTCGGGACGGTGGATACCTTCCTGATCTACCGCCTGACCGGTGAGCACGTCACCGACCATTCCAACGCTTCTCGGACGATGCTCTTTAACATCAAGAAACTCGACTGGGACGACGAGCTGCTCGAAATCTTTGATATCCCCGCGGAGGTTCTGCCGGAGGTCAGGGAGTCGAGCGAGGTCTATGGCTACACGAAGAGGGAGCTTTTGGGAGCCGAAATCCCGGTGAGCGGGGACGCAGGCGACCAGCAGGCGGCTTTATTCGGTCAGGCCGCTTTTGAGGCTGGGATGGTAAAGGCAACCTACGGTACTGGAAACTTCATTCTGGCAAACACCGGCAAGACCGTCCGGTATTCGGACAACCTCCTCACCACGATAGCGTGGGGGCTCAAAGGAAAGGTCACCTATGCCCTTGAGGGGAGCGTCTTCATAACCGGAGCGGCAGTCCAGTGGCTCCGCGACGGGATAAGAATCATAGAGAGCGCTCCCGAGACCGAAGAACTCGCAAAGAAGCTCGAAAGCAACGAGGGCGTTTACTTCGTCCCGGCCTTTGTGGGTCTCGGTGCCCCCTACTGGGACCAGTTCGCGAGGGGTTTGATAATCGGCATAACGCGCGGAACCGGGAGGGAGCACCTCGCGAGGGCAACGCTGGAGGCGATAGCCTACCTGACCCGCGACGTGATCGAAGAGATGGAGAGGCTCGTGGGCATAAAGGAGCTCCGCGTTGACGGAGGAGCGACGGCGAACGACTTCCTGATGGAGTTCCAGGCGGACATACTTGGAAAGCGCGTCATAAGGCCCGTCGTCAAAGAAACGACCGCCCTCGGAGCGGCTTACTTAGCAGGACTGGCCGTTGACTACTGGGATGGCATGGAGGAGATTAAGGACCTTTGGAGGGCCGAGAGAATCTTTGAGCCGAAGATGGACCGGGAGACGAGGGAAAGGCTCTACCGCGGCTGGAAGGAGGCTGTAAAGAGGGCACTGGGGTGGGCGAAGGTTACCGGAACTTGAAAGGGGGTTATTCAGTTCCTCCACTTTTGTTATCCATGAGGCCAATTTGAAAGGGCGAATATGCCCAACGGATGACCGAAAAAGTTCTCAAAGGCAACTAACCCCCCGAGGAAGCCCGTCTTTATTGCGTTCCTGAAACCAAACAGGGGACACTTCAGTCCACTCCCCCAGTGTCCACCAATGTGCTATCCCCTTATGCCCAAATCTGTTCTCTACGCGCCGCTGACCAAAACCTGAGGTTTAAGAAAGCTTTAAAACGAGAAAGACACTTTCTTGAGTCAGTTGGGAGGGAGAAGGAATGAAGACACGGATAGCCATAATCGGTGCCGGCGTCGTTGGGGCGTCGATAGCCAGGGTTCTCAGCCAGTACGATGGGCTTGAGGTTCACCTCATCGAGAGGAACGCCGATGCAGGAATGGGGGTCAGCAAAGCCAACACGGGAATAATCCATCCCGGACACGAGGACGACCCCGGGAAGTATCCGCTAAGGGCAAAACTGTGCGTCCAGGGAAACAGGCTCTGGTACCAGTGGACGAAGGAGCTGAGAATCCCGGCAAAGTGGCCCGGTGAGCTCATGGTTGCCCTCGAAGAGGAGGACCTGAAGGTTGCCGAGTACTACCTCGAACTCGCCCAGAGGAACGGTGTTCCGGGTGTCAGGCTGGTCGAGAGGGGAGAGCTCCTGAGGCTTGAGCCCAACGCGAACCCAAACGCCGCGGGAGCGCTGTGGGCTCCAACAGCAGGAGTCATGTCCTCCCCGATGGCGGCGGTGGCGCTCACCGAGAACGCCGTTGAAAATGGAGTAAAGTTCCACCCGGAGACTGAAGTGCGTGGGATAAAGGTGGAGAAAGGTGAGGTAAAGGGCGTTGAGACCAACGGGGGGTTCATTGAAGCCGACATCGTCATAAACGCCGCCGGTCTCTACGCGGACAGAATCTCGGCCATGGCCGGCATAGACCACTTCACCATACGCCCCAGGAAGGGCGAGTACTACATCTTCGACGACGATGCCGGGCCGAAGGTCAGGAGGATAGTCCACCAGACCCCCACCCCCACGACGAAGGGCGTCTACGTAATCACCGAGATGAACGATGGGGTGATGATAGGACCCACCGCCGAGGATCTGCCGAAGGATGCAAAGGACGACACCTCGACGACCAGGGAGGGACTGGAGTTCGTCTGGAAGATGGCGAAGAAGCTTGTTAAGGGACTTCCCCCAAAGAACAGGGTGATAAGAACCTTCGCGGGCCTGAGGCCAGAGCCCCCCGACGGGAGGTGGATAATAGAGGCCTACGACGATCCCTGGGGCTTCATAAACGTTGCCGGAATAAGGTCACCGGGACTCACCGCCGCGCCCGCAATAGCGCACTACGTGGTCAGGGAGCTGATTCAGGGCAAACTGGAGGTAAAACTGACCAAAAAGTCCCACTGGAATCCCTACAGAAACGCCTTCTGGTTCAAGGCCCTGCCGAGAGAGAAACAGGCGGAGCTGATAAAGAGGAACCCCGCCTACGGAAGGGTAATCTGCATGTGCCGCACGATCACCGAGGGTGACATAGTGGACATAATACACCGCATGAAGCGGATGGGCGTTAAGACCATCACCCTCGACGGAGTTAAGCTGAGGAGCGGCGTCATGTCAGGGACCTGCCAGGGCTCGTACTGCAGGGTGAGGATAGCCAACATCATCGCCAGAGAAACCGGAATTCCGCTCTGGAAGGTTACCCTAAAGGGAGAGGGGACGGAGTACGGCATCGGCGACATAAAGGTTCTTCTGAGGGGGGAGAGGGATGAGGAGTGAGTACGATGTCGTTGTCATCGGTGGCGGGCCGGCCGGTCTGGCTGCTGCGATAAAGGCGAAGGAGCTCGGAATGAGCGTTCTCCTCATCGAAAACAGGGAATTCCTCGGCGGTATTCCAATGCAGTGTGTTCATCCTGGCTTCGGGCTCCACTACTTCAAGGAAGACCTGACCGGAACGGAGTTCATACACCGCATAATCGAACGGTTCAGAGCGCTGAATGTTGAGTACTACACGAACGCCCACGTTCTTGAGGTGGTGCCCTACTCCTACAGGCACAAGATTCTCAGGGTGGTGACGGATAAAGGGCTATTCGAGGTCAGGGCGAAGACCGTCATCTACGCAACGGGCGCCAGGGAGAGGCACATGTTTGAGATAGGCATAACCGGCCACAGGGTTGCCGGGATATACACCGCCGGGGAAGCCCAGACCATGATGGACATCTACGGGGTAATGCCCGGGAAGGAGATAGTCATAGTCGGTTCAGGCGACGTTGGCCTCATAATGGCGAGGAGGTTCACCCTTGAGGGCGCCCACGTCAAGGCCGTCATAGAGCTGATGCCTTATCCCGGAGGACTCACAAGGAACGTGGTCCAGTGCCTGGAGGACTTCGGGATACCCCTGTACCTGAGCCACGCGGTCACCAGGATTGAGGGCAGAAAGAGGGTTGAGAGGGTAATCGTGGCAAAGGTTGACGAGAACCTCAGGCCGATTCCCGGAACCGAGGAGGAGATTGAATGCGACACCGTCGTCCTGGCCGCAGGTCTCGTGCCGTACCTGAAAATCATAGAAAAGGCCGGCGTGGAGATAGACCCCGCCACGAAAGGTCCCGTCGTGAACAGCTACCTTGAAACCAGCGTTCCGGGAATCTTCGTTGCCGGAAACGCCCTCGTCATCAACGACCTCGTGGATTATGTGGTTGAGCAGGGAGAAGAGGCCGCTAAGGGAGCGTACGAGTTCGTCAAAAACGACGGGCTCCCGGCGCTCAGATGGAGAAAGCTCGTGAAGGGGAGGAACATTAGGCTGGCGGTGCCCCACTATCTGGCGGACACCAAGGATGTAACGATATACGCCAGGGTCGCGTACCCAGAGGAGAACGTTAAGCTGCGCTTCCCGGAGATAGGAAAGGAAATTCGGCTGCCCTTCGTCAAGCCGTCCGAGATGATAAGGATAAAGTTGAGAAAGGAGGACATAGCCCGGGCAGGGGACAGAATAACGATGGAGGTCGTCCCCAATGAGTGAGGTCAAAAAGTTCAGACTGACCTGCATAATATGCCCGCTGGGGTGCACCATAGAGGTGACGATGGAGGGCGACAGGATAACCGGCATAACCGGGTGCACCTGTCCCAGGGGGGAGGAGTATGCCGTTCAGGAGGTAACCGAGCCCAAGCGCGTTGTCATGAGCGTCGTCAAGGTTAAGGGGGGAATGTTCCCAACGGTCTCAGTAAAAAGCGACCGGCCCGTTCCCAAGGAGCTCATTCCGAAGATCATGAGGGAGCTCGCGGGAGTTGAGGTCGAGGCACCGGTTCGCGTGGGGCAGGTCATCGTGGAGAACATCCTCGGCACCGGGGCCAACATAGTCGCGACGAGGGAGGCGTAGAACCTTAAAGCGTCCACTCCATTTATTTCCTTCAGACGACGGGATGCGGTGCAACTCTCAAAACTCTTAAATACATTGATTGTAAATAACACCGGGAGTGATACGGGGTGAGGAACATGAAGTTCACGGTTCTCCATCTCAACCTGAACGAAGGAAAAGTTGAACGCGAGGAACTGGAGAGAGACGGGGTATACGGCGTATTGGACTACGGCATAGAGGTTCACGAGAGCCTTGAGACCCACAGCCTTGAACCGTACGACCCCAAAAACGTTGTGATAATGGGAATGGGGCCGTTCTCGGGCTCAACCCTGCCCGGAGCGCACAGGCTAATGTTCTTCTTCCGCTCGCCGCTCTACGGCACGCTCTTCCCCTCTGCAATGGGCGGAGCGGCCTACGCCTTCAAGAACGTTGGCGTTGATTTCGTAACCTTTGAGGGCAAAACCGAGAAGCCGGTGGTAGTTCTCCTCTACAACGATGGTGAGAACGTTCACGTTGAACTCCACGAGATTGAACTCGAAAAGGTCATCGAAATATGGAGGGGCTACAAGGGCGAAGAGGGGGTTTATGCCCTCACCCAGTACCTCATAGACAGCTTTGGCGATAAGTTTGACTTCGAGTACCGCATAGCCGTTGTAGGCCCCGCTGCTCTAAACACCAACTACGGCGCGATATTCTCCCAGGCCCTCAGGAAGGGAGAAAGGCTCGTGGGCAGCGAGGACTGGGCGGCGAGAGGAGGCTCTGGAAGCGTTCTCCTCCGTGCTCACAACGTCGTTGGAGTAATCTTCGGCGGGAAGCCGAGGAAGCGCGCCTTCCCCGGTGAGGACATTGGTAACTTCAGAACGGCCAAGGGCATAGTGGAAGGCGTCCACAAGAAGCCTTACAACGAGATAATCAGCGAGAAGACCACCAAGTACCGCTTTAACCCCAAGCTCAACACCGGCGGAACCTTCGGCGGCAACTACCCGGCCGAGGGCGACTTCGTGCCGATTCTCAACTGGCAGATGCCGTACATACCGAAGGAGGAGCGCATAAGGATCCATGAGAACATCATGAAGCACTACTGGGAGCCCTTCAACGAAGAGGCGATAAAGCCCAAGAACTGGACGACCTGCGGCGAGCCGTGTCCCGTCGTCTGTAAGAAGTACCGCCGCGGACACCACGTCGAGTACGAGCCCTACGAGGCCAACGGCCCGCTCAGCGGAAGCATAAGCCTCCGCGCCAGCGACATAAGCGTCCACGCCGTCGATGCCATGGGCTTCGATGCCATAGAGTTTGGCGGAACCGCGGCCTGGGTTCTCGAGCTCGTTCACCGCGGTCTGCTCAAGCCGGAAGAGGTCGGCCTCAGCGGAAAGCCCGAGTTCACTAAGGAGGCCCTTCTTGAGAGACCGGTCGAGGCGAGCGAGGTCAACGCCAAGCTTGTGGCTGAATTAGCCCACCGCGTCGCCTTCGCCGAGAACGAAATAGCCAAGATAATCGGTCTCGGCAAGAGGAAGGCGAGCGTTATCCTCGACGAGAAGTTCAAGGACAGGCTCAAGTACGGCGAGAGCTTCAAGGACTACGCGGTCTTCACTCCCCTCGGCGAGAACGGCGAGATGACACCGACGATGTACTGGGCGATAGGCAACTATATCCCTCTGCCAATACAGGGCCGCTACTGGACCTTCTACCAGTTCGGCGTCTTCCTTGAACCGGAGGAGCTGGCGAGCAAGATAATAGCGAGCGCCCTCTGGGAGTTCTGGTACGACAACGTCGGCTGGTGCCGCTTCCACAGGGGGTGGATGAAGCCCGTCCTCAAGGCGCTCTTCATGGAGGCCTACGGGGTCAACGTGGACATGGAGGAGCACGCGAGGAAGCAGCTCAAGAGGCTCATTGAATACACGAGGAAAGCGGGCTACAGCCCGGTCTTCTGGGACTCGATGCGCGTTATAGACCTCGTGGCAGCGGGAAGCGAGGAGTTCGGAAACGAGAGGTGGGCCGAGAGGTTCAGGCTCGACAAGGTCGGCACTGCAAAGGAGTATCTCGAAAGGGTTCTCGATGCCTACAGCGAAGCGCTCGGCGTTGAGTGGAGGCTCTAACATTTTTTCTTTGTACTCCCCAAAGACTTTAAATTTTAATTCGGAGCATTAACCCATGGGGTTGATGACCGTGGTCTGTAATGAACTCAAGAGTTTTTCAATCAAAAGGTTCTGCAATAAAATTGCACACCTTGCCAGAGAATCCGGAGGATACTTCGAACCCATCTCCGAGGAGTTTCTTAATGCATACTACGAGCTTGTTGAGATCCCAAGGATCAACGGAACCCTTCCTGAGGGAGAATACAGACAGAAGGGAAACGCTTTTCGTGATTTTATAAGCGAGCTAATCTTCGTAAGGTCAGGGAGTCAGTACCGACTTATGGATAGAAGGGTTAGAGGTTACACCGAACAAAACCACGACGTTGATCTAGCGTATGTGCGAGGCGAGACACTTCTCGTTGCTGGGGAGGTTAAGATGACTGGCAGCCCCGCCCATCGTCGGGGAAACTATATTCAGAGGGAACGAAAAACACAGAGTGACCTCGACAAGAGACTGAAGGAAGTCAAGTTCACCGCAGTTGACCTAAAACTATATTACACCCCCAACAGAACTATGGCCAAAATAGTATCCAAAGAGGGCCTATTGTCCACGCACTATCCAGCTTGGTGGGACGAATGGATCCGGTCATCGATTCCTGGCTTCTACTCTTTCTGGGCATCGAGATTGGCCTCAGGGCAACGAAAGGGCGATAAGGTCACAAATGCCGACAATCCAAGATTGCTCATTGAGAAGTTCGATAAATTACGCAAATACAACAATGCCGTGGGAGTTTTCATGTTCCGGGAGAAAGGAGGTAAGTATGTTCCCTTTGGCGAAGAGGAGATAAAGGGGCTAAATTTAGGAATAGACAACGCCATTGACGATTTAATCCGTTTTCTTGATTCCCGCGTCTCAGCTTTTTGACTTTTCAAGCCTATTGTTTTTGAGACGCTCCCAGACGCTTGTAATAGTTTCCACTTCTCCCATGCTGAGACCCAAACCACCCTCCAA
Source organism: Thermococcus sp. ES12 (assembly GCF_012027515.1). NCBI lineage: Archaea > Methanobacteriati > Methanobacteriota > Thermococci > Thermococcales > Thermococcaceae > Thermococcus > Thermococcus sp. ES12. Next base: position 284,301 of record NZ_SNUP01000002.1, read on the forward strand.
TAGAACTTCATTGACAAATCCTACGACCTCGTTAAACTTCCTTCTTCTCAGTAGCCTATCAATCTTTTCGCTTTTCTCGAGAAGCTCCTCAGCATTTTCCATCTTTGGAAGAACTATTTTCTCAGCTTCTCTCGGTTCGATCTTAAGGACACCTCCACCGTAGAATCTGCCGTTTAGTTCAAGCGATGCTAGGGTCAGCGAGTTATAGAATGACGTTGCAAGTAAGACCGGTTCGAGCTGAGTTTTTATGAATATCTGGTGAACTGTGTTTGTGCTCGTGGCTGACTTACCGTTGACATGGACCATGTTGGCGGAAACCTTGGGGACATCATGGATCATATAACTCATGAAAACGTCGGGGAACCTAACTCCAGGAACTTCGTACCATCTCTTTCTAATCCTCACCTTATACCGCTTTTTTACACCAAGCTCTCCGCCTCTAATGGTTAAATACTCCCTCAAATGGGGGGAGATCCTTTCCCAAGGCTCAGTTACATGGAGAAGATAGCATTTTTGACCTAACTTGCACAAAAACTCCCAGTCCTTGTTGCTTATTTTTAGGCCATTGAGATGCTCGGCACGAGATATGAGAGGGACCAGATACTTCTCCTCGATCTCCCACCTCTCAGCTTCGTCAGCAGTCAGTGTGAAAAACCTATTGTCCCCAGTCACGACCCCAATTGTTACCTTTCCAATCTCCCCAAGAGAAAAAAACATGTTCTCAACCTTATTCACGATCTTCAGGTACTTCTTGAGAAGGTCTGGGGGCAGAAGGTACTTTGTCCATTTCTCATCGGCATTGGGAGTGAAGGCAGGATACCCCTCAACTTCCATCATGAACGTGTCTCTTGAAAGCTCGGCCTCTGAATGGAGAGTTACAAACCTAACATTCGGACTCGTATAGTGACCCTTTGTTGCCAGCAGTATAATCGTGTCCTCTAGTACCGAGAATGCCCTTTTTTCGAACGAAATTATGATTATGCTCTCAAAGTTTTTCAGGAGCCACCTCCTTAGGGACTTTGCATAGTTGACGTGCAGCAGCTTGGATGGAAGAACCATTGCCATTCGCCCACCATCTCGCAGGAATTTTCCGGCGTGAATGACAAATGGAACCCATGATGCCGTGAGTTCAGTCAGATCGACACCCTCCTCTTTCGACAAAGCCATTGCCTTTTTTCTTATCTCCCCTTTGAAAAGCTGGTATCTTATGTATGGTGGGTTTCCAATAACGACATCAACGGGCGGCAATTGGCGTTTGTCGGAGAACAACTTGAGCTGGGGTGATGGAGGCTGAACGTCGAAGAAGTCTGAATTGATAAGTGTAGGAACTACCCCAAACTCTAACAATAGCCGTTTTTTTGTTTCTTCTATCATCCCCCTATCAAGTTCAACCCCATATACTTGCCGTGGTATGTGTTCAGGCTGAGCCCCTAAAGACAGTAGTTCCCGAAGGGATGCCCTAAGAAATATTCCATCACCACAACTAGGTTCAAGCACTTTATCCTCAGGGCTTCTTATAGCCCATCTAGCCATAAACTCTGCAATGAGGCTGGGGGTTATGACCTGTCCCAAGTTTTTAACCTTGTCAGTGGTAACGGTCTCTCCCATGTTTTCACCTACTCGAGTTTACTCGAGTAATCCAAAATAAATGTTGCGGTCTAGCAATTCTTATAATCTCAGAGTCAATTAACGCTGTAGGTGGAAAAAATGAAGGCCAAAGCGGTTGTCATAGGCTCGGGAATCGGCGGTCTTCTTACCGCGTCGTTTCTGGCTAAAAATGGTTACGATGTCACCGTCATCGAGAAATCCCCTTACATAGGGGGCCGCTTCACGAATTTGGAGTACAAGGGCTTCGGCCTCTCCACCGGAGCTTTTCATATGCTCCCCCACGGCGAGAACGGGCCCCTCGCTCACCTCCTCAAGCTCCTCGGTGCGGATGTTCAAATAGTCAACTCCCAGCCGAAGGGCATGATCTTCTACGAGGGAAGAACCTTCTCCTACCGCGAGGGCTGGAAGTACCTTGGCTTCAGGGAGAAGGCGAGGGCGATGAAGCTCATGGCGGACGTGAGGAGGGGCAAGCTCCCCGTGGGGGAGGAGGCAGAGATGAGCGGCCGCGAGTGGATACGCGAGAGGGTTGGAGACAACGAGTTCGTGGACCTCTTCTTCCAGAGCTTCCTTGGCTGGGCCGACAGCGTGCTGGATGTTCCGGCAGGGGAGCTGGTGAGGGAGATTAAGGCCGCTTTGAGATGGGGTGGGCCTGGCTTAGTCAAGGGCGGCTGTAAGTCCATTCCAGAGGCACTCTCTATGATAATCCGCATGAACGGCGGAAGGATAATAACCGGCAAGAGGGCCGTCGAAATCGACGTCGAGAAAAAGAGAGTCATTACTGCTGACAGCGAGGAGCTTCCCTACGACGTGCTGGTGTCCAACATAGGAATCAAGGAGACCGTCGAGCTCATCGGAAGGGACAACTTCGAGCGGGACTACCTCAAGCGCGTTGATTCTCTGAGGCCGAGCGAGGGGATAAAGTACAACGTGGCCCTGAAGGGTGGGCCGAGGGTCGGCAACACCGTCGTCTTCACGCTCGACACCGAGAGGATAAACGGCTACAACGAGCCCTCCAGCCTTTCCCCGGAGCTGGCAAGGGAAGGCTACACGCTGGTGATGCTCCACCACGCTTTGCAGAGCAGGAACCTAAAATCCGAGAGAAAAAAGGGAATAGATGACATCTACCGCATCTTCCCGAACCTCGACGAGGAGGGCGAAATACTGCTCGTCCAGACGTATCTCGACGGGAATCCCGTGAACAGGGTCGCGAGCGGGCAAACCGTTGAGGACTTCCCGATAAGCGATGTTTACATCGTCGGCGACGCCTACAGGCCGCCCGGGGGAATAGAGGTCGAGGGCATAGCTCTCGGCGTCATGAAAACGCTTGAGAGGCTAAACCTCGGGAACTTCCGGGAGTGGTATCTCTAGGCCACTTCACCCGGCTGATTCTTTACCTTTGCCAACTTATTTTCCCTCCCCTCGAACCTTTTTCCAGTGAACAGGGCTGGCTCCTAACGAACGTTTTTATCCTCCCTCGCGTATCTATACATCCCGGAGGTGAGGTTATGAAGAGGGTGGTCATAGCTTTGGGCGGTAACGCTATTCTCCAGCGAGGCCAAAAGGGAACCTACGAGGAGCAGATGGCCAACGTCATGAAGACGGCCAAGCAGATAGTGGACATAATCCTCGACGGCGATTATGAGGTTGTAATCACCCACGGGAACGGCCCCCAAGTTGGGGCGCTTCTCCTTCACATGGACGCTGGCCAGGCCGTCCACGGCATTCCGGCCCAGCCGATGGACGTTGCTGGTGCGATGACCCAGGGCCAGATAGGATACATGATTCAGCAGGCTATAAGGAACGAGCTGAAGAGGCGCGGAGTGGAGAGGCCGGTTGCAACGATAGTGACTCAGACGCTCGTGGACAAGGACGATCCAGCGTTCCAGCACCCGAGCAAGCCGGTCGGACCGTTCTACGACGAGGAAACGGCAAAGAAGCTCGCGAAGGAGAAGGGCTGGGTCGTCATAGAGGACTCCGGGAGGGGATGGAGGCGCGTCGTGCCGAGTCCCGATCCAAAGGGCCACGTCGAGGCGCCGGTGATAGTCGACCTCGTGGAGAAAGGCTTCATAGTCATAACCAGCGGTGGCGGTGGCGTTCCCGTTGTGGAAGAGAACGGCCAGCTCAAGGGTGTAGAGGCCGTTATAGACAAGGACTTGGCCGGCGAGAGGCTCGCCGAGGAGGTTAAAGCCGACATCTTCATGATCCTCACAGACGTGAACGGTGCGGCGGTGAACTTCGGCAAGCCCGACGAGCGCTGGCTCGGGAAGGTTACCGTCGAGGAGCTGAAGCGCTATTACGAGGAGGGCCATTTTAAGAAGGGAAGCATGGGGCCGAAGGTTCTGGCCGCGATAAGGTTCGTCGAGTGGGGCGGCGAGAGGGCCGTCATAGCTGCCCTTGACAGGGCCGTTGAGGCCCTTGAAGGGAAGACCGGAACGCAGGTCATAAAGAGCTGAACCAAAGGCTATAAATATCTTCCCTCCTTTCTTTATCAGGTGATACCATGAGTGAGGCAGCCAGCGGATTCTTCGGTTCACTGCTGTGGTGGCTGTTTTTCATGTACATCCTGCTCTGGCCCCAGATGCAGTACAGGAGCCTCCAGATAGCGAGGGCGAAGCTGCTCAAGAGGCTGTCAGAGAAGAGAAAGTCAACGGTAATAACGATGATCCACAGGCAGGAGAGCATCGGCCTCTTTGGAATCCCCTTCTACAAGTTCATAAGCGTCGAGGACAGCGAGGAGGTGCTGAGGGCAATCCGCTCAGCCCCCAAGGACAAGCCGATAGACCTCATAATCCACACACCGGGTGGGCTTGTACTGGCGGCGACGCAGATAGCCAAGGCACTCCACGACCACCCGGCGGAGACACGGGTCATAGTCCCTCACTACGCCATGAGCGGAGGAACTTTGATAGCGCTCGCCGCGGACAGGATAATAATGGACCCCCACGCGGTTCTCGGTCCCGTTGACCCGCAGCTCGGCCAGTATCCCGGACCGAGCATCGTCAGGGCCGTCGAGAGGAAGGGCGTTGATAAGGTGGACGACCAGACGCTTATCCTAGCAGATGTCGCCGAGAAGGCCATCAAGCAGGTTCGAGATTTCGTCTACAACCTGCTGAAGGACAGGTATGGTGATGAGAAGGCCAGGGAACTTGCCCAGGTGCTCACGGAGGGCAGATGGACGCACGACTACCCGATAACCTACGAGCACGCAAAGGAGCTCGGACTTCACGTCGAGACGGAGGTTCCGGAGGAGGTCTATGCCCTCATGGAACTCTACAAGCAGCCAACGAAGCAGAGGGGCACGGTGGAGTTCATGCCGTATACCCAGAGGGGCGAGAGCTCCTAAAGAGCCTAGTCTTTCTCCACTTCCACCATTTTTGGAAGACCAGCAAAATTCCAGCCAAAAAGTTTTTATTTACTCTTGCCTTTTTCAGTCCAGATGTTTGGAGTAAGCTCACGGGCTATTCTAAAAAGAGGGAAGGGGAAGAGAGATGCAAGCGAAAGTGGACCCAGAGGAAATTAAGAGGATCAAGAGGGAGATAGAGGCCCTTGAAAAGGAGAGAAACGAGATAAGGGCCAAACTGGAGGAGTTGGAGAAGGAGCTTCAAATATGGATTCAAAAGAGGGACGAGAAGAACAACGAGGTAAAGCAGCTGAGACAGAAGGGACGCGAGTATAAAGCCAAGAGGGATGAAATCAACGCCCACATACAGGAGCTGAAGAAGAACCGCGAGGAGATAAACGCGAAGCTCGACCTTCTCTATCAGGAGATACTCGAATACAGGACAAAGAGGGACGAGTACAACCAGCTCAGACGGCTCAAGATGCCGCCGGAGAAGATACAGGAAAGGATAGAGAAGCTGGAGTGGGAACTCCAGACCAACCCGAATATAACCCCGGAGAGGGAGAAGCAGATAGTTGACCAGATACAGGTTCTGGCGACGGAGCTTGAGATAATCCAGCAGGCCCAGAGGTTCCACACCAAGCTCCAGGAAACGAGGAAGAAGGTCGACCAGCTCAAGAAGGCCAGGAGGGCCATAAGCATGGAGATACAGAAACTTGCCAACCAGAGCCAGCAGTTCCACGAGCAGATGATAAAGGCCTTCAACCAGGCCGACGAGGTCAAAAAGGAGGCCGACGAGTATCACGCCAAGGTCGTTGAGCTCAGAGAAAAGATCAAGGAAGTCAGGAAGGAGCTCCGCGAGATCGAGAAGAAGATAAGGGAGTACGACGAGAGGCACAAGGAGCTCATCGCCTACAGACTCGTTGCCAGGATGCGTTCCAAGAAGGACGCCAGCTTTGAGAAGGCAGTCGAGGCTCTGGAGAAGTTCAAGCGCGGTGAGAAGCTCACCCTCGACGAGCTGCTGCTCCTCCAGCGCTACAATCTCGTCTGAGGCCTGGCTATGGAGGTCATCAGGCACGAGGGGCCTGGAAGGCTGGGCCTCGTGAGGCTTAGGGAGCATGCGTTCAGAACTCCTGCCCTGGCGGGGATAGACTTCACCCTCTCCCCGTTCAACTCCTTCTTCCACCCGGAGGAGCCCGGTAACTACGACTTCAACCTTGCCCCGGCAATCCCGCTCGGCTTCTACACGCCAGACGAGGTCATTCAGAAAGCCTTGGGAAGGCTCTGGAGCGTAAACTACGACGGCTTCAACGCCTTCTACCTTCCGGCACTCAGGAGGACGGAGTACCTTCCCGAGTTCTTCAAGATAATCGAACGCTATGGCTTTGAGGCCGTCTACCTCGGCAACACTAAGATACTCGTTAGGGAATACCGCTACTTCGTGACGATTTTAAGGGAACTCCGCGAGAGGTTCCCCAACCTCATGATAATCGCCGATTTAGAGCCATTTTTCTACCCCTTGGCAGTTTACCTTGGCGTCGATGCCTTTGAAACGCGCTCGCTCAAGCTCTACGACTTCGAGGGCAAGGGCTTCACCGGGTACAGCCCCTTCCTCTGGGATAAGGAACCAAACTCCCTCGACTTCGCGAGGGAAACCATATTGCTCGTCAGGAGGGCCATTGAAGAGGGCAAGCTCCGCTACCTCGTCGAGAACTTCTTCAACACCCAGTACCACGCGGGGATTCTGAGGATAGCCGACCTGGAGCACGGGGATTACCTTGAGAAATACACTCCAATCCAGAGGGAGACGGTCTACTTCATAAGCGAAGCCTCGATAAGGAGGCCCGAAGTTAAGCGCTGGCACTCCCGCGTTGCTGAGCGCTTCGTCCCACCGATGAACACCGAGCTTGTGCTCCTCTTCCCCTGCTCGGCCAAAAAGCCCTATTCATTCTCGCGCTCACACACCCTCTACCGCAAAGCTGTGAAGGAGGCCCTCGGCTCTGGCATTGCCAGGGTCCACGAGCTTATCCTCACTTCCCCATTCGGCGTCGTGCCGAGGGAGTGGGAGTGGTTAGCAAAGTATGACATAGTCGTCACCGGCCACTGGAGCGAGGAGGAGATTAAACCAGCGGCAGAGCTCCTCGCGAAGACACTGGAGAAGTACCCGAAGGACGTTCCGATCATAGCGCACCTTGACGAGGCCTACGTCGAGATTGCAAAGCTCGCTGGCGAGATGAGCGGGAGGGAGATAACCTTCACCCGCGTTGAGAACGGCACGACGAGCAGGGAGAGTCTCAGGTCACTGACTGAAACCCTCGGGGAGTTCGAGATTGAGGGGACGAAGGAGGACAGGACCTACCGCTACTTCGAGGGCATAAGGAAGGTCTTCGACTTCTACTTCGGCCCCGGAGCCGGAGAGGCCGTCCTGCCGGAGGACGGTAAAGTCAAGGGCTCCAAGATGCTCCGCCTCTTTGTCGACGGCCAGCAGACCGGAACCTTCAGGGACGGTGTGATAAGTGTTACACCATACGGAATGCAGAGGATATACGACGCCGTTGGGGGCTACTGGGTGAAGATAGACTTTGAGCTTCGCGGCGACGTCTTCGCGGTGGGAGTTGATGAGGCAGACCCAGCTATAAGACCTGACGACATAGTGGGAATCGTCAGGGACGGGAAAGTTGTCGGTGTCGGAAAGGCAGTCCTGAGCGGCGAGGAAATGGTTAAGGCGAAGAAGGGAGTCGCCGTCAAGGTCAGGAAGAGGGCCTGACAATGAGGAGGAGTCTGGCCCTTTCACTCATCTTCACGGTTCTCCTTTCGTTCCTTTCCGGTGTCTGTGCCGACTACCTTGGGGCAGAGAGCGTTGACTTTCACGTTTTAGCGGTGTACGGCGATTCGGCCGTTCTCTCACTCGTCTATGTCCCATATTCCACTTCCATGAGCGGTGCGCTCGTTCCCACCGGGTACTTCCACTACAACTTCTACGTGAACTCGACCGGGGCGTATTTCATCGGTGGATCATTGGACATGCCGGTCGTTTACTGGTACAGAGGATTCTACTACGTTTTTGCCCCGAATGACGGGATGGTGGATGTCTATAGAATGGGTGAGGACTGCTTTGAGAGGGTCACATCGGTGAAGACGAATCTGGAAGGTTCGCCCAACTTCGCCGTGGCCGTGCCATACCTGGTGGTCCAGGTGTCCGAGAACGAGCTCCTTGCCATCAATGTCGCCAGAAACGCCACCGCCGGAATCCTCGACCTGAGGGAAACAGAGAGCGGCACATACTTCAGAGGAGTAACCGTAGTCAAGGGCTCGTGGGGCGTTGAATTGAAGGGGGACGAACCGGAGAAGCCGCCGAAACCGTTGAATACCGAGGTAGCCGACGGAAAGCTTAAAATTCCTGAGAAGGGGGTAGAGCTATCCCTCCGGGCCGTTGCCGAGCATCTGTGGGATGCCAAGGAAGCGGGTCATCTCAGGGCGTATGAACTTGAGAACGCGATTCTGTTGGTACCACCGGACGTTACGCACTACTTCGCCCCGGATGCCAATTCCACGGGCGAAATGCTGGCCTTTGGAAACGAGAGCGTCTCCGTTCGCGGGATTTCGGAGGTTTCCGTTCTCTACTACGATGGAAGCATTAGGGCATTTTCCCTCGGGGAGGCCAGGGGGAGCAGGTTCGTGGTAACGGTCGATAACGTGACGTTCAGCCGGTGCGAGGTGCCGAGGACGTACGCCCTCGAGTTCTGGGTGGCTGTTGTCCTGCTCGCACTTATAGGCTTCACCTGGTTCTTCACGGTTAGAAAAGGCTAAAAGCATCCCCTCGTTCCTGACACCATGCCGAGGCACTTCAAACGGGGCGTCAAAAGGGAGCACCACTTTCTCAGGGGACTTGAGAAGCCCCTCGAAGAGATAGCCCAGATTCCAGGAGTTAAGAAGGTGATTCCTGGCAGGATTTACGCGAGCGATTCCCGGGGGTTCGAGATCAAGGTGACGAGGGAAACACCGACCGGCCTGAAGCTCGTCGCCAAGAGCGACGGCTCCGTCCAAGAGGTTTTCTTGGTCGTGGACAAGGCCGACAGGGAGAGGGTGAGAAGGGAGGTAGAGGGGCTGGCAGAGAAGTGGAGGGACTAAAGCTCCTCCTTCCCCTCGAAAAACGCCTCAAGCTCCTCGTCGCTTATCCCGTCGTCCGTTTCTGTGTAGCCCAGCTCCCTCTTCTGGAGTTCTATCAGGCCGGGCGTGAGCAGGAGCTTCCCGTCGAGCTTCGGAACCGCGTAGTGGAGCGTTATCTCGCTGAACTCATCCAGCTTTATCGTCGGGTTCAGCTCGTACTCAATCTCCTCCAGCCTCATGCCCCCGGCTATGAGCTTTGCAACTATCGCCGAGCCGTCTATGGAGAATTGCACGCTCCCGATGTGCCTGGCCTTTGCTCCTTCAATCTTCTCGGTTATGAACTTCTTGGTTTTCCCCGTGAACTCGAAGTCTCCGAGGATTCCACCGACGACTATTATGCTGTCCTCCTCGATGTCCTCCGGCTTGAGCTCCTCGTCGGCGAAGGGGTCGAGGATTATGAGCTTCGAGCGATCGAAGGGAAACTCCGTAACGCTCTGGCTCAGGACGCTTCCCAGCTTCGCCAGTTCCTCCCTCTCCTCCGGCAGAACGTTCGTGAATATCAGCTTTTCTCCCCACCACTCGCTCGCGTGCCTGTATTCGAGGAGAACCCAGTCACGCAGCTCCTCAAGGTGCTCTATGAGCAGGTACGGCATGAGCATCACCACGCCCGCTTTGCCCTTTGGCCTTAAAAGCCTGCCGACTCCCCAATCCTGCCCAGCAAGGGTTTTAACGGGAAGTGGAGAGCCAGGTTCATGGGCTTCCGGGAGAAGTACGCGAGGCTGGGCGAGAGATACGATGCCCTGGAAAAACCTCTGGATAGGTTCTTCTGTCCGCTCAGGAAGAGGGCGGCAGAGTTTGTCAAGGGAAAAGTCTTGGAGGTCGGTGTAGGCGTCGGGAAGATGCTCCCTTACTATCCCCCCGACATTGAGCTCCACGCAGTTGACGCAGTGCCGGAAATGGTCAGGATAGCCGGGAAAAAGGCGGAAGAGCTCGGATTGAACGCAAACTTCTACGTTATGGACGCCGAAAAGCTGGAGTTCCCAAGCGGGAGCTTCGATACCGTCCTTTCAGCCTTCGTCTTCTGCACCGTCCCGAACCCGGAAAGGGCTATGGCCGAGATACACCGCGTTCTTAAGCCTGGCGGAAGGGCGATCTTCCTGGAGCATACGAAGAGCGACTGCCGGCTTTTGAACTGGCTCTTCCTCAAGCCCCTCGACATTCTCCTTGGGGTGCTCCTCGACGACAACACACTGAGGGAAACTCACGTTCTTGCGAGAAAATACTTCGAAATCGAGCACGAGGAGAGCCACTACAGGGGCATAGTAAGGCTCATCGTTGCAAGGAAGCCCGGTGAAGAAAGTAAAGCTTTTAAAGACCGGGGGGCTTAATATTAGCCGGGCCAGGGCGGTGGTAGTCTAGCCTGGTCTAGGACACCGGCCTCCCAAGCCGGTAACCCGGGTTCGAATCCCGGCCACCGCACCATAATTCTTTCCGTCCATGTATTCCGGCAGTCCTATCCAAGGTCAGTAAAACCGTTGTACCGCCCGGGACACGATAACGGTATCAGCCCTAGTCGAAAACACCAACGAGATTCCGGCTGAATACACCGCCGAGCTTAAGGTGAATTCTTTCAAGAGCAAAAAGAAAGAAGAGCTCACTTAAGCTTCTCAAGGATTATCGCCGGACAGACCTTGGTAACGCCGTCTATCTTGCCTATCTTGTTGGAGATTATGTCCGAAAGGTCCTCCCCATCCTTGGCCCAGACCTCGGTCATTATCATGTGGTCACCGCTGGTGAGGTAGACGCTCCTCACGAACTCGAACTCCTTCAGCTTGCTGGCCACTTCGAATATCTTCTCGGGAAGCGTGTCAACGCCAGTCAGGCTGACGAGGTTGTAGCCGAGCTTCGATGGGTCCACCACGACGGTGTACTGCTTTATGACGCCGGCCTCTTCGAGGGCCTTGACCCTCTTCCTGACTGCGGTCTCGCTTATGCCAAGAACCTTGGCTATCTCCGTGAACGGAGTGCGGGCATCCTTGGTGAGCATCTCGATTATAATCCTGTCCCTTTCATCAAGCATTTTTCATCACCTCTGTTTACAGTTATGCAGACTAGGTATATTAAGTTTTTGAACCTGTTGGTTCTAAAGTTAAACCTTGAGTTTAAGTTTGACAACCGTCTCCACGTGAGGCGTATGAGGGAACATGTCAAGCCCAACGACGGTCTCTACCGCGTATCCCTCCGATAAAGCGTCGAGATTGTCCCGAAGAGTCTTTGGATTGCAGGAGACGTAAACGATGCTTTGCGGTTTGTCTTTTAAGATTTTCTTTATCAGTTTGGGATGCAACCCCGCCCTTGGCGGATCAACGATTACCGTCTCGTATTTCGAAAGATTTTCGACGTCCCTATCCTCACCGACACGGAAGGTTGCCTCAACGCCGTTCAGCTCGGCGTTCCGATTGGCCATCTCCACCGCGAAGGGGTTCGCCTCGATGCCCTCAACCGAAAAACCCCTCTTCGCCAAGTAAATGCCAAACGTCCCAACGCCGGAGTAGAGGTCGAGAATCCTCTCCCCATCCACTAGCCCCGCCACCTTCCTAACCAGGTTAACCGCCTGATAGCTGTTCGTCTGGAAGAAGCTGTTGGGGTGGATCAGGTAGGTGACATCGTCGAGGCGCTCCCTTATGAACTCTCCCTTCCAGAACCTCTCAACGTCGCCGTAGGAGACGTCACTCGGCGTCCTGTTGACGCTCCAGTAGATGGAATCGGCGTAGTCGAAGTACTCGGGAAAGTCCTCGGGAAGCTTCCCCTCGGAGGTGACCAGATTGATCATCAGCTCACCTGTGAACTTGCCCTCGCGGATGACGATGTAGCGCAGGAACCCCTTGTTCTTCCGTATCTCATACAGAGTGGGTGTGTGGTCTTCTATAAACTCTCTCAAGGACTTGAGAACCCTCCTGCTGGATTCACCAAAAACGGGACACCACTCGATGTCAACCGCGTCCCACCAAGTGCCGCGCCTCCTGAATCCAATCCCCGCTGTCGAAACGACAACGTCAATGCGGTTCCTGTGACCGTATATCTTCGGAGACGGAATAACTTCGACGTCAAATCCTAAAATCTCCCTCAATTTGTCGGATTTAAATCTGACCTGCTCCCTGTACGGAAGGTGCTGAAGGAGACAGCCACCGCACGTTCCGAAGTAGGGACAACCCGGCTCGGTCCGGTTTGAGGAGGGTTCCACGACGTCAAAATCGGTGGCTATGAGCCTTCTCTTCCTTCTCCGCCATCTCCTGACTTCCACAACATCACCCGGTGCGGTGAACGGAACGTGGATTTCCCTCTTCCCAAGCCTCACCACGCCCAGGCCTTCCATATCGAGTCCTTCGACCACTCCCCGCATGGTTTCCCATCCAGCGGCTGCCTTATAAACCTGCCTTTTGTACATGTGCCGAACTCCGCCCCAGAAGGTTTATTTAGTAGGAGGAAGTAATTAGATATCGGTGCCCTTGATGTTCGGCAGGCGTAAGGATGTTGTTTACAAGACCCTTGCTACCAAGAAAAGGGCCGTGGCGCTTCAGGCACTAAGCGCCGAACTTGAAACTCCAATGCCTGCGGTTCTCAAAACAGTTAAGCAGCTTGAATCCGACGGCCTGGTGGAGGTTTTCTACGGCCAGAAAAAGGCTTCAATAATGGTCAGGGCCAAGACAATAGAGGATTACCTCTGATTCCTTTCAATAATTTTTGTGGGAATAAGGGGAACGAACGGAGGGCTAGAAGGTGGTGTCAGTAGTCATAACCGGAAGGGGCGGGGCAGGAAAGACCACAATGACTGCCAATCTGAGCACCTACTTCTCCAAGAACGGTTACAGAACTCTTGTCATAGATGGCGACCTGTACCTGCCGAAGCTGGCGTTCCATTTCGGCATATACAATCCCGTTTACAACCTCCACACCCTCCTAAAGAATCCGGAGATGCGGGTGCTCAACGCGGTTTACCACGATGTGAATACGGGAGTTGATGTCCTTCCGGGGAGTTCAAGGCTGTACGACGTCCTTGACCTCGACAACAAGCGCCTCAGAGACATCGTGAGGGAAATCTCGGCCAGATACAGGATGACTATAATAGACTCCCCGGTCGGAATACCCTTCGACACGATATCAACGTTCAGGCTCGCCCAGTACCAGATCATCATACTCGAGATAGAACGCTGCCCGATACACTCGGTACACCGGATGGTGGAGAACGAGGTCATCAAGCTTAAGACTCTCGGCGAGGCCTACGGTTTAAAGGTGGGCGTAATCATCAACAAGGTCAGGGAATCCTCTGCCAACGTCGACGACGTGGTGGACTTCCTTGAGTACAGCGTTGACGTCCCAGTCGTGGGCATAATCCCCTACGATTACAAGGTTCCCGAGGCCACCAATATGGGCCGGCCAGTTCTGGATTACGCGCCCCACGCACCTGCCTCAAAGGCCATCAGCGAGGCCGGCTCTGTTCTGGACGAGTGGATATTCGGAAGGAAGAAAAAGGAGGGTTTCTTCCACAGGCTCTACGAGGCCATAACCTCATTCCTGCACTCCGGAAGAGCGCCTGCGGGCAAAAAGCTCTGAAACCGTGACAAGGGGTATGAACCGGTACTTCTCCCCTATTCTCTCGGCAGCGCCTTCCTCCCTGTCCACCACCACGCTTATGGCGACTATCTCCGCCCCGGCATTCTCAAGAACCTCGGCCGCGCGCAGAACGCTCCCGCCGGTAGTCGTCACGTCCTCGACCAGGAGTATCCTATCGCCGGGGTTCACTTCACCCTCAATCTGGCTCCCGGTGCCGTGCCCCTTGGGCTTCTTCCGGACTATGACGAGGGGCTTTCCGGTTTCCAGCGATAGCGCCGTTGCTATCGGTACCGCCCCCAGCTCCGGGCCGGCGACCCGGTCGAACTCTATGCCAAGCGCTCTGGCCTTTTCGGCCATCAGGCTCGCGATTATCCTCAGCGCCCTGGGATTTGTGGACAGCTTCTTCACGTTGATGTAGTAGTCGCTCTCCCTGCCGGAGGTGAGAACGAAACGGCCGAAGAGCACCGCCCCCTCGGAGAAGAACATGTCTATGAGTCTGGTCTTTCCATTCTCCATCTTGAACACCTTCGTGTAAATTTTGTGACAGTTCCAGAGGAAAATCCACACGAGATTTAAAAAAGTTGGGGCCAACTTTAATAAGGCAGGACGGTAAGAAAGTACCATGCTCACACCGGAGAGGGTCATCGAATACTACTTCGGAATCATAACGGTGGTCGGGGGCCTGTCCGTTCTTCTGGCGATCAGGTACACCCTCCAGAGGTGGCGCTCCTTTCCAGAGAGCGGCTGGAAGGTTCCCTCGTTCGCCCTCGGGCTACTGGGCCTCGTCATGGCGTCAATCCTTGAGGCGCCGTTACTGTTTCTCAAGACGTGGATTGCGCTGGCCTTCGCTGCCGGGATAATCGAGGAGTCTGTGAAGCTACTGCCCCTGAAGTTCTTCGGGCGCTCGCCGGAATGGGAGAGGTGGAAGCTCGTCATCGGAGCGGGCCTCTTCCTTGGCATTGTGGAGGGGATATTTTACACCGCGGGAATCTTCGCCCTCAACCAGCCGGCATACCTCGTCGGGGTCAGAATCGTCCTGATGGGACTTCATGCCACCTGGGCGGCAATCACGGTTGGCTTCCTGCTCGGAGAGAGGGAATGGAAGCGCTTCGCCGGGCTGGCCTTCTCAATGATTGCCCACGCCCTCTACGACCTCCCCTCCCTGGCCATGGTGGACGGCTATTCGGGAAACGCGATCGCTTACCTGGCGGGCCTCTCGACAGGCTTCCTTCTCGCGACCCCGCTCATGGCGAAGAGGGCCGCCGAGCTGGCCGGAAAACTGGTTCCCGAGGAAGGCGAAGAAACGGGCAAAATGTGGGAAAACGGTGAAGAAACTGAGGAAAGCGAGGTCACCTCTTCGCCTTGAACCTCTCCTGGAACTCGTAGAGCTGGGCTATGCGCTCAATTGTGTCCGCCTCCTCCGGGCTCTTGTCCTCCCTCAAAGCGACGTAGCGCGGGAACCTCAGGGCAAAACCGCTCCTGTACTTGGGGCTCTTCTGAATCTCCTGGTAGGTAACCTCGATGACTATCTTAGGCTCTATCTCCACGAACTTGCCCTCCTCGCGGACTATGAGTGGCCTGAGCATTCTCGTGAACTCCGCCAGGTCCTCGTCCGTGAATCCGCTTCCCACCTTTCCAACAGGGACGAACTCGCCGCTGTGCGGGTCGAAAGCGGCCACCAGGAAGGAGCCGAGGAGGTGTGCGCGCCTTCCCTCGCCCCATTCCGCGCCGATGATGACGAGGTCCAGGTCCTCCATGGTGGGCTTTATCTTGAGCCACTTCTTGCCCCTGTTCCCGGGCTCGTAGACGGAATCGAGTCTCTTGGCCATCAGCCCCTCGTGGCCGAGCTCAAGGGCTTTCTTGTAGAACGTCTCCGCCTCGTCTGCACTTCCCGTCACAAGCTGCTCCGCCAGCCTTATCTTCTCGCTCCCCTTCACAATTTCTTCAAGCCGCTTTCTGCGCTCGGAGAATGGGGTATCAATCAGCCCGTCCCCGTCAACGTAGAGAACGTCGAAAAGGTTCAGCTCCAGGGGAATCTTCTCTATCATCTCCTCGATGTTGTACTTCCTCCTGAAGCGCCTGAGAACGTACTGGAATGGCCTCGGCTTTCCGCCCTCCCCGACGGCAACGAGCTCACCCTCGACGATGACCTTCTCGGGCTTCAGGCTTTCAAGCACTGCATTGACCATCTCCGGAATGGACTTCGTAACGTTCTCCAGCCTGCGGGAATAGATGATCACCCTCTCGCCGTCCTTGTGAACCTGAACGCGAGCGCCGTCGTATTTGATTTCAAACGCCGCCTTCCCTCCCATCTCAACAAGCGCTTCCTTCACGTTCGCCGCGTTTTGAGCGAGCATCGGCCTTATCGGCTTTCCAACCTGTATGCGAACCTTCGAGAGCCCCTCGTTACCCTCAAGCTTCGCAACCTTTGCCACGTATCCGAAGTCGCTCGTGAGCATGTAGGCCCTCTCAACCAGCTCCGCCTTTACCTTAAAGGCCTCGGCTATGGCGTCCCTCAGGAGACCCTCGGCAACGCCCGTCCTCATCGTCCCGAGGACAGTTCTGGCCAAATACTTGCCCTCCTCCGGCTGGGCGTCCATGAAGATGTTGGCGAGGTACTTCAGCTTTTTATCCTGGCTCCCCTGCCCGCTGGCCTCGGCTATCTTCACGAAGGTGTCGTAGACGCGCTTTATCGTCAGCGGCTGGCTGAAGAAGCTCTTCTGCTTCTTCCTCTTGAGCGCCAGGGCAACGCTCTCTCCAAGGTCGCCGGTGTCCTTGATGGAGTTCTCTATCTCCCTCTCCGGAACGCCGGTGGCCATGGAGACGGCCTTTATGAGGAGCTTCTCGCCCACACCAAGCTCCCTCTCGTCCCAGTCCGGGAAGACCTTGCCGAGGATGAGGTAGGGAATTATCTCAAGGAGCTCATCGGGTGTCTTCTTGAGGAAGTCGGCGACAAATTTTGTCTTTAGCGTCTTGAGGGTAGTTTTTTCCAGGCGTTTGTAAAGGTCGGCCAGTTCGGAGTACCTCATACTCACCACCTGAAATGGAGTTGTCACAGAGGGATAAAAGGGTTTAGCCAACCCACCTGCCAACCTTCGGCCTGCCCTCATGGATTCCGGTCACGTCGTAGGGCAGGTCGAGGTCGGAGAGGAGGTTTATGGCGTTCTCCACCTCGTCCTCCCTGAGAAGGGCGAAGAGGCCCCTTCCGAGCATTATCATTGAGCTGGGGGTGGAAATAACTTTATCCAGCTGCCTCGCCAGTTCAAGAAGTTCACCGCTCAAAAGGCCGGTCTTCTCGGCGAACCCCCTCGCGAGGGCCATCATGCGCTCGGGCCTCGGATCCTTGAGAAGGTTTTCGAGGGCGAGCTTTCCCTCGCGCTCTATTGCATCAACCACGTCCCCGTCCAGGACTTCCCTTGTCGAGAGTCTCCCCAGAGGGACTACAAGAACCCTGTAGTCCTCAAAGAAGAGGTTGTCCACCACGCCCACCCCGGGGCCTCCAGCCCTAACGCGAACCTCTATGCCGCCGGAGAGCTGGGCTATGACATCGCCGAGGCCGCCCTTATGCTTCACCTCGGCCTCGTGGGCAAGCTGAGAAGCTTTAAGCCACGTCCCGCCGAAGGCGTAGCTCAAAGCTAAGGCCGTTCCCAGGGCACCACCGGCGCTGTTCCCGAAGCCGTGGCCGTTCGGGAAGTCGAAGTACTGCCAGATTTCAACCTCGCCGAGGAAGTCGTTGGGAACGAGCCTCTCCGCGACGGAGTAGCTGATTATTGCCTCTTCCCTCTTCACGGGCTCGCCGTTGAAGGCGATGTGGATGTGCCTCTCAAGCGTTCCGGTCTCGATGCTCGCGAAGACGTTGGTCCCCTTGTCAAGGTTTATCCCGGCCCCAAGGGAGCCAGCCTTTAACGGGTCATCGTGAAACACCGGTACGAAGAATGCCGTTATATGCGCTGGAACGAAGGCTCTGACGAGCAAGCTTTCACCTCCAAGAAGAGTACTCCCTCGGCCTTTTAAAAGTGGCGAGAAAGGAAAAAAGAAAATTTCAGTCCTCGGCCACGTAAACCGGAACCTTGCCGTGTGGTATCCCGTACTTCTTGCCGTACCACTCGCTCAGGAAGTACCATGCTCCGATGAGGAGTACAAAGCCTAGGGGTAGGAGCACTGCCCAGCTGTGAACACCGAAGCCGAAGAGCAGGTAGAGTATTATGCCGACGCCCGATGCAGTTACCGCGTACGGCACCTGCGTCGTGACGTGGTCGATGTGGTCGGAGCCGGAGAACATCGAGCTCATGATCGTCGTATCGCTTATCGGGGAGCAGTGGTCACCAAAGATACCGCCGGCGAAGACCGCACCGATGGCCGCGAAGACCTCCGGGCCGACGTAGCCGGTGACGCCGTAGGCGAGCGGTATGGCGATGGGCAGCATGATGCTGAAGGTTCCCCAGCTGGTTCCAGTCGTGAAGGAGATGAACATGGAGATGAGGAACACTATCAGTGGCACCCAGCTACCGGTAACGCCGGCGCTCTTGGCGAGGTCAACGATGTAGGGAGCGGTTCCAACCGCATCTGTGGCGCTCTTGATGCTCCAAGCCAAGAGCAGTATCGTGTTGGCTATGACCATCTGCTTCATTCCGCGGACGATGGCGTCCTCAGCCTCCTCGATGGTCATGCGCTTCATGGCAAGCACGAGGAAGAACGCCACCACGACCATGGCAAAGGAACCCCAGAGAAGCGCAAGGGCCGAGTCGGAGTTTCCAAGAACCTCCATGAGACCACCTTCGGCATAGGCCTCGCTCCCGCCGCCGGTGTACCACATGCCGTAGAGGGTGACGAATATCAGCGTCAGTATCGGCCAGATGAATATGTGGACGCTGCCGTCCTCCTTCGGCATGCCGAGGTCAATCTCGGTGGTCATGAGTGGCTTCGCGCCGTCGCGGAGAACCTTGCCCTCCGTCCTCGCGCGCATCTCTGCCTTGAGCATCGGGCCGTAGTGCCTGTGGGTGAAGGCCACGATGAAGACTAGTATTATCGCGAGTATCGAGTAGAACCTGAAGGGAACGCTGTGCATCCACGCGACGTAGGCGCCGTAGTCAACGTTGAGGTCCTTGAAGGCGTCTCCTATGAGACCGACCTCGTAGCCTATCCATGTCGAGACTATTGCCAGCCCCGCAACCGGTGCCGCGGTTGAGTCGTCTATGTAGGCAAGCATTTCACGGGAAACCCTCGTCCTGTCGGTGATGGGCCTCATGGTGTTACCGACTATGATGGTGTTTGTGTAGTCATCGAAGAATATGAGCACGCCGAGGAGCCATCCCATAACCGAGGCTCCCCTGCTGGAGCGCACCTTGCTCGCGAGGGCACGGCCTATGGCCATCGCTCCTCCGGACTTGTATATAAGGCCAACGCCGGCACCGATGAGGAAGTCGAAGAGGAGTATCTTGACGTTCCAGTCATCGATGGCGTTGCCGACTATCCAGTCGAGGGTCTGGGTGGTTCCCGTCACCGGGTTCCAGCCGGAGACCATTACGCCTCCAATCCAGACACCGGCGAACAGAGCCAGGATAACCCTCTTCGTCCATATCGCCAGGATAATAGCCACCAGCGGTGGCAGCAGAGACAGCACTCCGAAATCCGACACGGTTTCACCCCCACCTAAATATCATGCCTTGGAATCCTTGGGTGGAATATAAGGTTTCCTGAAAAGTTTTTGACACAATGACATGTTTCCGAAAATCCCGTGGGTCGTTTCCATACATTTGAACCGGGTTTTCTGCATTCTGATGAATACTGGTGTACCCCTGCATTAATGCATGCTCTCAGGTACAATAATGCGCACCAATACCATAAAAATCTTTCCCAGAAAAGCTTCAGTAAAGAAACTTTAAGGCTTAAAAAACGCTAGGAAAGGCGCACTCACTCGGAAGAGTATTTGAAAGTTGAAGGACCTTTCATAATTGGCCCTCTATCAGCTCTCTAAGCCTCTGAAAGTCCTTCCTTAGCTCCTCCTTCAGTGGAGGTCTGTAGAGGGCAACGGCCGGGTGATACATCGGCATTATGACGAACTTCCCGAATAGGGTGCGAGCCTCAAAGGTCTTTCCGTGTATCTTGCTTATCGGCTCGGGCTCAAAGCCGAACTTCTCCAGGATGTACCTCATGGAGTGCCTGCCGAGCGGGACTATGACCTTGGGCCGGATTATGTCTATCTGCCTGTCCAGGTAGGGCGAGCAGGCCCTTATCTCCTCCTCCGTCGGGTCCCTGTTCTCTGGCGGCCGGCACTTGACTATGTTGGTTATATACACCTCATCCCTGCTCAGACCTATCTCAGCCAGGAGCTCGTCAAGAACCTTTCCGGCCCGTCCGACGAAGGGCAGGCCCTTCTGGTCCTCCCAGTAGCCGGGGGCTTCACCAACGAACATCACCTTGGCGTCGTAGCTACCGGAGCCAGGAACGGGGTTGGTTCTGAGTTCTCCGAGCGGACACTTCCTGCAGTTCCTTATGCGCTCTTCGAGCTTTCTCATGGCCTCTTCCTTCCCCATGGGAACACCTCATCTCTTGAGTGCGAGCGTCTTTTGGCTTAAATAAGCCTTGAGGAACTCGACCCAGGCGGTGTAGTAGCCCTTCTCGTACTCATCGCGGAACTCGTGCTCCAGGATACTCTGAAAGTGCCTCAGCAGTCCCTCGGCCTTTTCCCTGTCATGCTCGCTGATCAGCTGGACTATGAGGGCATCGGTGTCGTTGTCTTTGAGGGCGCTCATAAAGCCGTTTATCGCCTTACCGTAACCTCTGCCCCACTCGTCCGAACCCGCCATCTTCTGGAGCTTCTCCAGGTGGGCCTTCGCCTTGGTGAAGTCCCTCCTCAGCAAAGCGCGAAGGAACATCTCCATCCTCATTTCTCTCGCCGGCATCTAACCACCGGAGTAACTTTGCCCGTGTGCTTTTAACCCTTAGCCCGTTACCCAGATGTGGGGCATAGATATGCAGGAAAATCTTCATATTTACGCAAAAGTTTTTATACCTGGTGATTGGATAAATGACCAAAGACAAAAGTTGGAGAGGTGAGTAGCATGGCAGAGAGCGTTGGTGAAGTGCCCAGCGGCGAAAAGGAATTCAACCAGCTAACAAGGAGGATCAGGGACATAATCGAGTTCCCCGAAATAAGCGAGGAGCAGTTCGAGGAGATGCTCAAAAAGGCCAGCAGGGCCTACGGCGGACCGCTGCCGCACAGAACGTACTCGCTCTGTCCCGAGACCAGGAGGGTCGTCCCTGCCCTTGTATGGGAGAAGGATGGTAAGGTCTGGATAACGAAGCGCTGTCCCGAAGGTATGATAACCGATGTGTATTACGAGGATGTTGAGCAGTACTATCGCTTCCAGAGGTGGAGGTTCGACTTCAAGCTCATGAGCACCAACGTTGACGCTTCCGGCGTCAACTGCCCCCTGGACTGTGGCCTCTGCGCGAGGCATCGCTCCCACACCAGTTTGCTCAATATAGTGCTCACCAACCGCTGTAATCTGAGCTGCTGGTACTGCTTCTTCTACGCAAAGGAGGGTCAGCCGATCTACGAGCCGACACTTGAGCAGATTCGGATGATGCTCCGCAATGCCAAGAAGGAGCACCCAGTCGGTGCCAACGCCGTCCAGCTCACCGGCGGCGAGCCGACACTGAGGGAGGATCTCATCGAGATAATCAAGATTGCCAAGGAGGAAGGCTACGACCACGTCCAGCTCAACACCGATGGAATAAAGCTCGCCTTCGAGCCGGAGCTTGTTAAGGCGGTAAGGCGGGCGGGAGTTAACGTTCTCTACCTGAGCTACGATGGAATGACGCCCCAGACCAACTGGAAGAACCACTGGGAGATTCCGCTCATCTTCGAGAACGTGAGAAAGGCCAACGGGCCGGGAATAGTCCTCGTGCCGACAACCATAAGGAACGTCAACGACCACGAGCTCGGTGCGATAATCAACTTCGGCCTGAATCACCTCGACATCGTCAGGGGTGTCAACTTCCAGCCGATTTCCCTCGTCGGAAGGGTTCCCAGGAAGGAGCGCCAGAGATTCAGGATAACGATTCCGGGGGCAATAAAGCGCATAGAGGAGCAGACCAACGGAACCATAGCCATGGAGGACTGGTACCCGATTCCAATAGCCGGTCACATAGCCCGCTTTTTTGAGGCCTTCACCGGCTCGCGCTACTACATGACCAGCCACTACTGCTGTGGTGCCGCCACCTACGTCTTCCTCGACCGCGAGAACAAGAGGGTCGTTCCAATAAGCAGGTTCCTGGATGTTGAAGGCTTCGTAGAATACCTGGAAAGCAAGGCCGAGGAAATCGAGGAGTGGAAGAACCTCGGAAGGCTCCAGAAGCTCAAGCTCGGTGCGGAGATTTTCGTCAAGTTCAAGAGCTTCTACGATGACAGGTACGCCCCCAAGGGACTGAAGGTGCTCGACCTCATAAAGAACGCCTTCATGTACGGGAACTACGATGCACTGGGTAAGTTCCACATGAACTCGCTCTTCCTCGGAATGATGCACTTCATGGACGAGTACAACTACGACGTCGAGAGGGTGGAGCGCTGCGTCATCCACTACGCCATGCCCGACGGAAGGATAGTGCCGTTCTGTACGTTCAACGTGATTCCAGAGCTTTACCGCGACAAGGTGCAGGCCCAGTTCAGCTACACCTGGGAGGAGTGGAAGGCCCTCCATCCGGACTGGGAGTACCAGAAGGACAAGTACATCAGGACCAGGGAGTTCGTGGAGAGCATGAAGAGCAGCGAGCTTTACAGAAAGACGTACATCGACATAGAGGACTACTTCGGAACGATAAAGACGAAGGAGTGAGGTGGTGGCATGACGGTCAAACCTGATAAAAGGCTCACCAAGCTGTTCCTCAGGTTCGGAAGCATAGACTGGGAGAGGGCAACGGCGAAGCAGTACGAACTCCTGAAGGACGAAAGGGTCTGGAGGGCTTTCATCAACGGCTACGCCAAGAACGGCTTCGTGATATTCGACGAGGAAGCCCTTCCCAGGGAGGAGCTCCTCAAGAGGCTCGGCGACCTTGAGCCGGAGATAGTCAGGGAGGAGAGCGTAACCGTCGGGGAGCTCATAGAGTCCAGCTACTCATGGAACAACATCCTCGGAAAAATGGAATCGTGAAGGAAAGAACTCACCGAAGCTCTATCCTTACCTTTCCTTTCATCTCCGGTTTTTCCAGTTCAAAGCTCACGATGCCGCTGAAAGAATCCAGATCGAGTATATTCTTGCCCCTCTTGACTTCGAAGGTTTCGCTAACAGCCTCTCCCCCAGGGAGTGAGAGGTCGTACTCGTGGACGGTCAGCCTGTTGTCCCCGCTCAGGTAGAGAACCATCCTCGGCTCGCGGTAGCCGTCCAGGGGGATTCCTCCAAAGGTTCCGGCCCCCAGGTTCTTCGCCATGCTCGGGAGTGCCAGCGGAAGGGAGAAGCTTACCGTGGGGGGATTTTCCTGGATAATCTTTTCATCGAGAACCACAATGTCCCTGTTGCCGGTGTCGAAGGGCGTCGCCTCAGTTGAGCCAGTGTTTGGAGTGGTGTTGGTGGCAACGAGCAGCTTCCCGTCCATTTTCTCTATGCTCGTAACCCTGGCCCCAAAGGCCCCCACTATCTTGACCATAGGCGGGGAGAGGTATACCAAAACGCTGGGGCCCGGTATGGTGTTCGTCGAAGTCCACTCCATGCCCCCTGCATGTGAGTCCCGCCTGTAAACCGCGTCGTGGTGGGCGTTGTAGGCCGTGAGGATTCCTCCCCCAAGGTTTATCGCGTTCACCCTGAAGGGGGCGTAGAAGGTGTAGAACTCGAAGAGGCGGAAGAAGCGGAAGTCCTCGCCCATAAAGGGGTTTCCCGCTATAACCCCACCGCGAACGAAGGCGAAGGCCCTGTTGTAGGCGCTCGCCAGGGGGCCGTACTCGGGCCTTATGTATGGCCGTCCGTCAACGCTCTCACCGGGCTTGAAGGCACTCCACCTTCCCCCAATAAGGTCGAGGGCCCGTATCTCCCTCAGCCCCTCAGTGAAGTTGTTGCCGATGCCAAAGAAGGCAGTATCATGGACTATCGTCCCCTTGAGGGATGGCTCGTGAATCAGGGCCTCGGCCTTCCCGGTCCTTCTGTCAAGGGCGTAGATTCCGAGGTTTGCATGACCGTCCTCCCTCGCAATGAGGAGCCTGTCGTTGGCGGGGTCGTAGAGTATATCTCCCACCTCGCCAGCCCAGTCGGTCTCATGGTGAATGGAGTCCTTCCAGAGGAGCCTTATGGAGTCGTTCTCGGTGTCGTAGACGTGGACGTGGGAGTACTTGTTGTGGAAGAGTATTCTCCTCTCCTCGCGGTAAACCGCGGGGGCGTGAACCCAGCCGCCGAAGTATATGAACTCGTCAACGGCCTCGACCGCGTTGTAGGTGTCGCCACCGCTCGTCGGGGCATCCCCGAGGAGGGTGAAGTCGTAGACCTTCTCGTCGCCGGTCTTCACGTCGATGAAGTGCGCTTCGGCCTCGAAGGCGAGGGCGTAGTATAGGACACCGTTGTGGTACCTCAGCCCGAATATCCCACCGCTGCCCCACTCCGGACCGTATCTTGGGGGAAATCTGTAGTCCCTCATGAGCATTGTATCACCGTAGGTGTTGCGCATTAGGGACTTATTGGCCTTTCGCATCATCCGGGATGCTTTTATACAGAGACATCTTAAATTGAAGCATGAGGCCCTACCGCGGACTGGCGATAATATTCGGCTTCTACGCCCTGGGTGAGTTCACGAGCTTTGCCCTCAACCTCACGATACCCGGGAGCGTGCTCGGCATGCTCTTCCTCCTGGGGGCGCTCCTCACCGGTGCCATCAGGCTGGAGTGGGTTGAAAACGAGGCCGAGCTCTTCGTCAGGAACATGAGCGTCATGTTCGTGCCTCCCGGCGTCGGGATAGTCACCTACATCGGCCTGATAAAGAGCCAGGCGGTGCCGATATTCGGGGCACTGGTGATAAGCTTCGTTGTAACGCTCCTCGTCACGGCGAAGACCGTCGACCTCCTCAGGAGGGATGAAATGTGAACCCGCTGGGAATAACCCTCACCCTGGTGGTCTTCTACCTGTTCTCGGAGCTCCACTCCAGGAGAAGGGCGTTCTACACGAACCCGGTTCTTCTCTCTATAATCACGATAGCGGTTATCCTGAAATGGTTCGGGATACCCTACGGGAGCTACATGGACAGCGCGGTTATACTCAAGTTCCTGCTTGGGCCGGCGGTGGTGAGCCTCGCAGTTCCAGTCTACAAGGGCAGGGACACTATAAGGGCATACTCAAAGGAGATAGCCCTGGGAATAGCCGTCGGTGGAACTGTCGCAATCCTCAGCGCCTTCTACATCGCTAAGCTCCTCGGCGGGAGCGAGGAGGTTCTCCTGAGCATAGCACCGAAGAGCGTTACAACCGCGATAGCGATAGGCATAAGCGAGAAGATAGGGGGCATTCCAGCTTTAACCGCGGTTCTCGTGATACTCACCGGGATAATGGGCAACGCCATCGGCCCGGAGCTCCTCAACCTTGCGAGGGTGAGGGACAGAATAGCCCGCGGTCTGGCGATGGGCGTGGGCTCGCACGGCCTCGGAACGGCGAGGATAATCCTTGAGGATGAGCTGGCGGGGGCGGTAAGCGGCCTTGCTATGGCCCTGAACGGCGTCTTCACGTCACTCCTGCTTCCCTACCTTATCGAAATCCTCAAGTAGGCACTCGCTTATCCTGAGCCTGTCCTTCGCGTCAAGAAAAAGCGTGAAGTCGCGCTTCGCTATCCTGTCGCTTATCGGGGCATGCTCCACGAGGAAGGCTATTATCTCGGCGGTGCTGTAGGGAACCTTAAGTCTCAGCTCATCCGCCTTTCTGAAGAGCCTCTCCGGGACCGTGAAGATGTCCTCACCCTTCCTGACCTCGACGCTTATCTTCGAGTTTATCTGCTCCCAGATGAGGAGCGTGTTCCTCGCCTTCTCAATCTTCTCAAGCGCTCGTCTCTCAAGGATGCTTATGTTTGCCCTGCTCGTGCCAAGCATCTCCGCAATCTCACTCTGCTTCAGGCCCCTGGCTCGCAGGCGGAGGATTCTAATCTGCTGCTCGGTGAGAAAGCTCCGGTTCCCCATTTTAAACACCAGAGTTTAACACGGCGCCAAAGATTAAAAAGTTTTTTCCCGCAAAGATGCCACTGCGAAGTACCAACTCTCAAAACCGGCCACGCATAAAAGTCCAACGATTCCCAGCGAACACGAGAGAACCCGACAGATTAAGGTTTCAGAAGACACTTTAGAATTCTGGTGGTCCCGCGGCCCGGATTTGAACCGGGGACCTGCGGATCTACAGTCCGCCGCCGCTCCCAGGCTAGGCTACCGCGGGACCCTACAGTCAGCCCGTTCCATAGTGCCCCGGGTAGGTTTATAAATTTTTCTCCCGAGTTAATGGAGGTGGGAACATGAAGCTCTACGAACCCGTTACTCTCGCCATGCCGCTCGCAAAGGAGATTGGAGAGTTCATACGACGGAAGGGCAGGCTGCCAAGCGGCGACGAGCTTCGCGAGATGCTGAAGGACCTCGGCCCTGAGGAGGTCTGTCTCGACAGGGGGCTTGGGGTTTACAGGAGTAAATTTCTGATAGCGCTCGTCTTTCCGAGGGAGGAGACCATCGTGATCGATGTGATTTCCTCCAGCGGTGAACTCAGCGACGCGCTGGAGGTCATAGCCTATCCCGATAAAAAGCTCGAAGCCTTCGTCGTTGAGATACTCCCGACCAACGACCTGGAGTACGAGGGCAACGTTGGAATCGAGCCGATAATCATAGACGGGGAGACGCTTGAACTTGAGAGCAACCCGGTTCTGGGCCACTTCGAGGAGGATGAGGAGGGGCTCTTCCTCGTCATCGACGGCAAAACCTACGAGCGCTGGAGGGGTGAGGGAGACATCCACACCTGCCCGATATGCGGCGGGGAGCTGGCATGGAAAGGGGAGAAGGCCTACTGCCAAGACTGCGGCTACGGCGTGAAGGTGGTGAGAGGATGAGCAGGGCCATCAAAGCCCAGCTCGTGAAGTACTCCCGGCTGGCCCACGAGAGGGGACTTACGGCAGCATTTGGAGGAAACATGAGCATCAGAAAAGGAAACCTCGTCTTCATCAAGGCCACCGGAGCGGTGATGGACGACATGACGGGGGAACAGATTGCCGTAATCGACATGAAAGGGAGGCAGGTCTCCGGCGTGAGGCCCTCCTCCGAATACAGGCTCCACCTGGAGATCTACCACAAGAGGCCGGAGGTGACGGCAATAGCGCACCTCCACCCGCCGTATTCCATAACCGCCTCCACCATCATCGATGTCGAGCTTCCCATAATAACCCCCGAGGCCGAGATATACCTGAAGAGAATCCCGATAGTGCCGTTCAGGCCCGCTGGAACTGAGGAGCTGGCCAGGATTGTCGCGGAAACTATATGCCACTCCGACGCCGCCATCATGGAGAACCACGGCATAGTTACCGTGGGGAGGAGCCTGAGGGAGGCGTTCTACAAGGCAGAGCTTGTGGAGGAGAGCGCCAAACTGTGGTACCTAAGCAGAAGAGACTGATCAAACGCAGGAAATGAGCGGGAAAAGAAAAACGCTCACTTGACCTGCTCAAGGGCACCGAGGACCTCCCAGATGATCGTCCTCGTGTGCATAGGCATGTTCGGGTCCTCGCTTATCTCCTCGAGGATCGCTATGGCATCGGCCGCTCTAACGGCCGGCTCCTTGCTCTCGTCGAGGAGGGCCTCTATGGCCTGCTCGGCGGCGCGCCTTATGTTCCTGGGAACAACGGTGTCCTGGACGACCTGCTCCTTGAGAACCTGCACGATCTGACCGATGAGCTCGCTCATTCTATCACCCCCTTTTCTAAAGAATTGTTACTAAAACCTTCCCGGATTATCTTAAGCTCTCCTAACTAAAAAGCTTTTCGGTCAACGTCGAAAGGAAAAGGAAGGAGGTCAAAACTCCACGCCCCTCCTCGCGAGAATCCCCCTCTGGTAGGGATGCTTGACTTCCCTCATCTCCGTCACGTAGTCGGCCAGCTCAAAGAGCTCCTCCGGGCAGTAGCGGCCGGTTAGAACTAACTCGGTGTGAGGGGCTTTGCTCTCGATGAGCCCCCTGACCTCATCAACGTCGAGCATGCCGAAGCCGAGGGCAACGCAGATCTCATCGAGGATCACCAGATCCCACTCGCCGCTTGAGACGACATCCTTCGCGCGCTGAAGAGCTTTTTTGGCCGCCTCTATGTCGTCCGGCTCCGGCTTCCCGTGGACGAACTTTGGCAAACCGAAGGACTCTATGACCGTGCCGCATTCGGCTATCTTCCTCTGCTCGCCGTAAACGTCTCCAGCTTTCATAAACTGAAGGATTATCACCCTCCCGCCGGAGCCGAGCATCCTCACGGCGAGGCCAAATGCCGCGGTGGTCTTCCCCTTCCCGTTGCCGGTGTAGATATGAACCAAGCCGAGCTTGTCCTTCCACGACATACCATTCACCGGATGGATATAATTGCCAGGGGTTTTAAGGGTGTTGGGCATGTTCAGGGAATTGGTCAAACTAGTGAACATCCCATCATTAGTGACGGGCCGTCACTTCCACAGTATGTAGGACGGCCGGGTACTAGACACATCAAAGGGTTCACCATTTCTCCCACTTTTTTCAGTATCCGCCAGTTTAGAAGGGTACACCCACAAAGGGGCCTTGTGATGAAACCCCCAGACAGTAACGCCAGTGGAGTTGGCTTTGGAAGCTTTTTATTCTGGGAGAACAGTAATTCTGGGGCCGGGGCCGGGATTTGAACCCGGGCTAGGGGATCCACAGTCCCCTGTGCTGACCAGGCTACACCACCCCGGCCATCGCTAAAAGCTTTTGGGTTAGCTTTATAAAGTTTTCGACGGAACGGGCTGAAAGAGGGAGCTGAGACCTTTTACATACCATAACCAGGCGCTGAGGCGAGATTTAACGCGGGAAAGAGCAAGGAGGGTTTGAATATGAAAGCCAAGCGCGAAGCCCTCGTGAGCCTCTTCACGGCGATGAGAGAAGGAAAGGTCGACGGAGACATAACCGACCTCCTCCTGCTGATCAACTCGATTAACGGCATCTACACGACCTCGTCCTGCTCCGGGAGGATCGGCATAATAGAGGAGCCCGACCTCGGGGCGAAGCCCCTCGCGAGGTGGCTGGTCAAGGTTCACAGGCCGATGGAGTTCGAGGAAGCGAGGGAGGCGCTGAAGAAAGCGAGGGAAGGCCTCATCTTCCTCAAGAGCCAGCCCCCGATATTCCACGTCGTCGCCGAGGACATGGAGAGGGCGAAGAGACTGCACGAGCTCGGCCTCGCGAGCGGCTTCAAGTACACCACCTTCAAGGTCGTCTCGAAGCGCCACCTCGTGGAGATAAACGCCACCGAGTACCTCACGGCACCACTCGGAAGGGACGGAAAAATTCTCGTGGGCGAAGAATACCTCCGCTTTGCGGTTGAGCTCGGAAACAGCATGCTGCGCAGGAGCAAGGGGAGGTTACCGAGGCTTGAGGAGAACTTCAGGAGGCTGAGGAAAGAGCTTGGAGAAGACGAGATTTTCTACGAACTGGCCGAGAATTACAAAATAGAGGAAAACTGGAAGCTGCCTTAGTTCAGCGGCTCTCGTTCCATTCAGGATTCCCGTATTTCTCCTCCACCAGCCTCTCGGCGAGCTGGAGCTCGTAGTCCGTCAGCTGGCCCTCTTCCAGCTCAAACGCGGCAAAGAACTTGTCTTTCAGCAGCTCGTAGGCCTCCCAGCGGTTCAGCTTTATCCCCTCGCGCTCCAGGGTGGTGACGCGCTCCCAGATGCTTGAAACGCCCTTATCGGAGAGCTTGACCTTCGAGACCCTCAGAACCTTCGCGAGGACTTCAACGCGCGTCGCGTACATGAAGGTGCCGTGCTGGAGTATAACCCCCTTCCTCCTCGTCTGGGCCGAGCCGCTTATCTTTTTCCTGCTGGCGACGATGTCGTTAAGGCCGGCAAAGCCGGCATCAAGGCCAAGCTCTCTCAGGGCATCTACCAGCGGGCCGGCTAAGTAGCGGTAGCTGCTCTCGACGTTCCTGAGCATGGGGTGGTAGTCCTCGCCGATGACCACCGAGTACGTTATCTCGCCGAACTCGTCGTGGAACACCGAACCGCCGCCGGTTATCCTGCGGACGACGGGAATACCGAGCTTCCTCGCCTCCCCCAGGTTGACGTCATGGACGATGCTCTGGAATCTCCCGATTGTCACCGAGCTCGGCGAGAAGGCGTAGAGCCTGACCGTGTCGGGGACCTTGCCCTCAATCCTCGCGCGCATTATTGCCTCGTCTATCGCCATCTGAACCTCAGGTCGGGCAACTATGAGCGGAATGAACCTCATGCCATCACCAAAGTTAAAAAATCAAGAGCGTTTTTAAGTCCAGCGATGATGACGCCCAAGCCCTCCTGAGAGGGGTGATGAGAGCGGTCACCACTGAGCGGATAAGAAACTTTGCCCTCGCAAAGTTTCATCAAAGCCCGCGACCCATTAAAAATCAGGAGCAAGTTAGGGTGCACCTCTTAAAAGCCCTCAAACGTGCTGAGATTTCAGTTAGTTAGGGGGCAGTTGTTTCTGAGTCTACTTTCTTTTGACGCCCGTAGGGCGTCGTACTTTGAGGGACTCGATAGAAAATCCGCCCTTCGATGCTGAAATCACCATAAATCCGCCGTTTAACAGGTGCGCAGACTCAGGAGAAAAAACTAAAAGGAGCCAAACTTTCCGCCAGCGCTTTGCAAAGCAAAGGGCTGCCGGTCAGGGGCCGATTAGCTCATCACAGCTCAGTCACCTACCCTCACATCATCCCAGGCCGAGGTGTTCCCTGATTATCAGCGGGATGAGGCCAATCTTCGGGAAGACGAGCAGGGCTTTGTCCTCAACCGCGTAGGCCGGGACACAGGGTATCATCCCGTAGGGGGTCGGATAATCCGGATCGGGCGCCCAGTTGTTGTCCCCCCAGGTTACGAAACACTTCTCCACCTTACCCCCCAGTTCAACGGTCTTTATATCCCTAACGCGGTGAATGATGGGATACTCGTAACCGGGGCGTTTGTAGACTATGACGTCGTTGAGGTGAACGTCGTCTATGTTCTCCTCGTTTATGCCCTTGAGCAGGACGACGTCTCCCCTGTAGAACACCGGCTCCATGGACTCGCTGACGACTATCACCAGGGGCGAGTCCGTGTGAAGGGCCACCTTGAGACCCGTCTGAAGGGTGAAGACGGCCAGCAGGGCTATAAGTACCCAGGCTAAATCTTTTTTCCATGAGTCCTCCATCTCAGCGCCTCCATGAGGGTGCTTATTCTCGCGGGTATGGCACCTATTGCGGTGCACGTTTCGAGGCTCACCCTCTTTCCGGTGATATCCATATGATAACGGGCTATCTTAAAGATTTCCTTCGGGAGACCGTGTCTCCCGAGGCCGACGAGCAGGAGAAAACTCTCACCGCGGAGGGCCCTCTCGGCGAGCTCCAGTGGGGTTATCTCCTTTTCTTCACTCGGCTTTCTTGTCGTTGCCACGGGGATTCCAAACTGAGGCGGAAAACCCCTCTTTGGAAACTCCAGGAGGTGGAAGCGGCTCCTCTCAGCCAGCTCAAGGAGGTACCTGCCTCCCTCACCTATGGTCGTGTGGGTGCTTATCTCCTCAGCAACGTCGAGGGATTTTCCCTCGAAGGGAAAGCCGACGAGGGCCAGATGGAAGCCGTATGAGTACGCTATTGGACCCGCCCTGGCTATCGCCCTTAAGTGGGCCTCGTGAAGCTTTTTGGGGTCATACGTGTTGTAAAGCGCCAGCGTCAACATCGTTCCTCACTCAGAGTGTCCAACAAAGGTTTATAAGGATTTAGAACGGATTAAATAGTTAGTATGACGACGCGAGAGGAGATAGAACTACTAGTGGAGAGGAGATACTACGAGGAGGCTCTGTCCAAAGTTCACAAGCTGAACGACCCCCTCGACCAGATAGAGGTTCTCACGGACATAGCCGTTGCCATATACGAGCACGGCGGACCACAGGAGTGGATTCCGAGCATAATAGAGGACGCGATGTACATAGCCAAGAAGCTCAAGGACCCCGCCAACAAGGCTGTGGCCTACTCGACGATAGCTTCCTCCCTCGCGAGAATGGAGTACGAAGAGGACGCGATGGACTTCTTCAACAGGGCCATAGACGAGACGGATGGCATAAAAAGCCCCATAGAGAAGGGAGTGGTTCTCTCGGAGCTGGCCTATCACCTGGCCCTCGCCGGTCGTCCCGACACGGCCCTCGAACTGTTCAACATAGCCTTCGATACCATAATAGGAGCCGAGATAGGCTACAACCTCAAGGTGGACGGCATAATAAGAATAGGAGAGCTCCTTGAGAAGGCTGGCGACACGCTACCCTCAAACAAGGCCCTCGACTTTTACAGGATGGCATTCGATATATTCGACAAGCTTCACGTCAACCAGCGCGCGGCCATAGTCGAGAAGAAGATAGAGCTGGCCCAGACCGTTTATGACGTCGGCCTTCCGGCCATACGGCGGGCCCTCCTCGAAGGGAGGAACCACTACGCCCTAGCCCTCATAGAGAAGAAATACGCAGGCGTTGTGAGGCTCATCGGGGAGCTGGAGGTCGCCCTCTGGATGAAGAGAGTTAACAACATAGAGTACCTGGACATAGTGGACAAGGCCTTTGAACACTGCGAGAGTCCACGCTTCACTGAGGCTAACGTTCAGAAGATAGCCCGGCTTCTGACCGAACTTGGGAGCCTAAAGAGGGCACTCGAATTCGCGAGGGAGATAAAGGACGTCCGCAAGAGGAGCGATGCGCTCAGGGCAATAGCCCTGGAGCTGGCGAGGAGGAAAGAATTCGAGGAAGCCAGAGAAATCGTGAGAAGCATACCAGACCCCAGAATAAAGACCGAGGCGCTGACGGAGATAATAGCCATAGAGGAGGCCAGTGAGGGGATATGATATTCGACGCCCATTCAGACCTCCCAACCTTCGTTTACGATGAGCGGAAGGCAGGAAAAACTCGCGTCCTGGAGGAGAACTTCGAGCGCTTCTTCGCCCCGGGAATAGGCGCGCGAGTCATGGCGATATGGACGAGGCCAGACAGAAGGAGCAACGCGACCGTCTACGGACTGGAGGTTCTGAACGCCTTCATCAGGGACATCGAGGAGAGCGAGCACTTCGAACTCGTGACAACCGTTGACGGCATGAAAAGGACCATCGAGGGAGGAAGGGTCGCCCTATGGCTCGGCCTGGAGGGAGGGGAGCCGATAGGGGAGAGTATACACCTCCTTGAGGTCTTCCATCGCCTTGGACTGAGGGTTCTGACGCTCACATGGAGCCTGAGGAACGCGATAGCCGATGGGGTCTTCGAGAGAACCGGCGGAGGGCTTACCAACTTCGGAGTCGAGGTCGTCGGAAAGGCCGAGGAGCTTGGCATAGTGATGGACCTGAGCCACATAAACGAGGCCGGCTTCTGGGACGCGCTGGAGGTCACCTCCTTCCCAGTGATTGCCTCGCACTCCAACGCAAGGAAGCTCTGCGACCACCCGAGGAACCTAACGGACGAACAGCTGAAGGCGATAGCGGAGAGGGACGGCGTCGTTGGAGCGGTCGCGATACCGAGCTTCGTTCACAGAGAAAAGCCCACGCTGGAAAGGTACGTGGAGCACATAGCATACATGGCGGACCTGATTGGCTACAGGCACGTCGGCCTCGGCTTCGACTTCGTCTACTACCTTCCAGGCTGGAGCGGGAGGAGCGTGGAGGGCTTTGAGGACGAATCCAGGATTCCTGCGCTCGTCGAGAGGCTGGGAGAGAACTTCAGCGAAAAAGAGATCGAGGCTATAACCTTTAAGAACTTCGAGCGCGTTTTTGAGAGGGTCGTGGGTTAGGTTTTTATTCCCCCGTCCCCAGCACTGCACGGTGGGAGTTATGGACGAGCTCTACTTTCTGACAGCGAGGGAGGCGAGAAGGCTTCTCTTCTCCGGGGGGAACGTCAGGCTCAACCTCGATCTAAGGAAAACCAGCAGGGCGTGGGAGATAAAACGGGAGGGAGAGGATTTCATCTTCCCCGACGGAACGAGGGTTTCGCGGGACGTTCTGGAGAGAATCGCGAGGGACGAGGGGAGCGTTTACTTCGTCAAAAACGGCATCTACAAGGCGGCCATAGCGGGGGAACACTTCTACAAGCTCGTCCCGACGATTCCGCCGACGATTGAGATAAACGGCATCAGGATGCACAGGACAAAGGAAGTGAACCCCCTCCAGGACACGAGGAACAAGGTGAACGCGGTGAAGCCAAAGGAAGGGGAGACCGTTCTCGACACCTGCATGGGACTCGGCTACACGGCCATAGAAGCCTCAAAGCGCGGGGCGTACGTCATAACCATCGAGAAGGACCCGAACGTGATTGAGCTTGCCAGAATAAACCCCTGGAGCAGGGAACTCTTCACGGGGGGAAAGGTTCAGGTTATTCAGGGCGACGCCTTCGAGGTCGTGAAACGCTTTAGAGATGAGAGCTTTGACGCGATAATCCACGACCCGCCGCGCTTTTCTTTAGCGGGCCAGCTCTACTCGGAGGAGTTCTACGGCGAGCTCTTCAGGGTTCTCAAACCTGACGGAAGGCTCTTCCACTACGTCGGGAACCCCGGGAAGAAGTACCGGAGGAAGGACCTGCAGAGGGGCGTCATGGAGAGGCTGAGGAGGGCGGGCTTCGTTGGCGTTAAGCGCGTTGAGGAAGCTCTCGGCGTCGTGGCGAGAAAACCGGAAAACAAAGGAGGGAAGGATTAAATCCCTCCGACCTCCTCCATCTCCTCAAAGGCCTCGAGGTTCGTGTAGTAGTCCATGAGCTCGGAGATCTCCCTTCTAAGCCTGAAGCTCCTGACTATCGCTATGGCAAAGCCTACTATCGACGGCCAGGCCAGGAGGAGCAGCAGCTTGGCGTCGCTCATCGGTATCGGCCTCGGGTCGGTGAAGCGGTTGAAGTTCCATATCATGAAGGATATCATCAGCCAGGCCGTCGAGAAGTTGGTCAGGCCGCTGCCGCTCTCGCCGAGCTTGAAGCCCGGGACGACGTCCTTCGTGATGGGAGGAAGCAGGTTGCTCCCCATGAAGCCGAGCTGGTCCTCGAAGACGTGGAGCCACTGGCCGATCATCGAGGCGAGTGCCAGCTCCGTGGCGTGCTCGTAGCCGATCAGCTTGAAGAGGGCGAAGACGACGAGGCCTATTATCATGCCCATCGTGAGGGAGTGGCTGAAGCCGTGGTGCCAGGGCAGGAAGCGGTCCTTGACGACCGTCTTGCCCCTGAACTCGGCCCTCCTGAAGGCTATCTCCGGGCCGGAGAAGGAGTCTATCCTGGTGGGCTTGGGGTAGGTCTTGATGAAGGGCACGCTCACCTTGGCCACGCCGTACTTCCTGTACTCGGGCACTTCGCCACCTATCGCGACACCTCCAGGCGTTACTATCGGCCCCATCTCGACGCGGACTTCCCTCCTGGGCGGGTCGAGGTGAACCAGAAAGCGCCTGTAAACGTCGCCAGGAAGGCGAATGTTGTGTATCTTGACTATCCTCTCGCCCTCGCGGTAGGCCTCCTCGATGGCCCTCGCTATGGTGTCCGCTATGCCCTGCGGGTGGGGGGCATCGCTGACGACGAGCTTGAGGCCATCCTCATCGACATCGACGTAGCCGAAGACGAGTATCTCCTTGCCCTCCTCAATCTTTCCGAACTCCTCCTCGAAGAACTCGTAGTCGTCGCCGAAGGCCTCGACGGTTATCTTCCCCGTTCCGTCGTTGAGGGTGAAGACTATGCTATTGTACTCCTCCGTGACGGTCTCCTCGCTTCCGTCCTCGCGGAGGACCTTGTAGGAGACCTTCCCGGAGCCCCTGACGAGTATATCCTCCACCGTTCCCTCGATGGCAAAGAACTGGTAGCGGTTTTCCTCGCTCAGCTCGCTTACCTTGACGAGCTTCGGCGCGTAGTGCTTCTTCTCGTCCCAGGGGGCGGGGTCTATCTCGTAGTCCCTCCTCGCCAGGAACTTTCCGAACTTGAAGTCCACGAAGTCCGGGAAATAGGCGGAGGCGGCCGCGATGACCGGAATGAGTATGCCCAGCCTTAGATCACCGACGAGGGCGGCGAAGAAGGTCGCCGCCGCGAGGCCCGAGATGTAGTGGGTGAATCCCCTCATCTCACATCACCCCAGTCCGAGCAGGTGCATGAAGTAGCCGGTGTGGCCGGTCATGCTGATGAGCACGGGCAGGATAAGTCCACCGAGGCAGTAGCTCCTCCTGGTGTTGAAGGCAGCCGCCATCAGGCCTATCGCCGTCGATACGAAGAGCACCGCCAGCCCCATCGGGCCGGTGAGGAGGTAGCTTATCACGACGAGCGTCACCGCAACAACGTAGGAGAGCTTCTTGATGTGGACGACGTTGAAGCTCTTGGCTAGGAACCTGGAGAGGTAGTAGGTGAAGAGGAAGCTTATGCCCGCGCTGAGCAGTATGGCACCTATCGCGGCCAGATACTCCGCGTAGCTCTTGGGGGTGTAGATTGAGCTGACGAGCCACGCAGCGGCTCCCCTCGTGAGCCTCAGCTGGGGCAGGAAGAGGAGCGTGAAGGCTCCGACGTAGTAGATGACCCTGTTCACCCCCTGGCTTATGATGAAGGCGTCGTCTCCGCGCTGGCTGGTCATGTGGCCCGCTATCAAAGCTCCCATTCCACCGGTGATTATCGGGTAGACGGCCGCTATGGTTCCACCGAGGGCACCGCCGAAGCTGGCCTTGAGGGTGTTGTAGAGGCTGCTCTCGACCCTGTCGTCGGGAACCTGCTCGAGCATCGGCGGGTTGGAGAGTATGTTGAGTATCACCCAGGACATTCCGAAGAAGCCTATGAACATCGGGGTAAGGCGGGTGTAGGCGCTCGTCGTCGGCAGGAGGTTGGTGTTCATCACTATGAATCCCAGCAGGCCCGAGAGGAAGAACACGAGGATTCCACCGAATATCTGCCTCCAAGCCAGCCAGAGCCTCTCCGCCGGTGTTCTTCCGCGGTCGCCCTCCTTGGGCCACTCGCTCATGAACATGAAGACCACTATCGCAACGAGGAAGTAGGTGATGTACGGGCTGGTCGCCTGGTAGATCGGCGGGAGGATCCTCGGGAAGAGGAAGAGCGCGCCGATCACGAGGAAGAGGGTCCCCGCTACCGCTCCGATGAGGTAGAGCAGGACCGCCTCGTGGCCTCTACCAAGGAGGAGGTAGCGCTGTGTGGGGAAGAGGAGGAAGACGGCGCTCTCGTCGGCGACGCTGAAGTAGACGCTCGATATCGCGCTCACGTAGGCGTAGGCGACTATGGCGCCGATGGCAAAGAAGGGGAAGGCCTGGACCGGCATCAGCTCGCCGACGCCGAAGACGGCAACGAGCAGGGCCATTATGTTGAATATGTGAAATCCCGGGATCCAGGATATGAGGGCGCCGAAGAGCACACCGGCGAGGGACCAGATTAAAAGGTCAGAGAGGGGGAGCATGGCCATCACCTCACCTCGATGCAGTCGGCCCTGTAGGGGATCACCTCGACGACCCCCTTGTACTCGGCGACGTAGCCAGCGACCCTGACCGTCTGGCCCTCGCTGAGGTCGGGCTGGGCCACGCTCTTCGGTATGAAGACCACCAGCTCCCCGCTTCCGTCGTCGATGGTCAGCTTGACGAAGGTGCTGCCGGTGTAGACGTCCGTGATGGTCCCCTCAACGACCACGGTCTTCCCGAGGAGGTCGAGGGTAACGTCGCCCGTCCTTAATTCCTCCGCCGGAACCGCTTCAACGACGGTTATGGAAACCACCTCGCCGGCGTCGGCGTCGTAGGTTATCCTCAGCCTGCTTCCCGTTCCCGCCTCCCTCGGGTCCGGGAGGAGCTCCCTCGCAACCCTGAGCTCGGTGCTCCCCGTGTGGTCGTGAATCGTCATCAGGTAGCCCTTATCGTAGCTCAGCCCGTCCCAGGTGACGGTGAGGTTCACCTTACCGGTCGCGTCCGGAAGCTCCGAGACGGTTATCTCCTCTATCCCCTCCACGGGTTCCTCCCCGATAACCACTGCATCGAGGTCGTAGACGATGATCTCGGCCTCGCCGCCGTACTCGTCCACGTAGCCGGCTACGGTGACGCTCTGGCCCTTCCTGACGCTCAGGTTGGCGCCTCCTGGTATGAAGACCGCTATCCCACCGCTCCCGTCATCTACCGTCAGCTTGAGGTTGCTTCCGAGGGTGAAGACGCTCGAAACCGTTCCGTTCACGGCCACGGTCTTGCCCTTCATGGAGAGGTCTATTGAGCCCGTCCTGACCAGCGGCGATGGCTTGGCCCTGGTGACGTTGAGGGAAGTTATCCTGCCGGAGAGCGGGTCGGCTACGATTCTCAGCTCGCTCCCGGTTCCGGCCTTGAGCGGGTTGGGCAGGAGGGAGCGCTCGACGAGCAGGGTTGCGCTTCCGGTGGAGTCGTGGAAGGTCAGGGCGTAGTCTGGCTTCTGGTAGGCAATTGAGTCCCACGTGACCGTCAGGAGGAGCGGCTCCGTGGCGTTCGCGAGTTCGGAGACCGTGCCCTCCCTCGGGCCGGTTTCCTCGACCCTCTCGATCGAGGCCGGGTTGAAGAGCACCACCTCGGGCTCGTCGCGGTATATCTCAACGTATCCGCCGATCCGCACCAAGTCACCCTTGGCAGGGACGTAGGTCAGCCCGTTGGCGGTTGAGCGCGGCACGAAGACAGGCAGCTCGCCGATGGTTATCTTGAGGTTGCCGCTGAGGTTGGCCACCTCCGTGACCCTGCCCACCACTTCAACCAGCTCTCCCCTCATCTCGACCGTGATTTCGTCGGGTCTGAGCGGGGTCGGTGGAATCGGTTCCTCAACGGTGAGGTTCTGTCCCTTCACCAGGCCCTCCTCGATGACGAGGCCCCTGACAACGACCTGGCTTCCGGTTCCGGCCTTGAGCGGGTTGAGGTTCAGCAGGGCCTCCCTCGGGAGAGAAGCCTTGACGCCGTCCACTGTGAGGTAGTAGGTGCCGTTTGCGTAGGTCAGGCCATCGATGGAGCCGACGAAGTCCACGAGCTGGTTAACGTAGTCCCCGAGCTCACCTGCGGTCACTCTCGGGAGCTCTATCTCGCCAGGTGGAACCGGCTCTCCGAGGGCCCTAATCCCTTCTCCGGTGTAAACGACAACCTCGAGCCTTCCACGGTACTCCTCCAGATAACCCCCGACCTCCACGCCGAGGCCGACTTTGAGCTGGGCCAGGGTCTCGTTCGAGAGCTCGGCGAGGGTGGCCGAGGGTATGAAGACGTCCATCCTTCCGGTGCCGTCGTCGATGACCAGCTTGAGGTTCGAGCCTATCCTGTCAACCTCCTCGATGTTACCCTTCACCGCCACCAACGAGCCGCGCATGTCGATGGTCAGCGTCCCTATCGGCCTGAACTCGGGTTTCACAGGCCTGACGACTTCAAGGTAAGCCGCGACGAGCCTGCCGTCGTCCCCCATTCTTCCCGCAACCTTGACCGTGCTCTCGCTGGAGGCGTTGAAGGGGTTGAGGTTCGCGAGAACCTCGCGCGGCACGAGGGCATCGAGGTAGTCTTGACCATCGGTGAGGGTGAGGGCGTAGCGGCCGTTCTCGTAGGTTATTCCGGCCAGCGTCCCCTCAACGGCCATGACCATTCCAGGATAGCGGGATGCCTCGCCTATGGGCACCAGCGGCGCCTCCTCGATGGGAGTTATAGACAGCTGAGTGAGGTTCCTGACGACTATCTCCGGCGAGGTGCCCTTGTAGAGGTAGACTATCCCCGGGGCGTAGAGAGTATCCCCGACCTTGACGGAGAGGTTGTTGAAGACGAGGAGGACCCTCGGGATGAGAACCGAGACGGAGGAATCGCCGGTATCGACGGTCAGCAGGTAGCCAGAGCTGACGTTGGAGAACCCGGTGACGATGCCCTCGACGGCCACGTAGGTGTTGCTCATGTTAACCGTGAGGGACTTGACGAGAGGTGGGTTTTCAGAGTAGAGTTTCGAACGGAACTCCAGGCCGCCGAGGTACTGGAGCATCGAGTAGGTGTAGGTCTCCCTCACGCGGAGCTGGACCTCGGCCGTTATCTCGTCGCCGGGGAAGGGAACCAGGCCTTTCCGTATCATCTCGTCCGCCAGCGGGGAGTAAACGCGGACGTCGATCTGCCCGGTTCCATCGTCGACCGTGAACGTAATGCCGAGCTTTCCACCGGTCTGGGAGACGTAGGGGACGGTAACCACCGTTCCGTTTATCCTCACCACGGCGTAGTTCATCAGGTAGTTGCCGTAGACGTCGCTCACCCTTACGAGCGGTGCCTGGGCGCTCTGGGCAGCAACGAGAAGAACGGCAACGCCGATAACTGAGAGCAGGAGCGAGAGATACTTGAGCCTCGAAACGTCGAGTCTCTTCTGTTCCTTCAGACCGTGATAATAGAGCTTCTTCTCACCCTTCCTCTCGGTCATGAACAGACCCCCGGTTTATTTGACGTAGCAATCCAGTTGATGGGTGCTCTTTTTAACGCTTTCGTGCCAGATGGAGGCAGAAAAGGGCATACCTGGGCAGGAAAGAACTTTACGATGGCAGAAAATAATTTAAATCATGGGAACACAATCACGTCATGCGCGTTATCATGGTCACAGACCAAAAAAGACATCTTTTCCATCGGCTCCTCATCGTCAAGGCAAGCAAGGCTCTCGTTGAGGGAAACAGGGCAGAATTCGAGAAGGTTCTCGGGGACTTCGAGAGGAACTACCTCATGGAGGGGCTGGTGAGATACAGGGAAGAGTCTTTCCTTGAGCTCCTTGGGAAGTACGTTCTTCTGGGAGTTGTTGCGGGGTTCAATAAAGCGGAGGAGCTGATAGTGGAAGCAGAAAAAGGTGGGGTCCGCATCATTGAAGTCGGCGATCCCTACGTTCCCTTCTACCTGGCAGGAACGCTGTTCCTGGAGGGAAAGCCGGTCCCAAAGGAAATCGTGAAAAGATTGCCCGACCCCATCTACGACCTGAACGATGAGGATTACATCGCCTTTCTCCTCAGGCTCTTCGAGCACAACCATCACTTTGGGATAGTCAGCTGTGCCTTCGAGTTCTTCGCCCTGAGAGAGGCCCTTTACATGGGGCTTCTAAAGCCGGAGAAACCCGAAATCTGGAGGGATAAAGGCTGCTTCGTCGGGGTAGTCCAGCTAGAAGGAAACATCGACGACGTTGATGGAGAGTTCAAAATCGCCTGTAGAGATGGGTGGTGCGTTTTTTTACTTCAGAGGGAGCAGAAAAAGGTTGAAGGAAAAGCTAAAAGAGATGGGCCTCAGCTTTCCTTGAGTATCTTCTCCACCTCAAAGCCATCCTCGTACCTTCTCAGCTTCCTCTCGAAGAACTCGATGAAGAGCTTGTAGCGCTTTGCCCTGTGTTTCGGACTTCCACGGACGCTGTGGCCGTGTGGACCGCGCCTGAAGACCGCTATATAGGCCTCCTTGCCCATGTCCTTCAGCACGTTGTAGAACATGAGGCTCTGGTCGAGGGGACAGCGGTAGTCCTCAAGGCTGTGTATCAGCAGTATCGGGGCCTTGACGTTCTCCGCATAGAAGAGGGGGCTTAGCCTGCGGTAGTTCTCGTTTTTGAGCGGGTTCGGGCCGATGACCTCGACGTCGTACCAGAGGCCGATGTCCGAGAAAGCATAGCTCGTCAGCCAGTAGCTTATGCCGTTCTCGCTGATGCCAGCCTTGAAGAGGTCGCTCTGGGTCAGCGCCCAGTTGGTCATGTAGCCGCCGTAGCTTATGCCCGTTATGCCAACCCTCTCGCGGTCGGCCTGGGGCTCAAGCCTGAAGAACTCCTCGATTCCGGCCATTATGTCCTCGAAGTCCCCCAGGCCTGTTCTCTCCAGAACACGGAGCGCGAAGTCCTCGGTGTAGCCGTCGCTGCCGCGCGGGTTCACGAAGACGACGTAGTAGCCCTTGCTCGCCATCAGCTGCATCTCGTAGACGAAGCGGTGGCCGTACATCCCCTTCGGTCCGCCGTGGACGAAGACTATAACCGGCGCCTTCTCGTTCTCCTTCAGCTCGGGCTTCAGGTACCAGCCGTCCACCTCAAGGTCGTTGGTCCTAAAGCGGAAATGCCTCGGCTCGAAGGTCTTTAGCCTGGCGAATATCGGCCCATTGTAGTCCGTCAGTTGTCTCAGCTCGCCGTCGTAGAGGTAGAGTTCGCCTATGCGCGTTGCCGTCATTATTAGGAGCAGAGCTTTGCCCCCGCTCGCATCCAGCCCGTAAATCCAGTGGTTGCCCACAACGACCCTTTCGGCCTTTCCGTCCCAGAGCCAGAGGTTCACGCTTCCAGCGTCCGGAGTGAGGAAGTAAACCTTCCCGTCGGTCAGCTTCGCTCCCCAGACGTCGAGTGGGCCCTCATAGACGGCCTTAAGCTCCCCGTCCCATATGTAGAGCCAGTCGTGCTCGCTGATGAACCGCTTTTCCCTCTTGCCCCTCAGGAGTATCCTTTCCCCGTCGGAATCGATAGCCTCGAAGGAAACGCGCTCGAAGAGCCTCTCCTCCTCGCCGTCCTTCCATAGGTAGATGTCGTGGAACTTGAAGAGGGCCGGCTTGGAACCTTCCCTGTGCGGGACGTTTATGATTATGGCATTGCCGTGCCAGAGGCCGGAGCTGAAGCGGGGTTTCTCAATCTCCTCAAGGATTTCCTCGCTTTCGGTGTCGAGGACCCAGAATGTTGTTTTCTCCCCGTCGAAGAAGCCCATGCCGTCGAACCAGGCAGGGACGTCGTCGTCGAAGACGAAGTCGTCGTCATCCCTGCGCTTGAAGCCGACAACCAAAAGGCGCCTCGAATCGTCATTCCACTGGAGCGAGCGGACGTTTTTGGTTGAGAGAACCTTTTTGGCGCTGAGGGTCTGGACGTCGGCAACCCACACCTCGGTTTCCTTTTTCTCCTCGTTCGCCCTTGTGAAGGCTATCTTCCTTCCATCGGGAGAGAGCCTCGGCATGGAGGCGTTCTCGATGAAGCGCCTTGAGCCGGTCTCAATGTCCTCAACGACGACCGTGCTCTCGTATTTGTCCTCCTTCAGGTTGGCCTTGGTGAGGGTGTAGGCTACGAGGTTTCCCCTTATCCTCGGGTCGTTCAGGTAGGCAAAGCGAGAAAAGGTCTTCTCGTCCCATTCGATACCGCTCATAACGCTATCACCTATTTGGTAGAGAGCTTTAAAAGTATATAAGCGTAACTACCCGGCCAGGTGAGAGTATGAAGGAAGAGTACGCCGTTGGAATAATACTGGCCGCTGGAATCCTGATCTCGCTCATCCTCAGAACTTACGTGGGAGTTGCTGTGGCGGCCGTTGGAATACCCCTTTACCTGGCTTACATAGCGAGAGAGCAGAACATACTGGCGAAGTCGAGGCTCTACGACAGGGATCTCTTTCTCATGATAGCGATTGCGGTTGTGGTAATACTGGCCTTTAACTACCTCTGGGACCCGAGGATGGGCCTCATAGCGATGGCCGTCGCAATTCCGATGCTGGCCATCTACGCGGACAGACTAAAGGCGAGAAAGAAGGCTCAGAAGGCCCGATAGCTTTCCCGTTCTCTTGTACTCTCTAACGGCCTCCCGCACCTCAACCAAAAAATCCTCCCTCAATCCAAATCTTCTCCTAACGCGGCGCGAGATGTAGTTGTCACTGAGGAAAAGCATTGCCATCGCGGATGTAAGGTTCTTCGGCTTCCTCCAGTTGGCCTTCTCGAAGTCGATTAGGTAAACGCGCTCACCGATTATTATGTGCTTGCCGCCCTGAATCTGACCGTGGTCGAGGCTGAGCCTATCGAGTAAGGCTGTTTTCTCGACTATCT
Organism: Thermococcus sp. ES12; assembly: GCF_012027515.1. NCBI lineage: Archaea > Methanobacteriati > Methanobacteriota > Thermococci > Thermococcales > Thermococcaceae > Thermococcus > Thermococcus sp. ES12. Next base: position 327,908 of record NZ_SNUP01000002.1, read on the forward strand.
CGAAGAGGTGGCGCTTTTCAATCTCGGCGTGGAGGATTATTTCCCCCTCCGCAAACTCCCGGACGAGGTACTCAAGGCCCTCGAAGACGCCGTAGGTCACAAGCGGTGGGGTTACTCCAAATGGCTCCACCGCGCGGATAATCCCGGCCTCCCTCGCGAAGTTCTGCCTCGGAGAGTCAGGCCGTTGAAGCTTTATAATGACGTTTTTTTCATCTAATCTGGCCCGGAAGATTAGGCTCGTGGTGCCCTTGGCGTAGGGGCCGATTTCCTCAAATCCAAGCCCTCTCAGGTGAGAGTAAAATCGCTCTAATTGAGCTCCGCTTATCAGGTGGTCGAACATAGGCCTCGATAAGCTTAAATACTCCGCCGATAAAATACTTTTGGTGATAGCCATGGTGACGGCTTTTATTTTGATGGTGACGGCCGCTGGAAAGGAAAGGGAAGTTATGGAGAAGCTTCTCGCCATGCCGGAGGTTAAGGAGGCTTACGTGGTCTACGGCGAGTACGACCTCGTCGTAAAGGTAGAGACCGACACCCTAAAGGACCTTGACCAGTTCATCACGGAGAAGATAAGGAAGATGTCCGAGATACAGATGACCTCGACGATGATAGCCATCTGAACCTCTCGTTCTTCTCTCTTGCCATTCTTCCAGGAAAAACGGGAAAGCTGAGGGCTCACTTGTTCATCATGAGCCTTATCCTCTCGGCGGCATCCTTCGCCTTGTCCGAGATGTTGCTGAGCGTTCTGGCGATGTTGAGGATGTAGAACCCGTCTCCCCAGCTCATCGAATCGGCGTTCTCAAAGACCAGCTGCATCAGCTTTGTATCCAGGTCGTCTATCTTGTTCTCAACGCTCTCTATCTGCCGGATTATCTCGTACTCCCTCTTTATCTCACCCTCGGTAAAGCCACTCTCAATGACGCGATCCATCTGAACTATCGCCTCGTGGACGAGTTTTGCCGCCTTGATGCTCTCCGTGCCCATCTGGAGTATGATGTCCTTTATCTCCGCCGGAAGCTCACCGGGCCTCTTGATGAGCAGCCACTTCGCGGTGTCCTCAGCGGCATCGGCAACCTTATCCTGCATGTGGAGATAGATGAGGACATCCTCCCTCGCCACTGCCATCATGAGCTTTGAGCTGAGGGAATCCCTTATCTCCTCCTTTATCCTGTCGGCAACGTCCTCCAAGCGGTCAACCTCGATGGCTATCTTCTTCATCTCCTCGTAGTTCCCCTCGTACCAGTACTGGAGGGCCTTCTCCAGGGTCTCAACGGTGTTGAGCACCACATCAGCGTGCTTTATGAGGGGCTTGAAGGGGCTCTTCGCGAAGAGCTTCGTCCAGACCTGCATGATATCACCCCACCATCATCAGGAACTTGAATATGGCGGCACTGATTAGACCCGCCACTGGAACCGTGACGAACCAGGAGATTATTATGTCCCTAACGATGTTCTTGTTTATTGCCTTTACTCCCCTGGCTAGGCCTATTCCTATGACCGCACCAACGACCGTGTGGGTCGTCGAGATTGGAAGTCCAAGCCAGCTGGCGGCGAGAACAACGGTTGCGGCAGAAAAATCTATGGTGAAACCCCTCGTGTTGGTCAGTTCGGTTATCTTCTTGCCAACAGTTTCCATAACCTTGTAACCGTAGGTGGCAACACCGACCGCTATTCCAAGACCACCCATGGCGAGTATCCACTTGGGGACAGGAACCAGCAGACCCCCCAGTCCCATTGTAGCCACCGCATAGACCGCCGCGACCGGGCCGATTGCGTTGGCGACGTCGTTGGCACCGTGGGCGAGAGCGACGTAGCCGGAGGTGATGACCTGAACCTTCCTGAATATCGCCTCGACCCCTATGAACGGGTCGCTGCTCGGAAAGCGGAGCTTTATGAGGAAGTAGGTCACCACGAACACGATTACACCCAGCGGGATGCCGTACATGAGAACCCCGGTTTTGAGATCCTTCCCGTGAAGAACCTTGATGTAGAACATGGTCCCTATGACAACAAACGCCAGGCCGATCCAGAAGGGCGACCAGATACGGGCACTTCTAACCGGGTCCTTTCTCTCGAATATGCTCTTCGTCAGGGCTTTGAAAATAAAGTAGGCCATTATGGCTCCGATTATGGGGGAGAGAATCCAGCTGAGGACGACCTGCCCCATCTTACCCCAGTTGACTATGGCCGTTCCGGCGTACACTATTCCATAGCCCGCTATGCCTCCGATTATTGAGTGGGTCGTCGAGACGGGCAGGCCGAATTTAGTGGCGATGATCAGCCATATAGTAGCCGCGAGAAGGGCCGCAACCGAGCCGTAAACGAGCACGTTTGGCTCCGTTATCATCGTGGGGTCGAGGATGCCCTTCCTTATCGTTTCGGTGACGCTCTTTCCGAAGAAGTAGGCACCGGCAAACTCAAGGACGCCGGCTATTATAACGGCCTGCTTCGGGGTTATGGCCTTCGCACCCACGGCGGTGCTCATAGAGTTGGCCGCATCATTGGCACCTATCGCCCACGCCATAGAGAATCCAAGGATCACGGTTATCAGCAGCCATACGTCCACCGTTACCACCGACCCCCAATAAGGGACGGTATATAAATATCTTGCCGCAGTAGAATATAGCCAGATACCTTTCGCTATATAGGCATAAATAGAATAAAAGGGTCAGGGGTTCACCTTCACGGGCTCGACCCCTATGTTTCCATCGGCCCCCATCGATAGCCTGACGTAGTGGTAGAAACCTCCCTGGTCGGGAGGCGCGTAGAGCGGTGCCCCTCCGCCGCCCGTTATGAGCATCTGGACGCCGTCCTCCTCGCCGTACCAGTAGATATGAATGTGGCTGAAGATTCCGAAGGCGTTGTACTCCTTCATGAGGGCCAGGAGCTTCTTGCCGTCCTCCGGGTTCATGGCGTGGTCTCCCTCAGGCCTGGGGTCTATTGGCGGGGCGTGGAGAACAAGGACGGGCCTCTTTCCGGCATCCTTCGCCTTCTCCAGCTCCCCTTCAAGCCAAGCAAAGACCTCATCGCTGAGCCCGTAGTCGTTTTCAACGTCGTTTATGAAGATGTAGTAGTAATCCCCGAGGGCGAAGGAATAGTCGTCCGGGCCGAAGAACATGTGGTAGACGTTCACTCCCTCCCCGCGGTACTCGTGGTTACCGGGGGCAAGGAATATCGGCTTGTTCCACTTCCACTCCTTCAGCAGGGCCGCCCACTCGTCAACCTTGCCGGAATAGACGAGGTCGCCGCCGTCGATTACGAAGACAGCATCTTCGGAGTTTATTCCGTCCCGTATCTTCAGGAAGACCTCCGGCGGCTCCTTCCCGCCGTCGGACCTGTGGTCGCCGAAGGCTATCACCCTGTAATCCCCCAGCTCCTTCGGGGCAAGGTGGAAGGAAGTCTCCGAAGTGCTCAGTCTGACCCACGTGTCCCCCGTTTCAGCCCCGTCAGGGAGCTCAAGGACGGAGGGGTTAACGTTCTCGATGACGTAGGTCAGCTCAACGTTCTTCGGGTCTTTAACGTCAACACTGACGTTGAAACCAAGGGCGTGAATGTAGACCGTTGAGCCGTTGACAAGCCGTATGAAGCCTCCTTCAACAGTCACGTTCTCACTGTCAACGACCCGCCAGTTGTAAATAAAGGGCTCCCACGTCTTAAAGGAACTTAGATACCAGTGCTCTCCGTCGTCCGGCACACCGTTCCAGTTGTTGTCCCCTATGACCTTCAGAACGACGCCCTCAAACTCCCCGCTCCTGAGAACATCGTCCGCGTTGGGGGCCTTTCCCGCCGCCAGGTCCAGGGCGTACCTCACGGCCGCACCTGCGCCGGCCTTGCTCGTTCCGGTGAACACGAAATAGGGCTTGCCATCCTGGTTGAAGGCGGCGAAGACACCCTTGTCAGGGCCGACGAACTTGAGGCCAAGCTTGTAGACCACGTAGCCGAAGTAGTCACTGACCGTTATGAGTATCGGTTTGCCCCTCAGCAGTTCCCTGGCGTCGGCTGGCGAGAGTATAGCGACGCCACCGTCGTACTGGCTCGCCGGGAGTATCTGGGCGTTCGGAAAGTATTGCCTGGCCATATCCTCGTAGCCCTCACTTACATAGACCTTCGAAACGTCCGCCAGGCTCTTCCACTGCGCCAGAACCTGACCCTTCTCGTAGCTTCCGAAGTCTATTCCACCGGTGGAGCTTGTGGTTGTTGAGGTCTGGCTCGGTCCGCCCGAACTGATGCAGCCCGAGGCCAGCACAATCAAAACCAGAATGAAGGCAAAAACGGCTTTCTTCATGGAATCACCTTCAGGAAGGTTGGGAACCAGGGCTTAAAGCACTTTCCATTGGGAATCCAAACTCGGCAGGTTTAAATAACTCAAGGCCGAAACTCCTTCGGTGATGCCATGTTCGTCGGACACTACAAGGATGTCCCCGAGAAGGACACCGGTTTTGATGGAGTAACCATCAGATGGCTCGTTTCTCCGAAGCTCGGCGCGAAGAACTACGCCATGCGCTACTTCGTCCTCAGGAAGGGGGCAGAGATCCCAATCCACCAGCACGACTGGGAGCACGAGATATTCATCGTGAGGGGAGAGGGGATAATCACCAACGGAAAGGAAGAGTTCCACGTCAGGGAGGGTAACTTCCTCTACGTCCCGCCCAACGAGCCCCATGGCTACAGGGCGACCGGAGAAACACTGGAGTTCCTCTGCATAATCCCGGCCAAGAGGGAGGCAATCCCCGAGGACGAGTGGGCTTAGCGCCGGTAATGGTAAACCTTTATTTTCTTCCTCCTCAGAACGAGGAGGTCGGCCTTTCTGGACTTCGGACGTACAGGTTCCTCCTCAAGCAGGAGCCAGGCCAGGTCGTAGGCGAGGGAAGCTATAACTATGAGGAAGAGACCGAAGACGATGAGCGGGGTGTAGTACCAGACGACGCCGATTTTGGGGATGACAAAAACCACCCGCCCGATAACCTGCTCAGGATAAACCTGCCAGGGGTCGGTGTAGTTCCTGTTGTCTCCTTTGGTGATGTAGTAGAACCTGCCGCTGGAATCAGGCCTCATGCCCACAATGCGGTGGGTTATCCTGTAGGTCGTGTTACCTATCTCCACACGGTAGAGAACAACGTCCCCCACGTGAAGCTCCTCTGGGGAAACAGGCACCGTGATTACCAGGTCGTTGGGGTTGATGTTCGGCTCCATCGAGTCGGTCAGAATGACGACGTACTGGAAGCCGAAGACGAAGTGGAGAACCACAACTAACGCCACGAAGAACAGGAGGATGTAAGAGGCGATTGAAAGGACGTCGATGCGACGCTTTGACATTAAACCACCACCTAATTAAAGCTACACTCAGCGCCCATCCCAATCACTTCGGCACTGTAATCGGCGTGACGCACTATGTAAACCCAGTCTATGTAGGCTAAAAGGTTGACGGTGGCAAAGAAATCCGCGTTAGCCTGACCAAAGCCGACGGAAATCTCCCTGTTTCTGAAGCGGTTTCTGGTTTCGAAGACGTAAGAGTCTATCAAGGCACCGCTGGAAAACTTCTCGACCCTCCCTGTGCTGTTTGATGGGGAAACAAATATTTCACCCAGGTAATACTGCTTCCCCGCCCTGGAACTGGATTCATACGTGCCAGTGTTGTCGTTTCCAAACTCAAAATGGAACTTGGAGTTCTGATCCTCGTGAATTCCTATGTAGTCGTATCTGTGTCCTTTCCTTCCTACTTTCGCATGGATGAACATGTAGAAGGGGTAGCTCTCGGCACCTTGGGAGTTGGATGCCCTTCTGAACTTGAAAACTATCCGATATTCATCATCAACCACAAGGGTAGTCAACCGGGCTTCTTTGGCCTCCGAGAAAATCCATGTCGATATGGTGGAGTTCACCTTCAGCTTACCCCTTGAGACGCTGAGCTCACCGTCTCCAAAGACCTGGGAATTCAGGAATATTCCTGTGTCCACGTGCTCGTAAGTTCCGAGTCGGTTGAAAGGCTCAAAGTAAACGAACAGCTTTTTCGGCTTTCTGTAACGTCGGTAAGGATTGTCAGAGCCATAGTATATCCTCACAACCCTCCAGCCGTTGGCCGGGAGATAGGGAACCCTGAAGAAGACCGTGAGCACCTTCCGGGTTCTCCTCATCACCCAGTAGTAGAGCGGATTCCCGTCCCCGTCCACGACGTAAACGTTGCCGTAGGTGAGGCTGGGATAGAAGAGAACCCTGCTGGCGGGTATGGTAATGTTAAAGGTGTAGTTGACGAGGTCAGAGCCCTCAAGGTTCGTCACGTTGACGTCGATGTAGTATTTCTCAGCGGTGCAGGAACCTATGGGCTGAACGTTCAGCTCGATGGATGGCACCGAAAACGCCGGCACCAGGGCTAAGGCGAACACCAGGATGAAAACCAGACCCATGATTTTGAGTTTGCCGACGATGGGGTGGCGTGGCATGTGACTTAAGAAGCTTCAAAACAGGAAAAAGTGGGTAAAAGAGACCCGCTAAGGGGTCACGGGTTCGGGCCCTGGTAGACAACATAGACTGTATCGAAACTTCCAAGATCCACCGAACTTGCAAAGGAGAACGTGTAGGTGCCACTACCGTCGAGGTTAACACTAGTATACGTAACTAGGGTCGAACCATCGTAGAGCTTGATATAAACTGTTCCTGAACCCGGATCCGTGGTTACTGAGATTTCACCGCCTGTGACGTAGTCGGGATTAGTGCTGTCAAGGGTCCACGTGATAGTTGCATCGGTAATTGTACTACTAATTACCTTCTGTCCCTGTCCAAGTTCCTGAACAGTAAGGGTTATCGTAGGCACGGCCAGTGCAGCACCGACAAGTGCCAGCACAAGGGCGAGTGCCAGCGGAATTAACCTCTTCTTATTGTTCCTCCTCATGAGGTTTCACCCCTTGAGAGTTATATCAAAGTTTGTTAAGGAATCAAGTCATATTTAAGGTTTGCTCTTCAAATTTAAGCAGACACTCCACAAACCTTTGGAATGAGAACTTGGAAAATATCCGGCCAAACTACGAATCTTAATATTTTGAAAAGTCAACAATATGGTTTGGAAAATCCACTAAGACTTCCTGCCATTATTGGAGAAAATCCAATGCTACGAAAGAACGAATCCTTTGAGATACGTCGAGCCTGCCCACCCAACCTTAACCCGCACGAAGTCGCCGGGCTCGCCGGAGTCGAGGATTATCTCCTTGTAGTTGAACGTCCTGCCCTCAATCCCACCTTTCTTGCCCTCACCGTGGACGAGAACCTCAACTGTTTTCCCGAGGTAGGCACTGTTTATCTCGTAGGCTATCTCCAGCCTGAGCCGGTGGAGCAGTCTCGACCGCTCCTTGACCTTCCAGCCCGGGAGTCCCTTCCATCTGGCCGCTATGGTTCCGGGGCGCGGGGAGTAGCGCGAAACGTTTATTTTATCTGGCCTGACCCTCTTTACCAGCCCGACAGTGTTCTCAAAGGCCTCATCAGTCTCCCCGGGGAAGCCGACGATGATATCCGTGTTGAGGTTCAAGTGGGAAATTCTCCTCCTGAAGGTCCGCACTATCTCCTCGAACTCCTCCACGGTGTACGTTCTGCCCATCTTTCTGAGAATCTCATCGTCGCCGCTCTGAACCGGGAGGTGGAGGAACTTATAGATTTTCTCGTCCCCGTAAGCCTCCACCAGCTCGTCGAGGAACTTTATTGCATGGTTCGGGTTCATCATGCCGACCCTGACCCTGAAATCGCCCTCGATGGCCGTTATCTCGTCGAGTAGCTCGGCCAGGTTAGTCCCGATGTCGAAGCCGTAACAGCCTGTATCCTCGCTCGACAGCTGAATCTCTTTGTAACCCCTCTCGACGGCCTCTTTAACCCACCTGACGACGAGCTCCGGCTTGTAGCTCTTCAGAACTCCCCTGGCGAAGCGCGTGGCACAGTAGGTGCAGGCGTTGAGGCAGCCCTCGCTTATCGGGACGACGAAGGCGACGCCACTCTTCCAGAGCCTTGGGAGTTCGAGCTTGTCTATGCTCCTCTCGCGCCAGCCTTCCACACTCACCAGCTTTCCGCCGCTCTCGGCGACGCTTATCGCCTCAGCTATCCTGTCTATGCTCTTGACGCCGAGGATTCCAGAAACGCGGGAGTCAATCGCGTCGGGATTGACGTGGGGAAGACAGCCGGTGACGATTACCCTCTTGCCGGTATCAAGGAGCTCCTTTATGCGCTCGCGCATGTGCTTCTCGGTGGGGTCTTTAACCGCGCAGGTGTTCACAACAACGTAGTCAGCACTTTCTGGGGTCTCCACCAGCTCATAGCCAGCTCTAAGAAGGATTGCCTCCATTATCTCGGCGTCCGCTTTGTTCCTCGTGCAGCCGTATGTCTCGACGTGAACCCTAACCATCGGTGCCGGCTGGACTAAGGAGTTTAAAAAGGGTGCGGTTCAAGTTCGGGAACCCAAGCGAGACCCATCATGCTCAGGAGCACGGAGAGCCCCAGGAAAAGAAAAACTGCCACGAAGGCAACCTCCTTTTTATCCACTCCCGAGGCCTGTTGTAGTGTCTCATGGGGAGGAAGGAAAGGGAGCAGACTATCAGGACCGGAATCAATGACGATACCGCTATGAAAAGCGCACCGGGGAGGTAGAGGTCGACGCAATATGCGTCGAGAAGCGCCACCGTCCAGTAGAGCATGACATGTGAGAGAAAAACCGGAATCCCAACTGCAACCCCAATCATTATGGAGTCCTCGTCCACGTTAGCACCCAAAAATTTCGAGAAAACGATAAAAACTCATCGCTCCGTTGTTTGAGAGAGCATTACAACGTATGGACACATGTTTTTAGCGATGATCTTCGCCATCTCATAGTTATAGAGGGGTTGAGCCGTTGGGTCATCTGTGCGCAGTCTGACCATCATCTCCAAGGCCGCATCCCCGTGCTTGAAGTACCATCCCACGGCGTCCTGGATGTAGAGGGACGTTAACGGGTCCTGGGAACAATCGTTAATGGACTCCAGAGCCTCATGCCTCAGACGAAGAACCATCCTGACTTTCTCTGTTGGGGTTCTCAGGGCAGCAAAAGTCGAATTGAGGGCCTCAAATTCGTCAAGATGCCCGTCTATTGCGATTGCGTACAGCAGGTGGTAAGTGGCCGCTGAATAGTAGCCGTTCTCGACTCCAAGGAGACCCCACTTTTTATGGTACTCCTTCCAGTCACACGCCACCTTGAGCATCGTTTCCTCGAATTCGCACGGAACATCAACCCCTGAGAGATTATCCACGAGCGCGTGCACGTTAGTTCTTTGCCCACTGGGATTGAAGGTACCGGGGGTTACATGGCTGATAAGCACCGTTGAGTCCATCAAAAAGCCCCTGGCGAATTCCAGATAACTCGTCACCCAGCTTCCAAGTATACTCACGTTTTCAATCTCCTGAGACGTTGTTGGGTTTGGTATCCTATCAAGCTTTTCCAGGAAGTTACGGGACTGGTTCAGAGAGATTTCCGCCTTGATTATGTTGTCCTCCACCACAAAGCCGGTTATAAGATAGTCCGTGAAGTTAATCCCGCTCCCCAACGTTTGTTTCCACTTTTCAGCCGTTTTGTTCTGTAAAGCTTCCACACTCCGAAACTGCCCACGGACGTACTTAAGGAACTCCGTGCGGTTTGCGAGTGCAAGGGTTGAGCCCAAGTAGTCAGCGGCAAGCACTGCACAGCTCCTGCCCTCTGTGAGGGCGGCGTAAAACTGAGCCCTGCGTTGATACGAATAGGTCCTGTTAAGGCAGGCATCGATGTCTCCTATTTCGTCATCCGAGACATTCAGCTTGAGAAGCATCTCCCTAAGCTCCAGGACTCGCTCAATGGCACGTCCAACGTCTTCGTCATCCACCTTTTGATTCAGATAGGCCCAATGGGTGGAATTGTAGCTCAGTTTAAACGTCTCAAGGTCCGTTTGAACCAAGTTAAGGGTGTTGTTGAGCTCTACCTCCGCCCTTATTGCCCTCTCGTGCTGAATATGCTTTGAGTAAGCCAAGAACCCAAAAACCACCAGAAAAAGAAGGAAAAGGACCTTCGTGTTCATGGTTATCCCCCTTCAGTCCCTGCCCAGTTGGCGTAGTAGACTCGTGAAACCCAGGGGCTTCCCCACATTGTAGAGTCTCTCCTATGCGAATTTCTCGTTGTAATGTTACTCAGTGATTTTTATAAAATTTTCTACGATTTACATTGCAATCAATATTTTCATTTAGAGTAGTATGATGAAATGCGCTCAGTTTCAGGACAAGAGGCTCAAGCTTACGTTTTGAACCTTAGAAAACAGGTCAGAATTGAGAATAAGAGGAAAGGAAATCAGATGACTTCCGCGAAAGCGAACTTCCTCTTGACCGAGTTAATGACGATCTCGACCTCGTCGCCGACCTGAGTGTTCGGGACGAAGATAACGAAGCCCTTTATCTTGGCGATACCATCGCCACCCTTTCCAAGGCTCTCGATCCTAACTCTATACCTTTCTCCAACCTTAACAGGGGCTTCGTAGCCACCGCCAAATCCATCTCCATACATATCCAACACCAACTCTTTCAACTTTCAGGGCCCTTCAGGGAAAACTCCGAGAAGAGTCCCAATGATGGGTCGGCCCGAGGGTATATAAAGCTTTGGGTGATTTTTAGGCTCTTAAAGTCACTAAAAGGCTTTTCCGGCCCACAAGAGTTCATGGACGTGACATATGGCTAAAAAAGCCACCAAAGGCCGCGCTTCCACATCGGCTCTGGAGTATTTAACCTTTGGTTAATAACAAGAGGTTACAGACCTTTGTTTTCAATTCTAAGCTTCAAAAAACCCTTTTAAAACAAATAACGAAATTTCAATTGAAAAATGACGAAATACGAGCCTGTTGAACCCGTAACAGGTGAGAGGAGGGAGGAACAATGAGTTTCATCGCTGTATTCATTTGGTCATTCGTGCTCTGGCTAGTACTAACTGCGGGCAGTAAAGGATTACTCTGGAGCCCGGAAGAACTCATCGCGGGACTGATATTCTCAGGAGTAATAGCGTTAACAACCAGGAACATTACAGGCGAGAGGGCAGGCCGCTTCCTGAACCCTGCGAAGTGGGTGGGTTTCATCGTATACGCCATCGGCCCCCTCTTCTGGGGCATGGTCAAGGCCAACCTAGACGTCGCCTACCGCGTCATAACGGGAAGGATAAAGCCCGGAATAGTCCGCGTTCCTGTCGATCTGGAGAACGACGCCCAGTACACCATTCTGAGCAACTCGATAACCCTCACGCCCGGAACGCTCACGATAGACGCCTGCCCGGAGGAGAAGGCCCTCTACGTCCACTGGATAAACGTTACCGAGAAGGAGCCGAAAAGCTCGGAAGTGATAGCGGGCTCGTTTGAAAAATGGGCGAGGAGGCTGGGAAGATGATAGCACCGGAGTTCTTCTATGCCGCAATCATAGTCATGATCGGCGCGTTCCTGGCGCTGCTCAGGGTGTTCTTCGGACCGAGCGTGCCGGATAGAGTCGTGGGAGTTGACACCCTAAACACGCTCATCGTTGCCGGAATGGTTCTCCTCGGAGCGGCCTACGACAGGACGATATACATCGACATAGCGATAGTTTACGCCCTTTTGAGCTACGTGGGAACCCTGGCCATAGCGAAGTACCTCCAGGGGGGATTGGAATGAGCGCGATCATCTACGTCATCTACGCATTCCTTGCGATAAACATCACGTTCAACCTGCTGGGCAGCTTCTCGCTCCACAGGTTCCCCGATGTCTACACCAGACTCCACGGGGCGACCAAGTGCACGACCTTCGGAACGATATTCGCGGTTCTGGCGGTGGTGGTACACGCGCTCAACCAGCTACACATCACCGGCGATCCCAAGTACCTCCAGATGGCATTGCACAGCATCGTTGCGCTCGTGGCGCTCCTCCTCACGAACCCGACCGGAGCGCACGCAATAGCCAAGGCGGCCCATCTGAGCGGCTATAAGCCAGCCAAGGCGGTCATAGATGCCTATGAAAACAAGCTCAGGGGTGGTGCAGAATGAACGTTCTCTCGGTGGACATGGCCATACAGTTCGGAATACTCATGGGTGTGCTTGTGGCGGCCTACATCACGATAACCATGAGGGACCTGCTCAGTGCGGCGATAGCATCGGCGGCGATGAGCCTGCTCCTCAGCCTTGAGTTCTACATGCTCCATGCGCCGGACGTGGCGATAGCCGAGGCCGCCGTCGGAGCCGGTGTCGTTACAGCCATAGTTGTATATGGAATAGCCAAAACGGAGAGATGGGAGCGTGAGGGACCATGAAGAGGACTTTCGGAGCTCTCGCACTGCTGTTCCTGCTCGGAGTGCTCCTCGTCGTTGCGAGCCCCTCAACCGGGATAAAGTTCGGCCTCGGCGGCGCCGACTGGAAGGCCTACCGCTACACCGACCAGTACTACATAGACCACGGCGTTCAGGAAGTCGGGGGAACCAACATAGTCACGGACATAGTGTTCGACTACCGTGGCTACGATACCCTCGGAGAGGCCACCGTTCTTTTTACGGCCATCGCGGGGGCGGTTGCGCTCCTCAGGCCCTGGAGGAGGGATGAGCATGAGGAGTGACATGGGTCTTATAGTTAAGACCACCGCGAGGGCAACAATCCCGCTCATAGGAATCTTCGGTGCCTACGTTGTTTCCCACGGTCACCTCACGCCGGGAGGCGGCTTCCAAGGAGGGGCGACCATAGCGGGAGCCGGGATACTGTTCCTCATCGCCTTCGGACTGGGTGAGATGAAGAGGCGCTACAACCACCACCTCTACTCGGCCCTTGAGGGCCTCGGAGGCCTTGTCTTCCTCGGAGCGGCGATGCTCGGCCTGGGAGTTGCGTTCTTCTACAACACGCTGTGGCACAACGGGCCGGTCTTCAACGGCCAGCCTGGAACGCTGCTCTCAGCGGGTTACCTGCCCCTGATGAACCTCGCGGTTGGGCTGAAGGTCTTCGCGGGACTGGTCAGCGCGATGGTTGCAATAGCGGCCTTCCGGAGGTGGGAGGAATGATACCGTTCCAGTTCATCACCGCGTTCCTGCTCATAGCCATGGGCATCTACGCCCTGCTCTACAAGAGGAACCTCATCAAGCTCATACTGGCCCTCAACATCATAGATGCCGGCATACACCTGCTCCTCATAAGCTTCGGATACCGCATAGAGGCAGGCCAGATACCAACCGCGCCAATCTACACGGGCTACGAGACGGTAAAGAGCGCCATGGTCGCCCCGATTCCGCAGGCGCTCACGCTCACCAGCATAGTCATCGGGGTCTGCGTTCTCTCGCTGGCAATGGCCCTCACGATAAACGCCTACAGGCACTACGGAAGCCTAGACGTTAACAAGCTCAGGAGGTTGAGAGGATGAACGTCCTGCCGTACCTCATCATAGTCCCGCTCCTCGGAGCATTCGCACTGCCCATAGTGGGCCTCGCGGGAAGGAAGGCCAGGGAGCTGTGGGCGATACTCATAACCGGCATCACCCTCGGTGTCGCGGCCGGACTGTTCAAAGAAGTCTGGAAGAGCGGAGAGATACTCGTCTACACCCTCGGAGCGAAGAGCCCCCTCGGGAAGGGCGTTCCATTCCCTGTAAGGATAGTCTGGGAGGTGGACCTGCTCAGCGCGCTCTTCGCCCTGATGGTGACCTTCATAGCCTTCGTGGCGGTTCTGTACTCCAGCGAGTACATGAGGCACGATACGGGGCTTGAGAAGTACTATGCCCTAGTCCTCGTCCTCGAGGTCGGCATGCTCGGCATAGCCATAACCGGCGACCTGTTCAACTTCTACGTCTTCCTGGAGATTATGAGCATAGCCAGCTACGCGCTGGTTGCCTTCAGGAACGACACCTGGGAGGGCATCGAGGCGGGCATAAAGTACATGTTCGCCGGCTCCCTTGCCAGCTCGTTCATCCTCCTCGGCATAGTGCTCCTCTACGGCCAGTACGGAACGCTGACGATGGCCTACCTGGCCAAGATGATAGCCGAGAGCCCAACCTTCACCGCCAAGGTGGCCCTCGGCCTCCTCGCGGGCGGACTGCTCTTCAAGAGCGGTGCCGTTCCGGTGCACATGTGGCTCGCGGATGCACACCCGGCCGCTCCGAGCTCGATCAGCGCCATGCTTTCCGGCCTGGTAATCAAGATAGGCGGCACCTACGCCCTGACTAGGCTCGCCTTCAGCGTCTTCAGCGCCGGAATCAGCACCAGAACGGTCGGCTGGATAATCATATTCTTCGCCTGCGTGACCCTCATAGTCGGAAACGCGATGGCGGTGATACAGACCGACATGAAGAGGCTCTTCGCCTTCTCCAGCGTCGGCCAGATCGGCTACATCCTCCTGGGAATCGGAATTGGCCTTGCCGCGTATGGAAGCGACGTCGGCCAGGTCGCTCTGGCGGGTGCGATATACCACACCGTGAACCACGCGATAATGAAGGCCCTCCTGTTCCTCGTCGCGGGAGCGGTCATACACGGGCTCGGAACCAAGAACCTCAACGAGCTGAGCGGAATAGCCAGGAAGATGCCGGTCACGAGCTTCGCCTTCCTGGTCGGTGCGGCCGCGATAATCGGCCTTCCGCCGCTCAACGGCTTCGCGAGCAAGTGGCTCATCTACGAGAGCTCGGCGCTCTTCAACCCGTTCCTCGCGGCAATAGCCGTCATAGGCACAGCCTTCTGTACCGCCGCCTACATCAGGGTGCTCTTCACGTTCTTCGGAAGGCCGAGCGAGAGGGTCATGAACGCGGAGGAGCCAGGAAAGGCCATGCTCGTGCCGATGCTCATACTGGTGGTGGCAATAATCGTCATGGGGCTCTTCCCCTGGGCTATCAGCGACAAGGTCATGCTTCCGGCGGCAAAGACTCTGGAGAACATAGGGACTTACGTTTCAGCCGTGCTGGGGGGTGCATGAAATGTTTGGCTACTGGGATGCGCTTTACTTCATCTACGTTTTCGCCATAGGCCTGCTCATCTCGTACGTGCTCTACAAGTGGGCCGAGCGCTCCAGCACCGGGACGAGGAGAACCGGCGATGGAACGAAGATATTCCTCAGCGGTGAGGACCAGGACGAGGTCATTCCCCAGTTCGAGCACTTCCAGGGCTACGTCACCGGAAGACACGTCATGTGGGGCCTCATAAGAGGAATTCACAGGATGTTCCTCATCTTCCGCAGGGAGCACACCGGACTGCTGGGCGACTACATCAGCTACCTGCTCGTCACGACCGCGATAATTGTGGGAGCGCTGATAGTGTGGGGGTGAGATGAATGACCATTAAGGTTCCCGCCAAAGGTTCAAATTCATCGGAGCGCGAGAGGCTTGAGAGGGAGATATCAAAGCTCTGCAGGTACATAGGGCGCTCACCCTGGGTGTTCCACGTGAACAGCGGCAGCTGCAACGGCTGCGACATCGAGATAATAGCCGCACTGACGCCGAGGTACGACGCCGAGCGCTTCGGTGTGAAGCTCGTTGGAACGCCGAGACACGCCGACATACTGCTCGTAACCGGGCCGGTGACCGACCAGAGCCTTGAGAGGGTCAAGCTGGTCTACGAGCAGACGCCCGATCCAAAGGTTGTCATAGCAGTCGGGGCCTGCCCCACCGGTGGAAGCGTGTTCTTCGAGAGCCCCTTCACCAACGCACCGCTGGACAGGCACATACCGGTGGACGTCTTCGTACCCGGCTGCCCGCCGAGGCCCGAGGCGATACTCTACGGAGTCGTGCTCGGTCTGCAGAAGCTGATAGAGAGAATTGAGGGGGGTAAGAGATGAACGTCGACGAGTTCGTTAAGGTTTTCAGCGAGAGGTTCCCCGGGGCCGAGATAAGGGTGAGCGAGAACAAGATGCCCCACCCGAAGAGGCGCGTCTGGGTCGAGATAGACAGGGAGAAGTTCCACGACGCCATGAAGTTCATCAAGGAGCTCGATCCGAGGGCGCAGTTCTCCATCATAATCGGAATAGACGCCGGTGACAGGCTGCTCGCCAAGTACCACATGGAGATGTTCTGGGAGGAGGGGGAGAGTCTGTCGCTCGTCATAGGCACGAGCGTCCCCAAGGACGATCCCAAACTGCCAACGGTTACCGACGTCTTCCCGAGCGCGCTGCCCTACGAGAGGGAGAACCAGGAATTCCTCGGGCTGTTCTTCGAGGGAATCCCCGACCCGAGAAGACTCTTCCTGCCCGACGACTTCCCTGAGGGAATCTACCCGCTGAGGCTCGACGAGACGGGAATCAGGCCCGAGATGGTAAAGAACGCAGGGCACCCGTACAAAATCAAAAAGGAGGGCTCGAAATGAACGGAAGGCTTGAGTACTGGGTTAAGATACCCATCGGACCCATTCACCCCGCACTGGAGGAGCCCGAGAAGTTCATAATCACGCTGGACGGAGAGCGCATCATAAACGTTGACGTCAAGCTGGGCTACAACCTCAGGGGCCTCGAATGGATAGCCATGAGAAGGAACTACATCCAGATACTCTACCTCGCCGAGAGGATATGCGGGATATGCTCCTTCTCGCACAATCACACCTATTCCAGGGCCGTCGAGGAGATGGCCGGTATAGAGGTCCCCGAGAGGGCCGAGTACATCCGTGTGATAGTGGGCGAGCTGGAGAGGATACACTCCCACCTGCTCAACCTTGGAGTCGTTGGACACGCGATAGGCTACGATACGATTCTACACCTCAGCTGGCTCGCGAGAGAGCGCGTAATGGACATCTTGGAGGCGATTGGGGGCAACAGGGTCAACTACTCCATCAACACCATAGGAGGAGTCAGGAGAGACCTTGAAGAGAAGCACGTCAGGGCCATACTCGACATGATAGAGTACTACCGCAACGAGGTCATGCCGAAGATAGAGGAGATATTCCTCTACGACCCCACGGTAGAGGCCCGCCTGAGGGACGCCGGAGTCATTCCAAAGAGGATAGCCATAGAGTACAGCGCTCAGGGGCCGACCGCGAGGGGAAGCGGTGTAAAGAAGGACGTCCGCTACAACGAAAAGCTGAGTGTCTATCCAGACCTCGGTGTGAAGCCGATAACTCCCAAGGAGTTCACAGGCGTTGTCAAGGGCGACGTCTTCGACAGGATGGTGGTCAGGGTTGGCGAGCTCTGGCAGAGCATGGAGCTCATAGAGAGGGCCATAGACCAGATGCCGGAGGGCAAGATAAAGGCGGTTCCAAAGGACAACACCCTCCTGTTCCAGCTCAAGAAAGCCGAGGGGGAGGGGATAGGCAGGTACGAGGCCCCGCGCGGTGAACTAATCCACTACGTCATGGCCCAGAAGGGCAAGGACGTCCCGGCGAAGTGGAAGATGCGCGAGCCGACCTTCCCGAACCTGTTCGCGATAGCCAGGGCACTGGTGGGCGAGCAGGTGGCGGATGTTCCGGTCGCGATAGCATCCATCGACCCGTGCCTGAGCTGTACCGACAGGGTAGCGGTTATCGATGCAGAGACCGGAAAGAGAACTGTCCTGACTGAGAGGGACCTCCTCAGACTCTCGATAGAGAAAACCAGGGAGCTGAACCCGAACGTTAGGGCGAAGCCGGAAGTTGTTGGGGTAGGCTGCCCGAGGGGTGGTGTCCTATGAACGTCCTATACGCTACTCTCGGATTCCTGGGAATTTACGCTTACGTATCCTTCGCCTCACTGCTCTGGGGAGGAATAGACAGGAAGCTCGTTGCAAGGATGCAGCGCAGAATGGGCCCGCCGCTGTTCCAGCCCTTCTACGACTTCCTCAAGCTCGTCAGCAAGGAGTCCATAATCCCAAGGGACGCCAACAGGTTCTTCGAACTGGCCCCCGTGCTGGCGCTAGCGACTTCCATCACCCTTCTGGCGTATACCCCCCTGGGCTTCGAGCCGCTCTTCGGAACCAAGGGCGACGTGATACTCTTCATCTACCTGCTGACCCTCATAGGCTTCCTCAGGGTACTCGGTGCGGTTAGCTCGGGCTCCCCCTACGCCCAGATAGGCGCCCAGAGGGAGATGATAATCCTCGTCTCCAGGGAGGGGCCGATGATGCTGGCCCTCTTCACGATACTCTGGCGCCTCAGCGACCTCGGCGTTACAAAGCCCTTCAGCATGGGCACCTTCTACGAGCACAACGTCTGGGAGCTCGGAACGCCGCTGAGCCTCATAGGGACACTCATACTGCTCTTCGTCTTCATGACCTGGCTGGCCAGCGAGATTGAGGTCGGCTACTTCGACATACCGGAGGCCGAGACCGAGCTCGCCGAGGGAACGATGGCGGAATACAGCGGAAGGCATTTAGCCCTCTTCGAGCTGGCCAACGCGATAAAGGCCTTCGTGAGCGCGAGCCTCGTCGTGGCGATATTCTTCCCGTGGGGCATTTCAAGCTACCTCGGACTGAGCGGGGCCACGGCGGTAGTCGTAGACCTGCTCTTCCACACCCTCAAGGTCTTTGCCGTGCTCTTCGTCAGCATGAGCGTCTTCAGGGCCGTGACTGGAAGGCTCAGGATAAACCAGGCTGTGGGTCTTTTCTGGACCAGGATGCTTCCGGCGGCGATAGTGGGAGCACTGCTACTGGCTATAGACACGCTGGGGGTGATAGCATGAAGGTTCCACCGACGCTATCGACGGTGCTGAGCAACCTGTTCAGGAAGCCAGCAACCAACCCGTTTCCAGCCAGCGAGCCGGTTCCGGTTCCGGAGGGCTTCAGGGGCAAGCTCGTCTACTATCCCGACAAGTGCGTCGGCTGCAGGCTCTGCGTCATGGTATGCCCTGCTGGGGTCATAGAGTACGTCCCTGAGGTCAGGAAGGTAACCTTCTGGCTCGGAAGGTGCGTCTTCTGCCAGCAGTGCGTGGACGTCTGCCCGGTCAAGGCCCTGGAGATGAGCGACGAGTTCCTGCTGGCGACGGACGACAAGTACGACGACAACCTGCGCTGGTTCAAGGAGGATGAGATAGAGGAGCTCAAAAAGAAACTGGAGGAGCAAAAGAGGGCCAAGGGGGCATCAAAGGAAGGAAGTTCCAAGTAGTCCAAATTGCTTTTTGTATTTTCTCCCGTCTTTCCGATGTTCTTTTCTGAACATTAGTATCCAAGAACATACTACGAAGAGCCGTTTTTTGTACTTATGTAAAGCATTGTGCCGTTTCTGTTTGTCAAATTTCAGGTTGTTAACCATTTGTTTTAGAAATCCATTTATAACGATTTAGCCAATGCTCAATTGAGATTTCGGGAAAATACGCCCGATAAGGGTTTAAAACCTAAAGTTGAGGTGGGAAAATGGGGTTTGCCGCAACGTTCCTGTGGTCCCTTATCGTGTATCTGCTCCTCACCGCGGGCTCCGGGGACATCATCGCCTGGAGTCCAGGGGAGCTGGTTGCAGGGATTGTAATAGCGGCCATCATAGGCTACGCCACAAAGGACATAATGGACGAAAAGCTGGGCTACTTCTTCAACCCGAAGAGGTGGCTGCTGTTCATAATATACGCCATAGGGCCGTTCTTCTTTGCCATGGCCAAGGCGAACCTTGACGTCGCTTACCGAGTCATAACCGGCAAGATAAGACCAGGGATAGTCAAGATATCCCCCGACCTAACGAGGGACGAGAGCAGAACCATTCTGGCCAACTCAATAACCCTCACACCGGGAACCTTCACCCTGGAGATAGACGAAGAGGGCAACTTCTACGTCCACTGGATAAACGTGCCGCCCGGAAAGGAGAAGCCCACACCGGAGGAGCTGTGCGGGTACCTTCCAAAATGGGCAAGGAGGATTGCGGAATGACGATAGATGGAATGTTCATGTGGGCCCTGATACTGCTGCTGTTTTCGGCGACTCTGACGCTGATAAGGCTCCTTGCCGGACCAACGATACCGGACAGGGCCGTAGCCCTGGATTCCATGACCACCACCACGGCGGGAGCAATGGTTGTCTACGGCGTCATAACCAGACAGGCGGTTTTCATAGACGTCGCACTTGTCTACGCGGTTCTCAGCTACATCGCGACCCTCTACATAGCCCGCTACCTGGTCAAGAAGAGGGTTGGCATCGCCTGTGAGTGCGAGGGGGAGGGACCATGATAGGGTGGCTCATCGGAATATTCCTGGCGATAGGCGTCATCTTCAACCTGCTGGCCAGCGTGGGGATCCTTCGCTTCCCAGACGTCTACACGAGAATACACGCGGCAACCAAGTGCACAACCTTTGGGACGATATTCATAGTGCTGGCCACTGTTACCTACGCGATATACAGCTACTTCTGGATCGAGAGGGACCCCTCATGGATAACCATAGGAATCCACTCGGCGCTGGTTGTGATATTCCTGGTGCTGACCAACCCCGTTGGAGCTCACGCCCTTGGAAGGGCCGCCAGGAAATCGGGAATACTGCCCTACGGGGCGGTTATAGACGAGCTGGAGGGTCGCCTATGAATTTCGAGGAGCTATTCTGGGCACTTCAGGTCATGGCGGGGCTGGGACTCCTGATAGCGGCAATAGCGGCGGTGAGGTTCAAGAACCTGGTCTCAGCGGTCATCGCGATGGCAGTGTTCAGCCTGATACTGTCGCTGGAGTTCTACATACTGCAGGCACCCGACGTCGCGATAGCGGAGGCGGGAGTTGGGGCGTGCCTCACGACGGCGATGTACCTGCTGGCCATCAAGAAGACCACCGACGAGGAGGTGATAGAATGAGAAAGGCCCTCGGTCTCTTCGCGTTCATAGGCTTCACGCTGTTCCTCCTCGTGGCTGTGGCGAGCCTCAGGCCCTTCGGCGAGCCGGTTCACACGGAGATGGACTCGTACTTCATAGAACACGCGCAGGCGGAGGCCTCCTCCAACAACGTCGTCACCAGCATAGTCTTCGACTACAGGGGTTTCGATACCCTCGGTGAGGCCACGGTACTGTTCACCGCGGTGGCTGGCGTGCTTATGGCCCTCAGAAGGAGGGAGGTGAAGGCATGACCACGGTAATAATTAAGACGACAACGAGGTACCTGACGGCGCTCATACTGACGTTTGGAGCCTACATAATCCTCCACGGGCATCTCACGCCCGGAGGCGGCTTCCAGGGAGGGGCCGTCTTTGCCAGCGGCCTGGCGCTTCTCATAGTCGCGTGCGAGGACAGGGTGATCAAAGAGAGGTTCAAGAAGGTACCCCTGAGCGCCTTCGAGAGCATCGGAGCCCTCGGCTTTCTTGGGGTGGCAGCCCTCGGCTTCATGGGATACACGTTCTTCAAAAACGTCATAGCCAACAGCGGGTTCCCGCTCTTCGGAGAGCCGACGCCGCTCGGAATAAACCCAGGCTACCTTAACACCGGCGGAACGCTGCCCTACATGAACATATTCGTCGGAACGAAGGTTCTGGCCGGATTAACCAGCATAATCCTGGTGTTCTACCTCCTCCTGGGGGTGAGGAAGGATGAATAACGTGATTCTGGTCAACCTCCCGTTCATAGTCGTGGCGCTCCTGCTGGCGGTGGGGTTCTACACGATAGGATTCAAGAGGAACCTCATCAAGATCGTCATCGGAATTGAGATCCTTGAAGGGGCCGTCAACCTGTTCCTAATAGCACTCGGCTACGTTAAAGGTGCCTATGCCCCGATATACACCATGGCGCCTCAGAATGCCACCAACAACATGGTTCTGCCGACGCCCCAGGCGCTTACCCTGACGAGCATCGTCATAGGCGTTGCAGTTTCGGCGCTCATGCTCGCCTTCGCCGTCAACATCTACGAGCACTACGGAACCCTTGACGTTACAAAGGTCAGGAGGCTGAAAGGATGATCGAGCACCTACCCGCTCTCATGATAGCCGTGCCCCTCTTCGGGGCGTTCGTGGCTCCCCTGCTGAAGAAGAAGGGCAGTGCCCCGGCAGTCTGGGCGATGATAATCACCGGCGTGACGCTGGGCATGGCACTCCTCCTGGTCAGGCAGGTGCTCATCCAGGGGATGATGGTGTACGTCTTCGGAGCCGACAACCCGCACCTCGTCCTGCCCTCAGGGTACAGGGTCCCGATAAGGATAATATTCGAGGTCGACGCGATAGGGGCCTTCATGGCGCTCTCGGCAGCGCTCATGAGCTTCATCGGAGCGATGTATTCATACAGCCACGTGAGGAACGAAACCGGCCTTGAGAAGTACTACGCGCTGCTCCTCCTCCTTGAGGTTGGAATCCTCGGTATGGTACTCACCGGAGACCTGTTCAACCTCTTCGTGTTCCTGGAGATAGCCGGAATAGCCGGTTCAGCGCTGGTTGGCTTCAGGAACTACCGCGGCGAGGCAAGCGAGGCAGGAATCAAGTACCTCATAGTCAGCGCGGTGGCATCGCTGATGGTGCTGTTCTCAATAGGCCTGCTCTACGGCGAGTACGGGAACCTCAACATAGCCTACCTGAGCACCCAGATAGGGTTCAACACAGTTGACATAATCGCCCTGGGAATACTCTTCACGTCCTTCGCGATGAAGTGCGGCTCGGTGCCAACCCACCACTGGGTTCCTGATGCATACACCGAGGTCCCGTCAGGAATCAACCCCACCCTCCTCGTGGCGACCTACGCGAGCCTCTACGCCCTCTTCAGGGTGAGTTTCAGCCTCTTTGGCAAGGTCAGCTCGGGAATGAGCAGCGTCGGCTGGATAATGTGCGTCCTCGGAGTGCTCACAATGTTCATAGGCGTTACAATGGCCCTCGTCCAGAAGGACGTCAAGAGGCTGATGAGCTACCACGCTATTTCCCAGACCGGCTACATGCTCCTCGGCGTCGGCGTTGGCCTGGCGGTTCTCAACGACCCGGCAAAGCTCGCAGCCTTCGGAAGGGACGCGATGGCGGGAGGAATATTCCACATCATCAACCACATCATCTACAAGAGCCTCCTCTTGATGACGGCAGGAGCGCTGTTCTACGTCACCGGGACGAGGAACCTCAACGAGATGGGCGGTCTCGCCAGAAGGATGCCCTACACGACGGTGGCATTCATAGTCGGCGCCGCGGCAATATCCGGAATCCCGCCCTTCAACGGCTTCGCGAGCAAGTTCCTCATCTACGAAACATCGTACCAGCTGAGCCCGATATTCGCGATATTCGCAATGGTCACCAGTGTACTGACGCTGGCTTCCTTCGTCAAGGTCTTTGCCTCAGCCTTCCTCGGACCGCCGGTGAAGAAGTACGAGAATGTGAAGGAGGTTCCAAGGAGCATGGTTGTGGCAATGCTAATCTTAGCGGCACTGTGCCTGCTGTTCGGTCTGTTCCCGAACGTTGTGCTGGACAAGCTCGTCTATCCGGCCGTTGACGCGCTGCTGAAGCTGAGCAACTACCAGACGTGGGGTGGTATACTATGAGCTGGCTTGAGAGCCTTACGCTGAACTCCCCGTCGGGATTCTGGAACCCGATAGTCTGGCTGGCCCTCCTCATCGTCTTCGCGGTCATAGGCTACATCATCTACTCGCGCGGAAACAGGAGCTACAAGCCGAACACAGACCAGGTAAAGCCCTACCTGAGCGGCAACGAGGTCGAGGACGTGGAGGAAATCCGCGTAAGGGCAGGAGACATTTACTGGGGCTTCATAGAGGCGCTGAAGGGCTACTACAACGTGCTCATGAGAATGCACATGGGGGACATCAGGGACTACATCCTCTGGTATCTGGGACTCGGCGCCATAATCCTGTTCATCCTCGTGGGGGGTGTGTGAATGGGGAAGCTGACCAACTTTAAGCGCTCCCTCTGGGTTTTCCATGCCTCCGGAGGGAGCTGTAACGCCTGCGATATCGAGATTATAGCCGCGCTGACGCCTCGCTACGACGTGGAGCGCTTTGGAATCAAACTCGTCGGAAGCCCGAGGCACGCGGATGTTCTCCTCGTGACGGGGGCGATTCCAAGGGACTTCGCCGATAAGCTGAGGCGCATATACGAGCAGATGCCCGACCCGAAGGCTGTCGTTGTGGTAGGCAACTGCGGAACCACAGGGGGAGTGTTCTACGACTCCTACAACATAGCCGGCCCGATAGACGAGATAATCCCGGTGGACGTCTACGTTCCCGGCTGCCCCCCGAGGCCCGAGGCGATAATAGACGGCGTTGTGAAGGCCTGGCTCAAACTGGAGAAGCTGGAAAAGGAGCTGGAGGGGAAGAAAGAATGAGGGAATCAATGAGCGCGGAAGAGGTCCTCAAGAGGCTCCAGGATGCACTCGGTGAGGCCCTGCTGTCTCACGAGGTAATGGAGTACACGATGGGCGTCAGGAGGAAGAGGACTTATCAGGAGCTATGGATAGAGATAGACCCGAAGGCCTTCAGAAGAGCCGTCGAGGTCATGTTCGAACTCGACTACCCGCACCTGCACTTCATAACCGGGGAGGACGATGGAGGCGACTCCCTGAGGATGGTTTACTCCTTCGGCCTGTTCTGGGCCGCCCCCTGGGGAGAGCTCAGCGTCACCATGCGCTTCAACCTTCCGAAGGATAACCTCGTCCTGCCCACGATAACCGACCTGATGCCCGGGGCGGAGACCAACGAGAGGGAAATCAGGGAGATGCTCGGCGTTGAGTTCGAGGGGCTGAAGAACAAGAGGCATCTCTTCCTCCCCGACGACTGGCCGGAGGGCAAGTACCCCTGGAGGAAGGACGAGTACGGTGTGGAGGACATGGTGAAGCACACCCACAAGAGCGTGAACGAGATAAGGAGGGGTGAGTGATGGCGAAGACCCAGTACTACGTCCCGGTCGGCCCGATTCATCCCGCCCTGAAGGAGCCGATAAGGGTCGAGGCCAAGGTCGAGGGGGAGAGGATAGTCGAGGTGGACGTCAAGAGGGGCTTCGCCCACAGGGGAATCGAGTACATGGGCATGAAGAGGAACGCCATACAGACCCTCTACCTCTCGGAGAGGATATGCGGAATCTGCTCGATATCGCACCCCTACTCCTTCGTCATAGGAAGCGAAAAGGCCCTGGGAATAGAGGCCCCGCCGAGGGCCCAGTACATAAGGACGATAATAGCCGAGCTGGAGAGAATTCACAGCCACATACTCTGGCTCGGTGTCGTTGCGCACGAGATGGGCTTTGACTCCCTCCTGTTCTGGACGTGGAAGGGCAGGGAGAAGGTCCTTGACATCCTGGAACTCCTCACGGGGAACAGGATAAACTACTCCGTGTTCATGATAGGCGGTGTCAGGAGGGACATAACGGAAAGCCAGGCAAAAGCCGTGAGGGACATGATAAACTACTACAGGATATTCACGGAGGAGATGAAGGACGTCTTCCTTTCGGATCCCGTGTACAAGGCAAGGACAAGGGGAGTGGCCCAGCTCTCGAAGGATATGGCGAAGAAGCTCAACGCCGTCGGACCCGTCGCCAGGGCGGCAGGACTGAGGATGGACGTCAGGCAGGACAACCCCTACGACGCCTACGCGGACATCGGGGTTAGAGCAGTGGTTCCCCAGGACATAGTCGGCGAGGCTAGGGGGGACGCGTACGACATCACCCTGGTCAGGATATACGAGATAGAGCAGAGCCTCGACATAATCGAGTTCTGCCTCGACAACATGCCAGAGGGCAAGATAATGGCCATCCCCAACTACGTGGCGCTCCTGGCCAAAATCAGGAGGAGCGAAGGTGAAGGAATCGGCATGCACGAGGCTCCGCGCGGTGAGGTCATCCACTACTTCAAGTACGGCAACAAGCGCGACGGTCCTCTCGTCTGGAAGGTCATAGCGCCGAGCTACAACAACATCAACACGTGGGGTCCACTCCTCCTGGGTGCGGAGGTGGCGGACATCCCGATAGTCGTCGCGTACATAGACCCGTGCATGTGCTGCAACGACAGGGTCGCAGTTGTGAGGGACGAGAACGGCAGGTTAATCGACCCCGCTACTCTGCACCTGAAGGCGGTTGAAAAAACACGGAAGCTCAGGGAAGAGCTGGGGGTGAGAGAATGACCCCCGAGACCCTAATCTACGCGTTCACCTTCCCGGTGCTGGGGGTCTTCCTCGGGCTGGTCTACAAGGGTATAGACAGGCGCTTCTCGGCGAGGCTGACTTCCAGAATAGGCCCGCCGATAAGGCAGCCCTTCTGGGACGTAGGGAAGCTGCTCCTCAAGGAGACGGTCGTTCCTGAGAACGCGGTGGCGTGGATATTCAACGCCATGCCGATAGTTTCCTTCGCGGCCTCGATGACGCTCCTGCTGTACATACCCTTTGGAGTGCTCAAGGCGCCCCTCGAAGGCTACGGCGACTTAATAGTCATCCTCTACCTGCTGACCCTCCAGTCGCTGGCAATGGCCATCGGCGGCTTCGCCTCCGGAAGCCCCTTCTCCTCGGTGGGCGCGCAGAGGGAAATGGTACTCATGATGAGCTACGAGATGCCGCTGGCGACGGTTATAGTCGGCTTCGCCGTCCTATACAAGAGCTTCTCACTCACGACAATAGCCAGCACACCCGTGTGGAGCGTCGCGGGCCCGCTCGCAGCCATGGGAATACTGCTACTCTTCGTTGCCCTGCTCGTCGTTACCCCGGCCGAGCTGGCAAAGCTGCCCTTCGACATAGCCGAGGCAGAGACGGAGATATGTGAGGGAATGCTCGCCGAGTACAGCGGAAGGAACCTCGCGTTGTTCTACCTTTCGGACGCGGTCAGGGGCTTCGCCATGGCGGCACTGGAGGTGGTGCTGTTCTTCCCGTTCACGCTGACGGGCATACTGAACCTGAACCTGACGGGAACATCCTACTACGTCGTCGAGGCCCTGTGGTTCCTCTTCAAGGTGCTGGTGATATACCTGCTGGCGATAACCCTCGTCAGGACGTCCTTCGCAAGGTTCAGGATAGAGCAGGCATCCAAGGTGTTCTGGGTCTACGTCAACATAATCGCCCTCGTCGGGCTCGCGCTGGTATGGCTGGGGGTGTGAAGCATGGTTAACAAGATGATGTTCGTCCTGCTCAAGCAGCTCGTCAAAAAGCCCGCCACAAATCCCTTCCCAGTCAAGCACGCCCCTGCAAACGTCACAGCCCTAATAGAGAAGGTTCAGAAGGGCGAGGCCCAGATAAACCCGCCGGTTCCCGTCCCGGAGGGGTTCAGGGGAAAGCTCGTCTACGACCCGGAGAGGTGCATAGGCTGCAGGCTGTGCATAATGGTCTGTCCAGCTGACGCCATGGAGTGGATTCCGGAGCTGAAAAAGATAAGACACTACGTCTCGCGCTGCATGTTCTGTGCCCTCTGCGTTGATGTCTGCCCTGGAAAGAAGTTCCCGGGAGAGGAAAAGGCCGTCAAGGCACTGAGAATGAGCGAAGAGTTCCTGATAGCGGACTACGACAAGTACAGCGACAACCTCATAGAGGAACCCCCAGAGGCGAGGGAGCCGCCCAAAGAAGAAGTGAAGGAGGCAGTGGAGTCAGCGGGCCAGTGAGCTAAGCCTCCATCCTCTCTTTTCCCATCCCATTTCTGTAATCGTAGTCTCTGAGGAGGGATTCAACCGCCCTTTCGTGAAGCCTCTCCGTCGAGGCCAGGTAGGAGAAGATGGCCCGCAGGGTCTCGTCGTCGGCCTTCTCGGCCAGAATCGAGTAAACCCTCTCGGCGACTTCCTCCAGCTCAAGGGCACATTTAAGAACGGCAAAAACGTCGTTCTCACTCTCAAGCTCCCTTATATCCGAGAGCTCCTCCAGCGATGGGCCGTGGACTTCTGGAATTTCCGCCCCGAACTTCCGTGTGTAGAGGGTTCTCAGCTTCTTCTCGTGTCTCCTTGCCTCCTGGCCGAGGAGTTTGAACATGTCTCCTACGGCCCCCTCGACTTCCATGCCCCTCGCCTTCTCGGCCAGCTTCTCGTAGAGCAGGGCCTTGTCACCCTCCAGGAATATCCAATGGGCGAGAAGCTCCCTCAGCGGAAGTTCCTCAAGGAAAGACAGGCCTTCAAGATCGACCATCCCGCTCACCCGGTATAACATACCCGACAGGTTTTATACGGGCTTTGGCACAACCGTCTATAAAAGTCGTCTGGAAGAAAAGGGCAGCTGACAAAGGATTTATCAAAGGAATGGGCGTTTTTGAATCGGATTTCGAAGTTTTATCCCCGTCCCTTTACCAACTCCTCGTACCTTCTCCGGAGCAACTCGTAGTGTCCGCGCTCAACCTCGGCCAGTTTGGAGTAGAGCACCTTCAGCCTCTCGTCGTCAACCTTCTCCGCGAGCAGCCTGTAGGATTCGTGGGCTATCATCTCGCTCTCCATCGCCGCCTTCAAGATCTCCTCCAGCTGGTCGGCCCTCTCGAACTCATCGAGAACCGGGAGCACCTCAAGTGGGGGAAGGCTGCTCCTCGGAACGTCGCCGTAGGTCTTCCTGAACTCAACCTCAAGCTCGGTGGCGTGGTTCAGCGAATCCTGCGCCAGCTTTTCAAAGGTTTTCACCAGTTCCTCGCCAAGACCCAGGTCGCGGGCACGTCTCGCGAGTTCGCGGTAGAATTTCGCCTCCTCCCTTTCCCCCTCTATCCAGTACGCCAGGACGTCCCGGTAGCTCAGCTTCGAAAGGGCCTCAACGACCTCATGAACGTCGTACATTCCAATCCCCCCGTAGAAATGGCCGCCGGGGCTAATAAGCTTTAGGTTCATCTAACGAGCCATATTGCGAGGAACATGACGAGGTAAGCCATCACACTGATGACTATGTGAACCTTTATCCACACGTCCCTGCGCTTTGAAAGGAATATCATTGCCCCGCTGAGCATGGCCAGGCTCATAAGGGCAAAGGAGGCGTAACCAAGCGTGTAGTGGTCCAGGCTAACCACCGGGAACACCCACCGGAAATATGTACAGCGGGACACCTTCGGTTCCTATTATCTCGGCAACCTGGTCGTCGTAGAAGGCCCCCACCGCGACGGTTCCCAGTTTCAGGGCGGTCGCCTGCAGGTAGATGTTCTGACCTATGTGCCCGGCCTCCATGTGGACGTATCTAACTCCCCGCTCGCCGTAGTATGAGGTTGTCCTCCGATAGAATGCCACCAAGACGATGTCCACCGCCGCCCTCCCGACCCACGACTGGTCCAGTGCTGCCTTCTGGAGGGCCTTCCTCCAGTCACCCCTCTTCACCAGGGTCAGGGTGTGGTTGAAGGGGTCGTAGCGATAGATTCCAGGCTCAAGGGCCTCGACGTTCCCGACCACGACGTAAACCTCAAAGGGATAGGTTGCTCCCGCACTCGGGGCCGAGCGGTACTTCCTGGGGTCGGTTATCCCCTGCGCCGCCCACAGGAGCTGGGAGAGCTGCTCAAGAGTCAAAGGCTCGTTCCTGTACGAGCGAATGCTCCTCCGCCTTGCTATCGCTTCCTCAACGCTCATCTCTCCGGCCAGTCTCGGTTCGGGAAGAACTACAACCTCGCCTGAGATTCTCTCACCCCCTTCACGCCAGATAACGTAGGGCTTAACGAAAAGGAGGACGGAGGAAACCACGACCAGGGCGATAACCAGATACGAAACTCGCTTGATGTTCATGTTTATGAATTCGGCTTCATCCTATTTTAGGCTTCACCCGACCACATCAAAGCGGAGGAGCTCACCCCTCCCAACCAGCCCGATTCCCGCCTTCTTTCCAAGAACCTCAACCACAAGCGTGTAGTCCGGATCGCCAAGGTTGACTTTTAGACCGAAACGCCCGACCACGAGCGAACCGAGGCCGATTTCAAGCTCCCTCCCTGAGAGCCTCCTGTTTCCCCGAACCCTGGCGCGCACCGCGAAGGTACCCTCTATTCTCCCCGCCAACTCAAGGACGGCCTTCTCTATCTCCTCCCTCCTCGCTGGCACGATTAAGTCCAGGGGAACTACCCTCTGTATCGCCTGAGTTTCGAAGTTCCTCAACCGTTCCAGGGCTTCCCTCTTCGGCAGGGGCGTTTCGGCCAGGAGAACGCCTTTCCAGTCGGTTCCCCTCACCCGAACCTTTTCCAGCGCCCATTCCAGTTCCAGTATGGCATCCCCCTCGCGTCCCTGCGGTGCCGTAACGAGAAGAATCGTCATCTCCGCTCACCGATGGACAAGTTTTTATATTTCGCGTTCCTAAACTATGCGGTGAGTTAAAATGGAAGCCGGTGGCCTTAAGCTTTATCCCTACCAGTCATACGAAGTTTACGGTCTTTCTCGGAACCCCTTTGAGCAGCTCGCGAGTGAGGGAATAGCCGACGTCGAGAGCATACACGTCTATCAGGAGATAGACATGCGCCTTCAGATGATAATCTCCGAGGTCATAGGAAACAAGAGCTCGATAGCCATGAGCATCGTCGGCCCCCTCGGAATGGGCAAGACCCAGAGGCTCAAGACAATAGCCAAGGCCATAGAGGAGAACCGGGGGAAGGCGATATACGTCAAGGTGGACACCAACGACATCCTCAAGCTCACAAGGGACATATTCTACGCCCTCAAGCCGCCGAAGAGCAGGACAAACATATTCCTCGAAAACCTCTCAAGGAAGCTCGGGTTCATAGACAGGCTGGAGAAGATGCTGAGTAGCAGGGACGAGTACAAGAGCAGGGACATAGCCGAGCTTCTGACAGAGCAGATGGGAAAATACCCCTACTGCGCCCTCCTCCTCGACGAGCTTGAGAACATGCAAACCGCGAGCGAGAGGGAGAAGATACAGTTCTTTGAGATGCTCAGGCACTTCATAAGCAACATGCCGCAGGGCTGTGTGGTCGCCTTCGCCTGCGTTCCGGAGGCCTACGAGGAGTACACCAAGATATTCCCGGCCTTCTTCATGCGCCTCCACTACGAGTTCAAGCTCAGACCGATGAGCATAGACGAGGCCTACGAGCTGGTGAAGAAGAGGCTCAACAGGGTAAGGATAAAGGACACGGACAATCCGCTCTACCCCTTCACAGAGGAGGCGGTGAAACTAATCCACGAGCTTGGGAAGGGCAACCCCAGACAGATTTTGAGGCTGCTCCACTACGTTCTGAGCGAGGCGGCGAAGCACAAGTTTGACCCGATAGACGACTACGTCGTTACCACCATACTCGAGGAGCCGAAGAGCCTTGAGGAGTATCTCACGAGGATTCCGAAGGAGTATAAGGACCTTGTGGAGGCGATAGTCTTCGAGTTCAACGGCGGGCCGGTGAGCTACATCCAGGTCGCGAAGGTCGTCAAGAGACCGGGGATACAGGTCTATGACCAGCTCAACGAGCTCATAAGGCTTGGCTTCCTGGTGGGCGACCCCAAGGGCAACTACAAGGTTCCGGAGTACGTGAGGAAGTTCCTTGAAGAGGAAGGGGCCGAGAAAGGCGAAGAGTGATAGCCCATGCCCAACTACGACGTCCATCTCCTGAGCGGCATAGTTACCTATCCGCTCGCCATCTTTATCGCCTTCATGCTCCGGGACCACGCTGGCGTACCCTTCGTCCTCAGCACGACGGCAATGGTCATAGGCTACGCCCTCTACGTCCTTGGCAGCGATTTACCGGACATGGACCATCCCAACGCGCTGATACACCGGGGGACGAAGCCGATAGTGAGCGTCGCGGTCGGAAGCGCGGTTTTCATACAGAGCTTTGGTTCCATAAACATCGGCGAACCCTGGCTCAACGTCACCGCGGCCTGGGGGTTTGGGGCGCTGGCGGCTTTAATGGCCTGGTTCGCGTTCACATGGGTTATGCCGAAGCACCGGGGAATAGTCCACTCCCTGCTCTTCGCGGCGGTTTACGGCCTGCTGGGCTACGCACTCGTCGAGTTCGGCCTCGGACTGGGCAGGGGCGAGGCACTCTTCGCGGGTTTCGCGGCATTCAGCGGCTACACGCTCCACCTGATACTCGACCGGGAGGTCTCGCTGCTCTAGAAACCCGGACCAGGGTTGTGAGCCGAATACACATTCCCGGGCAATAATGCTTTTAAATAGTCCACGTTAGGAAAGCCCGGAGGTGGGAGAGATGTTCAGCCTTGGAGGATTCTCACGTGGAGGGGAGTACGAGAACAAGACATGGGATGTGCTCATCATCGGCGCTGGTCCAGCCGGCTTTACCGCCGCCATATACGCGGCGCGCTTCGGCCTCGATACCATCATCATCAGCAAGGACCTCGGAGGAAACATGGCCCTGACGGACCTGATAGAGAACTACCCCGGCTTTCCCGAGGGAATAAGCGGCTCAGAGCTGACCAGCAGGATGCACGAGCAGGTTAAGAACCTCGGAGTTGATGTCATCTTCGACGAGGTTGAGAGAATAGACCCGACCGAGTGCGCCTACTACGAGGGGCCGTGTAAGTTCGCGGTGAAGACGAAGAACGGCAAGGAGTACAAGGCGAAGACGATAATAATAGCCGTTGGAGCAGCACCCAGGAAGCTCCACGTCCCAGGCGAGGAGGAATTCACAGGAAGGGGCGTTTCCTACTGCGCCACCTGCGACGGCCCGCTCTTCAAGGGCAAGAAGGTCATTGTCGTCGGTGGCGGAAACACCGCCCTGCAGGAGGCGCTCTATCTGAAGAGCATCGGCGTTGACGTCACGCTCGTCCACAGGCGCGACAAGTTCAGGGCCGACAAGATACTGCAGGATCGCTTTAAGGAGAGCGGCATTCCGGCGATACTCAACACCGTCGTCACAGAGATCAAAGGAAACGGCAAGGTCGAGGCGGTCAAGCTGAAGAACCGCGTAACCGGAGAAGAGACCGAGATGAAGGTCGATGGGGTCTTCATATTCATCGGCTACGAGCCTAAAACGGATTTCGTCAAGCACCTCGGCATAACCGACGAGTACGGGTACATACCGGTGGACATGCAGATGCGCACCAAGGTCAAGGGCATCTTTGCGGCAGGGGATATAACCAACGTCTTCAAGCAGATAGCGGTAGCTGTAGGCCAGGGAGCCATCGCTGCAAACTCCGCCAAGGAGCTCCTTGAGGAATGGAACTCGAAGGTAATCGAGTGATTCCCACTGCCCCTCGTTCTTTTTTCTCGGTGTTTTCGGGACTGCTGTTTTGAGAATCGAGGCATTCACGCATTCTCCCGAAAATTCTTCGGTCAAAGATGTTCATTGATGAACATAGGGTTATATAGGATAAGCCCCATCCCCCATCGGTGATGCACATGGTGGTTAGACCGAACGTTAAAGAACTCCCCGGACCCAAGGCCAAGGAGGTTATTGAGAAGAACTTCGAGGCTTTAGCCGTTACCACCCAGGATCCCGAGACCCTCCCGATAGTCATCGACCACGGGGATGGAATCCTCGTCTACGACGTTGACGGAAACACCTTCTACGACTTCGGGAGCGGCGTTGGTGTTCTGAACGTTGGGCATGTCCACCCGAGGGTTGTGGAGGCCATAAAGAGGCAGAGCGAGAAGTTCACCCACTTCGCACTCAACGACTTCTTCTACGAGAACGCGGTCGTTCTTGCCCAGAAGTTAGCCGAGCTCGCTCCCGGAGACTTCCCGAAGAAGGTCGTCTACCAGAACAGCGGTGCCGAGGCAAACGAGGCCATGATGAAGCTCGTCAAGTACGGCACCGGCAGGAAGAGGTTCATAGCCTTCTACCACGCCTTCCACGGAAGGAGCCAGGCCGTTCTCTCGCTCACCGCCAGCAAGTGGGTCCAGCAGGACAGGTTCTTCCCGACCATGCCGGGAGTTGAACACATACCCTATCCGAACCCCTACAGGAACCCCTGGCACATAGACGGCTACGCCGAGCCGGACGAGCTCGTTAACAGGGTCATAGAGTTCATCGAGGAGTATGTATTCCGCCACGTCCCGCCCCACGAGGTTGGAGCCATAGTCTTCGAGCCGATACAGGGTGAGGGCGGCTACGTCGTCCCGCCGAAGAACTTCTTCAAGGAGCTGAAGAAGTTAGCGGACAACTATGGAATCCTCCTCGCCGACGACGAGGTTCAGATGGGCGTCGGAAGAACCGGAAAGTTCTGGGCCATCGAGCACTTCGACGTTGCACCCGACACCATCCAGTTCGGTAAGGCCATAGGCGGCGGAATCCCGCTCGCCGGTGTCGTCCACAGGGCAGATATAGCGTTCGACAAGCCGGGCAGGCACGCCTCGACCTTCGGCGGCAACCCGGTTGCCATAGCGGCCGGTATAGAGGTCGTCGAGATAGTCAAGGAGCTCCTCCCGCACGTCCAGGAAGTTGGAGACTACCTCCACAGGTACCTCAAGGAGTTCGAGGAGAAGTACGAGGTCATCGGCGATGCACGCGGTCTGGGTCTCGCCCAGGCGGTCGAGATCGTCAAGAGCAAGGACACCAAGGAGAAGAACCCCGAGCTGAGGGACAGGATAGTCAAGGAAGCCGTCAAGCGCGGGCTCATACTCCTCGGCTGCGGCGACAACAGCATACGCTTTATACCGCCGCTGACCATCAAGAAGGAGGAAATCGACGTCGCCATGGAGATATTCGAGGAGAGCCTCAAGGCCGCTCTCCAGTGATTTTCTCCCTTTTCTTATCCACCTCCTCACTTGTGACTTCAACAAACCGACTTCCCCGCCCCGAAGGGCAGGACTTGGAAAGAGGAAAAGTCAAGTTTTTAAAGTTATAACTTGAAATTCTTCCGGTGGTGAACATGGTGGACCTGACCGAGATGCTCGAACCGTACGGTCACTACGTGCTCGGGGGTGCTGTGGTCATTTTCCTCGCGTACGTCTGGGCAAAGAGAAGGGAGTACCAGGCACCGGCGACAATAGCCCTCTCCGCCATCCTGGCGGCGGTTGTGGCGATAGCAACGAACCTTGTGAAGGTTCCAACCCCCGCCACAGGGGGATACATAAACTTCGGGGACACCATGGTCATGTTCTCGGCCATGGTCTTCGGCCCGGTCGTGGGCGTCTTCGCCGGCGGTGTTGGCTCGGCCCTCGGCGACATCATGGGTGGCTACGCGGGATGGGCCCCCATAACGCTGGTCGTTAAGGGCCTCGAAGGCCTCGCCATCGGCTACATAGCCAGAAGGAGCGACAACGTCTCGACGATGGTCATAGCGGGCATCGTCGGCGGCATCATAATGGTCTCGGGCTACTTCCTCTTCGAAGCCTACATGTTCGGCGTTCCGGCGGCGCTCACCGAGGTGCCCGGAAACATACTCCAGGCAGTAACGGGCATCCTCGTGGGCACCGGACTGGCAACGATAATAAAGAAGAGGTACCCGGAGGTTGCGGACTTAATCTAAACCTCCAGTCTCTTCAATTCTTCCCACATTTCACTCTCCTTCAGGAGGGGTTCGACGGAGATTCTCCGCGATGCCCTCTTCATCTGCCCCAGATACTTTGAATCGGCAACGACGGCGTCGTAGCCAAGCTCTTCGATTTTGTATATCTTCAGCCTGCAGTCCCGGAGCATCCCCGCGGCGTACTCAAGGAAACCCGGTCCAACGAGGAGTATATCGGGTTCAAGCCCTTCCTCCCGGAGTTCCTCGATGGCCCTGCCGAGGATGTCCCGAATTTCGTTAATCCCCTGCATTCCTGGCCCCCTCCACGATCTTCACACCGCTGGAGGTTCCTATTCTCGTCGCCCCGGCCTCTATCATCGCCAACGCCTGCTCGTACGTCCTGATTCCGCCGGCGGCTTTAACGCCCATCTCTGGACCGACAACATTTCTCATGAGCCTGACGTCCTCAACAGTTGCCCCGCCGGTTCCAAAGCCGGTTGAAGTTTTCACGAAGTCCGCCCCGGCCTCCTTCGCCAGCTCGCAGGCCTTCACCTTCTCCTCTTCGGTGAGGTAGCAGGTCTCGATTATGACCTTGACCTTGGCGCCCTTCTCGTGCGCCACCTTAACGACCTCGGCTATGTCTTTCCTGACGTAGTCGTAGTCCTTATCCTTCAGTGCGCCGATGTTGATGACCATGTCCAGCTCGTCGGCACCGTCCTCAAGTGCCCTCTTCGCCTCGAAGACCTTCACCTCTGTCGGCGTCGCCCCAAGGGGGAAGCCGATGACGCTGGCAACCTTGACGTCCGCCCCTTTCTCCCTCAGGTAGTCCCTGGCGAGCTTGACGCGGTATGGGTTCACACAGACGGCGTAGAAGTTGTACTCTATGGCCTCATCGCAGAGCTTCCTGATGTCATCAGCGGTAGCATAGGGTTTGAGGTTCGTATGGTCGATATACCTGGCAACATCGATGTGATCATCCATAATCATCACCAATAACTACTTTTCCTGAAGGTATTTAGACTTTTTCTCCTCAAAAATGGGCAACTTATCGGAAAATCTGCAGAGTTTCATTGAATCTTCGTTGATTTATTGGCAAATCTCGCCACAAAATGGGGAAACAACATTATCGTGTAGAATCTTCAAGTCGTTTGAGAAACTCGACGAACCTCTCCGCAACAGCGTCATCGTCCAGGATGGGCCGCTCGTCACCGGCCAGTATTCTTTCAAGAACCTCCACGGCCCGGTCCCAGCTCTCCTCAAGCGTTTTTCCCTTCGGAATCGGGTTCCTGAGAACGTGCCACCTACCAGTTGGCGGGTCATAGAACAGAACCCTCGGAATGTAGTCAATGTCCATGAATGTGTTGTCCAGGCTGAGCTCTATTCGAAAGCCATCAACCTCGACGAAGCCCTCCTCCCGAAGGCTCTTCTTCCAGTCCATGGAATGGAGTTGGAGGGGAGGTTTAAAAGTTCACCTCCTCCTTGTGAGGGCAACCAGCAACGTCAGCAGAACCACAGCACCTGGTCCGCAGACACCGCCCGACTCTCCCTGGGCAGTTTCGGAGGCAGATGGGGGAGCCGTCGCCGTCGGGCCAAAGTACGCGGTTCCGTTGGGGATATCGTAGGTCGCTGATACCCTGGAGAAGCACCTCACCAGCTCCGGGTTTCTGCTCCTGTGATACGGTATCCAGGCCTGGGTTCCGTCCTTCGTCTCGTACCAGCCTATCTTTGAGTTGTGGCCTGCGAATCCCCACCGAGCAAGCACGGCTATCCTGGCGATATCGTTTTCATCTATCCTAACGATGTCGCCCTCCTTCAGCCACTCCAGCTCCGTCCTTACAGCGGCGGAGGCGTTCACTGTACCGGGATCAACCCTGGGGACGGGTTCCCTGCCGGTATCCTCAACAAAGGACAGGACGGTATCGCAGGATATTCCAAAAGCCCCAAGGAAGTCCTTAACCGCCCCCTCAACTTCTTCCCTGTCCTTATTCACCGCCACGACTTCCACCCTTATAGTGCCCGCCCTGATGACCCTCGAAGGCTCAACCCCGTGTTCCCTCAGGCAGGACTCAAAATCATCGTTCGGTTTCCACGTGCAGATGCCGTTGACGCAGCCACAGTTCGTCAGCGAGAGACAGTCGTACCACTCACGATAGACGCAGGGCGTCACGATCTCCATGGCCTCCTTTTTGGGAGCACAAACTTCGCCGGAACATCCCCCAGTTGCGCAGTCGGCGTCGGAGGTGCACTCGCCGCCTACGGGAACAAGTGCTATCGTGATCCCGTTCCGGGTAAACGTGGAATTGTCTAAGGTCTTCCATCCCTCCGCCTTCAGGCGCTCAATGGCGTCCTTGGTAACGAGGAGCGAGGCGTTGAAGGCCGCCCGCGAGATACTGTATGTCCTCCACTCAAGGGGAATTCCAACCCTCACGTGAAGGCCGTCGCTTTCGTTCCAGACAACGACGTAGAGCCTCCCGTCGTAGTGAGAGCGAAAGATAAAGGCCCCGTTTTTTGGAAGGACATTGTGTGCCGCATTAAAGCGCGAGAGATCATAAGATATCCCCGGTTTGTTCAGAACGACCTCAACGGCGTAGGAATCGGCGGGAGTTATGCAGGCTCTCACGAGGGGAGTCACCGTGAGCATCAGAAGGATCACGAACCCAAGAACCCTCTTCATTTTCTCACCGTATGGACTACGACGGCCAGATATATACGCCTATTCATCGCTTCGGCCCGGATTGAAGCTAAAACCTTTATATGCCCTGCAGGGAATATCACCCGAGGTGATTGAGATGGAGAACCCCTTTGAGATAACCGCGGTCGTTGCCAGGGAGATACTGGACAGCAGGGGGAACCCGACGGTCGAGGTCGAGGTCTACACACCGATAAGCATGGGGCGCGCTGCCGTTCCGAGCGGCGCTTCAACGGGCACCCACGAGGCCCTTGAGCTCCGTGACGGCGGAAAGCGCTACCTCGGAAAGGGCGTTAGAAGGGCCGTTGAAAACGTGAACAAGATAATCGCGCCCGAAATAGTCGGCATGGACGTCACCTGGCAGAGGGACATAGACAGCCTCATGCTTGAGCTGGATGGAACCGAGAACAAGAGCAACCTCGGGGCCAACGCGATGCTGGGTGTTTCCCTCGCCGTCGCAAAGGCTGCCGCCAACGCGCTCGGACTGCCCCTCTACCAGTACATAGGCGGGACCAACGCCTACGTCATGCCGGTCCCGATGAGCAACGTCATCAACGGAGGTGTTCACGCCGGCAACGAGCTCGACTTCCAGGAGTTCATGATAATGCCCGTCGGCGCAGACTCCTTCAGAGAAGCCATAAGGTGGGTCAGCGAGACCTACCACGTCCTCAAGGGTGTCATTGCCGAGCGCTATGGTAAAAACGCCATCAACGTTGGCGACGAGGGCGGCTTCGCCCCCCCGATGAAGGAAGTCACCGAGCCGCTCGAGGTTCTCATCAAGGCCATTGAGGAGGCCGGTTACAAGCCCGGCGACGAGATAGCCTTCGCCCTCGATGCCGCCTCCAGCGAGTTCTTCCACCCGGACAAGGGCAAGTACGTCGTTGGCGGGAAGGAGTACGACAGGGGTGAGCTCCTCGAACTCTACCGCGAGCTGGTATCGAGCTACCCGATAGTCTCCATCGAGGACCCGTTCCACGAGGAGGACTGGGAAGGATTCGTTCTCATAACAAAGGAGCTGGGAAGCAAGATACAGATAGTCGGTGATGACCTCTTCGTCACCAACCCGAAGAGGATAAGGAAGGGCATCGAGATGGGCGCGGCCAACGCTCTGCTCCTCAAGGTGAACCAGATTGGAACGCTGAGCGAGGCGATAGATGCCGCTTACACCGCTTTCAGGGCCGGCTACGGCGTCGTCGTCTCCCACCGCTCCGGCGAGACCGAGGATTCAACAATAGCGGACCTCGCAGTGGCAATCAACGCCGGCCAGATAAAGACCGGCGCCCCGGCGAGGAGCGACAGAAATGCAAAGTACAACCAGCTCATCAGGATCGAAGAGGAGCTGGAGGGGATAGCGGTCTATCCGGGCAGGAAGTTCCGCAACCCCTTCCTCTGACCCCTTTCCTTAATTTTGGTGGAGCAGATGAGACTGGAGAAGCTCCTAAGGCCCCGACCGCTACTGATTCTGGCGGAGCTGTTCCTCCTGCCCGCGGTACTCCTGGCTTCAAAGTCCTACAACGCCTCCATAGCCTGCCTCGGGGCCTCGACTATCCTCTATTACATCGGCATGACAGAGCTTGTGAGCAGGAGGCTGGGACGGTGGGCTGTGAAGAGGTTCACCATTGCCTACCTCCTCAGGGCCCTTTCGTGGGTTCTAATGCTCGCCTCCGCCTTCTACACCTATTCCGCCGTCATAAAGAACATCTTCCCCTTCGGCCCGCAGGAGTTCGTGGTAACCTCCGTGGTGGCGCTCGTTGGGGCCGGGATAAACTACCTTGCTGTCGGAATAAGGAACAGCGTCCTCTGGAAGATCAGGGGGTTGAAGATGAGCCTCTGGATGTCAAGGCTTAACTCCATCGTGCTGTTCCTCATGGCGGCCGTGCCGTTTCTACCGGCCCTCGCAAACGCCGGGGAGCTAACGTGGCTTCTGGCAATTCTGGCCATGCCCATACTGGGTTCCTTCACGGTTCTCGCGATACTTGGGAAGCTGTTCTACCTCAGGTTCCTCCTGACCTTCGATGAAACAGAAACGTCCAGTCAGGGTTTTAAGAGGGAGGGCGGACTTCCAAGGCGGGAGTGAGACTGAATGACAGAACGAAAAAAGCTCAAAATCTCGGCCCCCTACAACCCCCAGGGAGGGAACTGAATGCCCAAAAAACTCAAAATCTACATCCCGGGCATCAAATTCCCCTCTATCTCACTCACGGGCAACTACTGCGCGCTGAACTGCGCCCACTGCGGAAGACACTACCTTGAGGGAATGAAAAAGCCGACCAAGAGGGAACTCCTGGATTTCTGCGTTAACCTGGAGCGCTCGGGTGGACTGGGATGTCTCCTCAGCGGAGGGATGGACTCCAGGCTCAAGGTTCCCATTGATAAGTACCTCGACGAACTGAGGGAGATAAAGAAACGGACGAACCTAAAGCTCAACGCCCACGTCGGCTTCATAGACGAGAGCGATTTAGAGTGGCTGAGATACGTTGACGTTGTTTCCCTCGACTTCGTGGGCGACGATGACGTGATAAGGCGCGTTTACAGGATAGACAAGACCGTCAGGGACTACCTTCGAATCCTCGACCTGCTCACAGAAACCGGGGTGAGGGTGGCGCCTCACATAACGATAGGCCTTGACTTCGGCAGAATCGGCTGGGAGTACAGGGCGATAGACCTGCTCACGGAATACCCAATAGACGTCCTCGTTCTGGACGTTCTCATTCCAACGAAGGGAACCGAGATGGAGAACGTTTCGAAGCCTTCAGTTGAGGAGAGCCTGAGGGTAGTTGAATACGCACGCGAGCGCTTCGACGGCGAGCTGAGCATAGGTTGCATGAGGCCCATGGGGAAGTGGAGGCTTGACTTCGACAGGGGGGCAGTTCTGGCAGGTGTTGACAGGCTGACGAACCCTCCAAGAAAGGTTATCGAATGGGCGAAGACGGTGAAGGAAGTCGAGATAATCTACGAGTGCTGCGTGATGTAGGGCTCACCTTTCCTCGCGTCATCATGAAAATCAGAAAGGAGAACGCCGATCATCGCCCCGGCCTTCACAGCTCCTCCTTGACTGTAACGAAGGACACCATCGTAACAGTCTGTCCGACACCCTTTATCTCCCTGAGCCTGTCCACGACTATCTTTCCGACCTCCTCGGAGCTTGGGGCGCGGACCTTTATGAGCAGATCCCATTCACCGGCTATTATGTGGACCTCATAGACGCCCTCGAGGGCCGCTATCCTCTCGGCCACTTCCCTCTGGCTTAAACCTGAATCCGGCTCGTATCGGGCGAGTATGAATGCGGTGGTTCCAAGGTTGAGCTTCTTGTAGTTTGGCTTAACCGTGAACTTCTCTATCACGCCCTCCTCAACCAGCTTCTTGATGCGGTAGTGAACGGTAGTCCTGGGTATCCCCAGCTTTTTGCTTAGACTCGCTATGTTTTCCCTGGCGTTCTCCTTGAGTTCCCTCAACAACCTTAAATCTGTGCCATCCAGCGAGGCTACCATCGCGACCCCCTTCGTCATTCGTTCAACTATAACTGTTAACTTTGGAACGATAGCCTTATTTAAGGTTTTCCTTTAGCCACTCAGCGAAAGCCCGGAGGGCACGTCCCCTGTGGGATACGAGGTTCTTCTCATCCGTTGTCATTTCGGCGAAAGTCTTCCCGAATCCCAGAGGTTTGAATATCGGATCAAAGCCGAAGCCGCCACTCCCCCTGGGAGAGGTCGTTATCTCACCATCGACCCTGCCCGTGAAGAGATGGGCATCTCCGTCCCAGTATGCGATGACGCTCCTAAAGTGGGCCCTCCTGTTCGCTACGTCCCTCATCAGTTTGAGGATTCCCTCTATCCCGAGCGTTCTGTAAACGTAGGCGGAATAGACACCGGGGAAGCCACCCAAGGCATCTATGAAAAGCCCAGAGTCATCGAGAAAGAAGGGTTCCTTGATTTTACTGCTCAGCCATTCGACGCCGAAGAGGGCGACATCCTCCAGCGCATCGGCCTGTATCTCCGGATACTCCATCCTGAGCTGATAAACCTCAACGCCGAGGGGTTCAAAGTATTTCCTCGCCTCCTCGACCTTCCCTGGGTTAGAAGTGATAAAGGCCAGCCTCATCGAACCACCGGGAAGAAGTGGAAACTGGAAATAAAAAGGTTTCAGTCTATCCGATAGCCAATCTTCTCGACCAGCTCCCTGCGCTCCTTCTTGAGCTCCTCGTCCTCGATCCTGTTGGCGGCCTTTCCATCCACTATGCCGATAACGCTTCGCCCGAGGTCGGTCTCTGCCACTATCACCTGGAACGGATTTTCGCTGGCACCGTAGACCATCGCAACGGCTGGGTGGTTCTTGACGGCGTTGAGGACGTTTATCGGGAAGGCGTTCTTCATGAGTATCACGAAGACGTGGCCGGCACCAATCTTGAGGGCGTTTTTGGCGGCCAGCTTCTCAAGCTCCTCGTCGTTGCCGGTGAAGCGCGTCAGCTGCGGCTTGGCTTCGTTCATAGCCACACCAAACTTTATGCCTGGAACTGTCGTGAGAAGGGTCTTGGCGAGGTCGTCCACGGTGAAGATGGAGAAGTTCCCCTGGCCGATTATCACTTCCACCCCTTCGGGCTTCTCTATGTCCACGACATCTATCTTTACCATGTTCACCACCGGAAGGGTTTAATATCCAATGATGATATAACCTTTTCGTGCAGAGGCATGGTGAGGTGAAATGGGCGAACCCATCATGGAAGAGCTCGAATTCCTCGTTGAAATCCTGGAGAAACACCCTCTCGACAGTCTCAAAAAAATAGCCGAGGAGGAAGGGATAGACTACTACAGGCTTAAAAGGCTGTACGACAAGTACTACGGAAAGTACCTCACCGTGTCGGCAATCATAAGTCTCAAGCGCCTTGGTCTGCGAACGTACGTTGCATTCCTTACCGTTCCTCCCGACAGGCTTCTGGAAGTCGGGGTTCGAATGAGTCAGAACCCCTTCATAGGCTACATGAACCCGGGCTACGGATTCAAGAACGGTCTGTCTATAATCTTCTACACTCCCGACGACCAGAGGGATAAGATAGACGAGTTCCTCTCACAGTATGCGGACGATTATGAATACTACGAGGCCAGGGCTTATCCATACGACGGCGATGACAACTTTGGGAACTGGGATCTAAGCTACGATTACGCTCCTCTTCTCGACATACTCAAGTGGAACGCAAGAACACCCATAACGGAAATAGCCAGGGAGCTTGGAAAAAGCAGGCCCACGGTTAGGTACATGATAAACCGGCTCAGGGAGGAAGACATACTCCTCGAATTCGTACCGATGATAGACATGAACGTCCACGACAGGGCAGTTATCGGGCTCACGAAGGAGCTCGACGAGAGTGTT
Organism: Thermococcus sp. ES12; assembly: GCF_012027515.1. Taxonomy (NCBI): domain Archaea; kingdom Methanobacteriati; phylum Methanobacteriota; class Thermococci; order Thermococcales; family Thermococcaceae; genus Thermococcus; species Thermococcus sp. ES12. The sequence continues at coordinate 371,000 of NZ_SNUP01000002.1, forward strand.
CTTGAACGGTTTAAGGAGTATGAAATCATGGTCGGTGTTCTACCGGGTTACGGCTACATCTTCGAATGGTACTTCTCCTCCAAGGAAGACCTGGGGAGCAAAGTCCTTGAGTTCAGCGGGTATGTTGAGAAACTCCTGATAGAGTACTTTGAACCGACCTTTAAGGAGCTCAACGATAAAAACGCCCGAACCCGGTACGCCAGAATGGTTAAAAAGGATGGAAGCGGCTATCGCTCCATTCTTGAATTCTAAAAGGCTATCTGACAGTATTCGAGACCATCGATCTCACCAGTGGCCTGGTACTCCAGCGCCCTGCAGTCATGGCATATGTACCTGAAAGGACAGGAGCTACAGGCCTCAATGCTGTCCTTCGTCATCTTCCAGAAGGCTTTGAGCCTCTTCTTCCTGAGCACTTTTTTTATGCCCAGTTCCTTCACGTCCCCGACCACGTAGTTCCTCAGGAGCGGGCAGGGAAGGGCGTAACCGTCGGCGGTTATTGCCAGCGTGCCGGCGAGACAGTCGTGGTACTTCTCAACGCTTGGATTGAGTATCCTCTTGACCTCGATGACGTTGAAGTCAAGCCTTCTCGCCGAGCCGGGGAAGAGCACGTCAACGTATATTTCCCCGGGAAAGGTGGTCTTGAGGCCCCTAAGCTCATCCAGGTGTGAGCCCTGCACCACCACTAGTGCACCATGGAGCCAGCTGTGGGCCTCAAGCCGGTGGAAGTTCTCGGGCGAGTACTCGAACTCGGCTATGAAGCGAACACCGTCAATGGGTTCGATTGAATCCACATCCTCAAGCCTAACGACGGCATAAACCTCAGGAACGCCTATTTCAACCGCGTACGAGGCAACGCTGGTCATGTATTTAACCCGGTCGTAGTTGGTCAGCCACAGCTCTTCACCGCCGAGCTCTTTAAACTCCCGTATCAGCTCCTTAACCCGCTCCAGACTCAGCGGCTCGCGGCGGAGTATGAACGAGTTGTTTCCTATGCAGCCCACAGAACGGGGTATCCCAGTAATCTCCGAGAATCTTCCCATCCCTGCACCGAGCTGAACGATGAGACGCTCAAGCTTCCCGTTGTGGGCCCTGTGGCTCCAGGGGGGCTTTCCAATGGAAGCTATGTTGAGAGCGGTTCCCACCTCAACGGCATGAGATGCATCGTAAGCTACCTTCTCCATCGGCCCTCACCGTGGAAAGAAACGCCGAAATCATATATATACTTTTTCTATTCCGATTTTGCACACTACTGGAAGTAGTCTGCAAAAAATGGAAAATTTCCGGGTTATCTATCGGGCACCGGCCTGTCCCCCTCTATCCAGAAGGTCCCCTCATCCGTGACCTCCCTCTTCCAGACGGGCACACGTTTCTTAACCTCATCTATGGCCCAGATGCATGCCTCAAACGCCTCCTTCCTGTGCCTTCCGCTGGCGATGATGAGTATCGTGTCCTCACCGACTTCAAGCTCCCCGTGGCGATGCCATATCAGCATGTCCAGGATTGGGAACCTCTCAAGGGCCTCCCTCCTGATTCTTTCCATCTCGGCTTCCGCCATATCCTCGTAGGCTTCATAGATGAGCTTCTTAACCCGCCGGCCATGGCTCTCGTTACGCACCTTACCCAGGAAGAAGACGTAGGCACCGGCCTCCGGGAGGGTTATGTATCCCAGCGCCTCGTTCAGGTCGAACGCCTCTTTGGTAATCCGGACCTTCATTCCCATCCCCATGAAAACTACGGCCTACCAAATTAAAAGATGCCGGGTTAACAAAAAGGTTTAAGTGATTTGGCCTCCAGAAACTGTGGGTGGTTGAAATGAAAAAATATTCCGTAATTCTCATTCTAATCCTCGTCACTGGACTTACGGCCGGCTGTATCGGGAGCAATGACTCGACGACGTCGAGCCAGACGACATCTCAGCAAACGGAGCACACCCCATCCACGACCACGACGGAAAGCATTTCCTCAACCACAACGGAGCAGTCTCCAACCGAAACACCCACCAAAATCACAACGGACGAGCTCCTCGCTGGAGTTTCGGGAATAGAGCAGTTCACCTACACGGCCAACGCTGAGATTTCCATGCTCGTTGTTGTGAAGCAGGCAAACCTAACGCAAAGGGACAACGTAACGCTCGCAATAAGGGAAACTGGTTACATGGACTTCGAATCGTGGAGTGCCTGGATAAACACCACCACCATCAGCGTTCCGGACAACGCCTCCACCAACACCTCCCGCATCGTGGTCGGCAACGTGACGTACATCCAAACTCCTATGGGATGGATAAAGACCAGCGATCCCGCAACGGCGGATTTCATGTGGAGGTACAACCTGGTGAGCCTGGCGAAGAAGTACCTCCGAAGAACCCCGGACGAGAGGGAGGAGGGCAAGACGCTCGTGCTCAGGTATTATCTGAGCGACCAGGAGGTTGTCCCCCTGGCCATGATGTACTTCGCCGCAACCCAGGATACCCAGGTGAGCGTAGAGAACGGTCTCCTTGAGCTGTACTTCGACGGTGGCAATCTAATCGGGGGGCGGATAAGCTTCTCTGTCAGCACCGTGACCTCGATAGACGACCCAACTATAGGGAAGATGACGATAACCCAGGACGGCTCGTGGAGCGAGACCATAGCCATAACCTCGGTGAACGAAAAGAGAAAGGTCACGGAGCCCTCTACCTGAGCTCAACGACGTCGAAGGTGTTGAAGGCGAGGTCGACTATGAGCAGCCTGTTGAGGAGCGGCTCGCCGATTCCGGTGAGGAGCTTCACGACCTCCATCGCCTGAATCGCTCCGATGACCCCGGCGGTCGCCCCGAGTATCGGGAACTTTCCGCTTTTTCCCCTCACGTTTGGAAATATCCCCCTCAGGCTCTTTGTGAACCCCGGCACCACCGTGGTGACCTGTCCGAATGTTCCCTCGACCGCTCCGTGAACCAGGGGTATCCTGGCCTTTTGCGCGTAGTCATCGAGCAGAAACCTCGTTTCAAAGTTGTCGAGGCAGTCCACGATTACATCAACACCCTCCAGAACCTCTTCGATGTTCTCCTCCGTCAGCCGCCCTACAAAGGTCTCTATCTTTATGTCAGGGTTGAAGCGCTCCAGCTTCCACTTCGCGGAGAGGGGCTTGGGGTTCTTTCCGATGTCCTCCTCCCAGTGAAGTATCTGCCTGTTGAGGTTGCTCAGCTCTGGCGTTTGTTCGTCCACAAGGAGGATGGTGCCTATCCCTGCCGCGGCCAGGTAATAGGCCACAGGGCTTCCGAGGCCGCCGACTCCAACGACGGCCACTTTTGAGCTTTTAAGCTTCTCCTGCCCTTCCGTACCGAAGATCATTATCTGCCTATCGTAGCGCTCAAGCTCCCTATCGCTCAGCATATCAACCACCACTCACCGGCGGGAACAGGGCCACCACGTCTCCATCCTGCAGCACGTCATCAAACCCCACGTAGCGGCCGTTTCTGGAGACGTTGACATCGGCCAGATCATCGTCCTCGGCGAAGACCTCAGTTTTCAGAACCGGATGCCTCTCCTTCAGCAGTTCTATGAGCTCCCTGACAGTTATGCCCTCGGGAACCTCCAGCTCCTCCTCGCCGGTACCAACGATGGAGCGGAACCTGGCGAAATAGCGAACCTTAATCCTCATGCCCACCACCGAAAAGAGTTGGAGGGGGAGTTAAAAAGGGTTGCTGGACGGTTCTGCTACCACGGCACGCTCTTCCAGCCCATCTTATAGGCGAAGTAGTTTGCCCCCCAGTGAATAAACGGCGAGACGATTAGAAGAAGGATTATCTGACCGGAGCTCAGGGTTTTGACGGGGTACGCCAGTGCAAGGGCGGCTATGAGGAAACCCAGCTGATCCAGGCCTATTGCCGGGGCCCCGCGCGGCAGGTTCGCGCGCCTCTTGAGGAAGCTCCCGATGAGGTCCCCGAGGAGGGCACCGAGAGACAAGAGAAACGCAAGAAGGGCCGCCGTCCTCAGGTCTCCGTAAAACCCCGGGGTGAGAAAGTACTGCACGACCCCCGTCAGCGTGCCAAAGGCAAGGCCTCCAAAGAAGCCCCTCCAGGTCTTTCCGTCTCCGAGAAGTCTACGCCCGTCTCTCCAGTTCCTGCCACCGTCTATGGGCCTCCCGCCCCCGACCAAGACCGGCGAACCGTTGGCGACGTAGGCTGGCAGTATGTACCAGAAAGCCCACAGGAGAGATGAGAGTGACGCCATCATAATTTCACCCGATTTGATTACCGAAGGACGGTTTTAAAGCTACCGCTTTCCGCCGGATTCAAGGCAATCGAGCAACCTCTCCATGACCTCCTCGTCCTCGTGCTCGATAAGGAACCTCAGAATCCTCTCGGCGAGGGCATTTCTCTTCATTGCGAAGGTTATACTCTCGCGTATTGACTCAGCCTCCTCACCTTCCTCGCCTTCCAGCTCCCTCAAGGCCCTTTCAAGGTTGGCCCGCGTCTGCTGTATGTCCTCCATTATCTTGCCGTAGTATGCCGCCTGGCGCCAGTCCTTGAGGAGCTTGGTGGCGCGGAAATACGCCTTCTTGTCGCCGGGCTTTTTAATCCTCACTACCAGCCCTATGCGCTCCATGAATTTGAGTGCTGTGCTGACGTGGGAGAGAGAATAGCCTGTGGCCTCAGCAATTTCGGCCAGGCTCATCGGCTCCCTGGCAAGAAAGAGAACCCCGTAGATGTAGCCGTAGAGCTCGCTGAAGCCAAACCTTCTCGCGGCCTGGGCAAAGTGATTCATGATTATCCTCTTGGCTTCCTCCACACCCATAACCAACACCTCGATTTATACCATCGCCGAAGTGGGGTGTATCAATCAACTGACAAAAGGTTTTTAAGGTTTCGCATATTTAAAACTTTCGGAAGTTTCCGAAAGTTGGGGGAGAAAGCATGAAGCTACTGAGGGGCGCCGCGAGGGTCATCGTGAGGTACAGGGTGGCCTTTGCCCTAATCGCCATATTCCTGTTAGTCGTTTCGATATACGGCATCCAGAACCTCCGCTTTGAGAGCGACCTCAGAACCATGCTGCCGGAGAACCATCCGGCCATAGCAGACTATACCACCCTTCAGAACGAGTTTCAGAGCGGCGACAGCACGCTGATAGTTGTCAAGGTGGACTCGATAGAGCCAGGAGGAGTTTATGACATCCGCGATCCGAAGGTCATAGAGGCGGTTTACGAACTTGAACAGAGGCTCAGGCAGAGGGAGTACGTAACCGACACCATGAGCATCGCCGATATCTACATGCAGGTTCTCGGAAGGCTCCCCAAGAACGAGGAAGAGGCGAAGTTCGTCCTCGATATGCTCCCTCCAGAGGAGAGGTACCAGCTCGTCAGCAGGGACTACACGACCACGATAATAGCCGTGACGATAAGCCGGGAGAAGAAGACGGAGACCCTCGTGAGGGTCTACAAGGGCATAGAGGAGGACATAAACGACGTCAAGTTTCCGAAGAACGTCGAGGTCATCCAGACCGGGAACATTGGCATAACCTACCGCATACTCGAACTCCTCCAGAGCGACCTCAACAAGACGATGGCCATCTCCTTCATACTCGTCATAGCCCTGCTCCTGTACTTTTACCGCTCACCCGTTAAGGCCGCCATCCCGCTCATTCCCCTCATCTTCGGCGTCACGATGACGCTCGGCTTCATGGGGTTGATGAACATCCCCCTCGACCTGGCCACGACCACCATAGGCGCGATGCTCATCGGGATGGGGATAGACTACGGAATCCACGTGACAAACCGCTACTACGAGGAGCGCGGCAAGGGAAGAAGCATAGAGGAAGCCGCGGAAGAAGCTGTCGCTGAAACCGGAAAAGCCCTCCTCGGTGCGGCGCTCACCACCATAGCGGGATTCGCGGCGATGTACCTGTCAAGCCTGCCAATGCTCCACCACCTGGCGACAGCCCTCGTCCTCGGCCTAAGTCTCGCGGCCCTCAACGCCGTGGTGATAACTCCCGCCGTCATAATCCTTGAGGAGGACATAATGAAACGGCTGAAGGGCCACTACGTGGTTCCGGAGGTTCGTTCACACTCCGGATTCGTGGGAAGGGCATTCCACAGCCTCGGAGAGGCCATCAGGAGAAAGCCCGTGGCGTTCCTGGCCGCTGTGTTCCTGATAACCCTTTTCTTCGGCTACGGTATAACGCAGGTAACCACTGAGGTCAGACTCGAAAAGTTTGTTCCCAAGGGGATGCCTGAAATAGAGGCCCTGATGGATATCAGGAGCGACTTCGGAGGCCAGGACGAGCTGTACGTCCTGATCAAAGCCGACGACGTCAGAAATCCTGCCATCGTCAGGGGCATCTACCGCTTCGAGAATCAGATAAAGGCGGACTCATACTACAACGGCGTCTTCGACTCGGATAGCATCGCAGACGTCGTCCATCGCGAGTACGGGTACATACCAAACGACGAGGGAAAGATAAAGGAGGCCCTCAACGACTATCGTGGGGCAAACATGGTCTCAAGTGACTACTCCATGACCATCCTCAAGTTCAAAGGCGACTTTGGAGGGGCCAGCATGGATGATTTCAGGCGGATAATGCATTATTTTGAGGAGGAAACCGAGAGGGCACAGGATACTGAATTCCCACCGGGTACGAGGCTGTCCCTCACGGGGGATATATACCTGAACTACGTTCTCGACCAGCTCACGAAGGTTGAGATAAACCGCATCTCGACCTACGGAACCGTCTTCGTGGTGTTGATAGTGCTCCTCCTCTTCAGGCGGCCAAAGGTTTCGATGGCGATGATAACACCGATGTTCCTGGGTGCCCTCTGGACGGTCGGCTTCATGGGATGGGCCGGGATACCTTTCACCCAGAGCTTAGCCGGAGTCATCTCGATGATAGTGGGCCTTGGCGTTGACTACGGCATGCACCTCACCCACCGCTTCCTGGAAGAGATGAACGAGGGCAATCCAAGGCCGATAGTCACGTCAGTTGAAAGTGTTGGCCCGGGCATACTCGCCGGTGCCCTCACAACGGCCGGCGGCTTTCTGGCGCTCCTTGCCGGCGAGCTACCGACCATACACGACTTTGGAACGACCCTGGCCTTTGGAATATTCGCCTCAATGTTTGCCGCTTACCTCGTAACCCCTGCACTGCTGCAGGTCTTTTACGGAAAGAATATTGGAGGTGATGGAGTATGAAAAAGATTGGATTGATCCTCGGCCTGATGCTCATCACAGCAATGCTCCCCTGGGGCGTGGGTGCATCAACCGGAAGCCCTCTCTTTGAGGGCTACTTGAGCAAGGGCGAGGCGATTCTCGTCGGCCCCCTCATAGTGACCCTCACGGACACCCAGAAGGACTACGGAAGCGGAGACTACTACGCCTTTCTTCTGATAATGCAGGACGGAAAAATACTCAACGCCGAGTACAAGACAATACTCGTGCCCGATCCTCAGAAGATAAGAACGCTCCTCCTTGACCCGGAGTTCCTGATGGCGATGGCTGAGACCCAAGGCTACGACGTGACACAGTGCGAGCAGTACGTAAACAACAGCGCCGAGTTCAACGCCTGCCTTATTGCCAACGCCTACGGATTCTACCAGTGGCTTAACTCGGCATCACCGGAAGAGATAGGAGAGGCTGTCGTAAAGACAATAGAAGAGCACCCTGAACTCGGGATAAGTAAAGAGGACATCCTGATGGAGATAACATACCCCGACATAACACCAGTACGGGAAGGAGAAACCGTGGAGGTCAGCGTTGACAACCGGACTGTCTACGTGACAGTCAACGAAGTCTACCCGAACGGTGTCAGGATAAGCATAAGCGGGCCCCCCGAGTGGAGGGCCGCAACAGCCCCGGGGATGATAATATCAAACGTCGAGATGCCTGACACGGTTCAGGCGGGAGACACCGTTACGGTCAGGGTTCACCTGAGAAACGAGGGAGCACTGAAGGTGCGCTACATCAACGTCTTCGTCACGCCCACGCCTATGAGCTTCAACGACAGCTCCTCGATAGCGAGTGCGGTTTCAATGGCCCTCAGCCAGAGCGGGGTGTCGCAGAGCGTCTTCTATCCCGAGGGAAGCGCCGTGCAGTACATCGAGTATCTGGAGGGTAAAGAGAACGCAACACTGACATTCAGGGTGAGGATAAACCCAAACGCCGACGTTGGAACGTATCCCCTCTACGTTGGGGTCGTTTACTTCACCGGACTTGGAGCGAACATGCGCATGGTTCAGAGCTACAACTTCGTGGCGCTCACGGTCAAGAAGCCCAGGGAAGCCTTTGTCGAGATAACCAAGGTGGAGACCGAACCGATGGAGATAAGTCCCGGGGACACCTTTAGAGTCCGCTTCACGCTGGAAAATACGGGGGCTGAGCCGGTCAAGGCTCTCAGCCTCAAGATAAGCTCCTACAGGGTGCCGGTCCAGGGAGAAATAAAGAACGTTGACCTCTCCGCACTCTCGCAGCTCCCTATCCAGGGGAGCGAACAGCTCAGCGGGAGCCTCCAGGATGCCCTCAACCAGATAATGGCACAGCTCGCCAAGCAGAACATAGAGGCCTTCCTGCCGGTCGGGGAGGACAACGTGAAGTACGTTGCCGAGCTCAAGCCGGGAGAAAAGACCACCCTTGAGTTCAGGATCAAAGCAAACGAGAGGCTGGAGAACGGCATATATCCCCTCAGGATAGAGCTCAAGTACCTCACGGAGCCGAACGAAAAGGAGATAACCGACGAGAGGCTCGTGGGGATAGACGTGACCGGAAAGGCCCAGCTGATACTTTCGAAGGTCTCAACGTCGCCCGGCAAGATAATCCCGGGAACGGACAACGTGGAAGTTGACTTCCAGGTGGACAACGTCGGAACCGGCACGGCGAGGACGGTCATCGTCAAACCCATGCCGGAGTGGCCCTTCTCCCTCAGCGAGAGCAGCGAGCAAATCATAGGTCTGGGAAGCCTTGGGAAGGGGGACTCCGCGCAGTCATCGTTCAAGATAAACGTTGCCGAGAACGCCAGTTCCGGGACCTACGAGATACCCCTGCTCGTAACCTACACCAACGACCTCGGCATGCAGAAAAACGTCACCCTTAAGGTTCCTGTCATAATAGGATCGAAGCCGAACATCGAGGTAGTCAGCGTGCGCTTTGACCCCGAACCCCTTCAGGGGGAGACCGTCAACGTCTACGTCAAGCTGAAGAACACCGGGGGCGAGAAGGCCACCAGCGTGCTCATCGAGGGCGTTGTAAAGGCAGACCAACCCTTCACACTGGACAAGAGAACCGACTACGTCGGAGACCTCGCCCCGGGGGCAACCGGTGAGGGTGTAATCGTCCTGAGGATAGACGGAAACGCCATCCCAAAGGACTACAACATCCAGCTGCGCATAAGGGCCGTGGGAGACCCCAGCCAGGGCGATGACAACGTCTACGTCTTCGAGAGAACCGTCACAGTCACGGTGGAGAAGAACACAAAGACGAGAACGAACCTCCGGAACCTCGCGATAGTCATTGGCGTGCTGGTCGTCATAGCTGTGGTTTACACCTACAGGAAGAGGTCGGGATGACTTCATCGGACTTTGGAAACCTTTAAACGCACTTCGAAGAATGAAACGTTATGGTGGAAAGAATGAACTGGAAGCTGGTAATACTCGGGATCGTGCTGATACTTATCGTCTGGGTTGGGTACGTGGTCTATGCCGCCGTGACGGCGAGTCCCACGGTACACGCCAGCTGGGGCTACGTGGACGAAAAGAGCACGGAGATATGGGTGGACGCAAAGCTCAGCAAACCCCTGCTCGTTCCGGCAGAGATAGAGAACCTGAGCCTGAGCTTCATGGGAATCCCCATAGCGAGGGTCGCGAGGTTCGACTATGGAGCAACGAAAACGGACGTGAGTATGGCGATAGTCATCGACAACCACAACCTCATACGCTCCCTCGTGGCATACCTTGACAACGGACAGACCGGAGAAGCCGAGTTCCACCTCAAGGGAAGCCTCCTCAAAGTCATTCCCATCAACGCCGACATAAAGCAGGTCATCAGCGAGGACATCCTCGCGTACCTCAACTTCACCGCCGAGAGCAAGGAACTGGCGGGCGGACTCGTTAAGAGCCCGGCGCTGGTCGAGACCACCTTTGACTGGGCCGGGGAGCAGGACGGAAAGGCCGTTCTCATAGCCCACATGAAGTTCTACAACCCCAACTCCTACAGGATTCCGATAGGAAACGTGAGCTTCGACATGTACGCCAACGACGTGAAAATCGGCTACGGAAAAACCGTCGAGACTGTAATCCTTCCGCCCAAGGGTTATGCAACGCTGGACGTCGAGACCTTCATAGAGGAGGACGCCCTTCCAGAGGTCTGGGCGACCCATGTGAAGAACGGCGAGGTGAGCAAGGTCAGGGCGGACATATACCTGGATATAACGGTCCTTGGAAGGGAGTACAGCATCAAGCTGGCGAGCTACGAGGAAACAGTAAAAACAGACATAATGGGCGGCCTCAACGAGATGCTGGATGGCCTCATCTCCGGATGAAGGTTTTTAAGGCCCCCATCTTTTCCATTTCTGGTGAGAGGGATGAACGTGAGGGAGATTCACGAGTTCCTCAACGAAATGTGGGAGGGCATCTTCAGGCTCAACGAGGAGCTAAAGCGCGAGCTGCCGGAGAAGGGGTTCAAGGTAGAGGACGTGGAGGAGGTCTTCGGGGCCTACGTATTCCTCGACGGCGAGTGGAGGCTCATGAACTACCCCCACCCCGCTTTTGAGATAAAACCCCAGATAGAGGTGGGAGCAACACCTGAGAGCCACTACTTCGTCGTGGCAGTTCCCAGGGAGAGGATAAGCGAGAACTTCGTCGGCCTCTTCGTTGAACTCTTCCCGAGGAGCTTCATCTACGGGAGCGAGGACTTCCTGAGCGACGTCTACAACTGGAGGCGCGACGGGAGGGCTTCTCCGACCGAGATACTTGAGAGAATCGAGAAGAGCGACGAGAAGGTGTTCCAGTTCGAGGCGAACTTTGGAAGCGTCGGGGCGCTGAAGAAGGGCCTTATAAGGCTCATAGACATCGGAAGACGCTTCGAAATCTTCGACCTCTGAGGTGTCCCCATGGTCAGTGGCTACGAGGAGGCCTTCCCGGCGGAGCTGAGGGAGTACTACAGGAAGCTCTTTGGGGAAGAGGCCGGGGAGATAATGGCCTCGCTCAGAACGCCGGTGGAGAAGTACTACATCCGCGTTAACACCCTCAAGACGAGCCGGGAGAAGCTCATGCGAATCCTCCGGAGGGAGGGGCTAAAGCCGAAGAGAAGTCCCTATCTCAAGGAGGGAATATACTTCGAGCGCGAAGGCCCCAACTTTCCCGATGACCACGAGCCGGGCCTTCCCGTGGTGAGGGCCAACAAATTCGCGGCCGAGAGCGTCTACCAGGGGGCGATGCTCTACGCGCCAGGGGTTCTGCAGGCGGACAAGAAAATCAAGCCCGGCGACGAGGTCGAGATAAGGGACCCGAGGGGACTGCTCGTGGGGATAGGCATCGCCAGAATGAGCGTCAAGGAGATGGTAGTCTCGACTAGGGGCTTGGCAGTCGAGGTTACTCTTCCGAAGTTCAGGCTTCCGAGCCTCAGCGAGCTTGAGAGCTTTAAGGAGGGCCTCTTCTACGCCCAGAGCTTACCGTCAATGGTGGTCGCGCACGTTCTGGAGCCGAGCGAAGAGGAGCTGATAATCGACATGGCGGCCGCTCCCGGTGGAAAGACCAGCCACATAGCCCAGCTCATGCAGAACCGGGGCGAGATAATGGCCATCGACAAGTCGCGCAACAGGCTGAAAAAGATGGAAGGGGAGCTGGAGAGGCTTGGGGTTAAAAACGTCAAGCTGATACACATGGACTCCAGGAGGCTCCCCGAGCTGGGAATCGAGGCTGACAAGATACTGCTCGATGCCCCCTGCACCGCCCTGGGTATAAGGCCGAAGCTGTGGGAGAGCAGAACCCCGAGGGACATCGAGGCCACCGCCCGTTACCAGAGGCACTTCATAAACGCCGCCATAAAGTCCCTCCGAAGGGGCGGCGTTCTGGTTTATTCGACCTGCACGCTCAGCTACGAGGAGAATGAGGCCAACGTGAGGTACATGCTCGGCAAAGGTTTAAAGCTCGAAGAGCAGAGCCTATTCATAGGTTCGAGCGGTATGGGGATGGATGAGGTTCAGAGGTTCTACCCGAACAGGCATCTGACTCAGGGCTTCTTCATAGCCAAGCTCAGGAAGGTGTAGCGATGGACTGGAAGAAGTACTCCCTCCTCGGGCTTGGACTGGTCATAATAATCCTGCTCCTATGGTGGGCGGGGGTAGAGGACGTTATTGAAATACTCAAGACGGCCAGGCTGGACTACTTCTTCCTAGCGGTTCTGGCCTACATAGCCGCGGTCATAATGTGGGCCCTGCGCTGGCGTGTCCTGCTCAAGAGCCTCGGCATAAACGCCCCATTCAGAACGATAGTCGCGGGGCTCTTCGTGGGCGTTTTCATAAACAACGTAACGCCGGGGGCAAGGGGGGGCGGCGAGCCCGTCAGGATGTATTACATATCCAAGCACACGAAGCAACCCTACGGCCACGTCTTTGCAACGATAATGATGGACAGGATTATGGACGTCATCCCGGTCGTGGTGATGCTCCTCCTCGCCACGGTCTACGTCTACAACCTCGGCTCCTTCTCGCTTACCCTGACCCTGCTCCTCTTGGACATCTTCTTCGCCATAATAACCCTGGCCACCGTCGGGATACTCCTGAGCGAGAAGAAGACGAAGGGAATACTCTACTGGTTCTACCGCCTCTTCGGAAGAATAATGCCCAAGAAGGCCAAGAAGTACGAGGAGAAGTTCGTCCACGCGGTGGAGGTGAGCGTTCCGCAGTTCCAGGAGAACTTCAAAATTCTGATGAGGCACAAGGTGGCCTTCACGCTGTCCCTGATTTACTCCTTCGCCTTCTGGTTCCTCGTCCTGCTCCGCTCCTACTTCATCTTCATCAGCATAAACAGCCCGATAAGGCTCCTCGACGTCATGGTCGTCCAGATGATAGGCATCGTCGTCGGGATGTTTATGATAATCCCGGGCGGGGCGGGGGTAATAGAGGCCATAAACTCGGCCGTTTACGTTCTCCTGGGCATAGACAAGGAGATAGCGGTGACGGCGACGCTCCTTGAGAGGCTCATCTCCTACTGGGCTCCAACCGCCATAGGGGCAGGGATAATGACCCACTTCGGCATCAGGGTGAGCCAAGACAGGAGGCAGCTGGAAGGGGAGGACGACAAGGATATAAACAATAATCCCCAATAACGGGTTTGACGGTGCACATCATGGACTGGAAAAAAGGAGTTTTTTTCATCGGAGCGCTTATAGTCATAGGTGCCCTGATAAACTGGGCTGGAGCCCAAGGAATAGCTGAAATCCTCAGGGATTCGGACATCGAGTACTTCATCCTTGCCATTCTCGTTTACATCCTCACACTGGTCGCCTGGGCCCTACGCTGGAAGGTTCTCCTCAGGGGGCTCGGGATAAGGGCCCCGTTCAGGGCAGTTTTCTCGGCGATATTCGTTGGCATGTTCTTCAATAACATCAGTCCAGGCGCCAAGGGGCTGGGCGAGTTCATAAGGGTTTACTACCTCGCCAAGAGAGTGAAAAGCCCCTACGGACCGATGACGGCGAGCGTGATGATGGACAGGATTCTCGACCTGGTTCCTATCGCCGTGATGATGGTAATCGCAACCATCCACGTCTACCGGCTCGGCGAAATTGGTCTCACGATCCTTATAATAGTGCTCGACGCTGTTCTCATGGCGTTCTCAGCCCTCGTGATATGGCTACTCATGAGCGAGACCAAGGCCCCGGGAGCAGTCTGGTGGATATACCGGCTCTACCACAGGATATCCGCGGGAAGAGCCGAGAAGCGCAAGGATTCCTTCCAGAACATTGCCGATGTGACCATCCCAAGGCTCCAGTCGGACTTCAAGAACCTCTCAAAGGACAAGATAGCAACCATCGTGGCACTCTTCCACTCCTTCGTCTACTGGGGACTGACGATACTTCGCTATTACTTCGTCTTCCTGGCGATAAAATACCCGATAGTCCCGATGGACATAACCGTCGTTCTGGTAGTGTCGATGGTCGTGGGAATGTTTGCAATAGTGCCCGGTGGGGCTGGAATAATAGAGGCCGTCAACTCCGCGGTCTTTGTTGCCCTCGGGATAAACCCCGAGCATGCGGTTACGGGGGTTCTTCTTGAAAGGCTTATCTCCTACTGGGGCCCAACTGTCATAGGTTCCCTCGTGACCGCAGAGTCTGAGACCGAGGTTCCCAAGGAGGGACTTCCTCTCGCTGCCCCCGACGAGGAAACCCTAAAGAAGGAGATAAAAGATAAGGAGGAAAACGAACTATGAAGTTCGGGATAGTGGCCAGAAGGGACAAGAAAGCGGCTCTCAAGCTCGCCTACCGCGTCTACGATTTCCTCAAGGTTAGCGGATACGATGTGTGCGTGGACAGCGAGACCCACAGGCATCTGCCGGAGTTCCAGGAGGAGGACGTCTGTCCCCTCGAGGAATTTGACGTTGACTTCATAATTGTCATAGGCGGCGATGGAACGATACTAAGGGTGGAGCACAGAACCAGAAAGGACATACCCATCCTTGGAATCAACATGGGTACTCTCGGCTTCCTCACCGAGGTCGAGCCTCACGAGGCGTTCTTTGCCCTCAGCAAACTCCTCGAAGGGGACTATCACCTGGACGAGCGCATAAAGCTGAGGACGTACCTGAACGGCAGAAACATCGTTCCAGATGCCCTCAACGAGGTTGCGGTTCTGACCGGAATACCTGGCAAGATAATCCACCTCAAGTACTACATTGACGGGGGACTTGCCGACGAGATAAGGGCCGACGGACTTATAGTCTCGACACCGACAGGTTCAACAGGCTATGCCATGAGCGTTGGCGGGCCCTTCGTCGACCCTCGGCTGGACGTGATGGTTATTGCCCCGATAGCACCGATAGCCCTCAGCTCCCGGCCAATGATAGTGCCGTCCTACAGCGAGATAGAGATTAAGAACATAGCCCTGACCAGGGAGATAATCCTTGCCATAGATGGGCAGTTTTACACCTACTTAGAGCCTGGAACAAAGATAACAGTGAAGCTCTCCCCGAGGAGGGCCAAGTTCGTGAGGTTCACCCGAGAGGTGTACCCCAAGTACACGATGAAGATCAAGAGGAAGTTCTGAGGAGTTCCTTCAGATCCTTTATGGGGGCAAACTCCCTTTTCAGCATCATGAGCTCCCTATCCCCCACGGTCGACTTGCCCATAAGAAGGAGCACAGTCGAACCGGCCTCCACGGCGTAGTCCCTGAGCGTCGAGAGAAAGCGGAACACCGAATGGAAGTCGTTGTAGAGTATCAGAATCTCAAGACAGTCAATGATAACCAGCCTTCCACCGCCCTGGAAGAACTTCACTGCACTGTCCAGGATTACGTGGAGCTTCGTGGGACCGACGCCACTCTCACTTGCCTGGGTTATCCAGAGGGTCTGAACGCGCTCACAGAACTCCTTGTACTTCCAGGGGCTTCTGGTCACTATTAGGGCAGGAACCTCACATCTCCCAAGAAACTCAAAGACCTCATCGGGTTCACCGAGGTACAGAAAGCCTCCAGGTGGGAGGTTTCCACCATTTATCTCGCCGGACGGAAGGGGGAATATCCTCCGCTCGACACTTCGGATGTAGTTGATGAGGCCGTAGGTTATCCCAACTATAGAGAAGAAGTAGAGAGCTCCCTCCAGCGGTGTAACGGATTCTGGATTGACAGCAAAGTCATCAAACACATCAATAAGCCGCCCAATGGATGCCAACAGGAGGGAAAAAGCCGTAACAACCAGAAAACGGTTCAGAGGCTCTTCGTAGCGGTTGATCCGCCTGAGGGCATAGAATGCCGCATAGCCTATAACCAGCAGGAGGATAACGTCGGAGACAAAGACCAACGGAGGTACCCTCAGTCCCATACAACCTCCACCTCATCGGTTCTGAACTTCTGCTTGACAACTGTGTCATTGAGCGAGAAGCGCACCCCGCCGAGATACATTCTGAGCCCCGTGTAGGCTATCATCGCCCCGTTATCTCTGCACAGGTCATAGGGCGGGACGAAGAAGCTAACCCCCCTGTCCTCGGCCATTATCCTGAGCATCTCGCGGAGGCGATTGTTAGCCGCGACGCCACCGACGAGCACTACCTCATCCTTGCCCGTATGAGCCAGGGCCCTCTCGGTAACCTCAACCAGGGCCGCAAAAGCCGTCTCCTGGAAGGAGTAGGCCAGGTCCTTGACGCGGTATTTACCCGTCCTGTACTTTCTCACGGCCTCGGTGAGGATTCCGGAGAAGCTCAGGTCCATTCCCTTCACAGCGTAAGGGAGCTCGATGTAGCGCTCGCCCTTCAATGCGAGCCTCTCTATCCTCGGTCCTCCGGGGAAGCCTATGCCAAGCTCCCTAGCGAAGGTGTCTATCGCGTTGCCGATGCCTATGTCGAGGGTCTCGCCGAAGACGCGGTAGCGGCCGCCTTCCAAAGCCAGAACCTGCGTGTTGCCCCCGCTGACATACAGTCCAACGGGGTCTTTAATCCCGAACATCTTGGTTATCTCGACATGGGCTATGCAGTGGTTCACTCCTATTATGGGCTTCCCATATTTTATCGCCAGCGCCCTCGCGGCGGTCGCAACGACGCGAAGACAGGGCCCAAGCCCCGGTCCCTGGGAGAAGGCTATCACATCGACGTCCTCCATCGTTATTCCTGCCTCGTCGAGGGCCTTCCTAAGGAGGGGCTTGAGGAGTTTCGAATGATGTTCGGCGGCCTCCTTCGGGTGGATTCCGCCCTTCTCGGTGGTGAGAGTATGGAATACGTTGGCGAGAACCTTCTCCTCGGTAACTATGCCTACGCCGAGAGTGTGGGCCGTACCCTCTATGCCTAACGCTATCATCGTTGGACGCTCTGAAGTTGGATATAAAAAGGTTGCCGGCTACGAGCCAGGCCTGTACAACCGTTTCTCAAAGGTCACGAAGTCCGTCCACGAAGCATGGGCAAGGAATCCAGCCCCGATTCTGGGACTGTCCCCGCTGAAGGCGTCTTCCCGGTAAGAGCTGGCCACCACCTCTCCCACGAACCAGGTGTGGTCCCCGTAGGTTCTCTCGTCCACGACCCTGCACTCAATATTGGCGAGGGCACCTTTTATGCCCGGTGTCTCAACGGCCTTTGATGGTACGAACTCAATGGACGTCTTCCTCAGCTTTTCAGGGCCGTGTTTCGTGCCGACCACCCAGACATCGTTGAGCATGTCCAAGCCAGGAACGCTCACCACGAACTCGCGATGCTCCCTGATCAGCTTCCAGGTGTACCTCTCAGGCGCTATTGCCACACCCACCATGAAGGGCTTGGCCGAAACGATGGTAACCCAATCGGCGGCCATGACGTTAGTCCCCCTGCCCCTACCAGCCACCACAAGGTACGTCCTCATAGGATAGAGAAGCCTGTAGGGCTTCATGACACCACCAAAAATGAATCAGACTTCAGGTTATAAAAGTGTAGAGTTCAGCGCCTTGCGAGCCAGGCAATGGCTTTGGCCGCGCGCTCCGGTGTGGGGAAGTTCTTTATGCCGTGCTCCTCAAGGAGCTTTACACCTTCCCCGACCAGCTCGCCGGCCATGAAGTTGACCACAACAGGCTTGTTGCACTCGGCGTCGATAACGGCTTTGGCTATCTCCTCGCTCGGTATGAAAATCGGCGGTACACAGATGACGAGGATGGAATCGACGTTCTTGTCTTTGCAGGCAATCTCGATGGTTCTCTTGTAGCGCTCGTAGTCGGCGTCGGCTATGAGGTCTATCGGGTTCCTCACGGAGCACTGGGGCGGGAGGAAGGAGCGAAGCTCCTCGACGGTCTCATCGCTCAGCTCTGCAATCTGGAGGCCAAGCCTCTCAAGCTTGTCCGTTGCCAGAACGCCCGGTCCGCCGGAGTTGGTTATAACGGCCACCCGCTTTCCGGCCGTTGAATACATCTCGAAGGCCTTCGCAGCGTCGAAGAGTTCCTCCATCTCCTCGACCTCTATGGCTCCCGCCTGCTTGAAGGCCGCGCGGTAGATTTCATAGGAGCCGGCCAGAGAGCCGGTGTGGGAAGCGGCCGCCCTGGCACCGCCCGCGCTCTTCCCCGCCTTGAGGATTATCACCGGCTTTTTGGATGCAGCGTAGCGGAGGGCTTTGAGGAAGCGCCTCCCGTCCTTAACCCCCTCGATGTAAAGAGCGATGACCTTCGTGTTCTCATCGTCGGCGAAGTACTCCAGGAAGTCGCTCTCGTTTAAATCGGTGGCGTTTCCATAGGAAACGAAGGCAGAGAAGCCTATCCCCTCGTCGTTGCCCATAGCTAAAGCTGCCCCCCCAAAGGCCCCACTCTGGCTGATGAGAGCCAATCCCCCCAACTTGACCCGAACCTCGAAGGAGCCGAAGAACTTCCCGTGGACGCCGAAGATCCCGGCGCAGTTTGGACCTATCAGGCGAACGCCGTGCTTCCGGGCTTTCTCAACCAGCCTGCGTTCCAGCTCCTCGTTCCCAACCTCGGAGAAGCCGGCGCTTATCACCACAGCGCCCTTGATGAGGGGCCCAATCTCGTCGATGAGATCCGGCACTATCTTGGCCGGAACCACAATTATGGCGGTATCAACCGGCTCATCGAGCCTCTCACGGATCTGGAAGGTTCTCCCTGCGACCTCAACGGTTCCACCCTTCGGGTTGACAGGTACTATCCTCCCTTCAAAGCCACCCTCAACGATGTTCCTCAGGATTTCGTAGGCTATGGCCCCCTTCCTGAAAGAGCCGAACACCGCAACGCTGGATGGATAAAAGAAAAAATCCATTCACTCACCTCCGTTCTCCGCCTCCTTGAGGGATTCTTCTCCTTCAGATTCAGCGGGATGTTTCTCCTCGGATCCTTCAGGGCCAACCTCGGTTTCTTTTGTTTCCTCTCCGGCCTTCTTTCTTCTCATCAACATGAAGACCGCCATCACGACAAGAACGGCCGCGATTCCGTAGGCGTATAGCCTGTAGGTTGACTTCTTCTCAGTCACCGTAATTATGAGGGTGTAGTCAGGGGCAACAACGTAGCTACCACCCTGAACCGAGATGCTGTCAAAGGCACCGGGAAGCTTTACCATGGCCTTCCATATCCTCTCGGAGGACGTCTCCTTGTAGGCGACCTCTGGCCTGGCCACGCCTATAACCACCAAGGAGCCATTTTCCTGACGGGTATCGATGCTCATTATGTTCATCGTTGCCCTGAAGCTCTTGAGGAGTTGGCTGATTATTACACGGGTTGCGTTGGCTCCGGTGAAGGTTGCGTTGAACTGGACGTAGCCCTCGTGGGGATCGTACCGGAGGGATATCTCCTTTCTAGTGGCGTTGAGAAATCTCACATAGGAGTACAGCTGAGTGTAGAGCTCTATCAGGGGTATAAAGTCCCCGTTGTTCCACACGGCAACGTTCTCGCTCAGGTCATCGGGGACCGGTGCCAGATTGGCTATTTCATAATCCTTCGGAAGGATCAAAGTGAGCCTGTCCCAGGTGTAGTCAAAGACGTGTCCTCTGTATACGAAGTCCAGAGAACCGGCCACGGGACATCTAAGCTTTTTCCCGTCGCTGACCAAGAAGTTCGTAACCGCAAAAGTCACAACGGCAGACCAGTTATCGAGGACCTTAACCGGTCCCCCCGACGGGAGGTATATGGTGCTGCTTATGTTGGCCCCTTCGTACCTCCTTTCGAGGTTGTTCTTTATGTTGTCGTAGATAAGCTCCTTCACAAAGCTCTTAAACTCATCGTTGGCGGCTGTTGTGTTGTTGGAGGCCAGATAGTCAAAGTACGCCCTTTGGTGTGGATCCGTGAGAACAACGTATATCTTAAAAGTCCCAAGCCACGTTGAGGTGTTCTCTATGACCACGGGGGCAACTTTGATCGTCATGTCTATCTTGAAGACCGGCTGGGCGTTATTGGCAGCTCCGACCTCCCCAAGGAGAGGAGTGATGAGGATAACTATGAGCATAAGCGTCACGAATCGCCTCATTAAATCACCTCCACGGAAATCTTCCATCGGCGATAAAAAAGCTTATTGGTTCGGCCGCCTAAGTTCCCGCCATGGGGAAAAGATACCGGAAAGTGGTCGTCGGCGGAACCTTCGACAGGCTTCACCTCGGGCACAAGGCATTGCTTAGGAAGGCCTTCGAGGTGGGGGAGTACGTTTACGTCGGCCTCACCTCTGACGAGATGATAAGGGACAAGCCCTACGCGGATAAAATCCTCCCCTACGAGCTCCGACTCAGGGATCTGCTAAAGTTCTTCGAGGTTAACGGCTATTCCAACTACCGCGTTATCAAGATACAGACTGCGATAGGCTTCGCCGATAAGATGAAAAGCCTGGAGGCGATAGTAGTTAGCGAGGAGACCTACAAGGGGGCGCTCATAGTGAACCGCGCGCGGGAGGAGAACGGGCTAAGGCCGCTTGAGATAGTCACCATAGGCCTCGTGAAAAGTTCCCTTGGCCCCAAAATCAGCTCATCCCTCATACGGGCCGGCCTGATAGATCCATTCGGGAGGCCACTCTCCAGTGGAAACGGGACTCCTGAGGGAAAGGCGTTTAAGGAACAAAAACGTAACACCTACGGTGATACCAATGCCCAAGCTGAAGGAACCGATTATAGCGATAAACTTCAAGACCTACGCCCAGGCAACCGGTGAAGGGGCTTTAAGGATAGCCAAGGCGGCAGAGAAGGTGTGGAGGGAAACCGGTATAACCATCGTTGTTGCCCCGCAGCTGGCCGATCTCTATAGAATAGCCCAGGAGGTCGAGATCCCGGTCTTTGCCCAGCACATCGACCCGATAAAGCCCGGAAGCCACACCGGCCACGTTCTGCCGGAGGCCGTGAAGGAAGCCGGAGCGGTGGGAACGCTCCTCAACCACTCAGAGAACAGAATGGTTCTGGCGGATCTTGAGGCGGCCATAAGGCGCGCCGAGGAAGTCGGGCTTATGACGATGGTCTGCTCCAACAATCCAGCCGTTTCGGCGGCAGTTGCCGCCCTCGGCCCGGACTACGTGGCGGTGGAGCCGCCCGAGCTCATCGGGACAGGCATTCCCGTGAGCAAGGCCAAGCCGGAAGTCATAACCAACACAGTCGAGCTGGTCAAGAGGGTCAACCCGGACGTCAAGGTCTTAACAGGAGCAGGAATAAGCACCGGCGAGGACGTTAAGAAGGCGTTGGAGCTCGGAAGCGTTGGCGTTCTCCTTGCGAGCGGCGTGACGAAGGCAAAGGACCCGGAGAAGGCGATAAGGGATCTGGTGTCCCTGATAATCTGAGCCTTTTCCCACTTTTCTACCACAAACAAGGCTTAAGATTTATAAGCCCGTACCCGGCTCTTTCTATCGGGCAGCCCCGTGGTGTAGTGGCCAAGCATGCGGGACTTTGGATCCCGCGACCCGGGTTCGAATCCCGGCGGGGCTACCATAGAAACTTTTACCGAGCAAAAGTTTCATCAAAGTTGGTGATTCCTTTTAGATTCTCCTTTTAGCGTGACATTTCCCAAAAGTGCCCTCTGGTGACACAAACCTGTTAAAACTTGCTTTTAATCCAGGATTCACTCCAAACTGCGTCCTTCGGACGCTTAAAAAGAGAATCCTCTATCAAAGAGCACCATAAAAGTTGTTTAAGCTCTTAACGGGCCCTCTTTAATGAAATACCCATAAAAAATCCTTTTACAGGAATCACGAACTTTTCGCTAGCCTCCCCCAAGGCGGTTTGGTGAATCCTTTCGTAAGATTTTTGGGAGCTAACACTCCCGCACTCCCAAACAAACTTCACGCAGACGAAATTTAAGGATTGTCGAGACAAAGCTCTCACTATGGGGTTTGAGTTTGGCCAAAAGTTTGTAGCTCTTCGTAATGGACTACTTGGAGCTGATTTCCCAACTAACTTTGTAATCTACAACAGGAGAATAAAACTCCATTGCATGCCACCACGGGTTTGCACTCTTCCGACGCCCTTCGGGCGTCTTTACCGAGTTAAACCCCTTCAAAGGAAGCTCAACAAAAAGATTCTTCCCACAACTAAGACCAAATTAAGGGAAAACCACTTCCAAAGAAGCATTTAAAAAGAGCTACGAACTTTGATGAAACTTTGCAAAGGCAAAGTTTCCTAAAACGCGAACTCCTCCACGCTGAACTCCTCGATGACCCTCTCGAAGTCATTCTCTGGAGCGTAAGTGAACCCGCAGGAGGAACACTTCAGGACGCCGTTCTCCTCGTGGAGCGGGGAAAAGCAGACCGGACAGCGGTACTCCTCGCGGCTCAGCCTATCGTAAACCTCGTCCTTCATAACGAGCAGGTTCAGCTCGCTCTCCCAGTCCTCGTGGAGCATGCCCCAGTACGGAACCTCGGCCGGGTAAAAGTCCTCAAGGATGAGCGCTTTAATCCCGATGCCCCTTATTCCTGGCGGGAGCTTCCCGGCAGGCTCTATGCTCACCACGTACTGGTCGTAGAACTCGATGTGCTCTGCCCTAACCGTCAGTCCCCGCGAGAGCCTTGAGCGGAGGGGAATGAGCTGGAGGAACAGGCTTTCCCTTTCAACGTCCCAGCTCGCGCTTACCGAAACGCTCCCCTTCGTGAAGAACTGGGTAATATAGCGCTCATCCCTCTCTTCACCGGCCAGGCGAAAGCCCAGCTTACCAAAGGCCCTCCCGAGGAAGTTGGGCCTTGGGAGCTTTCCATAGTTTACCAGATACTCACCTACCCAGCCGGCCAGGGGCATGGAATAGCCGATGAACGCCTGCCTCTGGACGCGAAGGTAGGCCACGCTGGGGAGCAATTTGAACCTGGGGCTCATTCCCATCAAAGAAAGAGGGACGTAATGATATATATGATTAACGGAAAAGCTAGGAGCCAAAGAACTCGTCGAGGCTGATGCCCTTCTTGGGCTTCTTCATCTTTGACTTCTCCTTCCTGACTGCCTTTTCCAGACCCTCGGAGGGTTTTGTTTTCTTATCGGCTTTTTTGGACTTCTTTTCAGTTTTCGTCCCGGCCTTTGACTTTTCGGCCTTTTTCTTGAGCTTCCCGTTGGCCTTCAGCTCGTCCAGGTAGCCGTTCCTGCCGTTAGATTTGCCTGTCCGCTCCTTTATCATCTTCTCGCATACGTCGGCGGAGAATCCCATGAGCGTCCTCTGCCTCTCCGGGAAGACGTTCTCGAAGAGGGACTTTATGTCCTTCTCGGTCAGACATATCCTCTGCCTCGTGTAGTCGAGGACGCTGTACTTCGTGACGAGCATCTTGGCCGTTGGCAGGTACTTCTCTATGGCACCCTTGCTGACGGTGAGGACTATCTTACCGCCGCACTTCGGGCATTTGCCGGTGAGGGGCGGTCTGCGGTACTTCGTGTTGCACTTGACGCAGCGGAACTCCTGACGGGTGAAGCTCCTCAGGTTGCCCCTCAGGTCGGGGACGAGGTGGGAGTTGATTATCGTTTCGGCAACGTGGTGCTCGTCCACCGCGCGGATGCGCTCAGCGAGGGCGAGCTGGCGCTCCACCTTCTCGACCATATCGCCGAGCTGTTTGTACAGGCTCATCTTCGGGCCGAGGCCGATGTCATCGGTGTCGTGGGTGAACTTCAGGCCTTCGTACATCTCCGGCCTTCCGAGGCGGTCCTCGACGCGCTCGATGAACTTTATCTCCTTGGGCGATTTCATCTCGTAGGTGGCGCTGTAGAATTCAAGGGGATAGTAGCGGACCACGTCCATGTTGTGGACCTCGCTGTCCACCTCGCGCGGGTCGAGGCGCGTGGTAACGACGAGCGGAGCGTCCATTTTACCGCCGCGCTTCTCGGGCAAGTAGTACTTGCTGAAGTTGAGCAGTGCATCGAGGAGGAGCATGACGGCGTCTTCATCCCCGTCACAGTTGCGCCTTTTAGCTGCATGATAGTACGGGTGAGCGTAGCCAACGAGAACGTCAGAGAAGCCGATTATCCTGCCGATGATTCCGGCCGAGGTGTGCGGGGCCAAACCTATAACGAGGTGCCCGACGAGGTCCTCCATCTTCTCGGCGTTGTAGAACCTTGGAAGGCCGTAGAACTTCTCAAGGAGGTCGTCTATGAAGCGAGCCACCTTGAGAAGGTACTTTCCTGCCTCATAGGGCAGGATGACGTCCTGGACTTTAAGCTCGAGTATCTGGTCGTCCCGCTCAAGGGGCTTGCCCTCGAAGTCGTGGGTGTAGCCGAGCTCCCTCAATTTTTCAACGCTCGTGCCTATCTCCCTCGGCTTGAAGTGGGTTATGGGGGCATCGGTGGCATCGAAACGAATGGTACCATCTTTAAAGACGTAGACGTCGTTTTTGGCCCTTAGAAGGCCCTTCTCAAGCGGTTCTGCCATCTTAAAGCCGGAGGTCATACCCTGGACGCCCTTCAGCCTGTCGATGCCGTAGACCTTGACGTTCTCCATCGCGGCGCGGAGAAGCTCGGAGGGCTTTATGGTTCTCCTCGCGTAGGGCTTAAGCTCGGTTCCGCACTTCGGACAGCGGAAGTCAAAGTTCTCGGCCTCACCCTGCGAGTAATCAACGTTGCACTTGGCGCAGTGCCAGAGGAGCTCCTTCCGTGTCCCACAGCGCGGGCAGATGTGCTCAGGCCCTGTGTGACCGCATTCAGGGCACTTGAAGAAGGCTATCTCCACGCTGGTGACCTTTCCCTCCTCGGCGGCCTTCTTTATGTCACGCGAGCTTCCACCGGCGAGGCCTATGGGGAAGAGAACCTGTACCGGCGGCTTCATCTTCCTCTCCTTGGCCTTCTCCGGCCTGCCCATACGAGCGCCGATCCAGCTGATTCCCCTGTCGCGGAGCTTGATCCGGTTGTTCT
Source organism: Thermococcus sp. ES12 (assembly GCF_012027515.1). Lineage (NCBI taxonomy): Archaea > Methanobacteriati > Methanobacteriota > Thermococci > Thermococcales > Thermococcaceae > Thermococcus > Thermococcus sp. ES12. Next base: position 395,907 of record NZ_SNUP01000002.1, read on the forward strand.
CGTTGATGATGTCGATGACCGTGAAGAGGGGCTTGGCTTTGAACTCCCACTCGAGGTTGCCCAGGGGTGTGAGCAGAGCTGCACTCCAGGGGTAGTCTATCACGATGACCTTTTTCCTGTCCTCGGTCCGCTCAAGCCTGTGGGGGAGGCCGAGGAGTTCAAGGTAGCGCTTTATCTCGGGGTCGTTGTCGAGGACTACCTTCCTCGCGAACTTGAGCTTTCTGAACTCGTCCCACTCGATTTGAGCACCCACAAGGGCCCTCTGGAGCTCCTCAACCTCCTCCGGCTCCAGCGTGTTCCAGTAGAGGGTGTAGTACGGGTGAAGGGGAACGTCGAGAACCTTTGAGATGTGCACCGCCTCCTCGACGCTCGGCCTCACGCGGAGGGGGTCCTTAAGGAGCTTCTCCAGAAAATCGGGGTCGAGTTCAATGTATTCCGCCGCCTCTTCGATCGCCTCGCGCGGGTTGTCGGAGAAGGGCTTAAGCTCGACCTCGTAGGTCTCCGCCATGGCCTTGACGAACTCCTGAACCCACCATTCCTCGGCGTAGTTGGCTGGAAGAAGCGTCTGGTTGTTCTCGACGAAGTCGCCGAAGTTCACAAGGGCATCGCCAACGTAGAGTATCTCCTCGATCTTGTCCCTGATTCTGAGGGCCGTTTGGTAGTCCTCTACCCTCACCACGCTCCCGTCCTTGAGCTTTACTATCGGCCCCTCGACGGTGGTGGCGGGGGTTACAATACATCCCTTGCCGGGCCTCTCCGTCTTCATCTGGGTTCCAATCGCTATGAACTCGTCGAGAATGAGCATGGTGGCTGGATTGACGCTCCATGTGGCGAACCCGCTGACGCGACTCCTTCCGTACCTGAGCCTGAACCCGCCGTTGGTTGATGGCTCGGCAAAGAGCGGCCTTCCACCGATTATCTCCTTCGTGTACTTTTTGTTGGGGGCTACATTGGCCCTAAAGCGCTCGTAAAGCCCGTAGTAGAAGCCCTTCTCGACCTTTTCCTTTACCTCGTCTTTCGGAACCTCCTCGGCCCTGGACTCGTCTGAGGCTTTCTTTTCATCTCCGGATTTTCCCTTCTCCTTGGCCTCGACGAACTCCTTTATCCAGTCCCAGCCGTCCACACCCATCTTGTCTATGTACTTGACGAGCTTCTTCGCCTTCTGGAGAACTCCCTCGGCCAGGACGAGTATCGCGCCGCCGCGCAGGTGGTTGGTCTCCACCCCCTGAACGTCCCTGTGAGAGACCTCGACCTTGTCGGTTTCTTCGCCAGTTATCTCGATGGGGATGTTCCTCATGGCCAGCCTTACCTCGTCGGCCTCGGGGTGGTACTGCAGGCGCGTGACGGCGCGGTGGTAGAGGTCTACCTCCTCGACCATTCTCTCAATGTGCTTCTCGCTGGGCTTGAAGCGGTCGAGACCGAGCTTTTTACGGACGTAATCCCCGACGAGGACGCTCAGAGCCTGGGCCGTTCCGCCGGAGCTCCTTATCGGTCCCGCGTAGTAGAGCGCCAGGTACTCGCTGTTGTCGGCCCACTCGTTGCGCTTGATCTTAACGTCGGCTATTCCCTCAAGGGGAGCCGAGACGATGCCCTCTGTGAGAATCGCCAGGGCAGTTCTGACGGCCTGCTCAGCGTACTTCTCCTTGCTCCCAAGGTCACCGAACCTGCCCTCGATGATTTCATCCACCACTTTAAGCGCGGCCAGCTCCTTACCGTACTCCTTGACGAGAACGCGTATCCTCTCTGCCACACCCTTCGGCCCGACGAGGCTCTCCACACGGCCGGCCATGTCCGTGGCTTGGGGCACCTCCACTTCCAGGCTCGGGTCCTTGCCCTGAGCGCGGGCCTTTCTCGCAACCTCGTAGGCCCTGTCAATCTCGCGCTGGAGGGATTCAAAGTAAGCTTTCATCCCGGGCGAGTAGAGCTCCTCTCCCATTCAAACCCCCTCACAGTACTGGTCGAACCTTATAACCGCCCTCAGTCTGGCGGTTTCAACGTCTATTATCGGAACCCTTGCCGGGGTCGGCACGATGTTCACCATCTTCTGGAACTCCGTCTGAGCCTGCCAGGTGCCCGTATTTATGAGAAAAACGCCGTTGTACATCTTGTACTGCATAACGTGGACGTGGCCGGCCTGGAAGAGGTCGGGAACCGACTCTATGACGAGAGTATCCTCGGGGTCGGGAGCTATGGGAACCTTCTCGCCAAATGTCGGTGCGAGGTGGCGGAGCTTCAGCAGGTCGAGCATAGCCTCGGCCGGCCTGTGGTGGCTCCTGTTCGGGATGAAGTTGACCACGTCCTCGATTCCCCTGCCGTGGGCTATGAGAAAGTCCCTGCCGTGGAGCCTTATCACCGCGGGGTTGCTTATTATAACGGCGTTCTTGAGCTTGAGAAGGGGCCTGGCGTATTCTTCGTAGAAGCCCGGCTGGGGAATGGCGGTTCTCGCGGCATCGTGGTTGCCGGGGCCGATGAACATGGTTATGTGGTCGGGTACATTGCTCAGCAGGTTTGCGAGCGCCTCGTACTGGTCGAATATGTCCGGAATGGCCAGCTCGTTGTACTGGCCGGGGTAGATGCCTATACCGTCAACGACGTCACCGGCGATCACCATGTACTTGATCCTGCTGACGAACTCCTCCTCAGCCTTGTTGTTCACCTCACCGTTGAGCCACTCCAGGAAGCGCATGAAGGCCTTCTCGCAGAACTTGTTTGAGCCGACGTGGATGTCGCTGAGAAGAACGGCGTAGACCTTTTCCTCCAGGGGAGGCTTCTCGCGCTTGAACTTGGGGACATCGGGGAGGAATATCTTGTTGGCGAAGAATATACCCCTGCCAGAGTACCTTCCACGGAAGGCTATGACCGAATCGGGCATTATCTGGAAGAACTTTTTGCTCTCCTCGTTGTTCCGGTTTATGAATACCTTGATAACGCCCGTGTTGTCCTCAACCTCGAACATGTAACCCTTTGCAGTCTCGCGCTTGCTGTTAACGAGGCCGATGATGGTCACCTCATCCTCGTCCCTGACGTAGCCCAGCTTGGCTATGTCTATCACACCGCCTATCTCCGGGTTCTCGCGGAGGATTCTGCGCATCTTCTTGAGCCGGCTCCTGAAGTAGTCGGAGTATACCTTAATTATAACGTCACCCTCTTTACCAGCGGCATTCTTGGCCTTGGGTAGGGTGAACTTGACGTTCTTCACGTCGAATGTTATCTCGTAGTCGTCGGGGATCTCTTTGGCTCTGTAGTGGAAGTCCTCCCTTGGAGAGAGCCTAAAGTCAGCGTAAACGGAGTAGCTCTTCTCCTCTTCGGGAATTTCCTCACCCACGTACGCTATGGGAACACCGTAATCCCCGTACACAATCTTGGGCTTGACCCCGTTTCCGTTCTCCTCCCCGTTTGCATAGCCGTTATCGTAGCCGTTACCGTTTTCAGCCGATGTTTCTTCAACGATGGTCTCACCTTCCACGGGAAGAACTTCCCCAGGAACCTCCGAAGAAGTACCCTCCCCCACTGCCGTTTTGGATTCAAAGCTCCCGCTGGCCCCCACATCACCCACATTTCCAGTGGAAATATAACTCTCCCCCTCAGACAAACTGCTTTCTTCTTCCCCCGATGATGCTATTTCAGGAGTTTCCTCACCTCTTTCAAGGGGAGTTCCAGTGGAAATATATGTTTGAGGGGCATCATATGAAGAAGCCGTATCCTCCGCAATTTCAGATATTGATGCAACCGAATCGCCGGATTCCACAGAATTAGATATTTTCATTGGGATTTCCTCACCAGAAGGCGTTTCCACGTGAATCTGCTCCCCGGCGGTGGACCCTTCCACGGCTGAAGAGGAAGCGGGGCTTTCCATTGGAGAGGCACCCTTCTGGGACAGGAAGTCCTTCGCAAGTGAGGAGTCTATCACGAACGTCCCCCGTGCCTTGGCGAACTTTATGAGCTCCGCGAGGGTGAAGTCCTTCTTATAGCCGTCAACGAGAAGGTAATAGGCGGATGGGGTGATTAGATATTTGTTGGCCATCAAATCCTCGATCAGACCCATCAGAGCAGCCTCCTCTGGCGGGACATGCTTATGGTAAGCACCGTCTGGAGCTGGTGGTCATGACGGTATATGTTCTTGACCTTATAAGGGGTTACGTTGAGCCTTATCTCCTTGGTCCGCCCGTAGCGGCCCTTGCTGACCACTTTGGCGTTGATGATACCGAGCATATCAAGCTCGTTTATCAGGTCGCTCACACGCCGCTGGGTGAGGGGTTCGAGGTCGATGTGGTCGCAGAGAGACTTGTAAACGGAGTAAACGTCGCCGGTGTTGGCCGGGAGCTCACCGTTCTCATCCAAGAGAACTATCGCGTAGAGCAGAACCTTTGAATGGAGCGGAAGGGTCTTTATGACCTCCTCCATGGTATCCTGTTCGATTTTTTCCTGCGCCTTCCAGACGTGCCTTTCGGTAACTTTACTGGCACCCTCGCGCTCGGCTATCTCACCCGCAACGCGGAGCAAGTCGAGGGCACGTCTCGCGTCACCGTGCTCGCGGGCAGCGAGTGCGGCACAGAGGGGAACGACACCATCGTCCAGAACGCCTTCGTTGAATGCATCCTTGGCACGCTGCATGAGTATGTCCCTGAGCTGATTGGCGTCGTACGGCGGAAAGACCACCTCTTCCTCGCTCAGGCTGGAGAGGACACGCGCATCGAGGTACTCCTTAAACTTGAGGTCGTTGGATATTCCGATTATGCTCACCTTGGCCAAGGAAAGCTCGGTATTTATCCTTGTGAGGGAATACAGGATATCATCGCCACTTTTCTTGATTAGCTTGTCTATCTCGTCCAAAACTATTATGACGAAGCGCTCCTTGGCGTCTATTACCTCCTTGAGCTTGGCGTAGACCTCATCGGTCGGCCAGCCGACGAGAGGGACCTCAATGCCGCTCTCAAGCTTGAAATGGTTCACGATGTTGGCCAAGACGCGGTACTGCGTGTCCACTATCTCACAGTTAACGTAGATGACATCCACCGGGACGTTGTACTTCTGGGATATCTTCTTGAGTTCCTCCGTAACGAACTTTATCGTGACGGTCTTACCGGTACCAGTCTTGCCGTAGACAAAAACATTGGAGGGAGTCTCCCCACGGAGAACAGGAACCAAAATGTGGGCGAGGTTCTCAATCTGTTCACGCCTGTGCGGTAGCTCCTTGGGCGTGTAGCTGTGCCTGAGAACCTCCTTATTCTTAAAGATTTTCTTGGCGTGAAGGTACTTCTCAAAGATTGAATCGAGGTAATTGTCGTCCATCGACACCACCCACTCCACTGGAAATCCAGCCCTGTCGCTGATTTTCATTCAATAAATTTCTAATTTGCCGAACATGTGATAATTTTAAAGTTTACAGTTGCCAATCGACCAATTTAATCGAAGAGATTTTGAACATCAAACATGTGCTCCAGAGGAAGCACCGGATGCAGAGGAAAGCATAGATAATCGAGCTGAGGGGTTTATATGCCTTATTGAACAGGAGGATGTAAAAAGCCAAGCAGAAAATGGAAGGGATAATCAAAGAAAAGAAGGCGAAATCAGCCTTCTTCATCCGTAGGCTCTTCTTCCACAGCTTCAAGGACAGCGTCGAGAAGCTCTTTGGCGTCCTTCTCTTTAAGCCCGACCTTGATGGTGAGGAACTCCATGAGCTGCTCGTAGGTGTAGCCCTTCTGAATCCTCTCAAGGAGCATGACGACGATGCGGTCAAATATTCTCTCAACGAACTCCTCCTCGAGACCGAGGGCAGAAACTCCCGAGAGAAGGCCAACTGCCAGAGCGGTCAGGGCGTCGTTGAATTCCTCCTTGCCGAGAGTCTTCTTGTCGAGGTCAACACGGATGTTAACGACGTCGTTGGGCCTCCCAAGGCTGAACTTCATCATGTATATCCTATCGTTTAGCTCAAGAAGGGTGTGGTAAACGTAGAGCCTGTCCTCATCGCTCATGCCGTAGGTTTCAAGGCTCGTGGGAATCACAAGGTGAACAAACTCGTCGGAGAACATGACAACGAGGGTGAAAGGCATCTTCGGATGCTCAGCAACGTACATGGACTCGTCAACCGCCTTAACCTCCCACGGAAGGTCAACTATGTCGGCGGCATCCTCTCTGCCAGTCCTAAGCCACTCAAGAACCTGCGTTTCAATATCAGTCACAAAAATCACCTCAAGGTTCTAAATGAGAAAGAGTTTATAAACATGCCGGTAGTAAGAGATCCTAATCTCGGACTACAAGGTTCTAAAAACGTATACATTAACACCGATACATCGACTGGAAGGCTGAAAAGAAAAACCTGGGTACATCAGAAGTACCCAACGTCTTCCCCCTGCCCATCAATTTCTTTCTTGGCCGCGAACACCTCGTCGAGCAGGTTTTTTGCGTCCTCAACTCTCATTCCGACCTTGACGGTCAGGAACCTCATAAGCTCGTCCCTGCTGGCGCCGCGCTCAACCCTCTCCAGAACCATTCCAACGATGCGGTCAAAGATTTCCTTCGCAAAAGCCTCCTCCAGCCCCAGGGCTGAAACCGCAGACATAAGGCCTATTAGCAATGCCGTCAGCGCATCGTTAAACTCGTCCTTGCCCAGAGTCTTCTTGTCAAGATCCACGCGAAGGTAGACGTCATCGTCCATTCCTGAGAGGGTGAATTTCATCAGGTTCACCTGGTCGTTGAGACGAAGGAGGGTATGATACACCCTGAGTTTCTCGTCCTTTGTCATAGAGAATGTTTCCAGCCCCAGCGGGACAAGCAAATGGATAAAATCCTCAGAAAAAGCCACCAGCAACGAGAAAGGCATTCTCGGATGTTCTGCCACGTACATACCCGGCCTCATCTCCCGCACGGACCAGGGAAGGTCAACTATATCCTCGGCAGTATCATTGCCTGCCCTAAGCCACTCAAGAACCTGCGTTTCGATACCCTCCATGTTAACCACCACTAAAAATTGGACAAAGGGGTTAATAACGTTACACCCAAAACAAACTTCCACAGGAAACCAGGGAGTTCTTAGAACACTTGTGTACACCAAAAATTGCTGTTTGTAAACGGACAGAGAAAGTCATCGACCGGCTTCCACTGAAAGGAGAATGAACAGGAGCGAACATCAAAAGAGATACATTGGAGCACGAGAATACACATTTTGAGAAAACAGTTGCATTAACGTGTTAGAGAAAACGTTAACAAAATTGACCCCCAGGGAGTTTTGTTTCCTGTGGAGCGGGGTTTTGGGCTACTCCCATATTTGGACTGATCTCCTGGTGAAACTCTCCCATCCTTTTTTCAACTTTTAGTATTTATATGTTTTTATGAACAATGTTCATAAAAAGGATGTAATTTGGAATAGTGATGAATGATAGTTCACCGTATCGTGAACCTTGTTTAAAAGTAGTCTCATTGCTCTTTGTAATCTGTATTATAAACCCTTCTTTTCATATTCACAGACTATAGCTCCGTCCATCGTCAAAACTGGGTTCCAGTGGAAATGAAACTCTGGGGGGTCTTTTAGATGGACATCGAAAAAGACCTTTGTTTCCACTGGAAAAATGAGTCCATCCGTGAATGGGCCTGGGCATGGGTGATAATTTTATTAAGGCAGGGGTCATAGTGCACATCATGATCCCGGTACCCGTGGTTAGAAGACTTCTCAGGATGAAAGTTAAGGTCAGCAGGAACCGGCTACTTCAAATAGCCACGCTTGTCCTCCTGCTCGCGGTCATTTTTGCGTTTCTGTTTATGTATTTCGAGAACGTGAGCTTCTACACGGCTTTTTACTGGGCGGTCATAACGATGGCCACAATCGGATACGGCGACATAACCCCTCAGACTGAGGCCGGCCGTGCCGTGGCTATGGTTGCCGCCGTTGCTGGAATCTCAACTTTCACTGCCCTCGTTTCGATTCTGGCTGAATACTTCATTTCATCGTCTCTGAGGAGGATGATGGGCATGCACAGGGTTAGGTATTCTGGACACTACGTGATAATCGGTCGCGGGAGCAGCATTCCAAGCTGCGTGGATGAGCTCATGGCCGCGATTTCCAGTGGAGAGGTGGAGATGCGGCCCATAGTTGTGGTCTTCCCCGACGAAGGGGAGCGGAAGAAGGTCGAGCTTCCAGAGGAGGTGGAGGTCCTCATTGGCGACCCAACCAACCCCGAGACACTTGAACGCGCCCACGTGCGGGAGGCGTCCTACGTTATCCTCGCCCTTGAGGACGACTCGAAGTCCGTCTTCACCACCCTAATGGTGAAGCGCATGTCCGGAGCGAAGGTCTTCGTCGAGGCCCTTCGCGGGGAGAGCCTTGAGCTGCTGAGGCAGGCCGGGGCTGACAGGGTGATACTCAGCAGGAGCCTGGCTGGAAGGCTTCTCGCGAGCTCCGTTTTTGAGCCCGAGGTGGTGGACGTCATAGATGACCTGACAACCGCCACCGGCGGCTACGATATCTCCGTTCTGGAGCGCAGGGATTTATGGGGCGTCCCGTACGTGGAGGCCATGAAACGCCTCCGCAGTGATGGTTACTTCCTCTTGGGGTACTATCTGGAGAAGCCGGTCCTCAGTCCTGCGCTGGATGAGGAGATTCCCGAAGGCTCCAAACTGATCGTCATAAAGCCCGGCTCTTCCAGTGGAAAAAGGTGAGAGTGTTGCCCCATTATCCTTACCGCCAGATTGTGTATCCAATCCCTACTAAAACGGTCCAGCAAGGGCGTGAATTCCTGGCATCTCTAGATATCTGGCACTTTTATCTTGCGCTCCATCGGAAAGAAAAGTATATAACCCTTCGGCTTTTTACCCCTATGAAAGGTAGCCGTAGCGGGTGAGTGAGATGCCGAGGAAAAAGAAGGCTGAGGATGAAATAAAAGAGCTCGAAGAGTTTGAGGAGCTCGATGTCGTTGAGGAGTCCCCATCAAGCTCAACCAAGAAAACTAAGGAAAAGGGGATAAAGACCCTTGAGGATCTGCCGGGTGTTGGTCCTGCCACCGCAGAAAAGCTCCGTGAGGCAGGTTATGACAGCATAGAGGCCATAGCCGTCGCCTCTCCAATGGAACTCAAGGAGATTGCCGGGATAAGCGAGGGTGCGGCGCTCAAGATAATCCAGGCCGCGAGGGAGGCCGCAAACATAGGAACCTTTATGCGTGCCGACGAGTACATGGAGAAGCGCAGAACCATCGGCAGGATTTCCACTGGAAGCAAGAGCCTGGACAAGCTCGTCGGTGGTGGGGTTGAGACGCAGGCGATAACCGAGGTCTTCGGTGAGTTTGGATCCGGAAAGACCCAGCTGGCCCACACGCTGGCGGTAATGGTTCAGCTCCCTGAGGAGGAGGGCGGCCTTCACGGTTCCGTCATATGGATAGACACGGAGAACACCTTCCGACCTGAGAGGATACGGCAGATTGCAGAAAACCGCGGCCTTGATCCGGATGAGACACTTAAGAACATCTACGTGGCCCGGGCCTTCAACAGCAACCACCAGATGCTTCTCATTGAGAAGGCGGAGGAGATAATCAAGGAAAAGGCCGAGACGGACCGGCCGGTGAAGCTGCTGGTTGTCGATTCCCTCATGGCTCACTTCAGGAGCGAGTACGTTGGGAGGGGAACGCTGGCAGAGAGGCAGCAGAAGCTCGCCAAGCACCTCTCGGACCTCCACAGGATAGCGGATCTCTACGACATAGCGGTCTTCGTCACCAATCAGGTTCAGGCCAAACCCGATGCCTTTTTCGGTGACCCCACGAGGCCGGTTGGTGGCCACATACTGGCCCACAGCGCAACGCTCAGGATTTACCTCCGGAAGGGCAAGGCCGGAAAGAGGGTTGCCCGGCTCATAGACAGCCCGCACCTCCCGGAGGGTGAGGCGATCTTCAGGATAACCGACAAGGGCGTTGAGGACTGAGTTAGCTTTTTAACCCCTCTTCTTTACCCCATTTCATGTCGAAAATTGAAGCCGTTCAGAGTCCCTCCCGCGATGAGCTTCTGAGGATAGTCGACTCCGCCCTCTCGTCGGAGGCGATGCTGACCATATTCGCCCGCTGTAAAGTTCACTACGACGGCCGGGCGAAGAGCGAGCTCGGCTCCGGGGACAGGGTTATAATAATCAAGCCCGACGGTGCCTTTCTCATTCACCAGAGCAGGAAGAGGGAGCCCGTGAACTGGCAGCCGCCGGGGAGCTTCGTGACCGTCGAAGAAAGGGATGGGGTGGTAATTCTCCGTTCCGTGAGGAGGAAGCCGAAGGAGGTACTTGAGGTCGAGCTTGAGGAGGTTTACCTCGTTTCAATGTTCCGGGCGGAGGACTACGAGGAGCTTGCTTTAACCGGCAGTGAGGCCGAGATGGCGGAGATGATATTCAATAATCCCGAGCTGATCGAACCCGGCTTCAAGCCCCTTTTCCGGGAGAAGCAGATTGGCCACGGCATAGTTGACATTCTCGGCCGCGACAGGGATGGTAACCTCGTCGTCCTTGAGCTGAAGCGCAGGAAGGCCGACCTTCACGCCGTGAGCCAGCTGAAGCGCTACGTTGAAGCCTTGACCAGGGAGCACGGAGACGTGAGGGGAATACTCGTTGCCCCGTCCCTGACCTCTGGTGCCAAAAAACTCCTTGAAAAGGAGGGCCTTGAGTTCAGGAAGGTTCAGCCACCGAAGAGGGAAAAGCCAGGGAAGGGCAGACAGAAAACGCTGTTTTAGCCTATGTCCATCTCCTGTGGAAGCATCTCCCTGACCCTGACGACCAGCACCGTGTTCCTCTTCTTCACTTCAACTATTCTGCCGAGGCCGAGGAGCCTCACCTGTGCCCTGCACACAGTCATCTCCCTCTCGTCGCTCTCCTCCCATGGAATCCTCTGCTCCATGCTCTCAAGCCTCAGTATCTCCGCGAGCAGGCCCTCTGTGCCGATGGTAACATCCTGATAGGTTTCGTAGGTTAGGAAGACCCTTCCGAGCTCGCGCGCCCTTTCCAGGGCGATGACGTTTCTCGCGCTCCTTAGCTCCAGAGTCTTGTAGGGGCTCCTTAAAAGCTCGTCAAGAACCCGTCTCGCGATTCCGGCGAGGGTTATCGCCTCCATGTTATCACCTCACAGGTATATGCTCTCGTACTGCTTCTCTGCCTTTCTCCTTGCCTGCTCCATCTGCTCATGCATCTTCCTCAGCTGGGCCTCTATCATCTCCGCCTCCTTGAGCAGGGGCTCCGTTGAGACCTCTATCGGTGTCAGCTTCTTCAGAACCTCTATGACGTTTGCAGCAGCCCTCGGATCCGGCCTGTCCCCGAAGGTCTCTCCAAGGAGAACGTAGGCGTCCAGCCCTTCCCTGCTGGCCTCCCAGAGGAGCTTTCCGCTCATCCCCATTATCGAGCCGTACTGGAGGATTTTCACTCCCAGGTTTTCAAGCTCCCTGTTCAGCTCGTCCCTGGCTCCGACCCCCCAGACGTCCATCTTCTCCTTGAAGAGGCCTATGCCTATGCCGCCGAGGGATACCACCTTGCCGGCACCCATCTCCTTGAGGTACCTCACGAGTTCCTTTGCTATCTCGCTTACCAGCGTTGGGGGCACGTATATGTCTGCCACGGCCAGTATAATGTTGTCCTTTCCGTAGAAGCGCAGTGGCGGGTTGGGCTTTCCTTCGAGAATGAGTGCCATCGGCGGGATGAAGGGGCTCTCCACGTAGCCTATCATCTCCATTTCAAGCTCTTTGGCCAGAAAGTTCGCCGCTATGTGACCTACCAGGCCTATCCCCGGGTAGCCCTCGATGAATATGGGATTCTTTATCTCCGGTAAGACCAGCTTGACAGGCTTTCCGTTCTCCATCACACCACCCCCCGAAATATTTAGTTCCCAAAGGTTATTAAAGTTTTGCCCGTTCATCTAGAGTGGCTATTGAAATCAGAGCCGATGCTACTCCTCCTGAAAAGGCCGTTATACTCTTTCATGGAGATCCTTAATTTGTGGGGGACTTACACACCCTCTTCTTCGAAGTTTGACTTTTTCTCTCCTCAAGCCTTGCCCTTCAGGGCGGGAAGATGTCAGTACGCCTATATCCCATATCAGAAGAGCTTTTATCCCAAGAACTCAAAAACTCTCGTGGTGAAACCATGGAGCGCCCGACCCTTCCCTTCATGCCGTGTGATGTTATTCGTCGTGCCTTTACCAACTGGGGGCACTGTTATTCTGGGGGTGGTGAGATATGAGGTACTCTATTCGCCTTCTCTTCCTTTTGAGACTTTTCCTTAGGGTCTTTGCCTTCGCTTACCCGCTCTTTCTGACGGTTATGTACAACTTCTGGATCTTTGAAAAACTGCCGGCCGTCGCGTGGTGGGGGTACATAGTCCTTATGGCCCTTTGGGAAATTACCACCGGCGTTGCCGGCAATCACCTGCCTTTAAAGCCCCTCCTAACGGCCTACGTGGTCATTACTCTTTTCCTTGAGTTCCCAAGCGTTTTCCTGGGTGGGGTTTACCTTTCCACGGCGCTCGTTTTCATGCCGTGGCTTGTTCTCTGGTACGGGTCACTGCTGCTGTTAAGCCTGCTCTTGATCTCCCAGGGGCGTGGATAGCGGCTCCATTTCCACTGGAACGGCAACCCTTATATGAGTGGAGCGAGCATTTAACACGGTGATGACCATGCCGAGGATTGGGATAATAGGCGGTTCTGGAGTCTACGGAGTCTTCGAGCCGAAGGAGACGGTCAAGGTTCACACCCCCTACGGCAGGCCTTCGGCTCCAGTGGAAATCGGGGAGATAGGGGGCGTTGAGGTAGCTTTCATACCGCGCCACGGCAAGCACCACGAGTTTCCACCCCACGAGGTTCCCTACAGGGCCAACATCTGGGCGCTCAAGGAGCTCGGTGTTGAAAGGATTATAGGCGTTACCGCCGTCGGCTCGCTCCGCGAGGAATACAGGCCGGGCGACATCGTCATAACCGACCAGTTCATAGACTTCACCAAGAAGAGGGACTACACCTTCTACAACGGCCCGAGGGTTGCCCACGTGAGCATGGCCGACCCCTTCTGCCCGGAGATGAGGAAGATTTTCTACGAGACGGCCAAGGAGCTCGGCTTCCCGGTTCACGAGAAGGGTACCTACGTCTGCATCGAGGGCCCGAGGTTCTCAACGAGGGCCGAGAGCTTCATGTTCAGGCAGTACGCCCACATAATAGGAATGACCCTCGTCCCCGAGATAAACCTCGCGCGCGAGATGGGCATGTGCTACGCCAACATAGCGACCGTCACCGACTACGACGTCTGGGCCGACAAGCCGGTTGATGCGCAGGAAGTCCTCCGCGTTATGGCCGAGAACAACTACAAAGTCCAGGAGCTCCTCAGAAAGGCCATCCCGAGGATTCCAGAGGAGAGGAAGTGCGGCTGCGCCGACGTGCTGAAGAGCATGTTCGTCTGAGTGACGTAGAAATGTTATTTTTGTTTTCTGTTTCCTATGCTTTTGACTTCTTTTAGTAAATTTTAAAAGTCCCACTACCTACCGTCTTCGGTGAGTGCCGTGACCCGAAGGATGCTCTTTGTTCTCGCCATGCTATCTGCCCTCCTGTTACCCGTTGCCAGCGCCTACGAGTTCCAGGCCTACGGATACGTTACCAAGGTGGTCGATGGCGACACCGTGTGGTTCCACTCCTACTACGGCTACAAAGCTGGAGAAACTTTCAAGGTCCGCTTCGCCGACATAAACACGCCCGAGATATACACCGATGAGGGCAAGGAATCGAAGGCAGCTTTGGAGTGGCTCCTCGATACGTACGGCCGCTACGTCTACCTCGACGTCGATGACATCTATGAAACCGACCGCTACGGCCGCGTGGTCGCGGTGGTTTACCTTCCATTCTGGTACTATGGCTACGCCCTGAATGTCAATGAGTGGCTCGTCGAGAGCGGCTACGCGAGCATCTGGGACCACTACAACGAGTTCGACCCATACTCCTGGAGCCTCTGGGTTCCCATTTGAGGCTTTTCTCTTCTCCGACACCTTTTTAACTTCCACCGGAAACACAACCCTTTAAAATGGGGTGATGCTCATGAGCATTCTCATCAAGAACGGTCACGTTATCTACGGCGAGAACTTTGAAGTGGTAAAGGCTGATGTCCTCATCGAGGGAAACCGCGTTGTCAAGGTTGCTAAGGAAATAAACGAGGCCGCTGACACGGTCATCGACGCCAAGGGAAAAGTCGTTTCTCCCGGCTTCATAAACCTTCACACACACTCGCCGATGGGCCTCTTCCGCGGCCTGGCTGACGATTTACCCCTCATGGACTGGCTCCAGAACCACATCTGGCCGAGGGAGGCGAAGCTAACTCGCGAGTATACCAAGGTTGGGGCCTACCTCGGAGCGCTGGAGATGATAAAGACCGGGACAACGGCCTTCCTCGACATGTACTTCTTCATGGACGCGGTTGCCGAGGTCGTCGAGGAGTCGGGGCTGAGGGGCTACCTTTCCTATGGAATGATAGACCTTGGCGACCCCGAGAAGACTGGGAAGGAAATAAAGGAAGCCCTCCACACAATGGAGTTCATCGAGAAGCTCAACTCGGAGCGCGTTCACTTCGTCTTCGGCCCCCACGCTCCCTACACCTGCTCGATTGCTCTGCTGAAGGAAGTAAGGAAGCTGGCAAACGAGCACGGGAAGCTGATAACGATTCACGTCAGCGAGACGATGGCTGAGATAGGCCAGATAACCGAGCGCTACGGCAAGAGCCCCGTCGTTCTGCTCGATGAGGTCGGCTTCCTTGGAAACGACGTGATAATAGCGCACGGCGTCTGGCTCGACAGCAGGGACATTCAGATTCTCGCAAGGAACGGGGTTACAGTGGCTCATAACCCGGCCAGCAACATGAAGCTCGCGAGCGGTGTTATGCCCCTCCAGAGGCTCCTCAATGCGGGCGTAAACGTCGGCCTCGGCACCGATGGGAGTGCAAGCAACAACAACCTCGACATGCTCGACGAGATGAAGCTGGCGGCTTTACTCCACAAGGTTCACAACCTCGACCCGACGGTTGCCGATTCAAAGACGGTATTCAGGATGGCAACCCTCAACGGTGCAAAGGCACTACGCCTCAAGGCCGGTGTGATAAAGGAGGGCTATCTGGCTGATATAGTCATTGTGGACTTTAACCGGCCCCACCTGAGGCCTATCAACAATGTAATCAGTCACCTCGTTTACTCGGCCAGCGGCAGTGACGTGGAGACGACGATAGTCGATGGAAAGATTCTGATGCTGGATCGTGAAGTTCTCACCCTTGACGAGGAGAAGATAATTGATGAGGCTGAAAAAACGATAGAAAAGCTGGCTTAGCTCAGAGGCTCGCCAGCCAGTCGGGATCGACCCGGACAGGTCTTTCCTTTTCCACCCATACCCTGAGCTTCCGGTACATGGCCGCCCCGGCGACACCGGAGATTACGCTTGACAGGCCCGTTATTAATCCGTCGAGCAGACCCGCGAGCAGGGCTCCGGTGATGCCCTCTGCAACGAGAGATGCGATGAAAACAAGCCCTTGTGCTGCTCCCCAGAGGCCAACACTCACCGCTGCCATTAGGGCTCCAAAGACGAAGACCTCTTTGGCGTTGTCCAGCGCGACACCTATAACCCCCAACCCCTCTCCGAAATCCCTGGTCCATACGTACGCAGGAATCATCATGGCGATTACTCCCATAAGGAGGATCGCCGGGGGCAGGCCAAGGAGTCCCGCCAGGACATACCTCGCCGTTCCTGAGAGGATGTAGTACGCCAGTATCGCTGGAAGGAGGAAGAGCCCGCCGACTATGAGGACTACAAGTCCGTAAACAATGCTCACCAGGAGAACCTTTATTCCCCCGGTTATCGATTCCATCACGAGGGCCGACTCCTCGAAGGGTGTCTTCTTTTGGTGGTAGTAGAAGGCCCTGGTGGGATAGTACACCACCGTGAGCTGGAGCAGGAGACTCGACAGGGCGATGAGAATTGCGATCCAGATGTTCCGGTTGAGAACGTGGTCGGATAGGCTAATAAGTACCCTGGCCATCCCCAATGCTATGACTGGATACCTCCACAGCTTTTTGTCTTTTGATATCGCCGTAAGGGTTTCCCCCAGTGCCTCAAAAGCCCTCATTCCACCACCATCGTTCATGGGTTTTGCCCATATTTAACTGTTACTGTTTTAAGTTGTACGTCATAAAAAGTTTCCAGAGTAATAACTCGCGCAACCGTTAAAATCTGTCGTGAGTAATCGGTTGGACGGTGATTGTGATGCTGTCCTTTGAGATCGTCCGCGGGGACATCACCCGCTTCCCTGCCGAGGCCATAGTCAACGCCGCCAACAAATACCTTGAGCACGGCGGTGGTGTCGCCTACGTGATAGCCAGGGCCGCCGCTGGAAACGTTGCCGAGTACATCAGGATAAGCAAGGAGGCCATGCGCGAGCAGCTCGGAAAAAGCTCAATAGAACACGGCGAGGTCGTTGTAACACCGGCGTTGAGGCTGGAGCAATACGGAATCAGGTACGTCATCCATACCGTTGGTCCCTATTGCGGCGGAGTCTGGGACGGCGAGAGGAAAGAGAAGCTCAGGAAAGCCATCCTCGGCGCACTGAGAAAGGCCGACGAGCTCGGTGTCAAAACCATAGCCTTTCCGGCAATAAGCGCCGGCATCTACGGCTGTCCGCTTGAGGAGGTCGTGAGGACGTTCAGGGAGACGGTAGAAGAGTTCTCGCGGGAAACGAGGAGCGTCGAGAAGGTCTACCTCGTGCTGTACTCGGAAGAAACCTATGGGGTGCCCCTTGAAGTCATGGGATTGCGGTAGGCATCATACCACGTTCTGCGATGGGAAAGTATATAACTTCACAAGGTTGAAGTTGATGGGATCCTCCATGGCATGTGAAGAACTCATCAGGAAGCTCGCGCTTGGGTTTGCGTTGATGTTCGTTTCGGGTTTTCTAATCCTCTACTATGCCATTAGAAAACTGGCCTGTGTCTCAACCAATCTCTGTTCTGTAAGTCACTGGACTGAGACCCCAGCTATAAATAGTGTTGACATGCTTGTGGTGGCTTTCGTGGTCACAGTGCTGTTCATATCCTTTGTATGGTATTCCTCCTACGGTGGGAAAGGAAATGAAAGCTAAAGGCCTGAGGTTCCTGCCATTCCTGCTTCTTCTTTACTTCGAAGTTGGCTACTTTGCGAATTACGGCATGGGCGAGTGTCCGTTCTTTGGAACGGTTTTCTACGGTACTCCTTGCAGGGTTTTCTCCCTTGGAATGTTCTTCCTCGGGACTGTGGCTTTGGCCCTTTCAAAGGCCGGGAGGGTGAGAACATCCCTTCTCCTCGCCTCGCTGTATTTTGGAATCACCCTCTTTGCCTCGTGGAGCTGGGTTCTGAGTGTCAAAGCCCTGGCACTGGTGGGTCTGCTTTCCTCCGGTCTGTTATCCTTCGTATGCGCTGACGAAGTTTCCCCTTCTGGATCAATATGGAATTCATTCGTCCTCGTTTTCTATTCCATCGTTCTCTTGATTTTTCTTGTTTCTGCCGTTAGTTACCTCCTTTACTTCCGCTGGATATGTGGGGCAGCCTACGCTGGAGCCTTCCTCTCCTTCTGCCTTGTTCTCTCCTACGCTCTCCTCGGCCTGGGATTACTCTCGCCTCTCCTGTGGCTGAGGGGGTACGGTGCCTACGCCGTATTGGTTCTTCTTCCGGATTTGCTCTTTGCCAGGTTCATCCTTGGACTCCCGCTTGGAGAGGAGCTAAACGTGGCGATCTTCCTTTCCTTCCTGGCTCTGTCTTTAGTGCGCCTCTCACGAAAACCCCTTAACCATTAAACCCGAAGTCTTTCCGGTGGTGCCCGTGAGAATCGAGGACGTTTACATCTGGGATATCAACGCCAAGTGGCTCGGCATAACTCCTCACCAGCTCATGGAGAACGCAGGGGCTGGCGTTGCAAGGGTGATTGAGGAGAGGTTTGGGAAAGGACTCAAGATAGCCGTCTTCTCCGGAACCGGCAATAACGGCGGCGATGGCTTCGTTGCTGCCCGGCATCTCAGCTTCGACAACGACGTTACCCTCTTCCTGGTTGGGGACGAAGTCAAGATAAGGAGCGAGGAGGCGAGGCACAACTGGGAGATACTCAAAGGCCTGGACTTCGTGAAAATCCGGGTTCTCAAGGACTCTACATACATCAGGAGCCTTGACCTCAGCGGTTTTGACGTCATCGTTGACGCCCTCCTTGGAGCCGGCACAAAGGGCGAGCCGCGCGAGCCGATCCGCTCGGCCATCGAGAAGATAAACGAGTACGCCGGAAAGGCCAAGATAGTCAGCGTTGACCTGCCGAGCGGCTATCCTTCACAGGTTCAAGTTAAGGCCGACTTCGCGGTAACCTTCCAGTGGGATAAGGAGGAGTATGGGGGCTTCGAGCGCGTTGTGGTTAAGATAGGCTATCCGAAGGAGCTCTACCACCTCGTCGGTCCCGGTGATGCGAAGTTCGCTTTAAGGAAGAAGGGCGAGCACAAGGGTCAGAACGGCAAACTGCTCATCATAGGTGGCAGCGGGGACTATTACGGCGCGCCCTATTTGGCGGCAAAGGCGGCATCTTATCTCGTGGATTTGGTTTACCTGGCCATGCCCGAGTATCCGGCGAGGCGCATAGCCGACCCCGACCTGATCATCAGGCCGATCGAAGGGAAGAATTTCTCGCCGGGGCACGTTGAAGAACTCCTGAGCATGGCTGAAAAGGCTGACGCCGTCGTCATCGGCCCGGGAATCGGTCTCGCGGAGGAGACGAAGGAGTTCGTCAGGGAATTTGTAAAGCACTGCGAAAAGCCTTTGGTCATAGACGCCGACGGCCTGAAGGCCATAGCCGGAGACTTGAGCGTTCTCAAGGGCAAGACCTTCATTCTCACACCTCACACCGGTGAGTTCGGGGTTCTCTTTGGCGTGAAGCCCGAGGGTTCCTTCCAGGAAAAAGCAGAGCTCGTGAGGGCAAAGGCAAGAGAAATTGGCGGCGTTATCCTGCTCAAAGGTGCCTACGACATCATCAGCGATGGAACGGCATGGAAGTACAACCGGACGGGCAACAGGGGCATGACCACCGGCGGGACCGGGGACGTCTTGGCGGGCCTCGTCGGCGCTCTACTCGCCCTCGGCAACGCACCGTTAAGGGCCGCTTCCGCTGGAGCCTTTCTCAACGGCCTTGCAGGGGACATGGTGAAGGAAGAGCTCGGTGAGAACTTCACCGCACTGGAGGTTGCGGAAAAAGTCCCGCACGCGGTCAGGTGGGTGATGGAGTTTTAATATAAAATATATCTTGGGAGTGTCAAAAATATAACAAAAAATCAGTCAGTTTGCGTAAGCCTAAATTCAATGTTAAACTCCACACTGTCGCTCATGGCGACGTCGTTGATGTTTATGCCGTAATCTGTCCAGTTTTCGGTATATCCCAGAATCGTGCCCTCACCTTTGAATTTTATTTTTATGAAGATTGTCACGTTCTCCCCGGGATTTAGTGTAATACCTGTCGGAATTTCTGTGTTATTCTTTATTGAGTAGTACTCAGAATAATCTGTAAGATATGCTCCAAGTATTGTGCGGTCCCACCAATCCAAGTTTCCATTGCCGTCATCCTCGTAGATATATATCGAGAGCTGATCCCAGAGCTCTCCGTCCCCATAATCTGAAGAATATTTGTAGTATGTGTACCATTCTGTTACCTGTTCTCCTTCGACATCTCCGTTCTCTATCTCTGGTTCAATAAGGCCATTCTCGTAACTGACTATGTCAAAGAACTTGAATGAGAGATTTCCGGGCAAAGTACCGTTGTTTTTGAGTATAAATTTCCATATCTTCACGTCTCCGGGTTTCATGTTGGAGACTTCAAAATGTATTACGTTTGGAGAATCCGTCCAGTGGCTTCCGTTCCATACTTTAAGGTCCAAAGTTCCGGCTGCCATAACATTGCCCGAACTTGTTTCTGTGTCAGAGAATACTGCAAAGGTACCGGCTCCACCCAGAATTCCGGCTACCATGACCAGCACAATCGCAAGCGTCAACGACAGTTTTCCCATAATATAAGCCCCCTCGAATTTTTATGTTGTGGTATTTGCCCAATGTACTGGCAAAAGTTTATAGTATTGCATCTTATATTTAATTTGTGTAACAAGAATCCGTAACAAACTTTCGAAACAAAGTTACTGGATTTATATAAAAGAATAGGTATGGCACAACCTTTAGCCCACCCCACAGTAGCTCCAGACGGAGTAGCCGTAGTAGCCGTTGGCCGGGTCATGGGCCGGGGCCTCGAGGTAGACCCAGCCGCTGGAGGAGACGTACTTGTCAACCCAGCCCCCGAGGTTGCCGGTGTACTCGTGTATGCAGGAGCCGGCGAACTTCGGAACGTAGACCCACCTTCCGGCTTTGCTTGAGCCGAGGTTGATGTAGGTTATCAGTCCTGGCTTGTCCCCGTAGCCGTTTCTGACAAAGATCAGCTCGTCGCTGTCGTAGTAGACTATGTCGGTGCTCCCTCCCGCGAGGTGGTCGTGTATCCAGATGAGGTTCTTGAGCCTGTCCTTGTTGAGCCACTCTTCATAATCGCGGTAGAATATTGTCGGCTGTCCCTCGTAGGTGAGGATGAAGGCGTAGGCAGGATACTTGTTCCAGATTATGTCGGTGTCGTGGTTGGCGACGAAGGTAACGGCCTTGAATGGGTCGCGGCTCACAACCGTTCCACCGTTCCTGAGGGCATCTACCAGCGCGGGAATGTTCTGATTGTCGAAGGCCTCGTCCATCTTGTAGTAGAGCGGGAAGTCGAAGACCTTGGCGCCGCTGTCGTAGGCCCAGCTCAGGAGGGCATCGACGTTGGTGTCCCAGTACTCTCCTACCGCCCAGCCGCCCCACCAGCTGAGCCAGTCCTTGACCACCCAAGCGCCGTAGCCCTTCACGTAGTCGAAGCGCCAGGCATCAACGCCGATGCTCCTGAGGTAGGCGGCGTAGCTCTCCTGGCTGGCCCAGAGCCAGTACTGGTCCCAGCTCTTCTCGTGGGCGATGTCCGGATAGTCCCCGAAGGTCCCCTCGTCGCAGCACTTGACCTCGTTCGGGTGGAAGTCGAGGTAGTTGGCGGTGTACTTGCCGGAGGCGACCTTGGAGAAGTCGGTCCGGGTGTAGTCGTTCACGAAGGGGTTCCACTCGAGGTCTCCACCGGCGCGGTGGTTGATGACTATGTCGGCTATGACCTTCATGTTGTATGCGTGGGCCGTGTTTATCATGTTCACCAGCTCGGCCTTGGAGCCGAAGCGGGTCTCGACGGTTCCTTTTTGGTCGTACTCGCCGAGGTCGAAGAAATCATAGGGGTCGTACCCCATGGAGTAGCCGCCGCTCATGCCCTTGCTCGCGGGGGGAATCCATATTGCCGAAATTCCTGCGCTCGCCCAGTCGGGTATCTTCTGCGCTATCGTGTCCCACCATACCCCTCCCCCGGGGACGTCCCAGTAGAAGGCCTGCATTATGACGCCGCCGTTTTCGAGGGTCTCTGCTTTGACTGGAACCGCGGAGACACTGACAAGAACCAGCAGTACTAGGATGGCAACCAACCCTTTCCTAGCCATGGCAATCACCACCGGGTGATCATAATATATCACCGAAGGTGAAATATTTAAGCTTTGTCGTTAATGTACATTGGAGTCCGTAATTGTTCACTGTAACCTGGGCTAAAAATGAAACGTCATGTTTCATATCTGGGGAGTAAAAGAATAGCCTAAAACTCAATCAGCCTCTTTGCCATCTCTGCCTTCTCACACAGCTCGCAGCTCTGGAGGAAGACCAGCATGTTGAGGAGATGAAAGAGCTCTATCTCGGTCAGGTCTATGTTTGCCTGAGATATTCTCTTGATTATTGGCTGGGAGTTTAGCTCTATCTCGTTCAGGACTTCTTTGGCCAGCTTTTTGAGCTTATTCCTGTCCCCTATCTTGAACCCAGCCTTTTCCAGGACACGAACTAGCTTTTCGGCCTCCACCTGGAGGTAGGCCTGCCGGAACTCCTCGACGCTTTCATCCGGGTCTGCCTTTATGAGGAACAGTCTGGCACTTCTCGCGTAAACTCGCTCGTTCCCGTGAACTTCAAGCTCTTCCACGAGGCCAGCGTTCTCCAGAATCTTTACGTGCCTGTATATCGTTGTTCTGTCCTTCCCGGTGGCGTCGCTGAGTTCATTGATCGTCATGGGGTGCTCCCTAAGCAGTTGAAGAATTTTAAAGCGGGTTTCATCGGAGAGTACTCTAACTCTTTCAGGCTCGGTTATTATTAAGACTTCCTTCACTCAGTACTCCTCCAGCTTGTCCTGGGGAGTCTCGCCCTCTTCGACAATCTTCTTTCCGGCCGCGACCATGTCTATGCTGTGCACCACGCCCCCGAACTCCTCGATGGTCCTGACTATCTCGTCGTAGTCGAGGTTGTCGCCCACCATGGTTATCTTGACGTTCTCGGTTTCCTTGTCTATCTCCACGAGGGTTATGTTGACCCCATCAACGCCCTCAAGCTCGCTGAGTCCGAGCGCCAGCTCCGTCACCATCGGCTGGTGCGGCTTGAGCACGTCCAGCACTAGAAGTCGTATACCCTTCGCCATGTCCCATCGCTTCTCCTTTCGGCGTCATTTTTTAAGTATTTCTCCCAGCTTCTTCAGGAGCTTTATGGTCTCCTCGTCGCGGCCCATCCTTGCCATGGCCAGCCACTCGATGGCGTGAATTATGTCCTCGTTGGAGAAGTCCTTGAGGGCCTCTTCGTTGGCCTCTATTTCCTTTGATATCTCGGTTTTGTACTCGTGCTCCTTTGCCAGGAGGCTGTCCATGACGTCGAGGAGTTCCTCACCATCGAACTCGTAGCCAAGGGCCTTGAATATCTCCAGCTTTATCTTGAGCCTTGAACGGGCGAAGTAGCGGAGCTCCTCGTCCCCGAGGTACATGTTGATGTAGAATGCATCGGCCGTTCTTCCGTAGTACTTCTCCACCAGGTTGCCCTTCATCTCCGTTCTCTTGACCTCTACCAGACCAGCTTCCTTGAGCTTCTCTATGTGGTGGTATATCGTTTGGGGCGTCTTTCCAAGTATCTCGCTCAGCTGAGATATGGTCATCTCCTTGTTGCGGAGCAGTCCGAGTATCTTCCTCCTCGTGTCCTCAAGCATCAGCTTTATAACTTCCGGATCTGTTATGACCTTGACCTTCGCCATTTCCACCACCCAATTTAAACGTTCTAACGCTTCTTTTAACGTTATGGCATATAACCCTTTTGCTTTCTTCGGTAGGTTTATATATGTAAAGGTTATGGTTCATTGGAGCCGTTGCTGGACAAAATATCCAGTTACTGGATGTACCCATCTGTGGAGGAAGGCTTAAATATGGGCTCCCGAAAAACCTTCGGAGGTGGACAAGATGGAGGCTCCAAGGCTCGATTTCCTGTTTTACCCGAGGAGTGTCGCTGTCATCGGGGCATCGAACGTCCCCGGAAAGGTTGGAAACGCCATAATGCGTTCCATAACCCTCAACTTCAGCGGAAAGGTCTACGCAGTCAACGTCAAGGGCGGCGAGATAGAGGTCAACGGAAGGAAGTTCCCAGTTTACAGGAGCATCAAGGACGTTCCGGACGAGGTCGATGTTGCGGTAATAGCTGTCCCTGCCAAGTTTGTCCCTGACGTTATTGATGAGTGCGGCGAGAAGGGCGTTAAGGGTGCCGTCGTCATCTCCGCCGGCTTCAAGGAGGCCGGAAGGGCCGAGCTTGAAGAGGAACTCGTGAAGCGCGCAAGGAAATGGGGTATAAGGGTTGTTGGCCCCAACTGTCTCGGCGTCACCAACCTTGAGAACGGCTTTGACTGCAACTTCAACCCGCCGGAGAGACAGGCCAGGCCGCCCTTTGGAAAGGTTGCCTTCATGAGCCAGAGCGGTGCCTTCGGCGCGGCAATCCTCGACTGGGCGGCCAGCCACAAGATAGGAATGAGCAAGTTCATCAGCCTCGGCAACATGGCCGACCTCGACGAGAGCGACTTCATAGCGTACCTCGGCGAGGACGAGAAGACAGGAGTTATCACCGGCTACATCGAGGGCGTCAAGGACGGGAGGAAGTTCTTCAACGTTGCTAAGGAGGTCACGCTCAAGAAGCCCATCATAATCCTCAAGGCCGGCAGGACCGAGGCCGGAGCGAAGGCCGCCGCTTCCCACACTGGTTCCCTCGCGGGGTCATACAAGATATACGAGGCCGCCTTCGAGCAGACCGGTGTTCTCTCGGCCAAGAGCATGCGCCAGCTCTTCAACTACGCCAAAGCCTTGGCGATGCAGAAGCCGGCCAAAGGGAACCGCGTGGCGATAGTCACCAACGGCGGTGGAGCGGGAGTTATGATGAGCGACGGTCTGCTTGAGAGGGGAATGAAGCTCGCCGAGCTGAGCGAAGAGACCAACGAACGCTTTAGGAAAGACATCGAGGAAGGCAAGCTCCCGCACCACATGAGCTACAGAAACCCGATAGACGTCATAGGCGACGCCCCGTCGAGCAGGTACGAGATAGCCATGCGCTATGCCCTCGAAGACCCGAACGTCGACGTCCTCGTGGTCATAGCGCTCTTCCAGAGCCCAGCTTTGGACGAGGGAATCGTCGAGGCCATGGAGAGAATGCAAGCTTACGGCAAGCCGATAGTCTTCGTGGCCCCTGGTGGAGCTTACCCGCACAAAATGGCTAGGAACATCGAGCTCAAGGGCGTCCCCGTCTACGAGACAGTTGAAGACGGCGTTGATGCCGTTTATGCCCTCGTCAAGTACGGCGAGTGGCTGAGGGAGAATGGAAAACTTTAAATCCCCTTCCTTCCTTTCTCTTCCCATGCCTGGTGATTGCTTTTGGCCTTGGTGAAGCCTTCCTCTTCTGCCCCGGCTTAGCCCTGGGTTTCGTTTCCACTGGAAATGGAGGTGTTTTGAATGGACGAGTTTAAGGTCACCCCATGGGACGTTGAAGGAATGGTGGACTACGCGAAGCTTATAGAGGAGTTCGGAACGAGTCCTCTGACGGACGAGCTGCTTGAGAAGACCGCGGAGCTTACGAGGAGCGAGCTGCCGATGTACTTCAGGAGGAGGTTCTTCTTCTCCCACAGGGACTACGACAAGGTGCTGGCCGATTACGAGTCCGGAAAGGGCTTCTTCCTCTACACCGGCAGGGGCCCGAGCGGGCCGATGCACATAGGCCACATCATTCCCTTCTTCGCTACCAAATGGCTCCAGGAGAAGTTTGGCGTGAACCTCTACATCCAGATAACCGACGACGAGAAGTTCCTCTTCAAGGAGAAGCTCACCTTCGACGATACCAAGAGATGGGCCTACGACAACATACTGGACATCATAGCGGTCGGCTTCGACCCGGATAAAACGTTCATCTTCCAGGACAGCGAGTTCACCAAGATATACGAGATGGCAATCCCGATAGCGAAGAAGATAAACTACTCGATGGCGAAAGCCGTGTTCGGCTTCACCGAGCAGAGCAAGATTGGAATGATCTTCTACCCGGCCATACAGGCCGCTCCGACCTTCTTCGAGAGGAAGCGCTGCCTGATTCCTGCTGCCATAGACCAGGACCCCTACTGGAGGCTGCAGAGGGACTTCGCCGAGAGCCTCGGCTACTACAAGACAGCCGCAATTCACTCCAAGTTCGTTCCGGGATTGATGGGCCTTGAGGGCAAGATGAGCGCCAGCAAGCCCGAAACTGCCGTCTACCTCACCGATGACCCAGAAGAGGCTGGCAAGAAAATATGGAAGTACGCCCTCACCGGCGGGAGGGCGACGGCGAAGGAGCAGCGCGAGAAGGGCGGTCAGCCTGAGAAGTGCGTCGTCTTCAAGTGGTTCGAGATATTCTTCGAGCCGGACGACAAGAAGCTCATGGAGCGCTACCACGCCTGCAAGAGCGGTGAGCTGCTCTGCGGCCAGTGCAAGCGCGAGCTGATTGGGAGGGTTCAGGCCTTCCTGAAGGAGCACCAGAAGAAGCGCAAAGAGGCGGAAAAGAAGGTAGAGAAGTTCAAGTACACCGGTGAGCTGGCAAGGGAGCAGTGGGATAGGGCGATTCCTGAGCCTCTCAGGTGAACCCCCACCCCTCCTCGAACTCCTTTTCTTCCTCGGCTTCTTCCTCCAGCTCTACTCTGAAGGTCTCCTCAGCCTTAACGTCCGGCCTCAGCCGTATGTCCAGAATTCCCCGGATTATGAACTCGCCGTGGCCGAGAACCACCGTTCCTCTCCAAATCTTCCCTGCAAGGAGTCTTGGGCTCACCGTGTTGTAGGAGCCGACCATTATGACCTTCTCCTCCGGGAGCATTCTCTCCCTGAACTCGAAGCTCTGCCCTTCTTCGATTATCTTCTCGTATTCAAAGCCATCCACGCTGAGGGCGACCTTTACGCGCCTCGCCTTGGCCAGGGTGGAATAGACCGTTCCGGCGATGAACTTTCCGTCCCCCCTGAAGTTTATCTGGGCCGAATCGCTCTCCGTGGCAACCGCCACCGTGCCGCTTCCCCTGACCTCTCCCTCGTCGGTGAAGAAGAGCAGCAGGATGTTCTTGTAAAGCTCGTCGGTTATACGAACCGCTGGAGCCCTAACAAAGCCCGTGCCGTCCGGTGAAACGGCCACTTTGAAACCCGCCCTGGGAAACGAAACCCCTGACGCCCTGTCCCGCTTCTCTGCGATGAACTTTCTCTCCACGTGATAGCTCCGATTCCTTCCGCTCCCGACCCAGTAGCCCTTCATCTCGAGCGTTCCGGTCTCGAATTCAAGTTCCTCTGGAAAAGCTATCCCCGACTCTGAGAAACTGACCAGACTCGCGAAGTTCTCGGCGCGCCGGTATTCCCTCCGCGTTTTGAGCAGGGCGTAGGCCCCGAGGGACATCAACAGCAGGAAGAAGATGAAGAACCCCACTAGGAACACCCTTCCCTCGGGAACGTTGATGAGCATGTATATCAGGGGCACCGTGAAGAGCACTATGAAAATCACCAGGAAAACGAGGACAAACGTGCTCCCCCTCTCCTTGAGGACGACGAGCTTCATGGGTTTCACCGGTGAATGTTTGGGCAAAGTGGTTTATTACCTTTCTCGCGAGCGGTTTATAACCGAAGCCCCGAACTTTACATGGTGTTGCCAAAATGATCCGCCTCCCCTTCCGCGACGGCTTTTACGAAGTCAGGCCCAGCAAGATAATCTGCCTTGGAAGGAACTACGCGGCTCATGCCGAGGAGCTTGGCCATGAAATTCCAAAGGAGCCAGTAATCTTCCTCAAGCCGCCGAGTTCTCTCATAGGGCCCGGACAGGCGATAATTCTGCCGAGGAGAAGCAAGCATGTTGACCATGAGGTCGAGCTTGCCGTGGTAATCGGAAAGCGGGGCAGGGGAATCCCAATGGAAAAGGCCATGGACTACGTCTTGGGCTATACAATCCTGATGGACATAACCGCCCGTGACTTGCAGTGGGAAGCAAAGAGGAAAGGCCTTCCCTGGACCGTCTCAAAGGGCTTCGACACCTTCGCTCCAATCGGTCCGAGGGCTGTTGATAAGCGCGAGCTTAACATCGAAGACCTGGAGATAGGCCTAAAGGTCAACGGCGAAATAAGACAGCTCGCCAAGACGAGTGAGATGATATTCAAGGTCCCCGAGATAATCGAGTACGTCTCAAACATAATGACACTCGAACCCGGCGACATAATAGCGACGGGGACTCCAGCCGGAGTCGGCCCGCTGAGGCACGGCGATAAGGTTGAGGCCTGGATAGAGGGCATCGGCACTCTGGAGGAGGATGTTCTGGCCGAGGAATCGATACTGTGCTGAGAAACTTTTTTAAGTTTTTGTTTTTTAACTATTTGTGGTGGTGCTATGAAGCCGCTCCGTTCGCTGGTGGTTCTCCTCCTGGCCCTGGTGGTTTTCAGCGCCGCCTGCCTGGACAACAACTTCGTTTATGCCCGGGGGAAGAGCGTTCCGCCTGGGGAAACCAGGGAATGGCCCTTCAAAGGCCCGGCGAACCTGACGGTTGAGATAAGCTCCAGCGTCCCCGTCGAGGTGAAAGTGGTCTCCTCCGACGGAACCGTGCTGAGGGACTTCGGGACCGTTAAGGAGGTGAACGATGTAGTTGAGCTTCCCAAGGGCGTATGGAAGGTCGCGGTGAGCAATCCGGGCAACGAGACCGCGGTCATTGACGTGAGCCTGAGGGCCGGGGGGACATGACCATGAGGCCTGTGCGTGTATTTATCTTCCTGGTAATAGCACTTGGGCTCATGGGTTCCGGCTGTGTTTTTCGAGACGTGGGGGGACACTCGATCCGCCTCAGCGAGACCATAGGTGCCGGGGGGAGATAGCCCTCTCCACGGAAGGACCGGGGACCCTGGAGGTGGAGGTCGTTTCGGAGATACCCGTTCATGTGAAGCTGGTGTCTGAGGGAGGGGATGTTCTGAAGGACTTCGGAATGACCCGGAACGTGAGCACAAGGCTGCGGGTCTCCTCGGGCAGGTGGTATCTGATCATATCCAACCCCGGAAACGAAACCGGAACCGTCAGTGCAAGGCTCTCAATGTCCCCGTAGGTTCGAGTTCCGTTCGGCTTGCTGTGGATTTTTCCTAAACCTCTTTCAAAATATGACATTCAACATATCATCGTTCGTATCATCCCACCGGTAATCAAGGTTTTTTCGAGATGCCAGTGTCGTAATGTGCGTTAGTGCCCATTTGTTCATCTTCTTGATGAATTTTTATTCATGCTGATACTGAAAACTGCATAAAAGTCTGTTTTGACTCGTCTTTGGTTTTAAATCCGCGTTCTTGGCATTTACAGGGCTGAAAAACTTTATATTATCAAACAGGCCAATCTCCCAGGAATGCACATTCCCAAGAAACATGGACATGAATGCTCACAACTGTACAGGGGGTTGAGAGATGGCCGATGCCAACTGGAAGTTGGGAGAAGCAAACTGGAAGCGTAGGGATTCCGACGAAACTTACCGTGAGGTGACTCCAGCGGCAATAATTCTCGGCGTCATCTGGGGTGCCTTCATGGCGGCCAGCTTCACATACGCTGGAATGATAATGGGCTTCACCTCAGGCGGTTCGGCGATAGCAGCTATAGTTGGCTGGGGAGTTCTGAGGGGAATCCTCAAGAAGGGAACCGTCGTCGAGAACAACATCGTCCAGACCATAGCCTCTGCCGTCAACATCTCGGTCTCGGGAGTCATCTTTACCATCCCGGCGCTCTACATTATGGGCCTCCACGAGGAGATAAACACGACCTACTTCTTCCTCGCCACCGCGGCCGGAGCGATACTTGGAATCACCTTTATAATTCCGCTGAGGAAGCAGATGATCGAGATTGACAGGCTTCGCTTCCCGACGGGAACGGCCGTTGCCACCGTCCTGAAGACCCCCGGAAGCGGAATCGAGAAGGCCAGGCTGCTCTTCCTAGGCATGGCCGTCAGTGCAACCGTCTACCTTATCCAGCAGTTCCCGGTTCTCGGCCTTCCGGAGATAATCCCCGAGTACATCGACCTCGGCGCCATGCTCCACCTTCCTGAGTGGGTCAGCTTTGCCATGGCCCTCTCGCTGATGGTCTTTGGAATGGGTCTCATCACCGGAAGGAACGGTCTCATAGTCCTCGCCGGTGGAATACTCTCCTACTACATCATCACGCCCATAGTTAAGGCCCTCGGCTGGCTCCCGAGCGACGTCACCGGCGGTGCCGTCAGCGGCTTCGTCTACGCCAACATGACCAGGCCGCTCGGTATCGGAATGCTCCTCGGCGGCTCGATAGCCGGGCTGATACTCTCGATGCCCGTCATCATAGTCGCCCTTAAGAGCATAGCCAACGCGAGCAAGCTCGGAACCGGCAGGAACGAGGAGCTCCCGATAAAGTACCTCTACGCCGGAATAGCCCTTGCATTCCTGCTGCTCCTCATTACCACCTACCAGCTCGGCAACCTCGGCATCGGCAGGAGCCTGCTTACGGCCCTCATCGGCGTCGCCTGGATATTCGTGGCGGCCCTGCTCGTCGCCATGTCCACCGGAATGACCGACTGGAGCCCGGTTTCAGGTCTCTCCCTCGTGTCGGTCATGATACTCCTCTACCTTACCGGCAAGCAGGTACCGCTGACCATACTTCTCGGCGCTACCGTCGGTGTCGCCATCTCCGGTGCGGCCGACATGATGCAGGATCTCAAGACCGGCCACCTCGTTGGCGGTATTCCCTCCAGGCAGCAGAAGGTTGAGCTCCTCACCGCCTGGATAGGGCCGATAATAGCCCTCACCGTCGTTGGCCTCATCTGGAAGGCCTACGGAATAGGAAACGAGACCGTCCCGGCACCGCAGGCCATGGCCCTCAAGTCCATGGTCGAGGCCATCCTCGGAGGCAACGTTCCGGTTGACAAGTTCATCGCCGGAGGAATACTCGGCTTCGCCCTCTCCATGAGCGGAATACCGGGACTCGGCGTCCTCGTCGGCCTGTCAATGTACCTGCCGATGCTCTACATCCTCCCCTACGGACTGGGCTGTATCGTCCACGAGATAGCCAAGAGGAAGAAGGGCCACGAGTTCATAACCGAGAAGGTGCTTCCAGTGGCAGCTGGACTCATGGTCGGAGAGGCCGCGATGACGCTCCTATTCGCGGTCCTCACAGTGCTAGGAGTGCTCCACCCATGAGGTGATGGAAATGAAGAAGCTCATCGGAAACGTACTGCTCACTGCTGGTCTCGTTGCTGGAGCGATAACCGCGGCCAGGATACCGCCGATGTGGGGCGGCTTAGCCGCTTCCCTGGTCGTCATGGGGGCGGGCATCTTCCTCAGGCGCCAGGGTGCGAAGGAGGAGCTCCACAGGGCGGCCCAGAGCGGAACCGGTGGAGTTAGGGAGCTCGAAAGGCTCATCAAAGAGAGCCTTGA
Source organism: Thermococcus sp. ES12 (assembly GCF_012027515.1). Taxonomy (NCBI): domain Archaea; kingdom Methanobacteriati; phylum Methanobacteriota; class Thermococci; order Thermococcales; family Thermococcaceae; genus Thermococcus; species Thermococcus sp. ES12. The sequence goes on from NZ_SNUP01000002.1 coordinate 426,780, forward strand.
GAAGCTTGAGAAGATAATGGACGCCCCGAGGGAAAAGGTCGTTGAGGAACTCACCGAAATCCTGGAGGAGCTCGACGAGTTCGCCGAGAAGGCGCAGCCCCTCAGGATAGAGGGGCTCATGACCTACGGAACCATCATGAGCGTCTTCAGCAGGGGCGAGAGGGCCCTCAACAGGGCCTGGAGCGCCTTCGCCGACGGCTATGAAAACGAGGGAAGGCGCTACCTCCGCTACGGCTACGACGACCTCAGGGAGACCCTTCAGGCCCTCAAGACCCTGAAGGTCTGAGCTCTCTTTCTTTTCTTCTCCTCTGGCTATTCTATCACGTAGGTGTGTACCATCAGACCACCGTGTCCTATGAGCCTGTAGTGCTCGATTTCGAAGCCGTTTTCAGTTATAGCCCTCTCTATCGCCCTCTTCTCAGTCGTTATGAAGACGCCGCGCTTTTCCAGAACCTTCGAAAGCTCGCGGAAGAACTCCATGTAAAGGCCTGGAATCGCGCTCTTCCGACCGATCTTCAGCCCGTAGGGCAGGTTGCTTACCGCGAAGTCCACGCTTTCGACGTGTTCACTCAGCCTGGTTGCGTCTCCTAAAACGAAATCTATACTTTCCAGAACCCCTGCGGAGAGTGCGTTCATCTCGGCACCGCGCAGATGCTTGCGGTACTTTTCGAGGCCGATTATCCTCCCATCGTATCCCCTCAGGGCGAGCTCTATTGGTATCGTCCCAGAGCCGCAGAAGGGGTCTATGAACGAACCTCCGTCAGGTTCCGCGAGCTCTATCAGTGCGTTGGCTATGCTGGCTTTAAGGTGCGCAGGATGGTCGTAAACCCTCCATGGTCTCTTGTGGAGGGAAGAATCGCCCGTTGTGTCTATCCCTAGGAAGAAGACGTTCCCAATCAGCTCCGCCCGGAAGATGACCGCCGGATGGTCGAGGTTCACCTTCGGTGTTCCAAAGCGCGAGAGCCTGTCGAAGATGGCCTTTCCGACGGTCTTTGAGATGTCGAGACTCGTTATCCTGTGTTCGCCCTTTCTGAAGGAACGCACGGCAAAGCTCTCGCTCACCTTGACGAACCTTTCCACTGGAAGCTCTGAGACAAAATCTTCGATCCGTTTGAGGGCTTTTTCCGGCTCGGCATCTTCGATTCCCTCAAACCTATAGCTCGCTATTTCCATGATTACGCGGTGGAGGAGCCTTGAGCGCTCGTTTAGATAGGTTGAAACGCTTAACTCACGCTTTCTTCCCTTCTCATTGGTGTAATAAGCCTCACCGACCTCGGCCAGAACCCGTCCTTCCACGCCGAGCGGCTTTTCCTCCACTCGAAACGGAACTCCCAATGCGGAGAGCAGGTTTTCCACCTCAGCCCTTGCGAGATCCTCAATTCCTTTCGAAGTAGTCATTAAAAACCGCATACCCATCACTCCATTATGACCACTACACCCTTCCACTTCTTGCCGAAGCATTCGCTCGCGAGAACGTGCCTGCCGGTGAGCCTCTCCAGGAGCTTAATCCCGCCGTCACATTTCTTGAATCCCGTTGCTATGCCGACGGTGAAGCCCTCTATCTCCCTTATTCCAACGCGTTTTGTGTTGTCAAGCTTTTTCCTTAACTCGTCCCCGTACTTCCACAGAATCCTGCGCGGATCGAGGAGCAGGTCTCTCTCTATCCCATCCAGGACATCCTCAAAGTCAAGGACGAACTCCTGGGCTTTCTCTTCTTCCTTCCCAAAGAGTGTAAAGCGGCCAGTCTGCCACTCTCTGAGGAACCAGCGGGCAGTTTCTTCCAGGTCGACCTCGCCGCCGGACTTTATCAGCCCTCTCCTTTCACCTATCTTCCTCAGGATATCCTCCTCGCTCTCGAACTCTTCAATGCCGAACTTTTCGGTCAGCGCCTCCTTCCTCGTCTCAAGAATCCTGCCGACGAGTTTGAGGGCGGGCTTGACGGGCTCATCTATCTTGTCCGCCGGGAAGCCGCCCTTAATCACCAGCTCGTCGAAGTCGTCTATTGGAACCACTCCGGGACTGTCGAGGAGCCATATTCTTTTGCTCAGCCTTATTAGCTGCTTCCCCTTCGTGTAGCCAGGGATGGGGGCGGTACCAACGGCTTTCTTACCCTTCAGTGTGTTGATTATTGTGCTCTTACCCACGTTGGGATAGCCGATGAGGGCCACTTTGACCTTTTCTCTTTCATCGAGGAGCCGCTTTGCGAGCCTTTTGATTTCTTTCCTTAGTATTCCCGTCCCTTTCCTCTGTCTTGCGGAGATGAAAACAACGGGTATCTCGCTTTTTCTCTTGTACTCCTCGGCCCATTCCTTGGGAACCAAATCCGCCTTGTTCATGACTATGAGAAGCGGCTTTCCTTCTTCTTGGACGAGCCTCTCAAGTTTCCTGTTCCTTGTTCCAATCGGATCGCGGGCGTCAACTACCTCAACGATTATGTCAGCCTCGTCTATTACCTCCCTCACCACCCTCCAGGCTTTCCTCTGCTTCATCCCGCACCACCGTTATCTCGAAGATTACCGTTCCCCCCTCGGTGTAGGGCGGTCCCGGGTCGAGGCACTGAACGTACGCCTTCTCCCCCTTGCCAAGGCCTAGTTCACTGGGCTTAATACCCTTTCGGAGGGCCACGATGTACGGGAGCAGAGATGCGAAGGCATGGGTGCAGATCGCATCGGTCTCGTCGAGTTTGACATGGGGCCCCTCTATCACGATTCTGTCGCCCAGGTTAAAAACGGGACATTTTCCCCGGATTTCTATTACGGCAATCTCTAACCGCTCCATACTTCTCACCGAAACCTAAATAAAGATTGAAGTTCAAAAAACTATTCGACATAAGAAGCTGGTTATGATAACGATTGATGGTGGTGCTCAACGTGTCCGAGGATATTGAGGCGAAAATCCGCCGCCTTAGAGAGCTGGGTAAAGCCAGCGTAGAGCCTGAAACCCCCAAAACGGCCAAGCCCCCTGTCAAGAAACCTCCCAAAAAGCCCCGTCCCGTGGGCAGCATAAGGGAGAGGGAAAGAAGGAGACGCATTCTCATTGGTGCATCGATAGTCATCATCGTGATTTTAATAATTTCTATAGGAGCTTACATCTACATGGAAAACCGTGCCGCCGAGCAGCTTACCCGGGCCAAAAACAAAAAACTCGCCGAGGTCAACTACTACTTCAAGCCGGGAAGCGAGCTCATGAACACAACGTTTGGAAAGAACGCTAGGGATGATTTGATCAGAAAGATAAACGCGGCCCAGACGGTTGAGGAGGTCGAATCAATAGACGTTAAAGCCGCGTATCAGAATGCTTGGAACCAGTATCAGGCTTACCTTGAGGAACAGCACCGCCTTGAGATGGAGAGACAACTCAACCAGACCAAGAAGGAAAAGATAAGCCAGATAGAGGCCCAGTTCAGCCAGCTCCTTGCGATGCCACTGCCGGACAGCCTTAAGAAGAAGGTTGTTGATTCAATGAACAGTATTGAGGAGCAGATTATGAGTGCAACCAGCGAGCAGCAGGTCGAGGCCGTTAACGCGGATCCGTACCTCCTTGAGCTCTGGAGGGAGTACTATTACTACATCATCGACACAATTCCGACACAGAACGTCATCCTGGAGAAGGATAACGTTAAGAGAATAGTCAGCAAATCCGACGCAAAGGCCGTTCTGGGTGGGATACTGGACTACAGGGAACTTATGCATTACAAGGTCTACAAGGTGGAGTTCGTTGACATCGCCCTTGTCCTCTCAAGGGACAAGATAAACGGTGCCTTCCTGGCTCCGGGTGACAAGATAATGATATTTGCCAAGAACGCGACCAACGCACCGTTCAAGGAGATAGTGAACGAGGGCTACGTAGAACTGGTTCTCCTCCCAACGGAGGCCGGAACGATTTCAGTAAACGAGGCGCAGACCCAGACCAGCTCATCGAGCACCAGTTCGTCAACCCAGTACTCCGAGCAGCACGACACCCAGTACACGCCGGGGGATGCGTCCATAACCAACGGCCAGGCCATAAGTGACATCTACTCCAACTCCCAGACCGCCAGCCAGAGCGCCTCCGCCAGCTACACCTATAACGTCGACCTGACGGAGATACTCAAGGCAATAGCGGCCGGAAAGATACAGGCCAGTGAGGACGTCAAGGAGCAGCTCAGGGCCTATGGATGGGAAATAGTTGACCTTGAGAAGGAATCCGGTATGCTCGTACTCGACCCGAACACCCAGTTCCTGGTTATAGTGAAGGTTCCGTCAATATTCGTGCCTGACATACTCTCCAACCAGCAGTACATTTACATCGCTAAGGTCGCCACCTGAGGTGATAGCAATGAAACGCCTCGCAGCATCTCTCTTTATTCTTTTGTTAGCCTCCTCTCTGGTTAGTGCAACGACCTACCATCTTCCCGGCGATACGTACAACAACATAGGTATTATGGGGCAGGTTATGATAAACCTGAACGTCACCATGGTAAACACTGCCCCCTTCCCCAAGTTTATAGTGGTGAATCCACGTTACGACTTCACCGTTTACAGGCTGGACAACAGCGAGACTATGAATGCCATACTTGTTGGAAACACTGTTCTTCATAACATATCAAACGTCCAGAGGACCACCCTAAACTACTACACGGGCTTCTGGATAATGCCCTATGAAACCGTTGTTGTCAACTTCAGGATAACCTCCCACTACTCGTACATAGTTCCAACCGTGGACTACAAAACGGTCTGCGGCGACACGGCTAAAATAACCACCGTTGAGTACAACGGGAGTAGTGTCAGCGGTGTAATCGAGGACTTGGATGATATTGGGATAATAAGCTGCGGGGTTATGTATCCTCAGCTCGTGAACACGCCCAAGGTTCTCTACCTGAGGAGCATGTTCCCAATGGTTGATGCCCACATCAGGATCCTCCAGTACGAGGGTGACGTTACTTTCCGCCTCACAAACGTTCCCAACGAGGCGGGAACCTTCAACACCTTCTTCGCCGCCTCGATACCGGTCATATTCGATGGTGCCAGCATGACGAACTTCACTCCAAACTACACGATGACATACAGGGACTACATGGAGGAGTTCGTGTGGAAATACAAGGGCCTTAACCCGCCTCAGAAGAGCCAGCCGCAGCCGTTTCCAACGATGCCGGGAATGTTCCAGCTTTCGAGCAGTTTAATCAGTGGGGTTTCCGTCGGGAGTCCAGAGATCAACCCGCCCAGGCAGGCAGGCTTCGACTTCCCAGTGTGGATAATATTCATGGGTAGGGATGTTGATATAACCTATCACGTCAGCTGGAAGAATGAGGGGCGGTGAGCGTTGGTGCCGGATGAGAAGAAAAAGAAGAAAGAAACAATCTCATGGATTGATGAGATCCTGAGTGGAGAGGATGACCTCCTTGAGAACGTCCTTAAAAAGGAGGATAAAACCAAGGAAGAAGAGGAGGAACACCTTCCCTTTGTGAAGGAAGAGGGAGGGGTTGATTTAGAGGAGATCCTCAGTAGGCCATCCCCGGAGGAAGCCCTCACCAACAGACCTACCGGTGCCGATATTCTCGGCGAGATACTCACCACCAAGGAAGAGGCCCCCAAGGAGGAACCCAAACCCGCTCCCAAGCCCAAACCACCGACCACCCTTCAGGATATCCTCGGCTCGTCGGTTCCTGCGGAGGAGACCACCTACGCGGGGAAGGCCGAGGTTCTTGATGCCTATGGAAACGTCCGCATACTTCGCATTAAGGGTGAACCCGTTCCCATATATGAAATACGCCTCCCCAAGCTGAGCCGCGAGGAGGAAGAGCTCTTCAAGAGGATTAAGGACAGAGCAATAACCGAGCTTCAGATAGATCCGTCCGCATTTCCGGACCTGGAAGAACGTAGGCGTGTCTTCATGAACGCCGTCAGAAGGATGATAAAGGACGAGGCTCCCCACTTCTCGGAGGGCAGGATCGAGGTCCTCACCGAGATGATAGTTCAGTCCATGATAGGTTACGGTAAGCTCGATCCCTTGGTTAGGGACGACAATCTTGAGGAAATCATGGTCATCGGGACCAACAGGCCGGTTTACGTCTGGCACAGGCGCTTCAATATGTGTAAGACCAACATACTCTTCCCGGAGGAGAAGGAGATACTCAACATCATCGAGAGGATAGCGAGGGAAGTGGGCAGGAGAATAGACCAGCAGAGTCCGCTCCTGGATGCCCGCCTTCCTGACGGAAGCCGTGTCAACGCGACCATTCCACCCATCAGCCTAGACGGCCCCACCATAACCATCCGCAAGTTCAAGAAGGATCCGCTCACGATAATCGACCTCATCAAGTACGGAACCATGAACACAGAGATAGCGGCCCTGCTATGGATATTCGTGGACGGCCTTGGAGTTAAGCCGGCCAACGTTCTCGTTGCAGGGGGCACTGGTTCCGGTAAGACCACCACTCTGAACTCCCTTGCAATGTTCATTCCGCCAAGCGAGCGTGTGATAACGATAGAGGACACGGCCGAGCTCCAGCTTCCGGTTGAGCACTGGATAAGGCTTGAGACGAGGCCACCCAACGTCGAGGGTAAGGGCGAGATTACCATGGACGACCTCGTTAAAAACACCCTCCGTATGCGTCCCGACAGGATTATCGTCGGTGAGGTTCGTGGGCCAGAGGCGAGGACCATGTTCACCGCGATGAACACGGGACACGACGGTTGTATGGGAACAATCCACTCCAACAGCGCGAGGGAGACGATAGTGAGGCTTGAAAGTCCGCCCATGAACGTTCCCAGGATAATGATACCCGCACTGGACATCATTATAATGCAGGTCAGGTTCCACAGCAGAAAGAAGGGAACCATAAGGCGCATAACCGAGATAGCTGAGGTATCTGGAATCGAGGCCGAGAGCGTCCAGCTCAACAAGCTCTACAAATATGACCCAGCCAAGGATGAGCTGATACCGACAGGAGTCCCGAGCAGAACCCTGAACACGCTGGCCCACCATACGGGTATGAGCATATCCGAACTCGAGTTTGAAAAGGAGAAGCGCAAGATAATCCTTGACTGGATGATAGAGCAGGGCATCAGAAGCATTGATAAGGTTGGCCACTACATAAGGCAGTTCTACATAGATGAGGAGGCGCTGCTGAAGAGGATTCAGGCCGAAAGCAGCATTGAAACCAGCAAGCAGGTTAAGAATCTGATCTAAGGGTGATAATCGTGGGCGTCGTTAAAGCCATCACCGACTTTTTGGAGCGCCTAGGGGGGAAGACTGTAGAGGTTGCCGAGAAGCCTCTGCGTAGAATCCCCCAGGGCAAAAGTGTGCAGGAGAGGCTCCGAGCGCTCAAAGAACTGCAGAAGGAAATCGAAAAGGAGAGAACCGAAGAGGAAAGGGAGAAGGAAATAGAGGAAATCTTGGAGTGGAGGAGAAAGGAAATCCAGAAGCCTTTCTCCGAGAGACTGGCCGAGACCGTGCTCCGCTACTTCAAAGGACCTGTCCAAGCTCTCACGGGCTCCCTCAAGGGTCTCGACCAAGAGCTTTACCGGGCAAGCATATTGATGCCCCAGGAAAAGTACGTTGCACTGATGCTGGCTGTTGCGGTGTTCTCTGGCATCTTTGGTTTCCTGTTTGCATACCTCCTGTACATTCCCCTCGATATGTCGGTCCTCGTTGGATTCCTTGGCTTCGTTGGCGGCTTCATGTACATGAGGTACTACCCACGCATGGTGTGGAAGCGCAGGGTGGCCGAGGTTGAGAGGGCGATGCCCTACGCCCTGAGGCACATGGCCTCTCTCCTCAGTGCGGGCGTCGGTATATCGGAGGCCCTGCTATCAGTAGCCCGTGCCGATTACGGTGTCATATCAGAGGAGTTCGAGCTAATCCTTAGAGACATGAGGACGGGTTCCTCCTTTGAGGATGCCCTCACCAAGTTTGACGAGAAGATGGGCTCTGAAAACGTCAGCCGTGTCGTCAAGCAGATACTCAGGGCGATAAAGTTCGGTGGAAACCTCTCTGAGATACTCTACAAGCTGGCCGAGGACTTTGCCTTCGAGTACAGGATGAAGCTCATAGAGTACGTCCAGAGGGTCAACGGTATAGCGTTCATCTATATGTTCATGACCATAGTCATGCCCACAATGTTCGTCGTTGGAATTCTCGCCGGTTCGGTGATGGCACAGCAGCTCATACTGCCTCCGGAGACCCTTGCGATTATACTGCTGTTTGCCTTCCCGGCGCTGTCGTTCATAGTGGTCAACATGATTAAGAAGGGAGAGCCGAGGTGACGGTGATGGCGGGAGGATTGTCAGGGGCTCTTGTCACTCTCATTGAAAGGATTGTTCCAAAGCGATGGATGCGGCGCTATGAAGTGTTCATATACTCCTCCGGAATAAACTTTCTGGCGGCGGAGTACCTCATCGTCTCCATTCTGGTCGGGATAATAGGTGCCGTGATCGTTGACATGTTCTCCACTGCTGTCTACGCGGTTCTAACCTTTGTAGCTCTCTTTGGGGCAATGGCCTTCGGTTATCCCTACTGGAGGATCAGCAAGCGCATTGATGAGATGGAAAAGATGCTCCCGGATGCCTTCTTCTACCTGGCCAGTTCACTCAGGGCGGGCATATCCTTCTCTGAGGCCCTTGAAGAGCTGACCACAGCCAAATTCGGCTCGCTGACTGAGGAGTTCAAGAAGACCGTCGCCGAGATAAAGAAGGGCCGTCCAACCGTCGATGCCCTCAGAGCGTTTGCGATAAGGAACAGAAAGTCCCCAGTAATCTACCGTTCAATGATGATCATCATAGAAGCCCTCGAAAGGGGTGCCCCAATGAGCGATGTCCTTGTCTTCGTTGGAAACGATGTCAGGGAGATACTCAGAATAAAGCAGGAGAGAAAGGCCTCAACGGGCATGCAGGTGATGTTTTTCATAATAACCAGCGGATTCATAGGGCCGCTCATACTCGGCATAGTTGCCCAGGTAATGGTGGCAATGAGCACCGGTAACGTGGAGTTCCCTGTGGAGACCGTGAGGGCAATATTGCTTGGATTCGTCGCCCTCCAGGCGATTGTTTCGGGCCTTGGAATAGGCGTTATAAGAGAAGGGAAATATTCAGCAGGCATAAAGTACAGCCTGCTGCTCGTGGTAATGGGCGTGGCGGTCTTCCAGGGGGCCTCAGCTCTCAATCTCGCCGTCTGAGGCCTCTTCTTTAGCTTTCTGTATGTCGACTATCTCCACCTCGAAGACGAGGGTCTTTCCGGCCAGCGGGTGGTTGAAGTCGAGGGTGACGTTCTCCTCGCCGACCTTGAGTATCTTGGCGATTCCAGAGTCCGTCATGACGTACATTCCTTCTATGGGTTCTATGCCTACGTTTGAGAACTCGGTCTTTGCCACTTCAATTACAAGCTCCGGGTTGGGCATTCCGTAGGCCTTCTCCGGGGGTATCGTGACGGTTTTCTTCTCCCCGAGTTCCATGCCGATGAGAGCCTCGTCAAGGCCGGGGATTATCTCGCCAACACCGACGTTGACGCCAAGGGGACCGTACTCCCTTTCCTCCACGTATATCTCGTTCTCCCTGGCAATGTCCTCGTAACTGGTATCAAAAACCTCGCCGTTCTCGAATTTCCCGACGTAGTGAAACACCACAAAATCTCCGGCTTCAATCTTCATTTCCTTCAACTCCAAAATTGCTTCAGGGAGAGTTGGCCCGGCGGTTTATAAAGGTTTGTACAAAAGTGGGAAAGAATGCTCACTCCTCGGGGAGTATGTAGTAAACGTAGTGAGGCCGGTTGGTCACCTCGTCTATGAAGACAACGGTCCCTGTTCTGGGCGGTTTGAGGTAGTGAACCTCGCCTTTTCTGGTGGTTATCGCCGCGAAGGCATCTCCGGTCCGCACTCTGTTGCCAACGTTCGCTATCAGTGTTTTCGTGTATCCCTCAACGGGAAGGACGAGCAGTTCGTCATCCTTCTTCAGGTATATCCTGGTTCTCCCGTCGGGAAGGACGAGGATGGCGTCGGCAAGCATCCTTCCCTCCATCCTGTCAACGTACAGGTAGAACCTGTCGTAAACCTCCTTCGCGAGGAATTTGGCACCTTCGATGTCGATGAAGTCCGGAACGCTCTCACCCTCCCGGAGCCAGACCTCAACGTTCCCGCTGATGACCACGCAGTCCCTCTTGACATTTCTTCCCTCAAGGCACTCCTCTGGAGGAGTCTCAACGTAAAGCCTCGGAATCCTTTCCATATCCACCACCTGACCTTTACCTGGGGGTAAAAGTTTTTAAACCTGCCCTCTCTAAAGAACCCGATAAAAATGTCCACCAGGGTAAAATTGCTGGCCCTCTCTGGACTCCTGTTTTCGCTGATGACCCTGATGGTCAACTACAGCGCATCTACTTCCGAGACTTCTCAGAAAAGCCCTGCCCACTGGGCCGGAGTCCTCATGATGGTTCTCGCTGTGGTCGGCCTGCTGGTTCTCATCGGCATATTCCTCGGGTGGAGGGATCCCTTTCAGCGGTTCGAATCCCGTGGGACGGGTATTATCGTCAAGTACCTTGTGGCGATTGCTCTCATTCTTGGGGTTGTATCAGTGGGGCGTTTACTTGGGAAAAACTCCGCCGTGAAACATGTCTCCAACAACAGCACCTCTCTGAATGCTTCCGGAGTTGTCAACGGCTCGGTTATCGTTCATGATTCCAGCTACTACAACGGCACTCAGATAGCGCCAACGAGGCACTCCCTGCCCTCACAGTATCTTCTCTACATCGTACTGCTCTTCGCGATAGCGGTGTTTGCCTATCTCGCCGTGACCCAGTACAGGACGTACATGAGGAGGAAGGAGCGGGAGGAGATGAAGCTCAGGGCCGAACTCTTTGACAGGAAACTCGACGAACTCGGCCTTGAGATGTTTGATAATCCAAGGGAGGCCATCGTGGGCATATACAAGAACGCCGTGCTCTGGCTGGACTACCTTGGGATACCCTACAGGGAGAGCTGGACGCACTGGGAGCACGCCGAGCGCGTGAAGTACATGCACGATGCATTCGTCGAGCTCACGCGACTCTTCGAAAAGGCCAAATACGCCCCCGAGAAAATAACTTGGGATGATGCCAAGAAGGCCCTCGAAGTTTACCGCGGAATGAGGAGGGGCGTCGATGAAGTTTAACCGGCATGCGCTTGTGATAGCCATGATTCCTCTGGCCGTGGCCATAATCGCCGGCTCGTACCTGGTTAGGTGGCTCGCCGTTCTGGCACTGGGAGGTGTCTTGGCCTTTCTCCTCTTTGGATTTGAGATACGCGTTCCCCTCCCCAAGAGGGAGAGGCTGATGAGGGCTGAGAGGAAAACCGACGTCGAAAGGGTTACGACCCTCATAGAACGCGCAAAGAAGGGAAAGGTGGCCCGCTCACTCATTGAGGAAAAGATAGTGGAAATCTACGCCACCATTTCGGAGGACTACAACAGGACGTTTCACTCCCTCATCTCCGAGCCGAACGATGCTCTCAAAGTCCTCCGCTCGGAGGGGGATTTTCTCGATAACCTTGAAAAGGCCCTAAAAATTGTGGAGGAGGATCTGTATGAAAATAGAAGAGGTAAGCGCCAAGGGTAACGCCGTCCTTGAGGAGGTCAAGAAGGCGATAGTCGGAAAGGACGAGGTGCTGAGACTCATACTGACCACGATTTTGGCGGACGGGCACATACTTCTGGAAGACCTTCCGGGACTTGCAAAGACGCTCATGGCCAAGAGCTTCGCAACTGCTCTGGGGGTCAGGTTCAGGCGCGTCCAGTTCACGCCCGACCTTCTCCCCAGCGACATCCTCGGTGTCAGCGTCTTCAACCAGAAAACCCTTGAGTTCGAGTTCAAAAAGGGGCCGGTCTTCACGAACATACTCCTGGCGGACGAGATAAACCGTGCCCCGCCCAAGACCCAGAGCGCCCTGCTGGAGGCCATGCAGGAGAGACAGGTTACCGTTGAGGGGAACACCTACGAGCTGAAGAGACCCTTCATAGTCGTCGCCACCCAGAACCCGATAGAGCAGGAGGGAACCTATCCGCTTCCGGAGGCCCAGCTGGACAGGTTCCTCATCAGGCTCCGCGTCGGTTATCCGAGCAGGAGCGAGGAGATTGAGATACTCCGCCGGAGAATGGCGAGGAAAAAGGAAGAGGTTGACATAAAACCTGTCCTGACCCCCGAGGAGGTCGTGGAGATGCAGAGGGCAGTGGAAGACGTCTACGTCAGCGATGCAATCCTTGAGTACATAACCGACATAGTTCTGGCGACGAGGGAGGACAGGAAGGAGATAGAGGTCGGGGCATCGCCCAGGGGAAGCCTCGCCCTGCTCAAGCTCTCCAGGGCATATGCCGCTCTTGAGGGAAGGGATTACGTCATCCCTGACGACGTTAAGGCCGTGGCAGTTCCGGCGCTGAGCCACAGGCTCATCCTCAAGCGCGAGCTGTGGTACACAAAGGTGAGCCAGGAGACCATAATGGAGAAGCTCCTTGAGCGCGTTCCGGTTCCCAAGTTTGAGTGAGGTGAAAAGGTGCAGGCCCAGCCCCCACTCTACGGCCACTCCGTTCCGGTTGAGGAGAAGGAGGAACCAACCGACAGGATGTATCCGACTGAGAAGGCAGAGGAGATTCTCCTCGTTCTCTGGCTAATAGTCATGCTGGCCTTTCTCCTCCTGCGGTGGGAGCTCGTGTACCTGACGCTTCCGGTGATATGGCTTCTCTTCGTGGCGGCCTTCTTCTTCAAACCGGCCCTCAACGTTGAGATAGAGCGAGTGATACCTCATAACCGCTTCCTTGAGGGGACCGAGCTGGATATAGTCCTCAGAATCAAATCGCACGAGCGGATTCCCACCCTGAAGGTCATCGAGGATATTCCACGGGGTCTGGAGCTGGTGGAGGGTCGAAAGGAGCACGTTCTCTCGCTCCGGCCGGGGGAGGAGAGGGAGATAAAGTACCGGGTTCGGGTTAAGAGGGGAATCCACGAGTTCAACTGGGTGAGGCTGAGCTACCGCGACCCCTTCGGCTTCTTTAGAGTTGACAGGAATGTGGAGGTTTACAGCGAGATAGTGGGCGTTCCGATAATCACGGACGTCCCGACGCCATACTCCACTAAGGGGACAAAGATAACAGTCGGTCCTCTTCCCTCGCCGAGGGTCGGGGAGGGGGTTGAGTTCCACGCCGTCAGGGAGTATCAGCCGGGGGATCCCCTCAAGATAATCAACTGGAAGGCCACAGCGAGAACCGGCAGAATCATGGCCAACGAGTACGAGAGCGAGCGGAAGGTTGACGTTGTCTTCATAGTCGACGCTTCCTACACCGGCAGTCTCGTCTTCGACCACCTCATTCGCGCCGCCGCCTCCCTCATGCTCAACGCCCTCAACAACGGAACAAGCTTTGGCCTCCTTCTGGCGGAGGACGTTCCGCTCTGGATTCGCGTTGACTACGGCAAGAGGCACTTCTTCAAGTGCATAGACTTCCTGAGCACGGCCAGACCGGACAAAAACAACATGATAGCCTATCAGGTCGAGCACCTCATAAAGGCGCGCTTCCCGGCCAAGGCCCAGCTGCTGTACTTCTCCCCCCTGCTGACCGAGGAGAGCAGGGAGGCCCTCAGAATAATGGCTCAGTACGGCTACAACGTCGTCGTCATAAGCCCGGACCCCTACACGGCGGTTGAACCCAAGAGCCGGGAGGAGGAGCTGGCTTTGAGACTGTTGGCCCTCCAGCGAAAGGCCATGCTGATGAAGATGTCCTCCCATGGCATCGTCATCGACTGGGACGTCAGAAAACCCCTTGAGGCAGCGATAGCGGAGGTGGTTGGCCTATGAAGTTCGGAAGAAGGCTCTACTCCCTGATACCGCTGGTTCCCCTTTTCGTACTCCTTGGAACCATGGATTCCAGAACCCTCCTGCTAATCCCGCTGGCCCTCATGGCAATCCAGTGGTACTTCATCGGCGCTCTATTTCTCCTGACGACGGCGGCGTTCCTCATCTACACGAAAACGGGAGGTCTCTACGGTCTCACCGTGATGGCACTGGCGCTTCTTGCGGTGGAGATGGGCTACCTTGACAGGGAGCGCGCCCCGGGGGAGCACTACCTAATCCTCATCGCGGCGGTTGCGATGGCGTTCCCGACTTACCTGCTGATGTCCGCCCTATCCCCTGTGCTTCCGAGGCTTGAGGTAACGGCCCTGGCGGCCCTGCTACTGGTGGTGCTCTACCTCTTTGCCCGGCTCGTGAGCTCTTAAACGCTCCAGCTTCCCGTTTTTTTCAGAACCTCCCTCGCCCTCTCCAGGCCCTTTTCCACGCACTCTTCGAGCGCCGCACCCCTGGAGTACATTGCGAGGAATCCACCCGCGAAGGCATCTCCCGCACCGGTGGGGTCAACTATTTCCTCGGGGCTTATCGGGAGTGCCGAAAACTCCCTGAACTCGCCATCGTAGACGAGAACTCCCCTCTCGCCACGCGTTATCACCACCAGCTTTGCTCCCCATCCGTGCAGTGTTTCCGCGGCTTCCTTCACGTTCTTGGCTTTTGTTATCGTCAGGGCCTCCCTCTCGTTGGGGAAGAGAACCTCAACCCGCGATACTATCTCCCTCATGAGCCCTGTTCTCTTGGTGTAGTCCTCCATGTAGGTCGGGTTGAAGTCCAGGCTTATCCTTTTGCCCTCCAGTCTCTCCAGGGCCTTGAGTTGCTCCTCGGGCGGGATAGGGGCTATGTGGAAGATTTCTGCCCCCAGGTATTCCTCCGGAATCGGGGTTTCCCCCATATTCTGGGCCACGCCCATCTCAACAGGGGCATCCACGGTCCCATCCTCGTGGTATATCATGTAGATGTGAATCGTTCTTCCAGGCAGGATTTGAACGCCCCTGACGTCGAGTAGAGATGCGAGCTTTTCGAGCCATTCCCGGGGGAAGTCTTCCCCGACTTTGGTTACCAGGCCAACCCTCGCGCCTGCCAAAGCCGCCGAGGTGGCAACGGCGGCCGCCGCTCCGCCGGGATACAGTATTTCCTCCCTCCCGGGGAACCTTATATGGTCTATTGAGACGTGACCGAGCACCGCCAAGTCGAGTTCCATGGTCATCACCAGCCCTCGTTCTTTCACGGACTTAAGCTTCTCCCTTTAAGCCGTTTCCGGTGGGAGTAACAGACTTCTACCCTCTCGTTTAGATGAACATCGAAAAGATTAAAAACGCGGTGTCCGAAAGTTCTACAAAAAGGAGGGGTGGTTTCGATGGAAAGCGTCTTCCAGAACGAGACCGTCAGGGAGATACTCACGAGGTACAGGCGTATCTGGGCAATAGGCCACGCTCAGAGCGTCCTCGGCTGGGACATGGAGGTTAACATGCCTAAGGAGGGAATCCTCGAGCGCTCCGTTGCTCAGGGCGAGCTGAGTGTTCTCAGTCAAGAGTTTCTGCTCAAGCCAGACTTCGTCGAGCTGGTCGAGAAGGCGAAGGGGCTTGAGCTAAACGAGTACGAGCGCGGCGTCGTTCGCGTCCTCGACCGCTCGATAAGGATAAACAAATCCTTCCCGCCCGAGTTCCTCAGGGAGATGAGTGAGGTAACGAGTCAGGCCACCAAGGCCTGGGAAGAAGCAAAGAAGAGCAACGACTACTCCAAGTTCGAGCCCTGGCTGGACAGGATTATAGACCTTGCCAAGAGGGCCGCCGAGTACCTCGGCTACGAAAACGAGCCCTACGACGCTTTACTCGACCTCTTCGAGGAGGGCACAACCACCAGGGACGTCGAGAGGATGTTCGACAAGCTGGAGAAGGAGCTGAAGCCGCTCCTTGAGAAGATCATGGAAGAGGGTAAAGTTCCTCAGAGCCACCCGCTCGAAAAGGAAAGCTATGACAGAGCCCAGATGGAGCGCGTGAACCGCTGGATACTTGAGAAGTTCGGCTTTCCACTGGGAGTTCGCTCAAGGCTTGACGTTTCGGCTCATCCATTCACAACAGAGTTCGGCATAAGGGACGTGAGGATAACCACGCGCTACGAGGGCCACGACTTCAGGATGACGGTTCTGAGCACCGTCCACGAGTTCGGTCATGCCCTCTACGAGCTCCAGCAGGACGAGAGGTTCATGTTCAGCCCGATAGCCGGAGGTGTTTCCCTCGGAATCCACGAGAGCCAGAGCCGCTTCTGGGAGAACATCATCGGCCGCTCCAGGGAGTTCGCCGGACTAATCTACCCAACCCTCAGGGAGAACCTGCCCTTCATGGCCAACTACACGCCGGAGGACGTTTACCTGTACTTCAACATGGTGCGCCCGGACTTCATAAGGACCGAGGCTGATGTGGTCACCTACAACTTCCACATACTCCTCCGCTTCAAGCTCGAGAGGATGATGCTCAACGAGGGCGTCAAGGCGAAGGATTTACCGGAGCTCTGGAACGACGAGATGGAGAACCTCCTCGGCATAAGGCCGAAGACCTACCGCGAGGGCATCCTGCAGGACATACACTGGGCCCACGGGACGGTCGGCTACTTCCCGACCTACAGCATCGGAACCCTCCTCTCTGCTCAGCTCTACTACCACATGAAGCGCGACCTCGACGTCGAGGGGCTCGTGGGTGAGGGCAACTTCGGCCCGATAAAGGAGTGGCTCAGGGAAAGGATACACCGCTGGGGCAGCATCTACCCGCCGAAGGAGCTCCTCAGGAAGGCCATCGGCGAGGAGCTGGATCCGGAGTACTTCATTAGGTGGGTGAGGGAGAGGTACCTCTGAGTTTTCTCCCTCTTTGCATCCTTCGTAATGCTTAAATATGATGCATGCATTCAGTGTATTGGTGGTGTCATGGTAAAGACCATCACTATCTCTGACGACGTTTATGAGGAGCTCCTTCGAATCAAGGGCAAAAAATCATTCAGCGAGCTGTTCCGCGAGCTGTTAAGGGAAAGGAAGGGGAACGCTGATGCCCTTCGTCACCTCTACGGAATCCTGAGTGCGGAAGAGTATAGGGAGGCCAGAAAGAAGCTTGAGGAAATCGAAGGGGAGTTCGAGAGATGGGAGCGGTCCTTGACACGAACGTCATAATCGAGATTGCCCGGGGAAACGGGGAGGTTCTCGACAGGGTAACGTCATTGGACAGCACCTTCTACATAACATCGATAACCAAGTTCGAAATCCTTCTTGGGATGCCGAGGAAGGACGAGCTGATATGGCTCAAAGCCCTCATAGAGCTACCCTTTGACGGGAAATGCGCCGAGATGGCGGCGTATCTCCACAAGAAACTGAAAGAAAAAGGAACTCCTATGTCCCTAAGAGACCTGTTCATAGCATCAACTGCGATTGTCAACGGTCTGCCGATAATAACCTTGGACAGCGACTTCGAGGTTTTGAAGGAATTGGGCTTTGAGGTTCACATCATTTAGGCTCCCCTATCCATGCCACCGGCTCAACCTCTATGGCAACGACGCCGTACTTCCTCTCCTTCTCCTCGGAGTAGAAGCGCCTGTAAATCTTAACGCCCTCCTCGATGCTCTCAACTCCGGGGAGGACGTTCTCGATACCCTCCCTCTCCAGCATCTCCCTGAAGGAGGGGTATACCCTCAAATCCTTAACGACGCATACCAGTTTGTTCTCGAAGACTATCTCATCGCCGGGCTTTATGGCCTGCCTCTTCTCGTCGTAGAGCCTGCCCTCGATCCTCTTCCGCCCCTCGGCTATTGCCCTGAGGTACTCCTCCTGAAGGCCCATTCTCCATCTTGCCATGGAACCACCTCACAGGAGGGTTCTGACTATGGCCGGGCTTATCTTTATCAGCCTCGCGAGGAGCTTGGGCCTCTTAAGGATTGCCTTCGCCGTTCTGAGGTGGTCATCAAAATCGGCCTGTTCCTCTATGACCTCCCTTGCCTCAGGGCTTCCGAGAACCTCAAAGACCCTCTCGATGTCGTCCTGGCTCAGGCCCAGGAATACCCTCCTGAAGCGGAGGCCAAAGCTCACCTGTTTTTTGACGAAGGAGCACCCCTTCTCGTAGTCCTGGAGTTTCCCGTCCAGGAGGGCTTTTCTAAGCGCGTGGGCGCAGTACATCCCGTAGACTATTCCCCCCGCGGTGGTTGGCTTTATCTGAAGCGCGGCATCCCCGAGCAGGGCCACGTTTTCCCTGACCCAGGGTTTCCTCACGCCAAAGCCCACCGAGCCAGCCTTGAACTCAACTATTGAGGTCGGCTTCAGCATCCTTATCTTCAGGAACCTGTGGAATGAATCCAGGCTTCCGAAGGTTCCAACACGTGCAACCCCTTCGCTCACGGGTGCCACCCAGAAGAAGAACTCGGGGTTTATCTCCCGGTTCACCCAGACCTCGACGAAGTCCGGGTTGAATTCCCCCACCACCTCAGCTTCATAACCGCTCAGGAATTCGGCCTTTGTCTGAACCCCCATCGCCTTGGCGACGGTGCTGTCCACCCCGTCGGCGCCAACGTAGAAGTCCGCCTCAATCTCAATCCTCTCACCGAGCCTCTGGAGGAGGGCCCTTCCGTCCCTGAAGGCGAGGAACGTGGTCGACATGTAGTAGTCCACGCCCTTTTTCACGGCCCTCTCGGCCAGCCACCTTTCCAGGGCTTTTCTGTCCACGAGATAGGCCTGCGGCGACTTTCTCTCTATCTCAAAGCTCTGTATCCGGGAATAGAAAACCGCCCCCCGGAGCTTGTTCAAAACTGCACTCTCAGGAAGGCCCAGCCTCTCATAGTTCTCGGCCCCTATTATGCCGGTGCAGGCCTTTCCACCGAAGGAGCCCTTTCTCTCCACAACCGCCACCTTGAAGTCCCTCGCGAGCAGATTGGCGAGGTAGTTGCCAACCGGTCCGCCACCGATGATAAGAACGTCGTACCTCATTCTCTCCCACCGGAGGGAGTGCGTTTTAAAACCTAAAAACCTAACCTTTCCGGTGGTACCATGAAGGTGCTCGTGACGGGATTTGAGCCCTTTGGGGGTGAGGGGATAAACCCCTCCTGGGAGGCAGTTTCGGGGCTTCCGCACGAAATCGAGGGCGCCTCGATAGTCAAGCGCCAGCTCCCTGTGACCTTCAACGGTGTTAGGGAGCTCCTTCCAAGGCTTATAATCAAGGAGAAGCCCGACGTTGTTATCCTGGCCGGCCAGGCTGGAGGAAGGCCAAACATCACCGTCGAGAGGGTTGCAATAAATGTGATGGACTCGAAAATGCCCGACAACGAGGGCTTTGCCCCCGAGGATGAGCCGGTTTTTGAAGACGCACCGGCTGCATACTTCGCAACGCTCCCCATAAAGACCATCGTGAGCGCCCTGCGGGAGGCGAAGATACCGGCGGGGGTTTCAAACACAGCCGGAACCTACGTCTGCAACGCCGCGATGTTCACGACGCTTCATACGATAGCCGTGGCTGGTATGGAAACCCGGGCCGGCTTCATCCACGTGCCCTTCAGCCACGAGCAGGCCCTTGACAAGCCGAGGTCCTCAATGGCCATTGAGACGATAAAGAGGGCCCTTGAGGTCGCGGTTAGAATCTCCCTGCGGGGCTGATAAGCTTTTTAAATGCCCCCTCCAACCTTCCTACAGAACCCGCAGAGGGTGAGGCCTATTCTAATCCTCGGAGTGGACGTAATAAGCGAGCATCCGAAAAGGTTTGCCGTCGTGAGCTGGTTCAACGGCAGACTTGAGAGAAAGGGTGAGTTTACCCTCTACCGCCTCATCCGCTTCATCCAGAGCAAGAGACCGGATATAGTGGCCATGGACAGTATCACCGAGCTCGGCGACGACCTGAGGAGGTTCCTCCGCGCCCTTCCGAGCGGGACGAAGCTCGTTCAGGTCACGGGGAGGCCCGGAGAGCAGAGGAGCCTCCAGAGCCTCGCGAGGGAGCACGGGATAAGGACCTTTGACAGGTTCGACCCCTACGAGGAGGCGAAGCTCTCAGCCCTCCTGGCCAGCAAGGGTGTTGGCTACGAGGTTCTGGCCTTCGAGGACGAGGTGATAATCAGGGTAACCCGGGGAAGAAGCCACGGCAAGGGCGGTTGGAGCCAGGACCGCTATAGGAAGAGGGTTCACAACCTCGTCCGCGACAAGGTCAGGGAGATAGAGGAGAGCCTGAGAAGGGCGGACATACCCTTCGACCTTGAGACAGAGGAGAAGGACTACGGCTTAGCTAAGGGCGAGTTCAAGGTCTATGCGAGCAGAGAGGAGCTCGCAGGCCTGATACGACCCATGAGGGGCGGGGACGTTGAGGTGAGAATCCAGCCTGTGGAGAGGGCCGAGCTGGGCTTCGCTCCGCTGAAGGGTGAGGAGGCGGTAAGGGAGAGGAAGAGCATCATAGTCGGCATAGACCCGGGCATAACCGTCGGCATAGCCGCCATAGACCTGAGCGGAAGGATAGTGGCCCTTCACAGCCAGAGGAACATGCCCGTGGGTGAGGTCTTCAGGTTCATAAGCGAGATTGGCCATCCGGTTATCGTTGCAACGGACGTGAAACCCGCGCCAGGCTTCGTTGAGAAGATAGCCCGCTCCTTCAAGGCCAGCCTCTTCGTCCCGAGGGAGAGCCTCCGGGTTGAGGAGAAGAACGAGCTCCTGAGAAACCTTGGGATAAGTGTTGACGACGACCATCAGCGAGACGCTTTGGCTGCAGCGTACAAGGCCTATCTCAGGCTCAAGCCCAAGCTTGAACACGTCGAGGCAAGGCTCCGCGAGGCCGGATTGAGCAGAAAGGCCGACGAGGTTAAGGCGCTGGTCATTCAGGGCTACAACCTCGGTGAGGCCATGCAGAGGGTCACTCTCAGGGAAAGGCCGAGGGAGGAGGAAGAGCACGAAGAGGGGCCGAGCTTTGACGTGAGGCCCTACATAAGGCGCATCCGCGAGCTGGAGAGAAGGATAGAGTTCCTTGAGAGGGAAAATGCCGAGCTGAGGGAGGTCATAAAGGAGCAGAAGCGGGTAATCGGACGGCTTGAGAGGCGCATAGCTGACTACGACGAGGAGATTCGGAGGAAAGTTCTCCGCGAGAGGGAGCTTGAGGCGAAGGTGAAGCGCATAGAGGTTCTGGAAAAGCAGCTGAGAGAGGCCAAGGCGGTCATAGAGAGGCTGGGCAGGGATTTGGTTCAGGTCAAGCGCATGAACGTGGTTGAAATCCGCGGCAGCGCGGTTCCCCTCAAGGTCATGAACGTTCTCAGCTGGCGCGAACTTGAGAGGCTGGAACGCGAAATCGGAATCAAGAGGGGGGACGTCCTGTTCGTGGTGAACCCGGCCGGTGCCGGCAGGGCCATAGCCGAGGAGCTGGTCGAGAAGGGAATAAAGGCTTTAATAACGGAGAAGCCCCTCCCCGGGCCTGTCAGGAATGTCCTCAGGGAGGCCCACGTGCCCTTCTTTACTGGTGATGAGCTGGACGTCAAGAGGGTTGATGAATTCGCCGTCGTCGAGAGGGAAACCCTGGAGAGGGCCATCGAGGAACTGCTGGCGAGGTGGGAGGAAGAAGACCGCGAGAGGGAAGCGGAGAGGCTCCTCCGCCTCGTGGAAGAGTACAGGATAGAGCGCATGAAAGAGCTCAGGAGAAAAGCGGAGGAGGAGGCCAGGGCGGAGCATCGAAAGGCTTAAGTAGTCCGAAAATCGCCCTAAACAGGTGGTTGGTATAGACCGAAAAGAACGGGTCGTCCTGGCCTCAGTGTTCGTGCTGTTCATCGGGTTTCTCACGGGGGTCCACTACCGGAGATTCGACCATATCCTTCGAACCTCGTGGATGATGTCCTACCTCCTTGCCCTCCTGTGGCTTCAAAGGAAGTCTCGAAAACCCGGTGGGACCCTCGGAGCTCTCCTCAGCCCCTTCTACAACGATGGAATCGCCGAGGTAACGTCGGTGTTTCTTGCAGTGCATGCCTCCCTCGTGAACGTCCCCTTCACGGATGTTGACCTTTTCAACGTGGCCTTCAGGGACGTTGACATGATAAGCCACTTCCTCGGGGGACTGGTGCTCTGGCTGTTTCTCGTGAGCATCCTTCGGGAACTTTTCGGTGAGACGTCGTGGGAAAGGGTGGTAGTATACTCCTTTGCGCTCCTGCTGGTAATCGGGGTGGGCTGGGAGCTCGCGGAGTGGTACGGGAGCAGGTTCACCGAAGGCATTCTGAAGGAGACGATAACAAACAAGACAAGGGACGTCCTGATGGAACAGCTGGGGGCCATCCTCGGACTCTGGATGGTCAAGAAGAGAAGCTATCCCTTCAGTCTCCCCCGGAAATGAGCGAGAGAGCCTCCTTTAGGGCCCTCAGGTACTCCCCGGTTTCCTTCGCCCCCTTCTCGGTTACCCTCACCGCGGTTCTCGGCCTGTCTGCAAAGACCTTGTAGAGCTCGATGTAGCCTGCTTTTTCCAGGGCCTTGAGGTGTGAATCGAGGTTTCCTGGGGTTACATCGAGAACGTCCAGAAGTTCCCTGAACAGAACCTTTCCCCTCGGGAGAAGGTAGAGCATAATCCCTAGCCTTATGGGATTTCCCAGGGTGTGATTTCTGCTCAGCTCCCTCAGGGCCTCCATTCTATCACCGCTCTATCGCCTTGAAGGCGGAGTAGATGTATAGCATTACAGAGAGCGAGAATCCCAGCGCCACGAGAAAGCCCGCCCAGACCATGGCACCGCTTTCCATCTTGGCCGCAAGGGCTATTCCCAGGGCGGGAATCAGAAACGATGGTATAATCTCGCGCTCCACTCCGCTGTACTTTGCGAAGACCAGCCACATGCCGAAGATCGAGAAGGTTATAAAGCTCAAAAAGCCCACCGCCAGGCTGGCTTCTGGGTTCACACCGGGGTTCAGCCTCGGAATAACCCCCCACCCGAGGGCGATTCCCGTTATCCATGAAACGGCTATGAGGATTCCGCCGGTGGTCGATGATTCCACTTCCTTCCCGGTGACCATTCCCAGCTTCTGAAGCCTCCTCCATATCCTTCCCGTGAAGCCCATCGCCAGCATGAACGCTACGGGCCAGTAAACGATGTTGAACTGCCAGGGAAGGTCAAAAACGCCGATGATCACGTAGTATAACAGCATCACCGAGAGCCATGCTCCAAAGCTCATCGCGCCGTACATCTTTCCCGCCGCGATGAGCCTGCCCTCAACCCGTTCGAGAACCTCCTTGAGTTCCTTAACGTCTTCCATACCCATCACCCATGATACCTTGGTGGCCCACCTATTTATACCCCCGACTTTCTCTGAACTTCAGAACGGCCAATCCGGCAAGGTTGGCCGAGGAGTGCAAAACAAAGGCCGGCACTATACCGCCCAGGGCGAAGATATAGCCTGTGAGGAGGCCGAGGACGAACGCCCCGGTCAGGACGATGGCCTTTTCCCTGAGCCCATTGAAGGCCATCCAGTGGGGGAGGGCAAAGAGGGTTGCGGAGAACATTATCGCGCCCCAGAAGTGGCCGTGGTTCAGGAGGTAGCCCTCAAGGAGTCCCCTGTTGAGGGTCTCCTCGCTCAGCGGTGCCAGGAGCAGGAGGAGGAAAAACTTCCACGCACCTTCGGGCAGAAACCCGGTCATGGGTTCGGAGGGTGCAAAAAGGTTGAGGATGAGCGATACGGCGAAACCGAGGACGAAGGCTTGGCCTATATAGGCATCACTCCAGAGGAAGCCAAACCTTTCGAACCCGCCGAGAAGCTTCATGGCCGTCAGAGAGAGGAGGAGCATTGTCAGCTGCATCATGAAGCCCCCTCTTCTCGGGCTCTTTCTGGCGGAGATGGACGCTATAACGGAAGAGGGCACGAAGACCGCGAGCCAGAGGAGGAGTGCAAGGACGAACTCAATCATGGCAGAGGCCTCCGGAATTTCCCTCACTTCCTTTATTCAACCCCCGGCCCTCGCGAGCCTGAGCTTCTCCATGAAGCGTCCCACGTCTTCCTCCGGACCTTCAATGAGAACCCTGTTGAGGACGATGCCGTTCCTCCCGCTCTTTCCGAGGAGGGTGAGCTTAACGTCTGCTCCGGCCCTCTTGGCGAGTTCCTCAAGCTCGCTGAGTGGAATGGGAGTTAGCAGTTCCCGTCTCATCGTTCAACACGCTGAAGGACCTTTTATAAACACCCGTTCGCTTAATCCACCCTGAACCTCAGTCCCCTCTCCCTCGCCTTCCTCTCGACCTGTAACCTAAACTGGCAGGCCTTGCATATCTCCCCCGTCGTCGGCTGGCCGCATATCCTGCAGCGGTTCAGCTCGCTCGTCTTTTTCGTGTAAGTCTTTGCTATGAGCGGGAAGAGCTTGTCGTAGCTCCTGAGGATCTGGTACTTGGTGCCAGGGTGCCTCTCCTCCATCTCGTTGAGCCAGTCTCTAATCTCGGCCCGGAAGGCCTCGACCGCGTAGGGGCACTCGCTCAGGTCGACCTCTATGTTGTTCAGAACCGCGTAGAGGACTATCTCCTTCTCCGGAATCTCGCGGAGCGGCTTTATTCTCGGGACGAGCTCCGGGTGTATCTCCTCGTAGTAGGGCCCTGTTCTGCCCAACCTCGCTATGTCTCCCCTGAGAACGTTCATGATGAACATCTGCACCTCGTCGTCGAGGTTGTGTCCGACGGCCAGCTTATCGGCCTCGACATCTTTGGCCGCGTAGTTCAGAAGCCAGCGCCTCCAGACGCCGCAGTAGGAGCAGGCACCAACGCGCTCGCCCCTCTCGAAGCTCCCCATTATTTCAACAGTCTCGTCGAGGGTAAAACCGATGTATTCCTTGAAGGAATAAATCCGGTGCTCTATTCCAAGCTTCTCCGCGTTTCTCCTCGCTATCTCCACACTGGGCGGCCTGTAACCTGCTATGCCCTCGTCTATCGTTATCGCAACTAACTCGAAGGGGAACTTCTCGCGGAGCTTCGCGAGGAGGTGAAGCAGGACGACACTGTCCTTGCCCCCACTAACGCCGACCGCTATTCTCTCGCCCTTTTCAATGAGGCGGTACTTTTTCACCGTCTCCTTGAACTTCTTCTCAACCATCTCGTTGAAGTGCTTGTGGCAGTAGTACCGCCCGGTGTAGCGCGCGTGATAGACCGCTGGCCGGTTGCACTTGGAGCACTTCATGACCTCACCGATGAAAGGTCGGGACATCGTTTAAAAAGGTTGGTTGCTTACATTAAACGAGTGGGGCGTATGAATGGAGACGTTATCAAGACTGGGATAGATGAGCTGGATTCCATGCTCGGAGGTGGCATTCTCGACGACAGTCTGGTGCTGGTAATCTACGACACGAACTCCTTTGGATGGGTGCTGGGTGTAGAGGTCTTCAGGAGTCTGGTCGGCAGGAACGGCTTCGGTGTCGTCACCAACTACTCGTTTCCCCTGAGCCTGTTACAGAAGTACGGTAGAATGCTCGGTTTCGATGTGAAGAAGCTTGGGGAGTCAAGGGACATGGCCATAATCGATGTCTTCAGTGCAGTTAACGGCATAATTTCCGATCTTCCCTTCGTATACTCTCCGGGGGAGATAGACGCCAGCACGTACCTTCCGAAGATGGTCTCCGTTTACTACGAGATACTCGGTGAAATCGGGGAACGAAAGCCCATCGGCCTCACAATAACTCTGGACGGCTTCGCGTACCTTTTCGGAGAGGAATCCACGATGAAGCTCCTGCAGAAGAACCTTGTGATGAAGGAATCAGCCAGGATTTCTGAACATAGAAAGAGGCCCGTCAACATATTCCTCCTCAACAGGGACAGGGTTTCGGAACGCTTCATTTCCTGGATATCACAGTACTCCGAGCACATTATAGAGTTCAGCCACGGAGAGGCTCCGGGCGTTGAAAAGATGGTCGTGAGAAAGTCCCTGCTGCCTGACTTTGAGCCGTGCACCGCAGAATTCCGCTTCTCCAGGGGAAAGATAAGAATAGTCCCAGAGCGGCTGGAGGTTTAGTCAGCCGACGAGATTCGCCAGCGCGGGCCACAGGTTCAGCGCCAGCAGGAAGAGGCCAACGCCTATTGTGAAGTACCGCACTGGCTTGGCCACGTTCTCCGGCAGGTAGGCCTTGACAACGTCGTCCAGCATCCTCCCGCCGTCAAGGGGAACGAGTGGGAAGAGGTTCATAAGGCCGATGCCTATGTTGAGAACGTATATCCAGTAGAACGTGAAGAACAGGGGCAGTACGATGTTCTCGTAGCCTATCTTTGATACGACGTGCTGGGCAGGGTAAATGCCAATATAGCCCTTCTCTGGGTTCTCAGGATGAGCCCCGAGCTTCAGCTGGAGGTTCAGCTCCTCCCCGTTGCGCAGGACCGTGAGGGTCACAACCTGACCCGGCTTGGTGGTGTTCATAAAGTTGATGAACTCTTCCATGTCCTTTATCTGATGCCCGTCCATTGCGATTATGATGTCTCCCTCCTGGAGAACGCCAAAGGCGGGTCCGTCCTCCAGAACCCCCGAAACGAGTATGCCCGCTGGCTGAAGAACGGGAGTTATGGCGAAGTTTATTATGAGAAGGGCTATGAAGGCAGTTACTATGTTGGCCAAGGAACCCGCGCCGTAGACCCTTAGCCTTGAGCGAAGCGGGGCTCTCTCCAGTTCCTCCTCGTCCGGCTCAACGAAGGCACCAGGTATCACCGCGAGGAGAACCAAGCCCACTGATTTCAGGGGCAGGTTTTCCGCCCTTGCCACTATTCCATGGCTCAGCTCGTGAACCACCATGACGACGGCGAGGGCAATGAGGCCGTACCAGAGGGGTATGGTCACGCCGGGTATAACGAGCTGGACTCCCGACTGCTCGCCGCCGGTTTGTATGGTTCTCATCGCCGTCCTGAGGAGGGCGTAGAAGACGTAGGCCATTCCCGCAAAGCCCAGCACTATTCCCACATCAGCATAAACCTTCCAGAAGCGCTTGGATTTTTGGGCGAGGCTGTCTATGAAGCCAAGCAACCTTTTTGTCCGCCACATGGCGATGAAGAGGTCAACCGTAAGGCCCTCTTCCTTCTCCTCCCTTCTTCCGAAGAGGGCGTAGAGGATTATCCAGAATGCAGCGATGCCGATGATGGCTGCGATGAGGGTGCTGTTCATTTGGGCCACCTAATAAAGGCTTTCCGGTGGGGTTTAAAAATGTAGTGCGCTATCTGTTAAAGTGCAGTATTTTTTTGATGTATTCCAGGGAGCGTGAGTCAGAGGCCAGTTCCATCAACTTTCTGTAATTTTCAAGGTTGAATGGGGCCATTGCTATTGAATGGATAAGGTACTTTAATCCCTTTTCTGGATGGCCGCTAAGTAGGAGGAGCAGTCCCATCTGGCTCAGATGAATGCTGAGAACTTCCGGGTTTCTCCAGATGTCGTGGTGCTTTCTAATGAACCTTTCCCTTCCGGGGATGTATTTCCCCATGTTAAAGGATATCTGCCTACCATGAACATAATATTTAGCAACGATTTCGCTGACGTACTCAAACTTGTAGTGCTTTGCTATCCTGAGCCACATATCCCAGTCTTGGGAGCTGGTCAGCTTTGGGTCGAAGAGTCCCGTCCTCTTAAAGCATTCTCGTCTTATGAGCAACGTGGGACTTCCTATGAAGTTCTCCCGGAGGAGCCGTTCGTATACATCCCCCCTGTACTTTGGCAGTCTCTTACCTAATATTCTGCCATCCCGCTGTGAGACGTAATAGAATCCTCCGTAGACCACCCCGAATTCCCTTCCGAGGTCTTCGAGCTTCCTTACCTGGGTTTCCAGTCGGTTAGGGAGCCACTCATCGTCGTCATCTAAGAGGGCTATAAACTTTCCCCTGGCCTTCTTTATTCCGGTGTTCCTCGTGACTGGCCCACCGGAGTTCCTCTTGAGGCGTACGTACCTTATTCTCCCGTCCTCTATACTCTCCACAACCTCTGGAGTGTTGTCAGAGGATGCATCATCAACGACTATCAGCTCGAAGTCCTCAAACTCCTGGCTAAGTACGCTCTCTATTGCCCTTTTCAACAGATTCGAGCGGTTGTACGTGGGTATTACGACGGATACTGTTGGTTTAACCATCAAGAACCTCCTGGAGTACTTTCTGCAGGTGTTTGGTTACATCGTTTCTTAACTCCTCCCTCGCAAGACTCAGCTCGAGGTTGGCCAGTATAAATCCGAGCTTACTCCCCACATCGTACCGTTTACCCTCAATCTTCCTCGCAAACATCTTTCTTTTCTTTAAAAGGATTCCAAGGGCATCTGTGAGCTGTATCTCGCCTCCCTTCCCAGGAGGTGTATCCTTAAGAGCATCAAACACCTCCGGTGGTAGGACGTATCTTCCTATTATTGCCATATTACTTGGTGCCTCCTCAGGCGAGGGCTTCTCCACGAGGCCCTTAACCCTGTAAAGGCCGTCCTCAACTTTTTCTCCATCAACGATTCCATACCTACTCACGAGTTCAGGGGGGACCTCTTCCACACCAATGACAGCCGCGTTCCTCCTTTCGGCGATTCTCATGAGCTGACCTATCGCTGGCCGCTGGCTTATTATTATGTCGTCTCCGAGAAGAACTGCGAAGGGTTCCCCGTTCACGTGCTTTTCCGCGTGGAGTATTGCATCACCAAGGCCAAGAGGCTTCTTCTGCCGGACGTAGTAGATGTCCACCATTTCCCCAATCTCTTCAATCTGCCTTAACTCGTTAACCTTGCCCCTCTCCCTCAAATAATACTCCAGCTCGAAGCTCCTATCAAAATAGTCCTCAATTGCACGCTTGCCCTTCCCCGTGATGATGAGAACATCGTCGATTCCTGCTCTGATGGCCTCTTCAACTACGTAGTGAATAACCGGACGGTCAACTATGGGGAGCATCTCCTTGGGCATTGACTTCGTTATCGGAAGCATTCTCGTCCCAAGCCCGGCCGCTGGGATGACAGCCTTCCTAACCCTCACCAGCACACCCCCTCGTAAACTCTCGCCGTCTCCTCCGCCTTCCTCACGCGCCTGCCGTCAATGACAATCTTACCCGAGTAATCCAGTTCCTCGAATTCACTCCACTCCGTGACGATCAGGACAATGTCGGTAGCTTTAAGAACATTAGTGGCTGAGTCAGCGAACTCAATCCTCTCCCCAACGTCGGGATAAGCCTTCCTGAAGTTCTCCATCGCCTGCGGGTCGTAGGCAATAACCCTGGCACCTTCCGTTAAGAGTTTTTTAACCACAACGTAAGCCCCTGTTTCTCTAACGTCGTCAGTGTTGGGCTTGAAAGCCAAGCCTAAAACTCCAACCGTTCTTCCCCTCAGCTCGGGAATGTGCTTCTTGAGGAGTTCAATGAGTTTGAGAGGTTGCCTCTCGTTCACTTCAACGACAGCCTTGAGGATTATCGGGTCTTCCCCGAGGTCTTCAGCCTTCCTGATCAACGCCCTCGTGTCCTTGGGGAAGCAGGAACCGCCCCAGCCGATTCCAGTCCGGAAGAAGTGCGGGCTAATCCGGTGGTCGAGGCCAACGCCCTCGAAGACTTTCCACGAGTCGATACCGAGTTTCTTGCAAATGTTCCCAATCTCGTTGGCGAAGCTGATTTTGGTTGCGAGAAAAGCGTTCGAGGTGTACTTAATCATCTCAGCCGTTTTGATGTCCGTGAAGAGCTTGGGAGCACTTATTGGCGCGTAAAGCTCCTCAAGAACTTTCCTCGTCCGCTCGTCCATGACTCCGATAACAATCCTGTCCGGGTTGAGGAAGTCCTCCAAGGCAACGCCCTCGCGCAGGAATTCTGGATTCATTGCCAAACCAAAGTCTTGAAAGGCTTTTTTGCCGGATTCCTCCTCAAGAATTGGCTTGACGACTCCCTCTGTGGTTCCTGGCAAAACCGTGCTCTTGACGACGACAACGTGGTAAGAATTCTTCTCCTTCAGGATTTTCCCGATTTCTCTGGAGGCTTGTTTAACGTAGGTTAAGTCGATTGAACCGTCTTCTCTTGAGGGAGTTCCAACGGCTATAAACGTCACGTCGGAGTTAAGGATTGCCTCGCGGTAATCTCTGGTCGCGTAGTACTTTCCTTTGAACTCCTCCATGAGTTCCGCGAGGCCTTTCTCGTAGATGGGTGGTTGTGAGTTGTTTATCGTGTTGATTTTTTTCTCGTCAACGTCCACGAAGATTACTTCATTGCCAAGCTTGACAAACCCCATTCCAGTGACAAGGCCCACGTAGCCGGAGCCGATGACCGAAACCTTCATTTTGTACCCCCTTAACTATCGTATCCCGTGAGTCTTATAAACTTCATGTGCGTCGTTTTTTTGATAGGTATGAGAAGCATGAAAACAAAGAGCTATATACTGGTGACTCCTGCTAAGAACGAGGAGAATAACCTTCCGCTGCTAGCCAAGAGCATTATTAATCAAAGTATACGACCCCGTCTTTGGGTTATAGTCAACGATAATAGTACCGATAACACTGGTAAAATAATAAAAGAATTGGAGTCTCAGCATGAATGGATTATTGGTGTTGATTTAAATGAGCCGGGAGAATATGATGCAATATTCAGAAATGCAATTACTTACCGAGCCGGATTAAAAATGGCGTTGGAGTACACTAAGGAGAATCACATGCCATTTGGGTATGTTGGGATAGTAGATGCAGATTTCGTTCTAGAACGCAGGTTTTTTGAAAAGTTGATCAAGAAATTTATTGAAAACCCTCGTTTGGGCATGGCTAGTGGAGGAGTTTATGTGTTAAAAAAGAATAAGCTAGTTTGGGAACGATCTAATCCTAAATTTCCCAGGGGGAGCCCGCGGTTAATCAGGTTTGAATGCTTTTTTGACATAGGGGGTTATCCAGCTGAGCCAGCTCCAGATTTATTTTCATACTATTTGGCAAGAATTAAGGGATGGGAAACTCTCCAGGTGAAAAGTGCTATTGGGGTGGAACTCAGGCCCACCGGAGGTAGAGACGGCATTTTAAATCGGTCTAAAAAACAGGGTTTCATAAACTTCTATCTGGGAGTCTCTCCGTTGTCTGCACTCTTAAGAGCCATGTTTATGGCTCTTTTTGAGTCACCTCTCAAAGCATTTGGGTTTCTTGAGGGATATTTTTTAGTAAATATCTCATTGGGGGGGCCTCTACCGAGAAAAGTCGTGGAGTTTGCGAGGCAAGACATGAGCATTAAACAGAATTTTTTTAAAGTTATGCACATGTGGAGGGTTTTTGATGAGTAAGGGATTTTGTAATAACCCGTATCAAAATAACGAAGCTAGGATTGTAAATGATGGAGTTACAGAGGTGATTCTCTATTATTATTAGTTATTGGACTTATGGACTTAAAAATTGGATGTGTTGAAAAGATATTGGTACCACAACCTGGTAAAAGTGTTATGAGATAATATCTGAGTTTTAATCTTAAGATTTCAACATACTCTTATAAACCTTCAAAGAAACGGTTGATAGTATCTAATAGTCAAGGGAGCTTGTAACGAAGTAAATATTGGGGGGAGACATGTGAAGAGAAATGTCCTTATGATACTCAACAACCATTATACTCATGATCCTCGGGTGACTGAAGAAGCAGAAAGCCTGGTTAAACACGGATACACAGTAAAAGTTATTGCGTGGGATAGAAAAAGAGAGTATCCTACTTATGAAGTCATAAATGGTGTGGAGATAGTTAGGATAAGAGTACCGTGGTTTTTGGATCGCCTACTTCCATTCGAAATTCTAAAAGTTCCTGTGTGGCAAGTGATGGCTTATAAAAAAGCTAAAGAGTTGTATGAAACCCAGAAATTTCAAGTTGTTCATGTTCATGATTGGCCTGATCTACCAGTAGGGGTTAAGTTAAAACAAAAGATCCAAAATATCCGTTTAATTTATGATTCCCACGAAATTTGGAACTATATGGTTTTCACCAATAAGTTGCCTGAATGGATATGGGAGGTAGTATGGCGAGAGCGAGCGATGCTAAAGTACGTGGATGCTCTTATAACTGTTGGGAGTGGATATAAAAAGTATTTTTTGCGATACAAGGGTATCATCAAGCTTGTTTTAAATGCCAAGAGGCGAAAGTTCCCATGGAAAGCTCCGAAAACAAAACCTTTAACAATTGTATATATCGGAGGTTTCAATGATTTTAGGTGTATAAATGAGCTCATTAAATCAATATGTAACAGTAAGTTTCAGGTGTCTTTAATTATTGCTGGTCCAAATCAAAAAGAATATGTAAATCTCTTTAAAGATTCGGAAAATTGTGGAGTTAACTATTTGGGGTATATCCCCAAATCGAAAGTTATTCCAACCACTTTAACTTCTAGTCTTGTTTACTACGTATTTAAATGTTCCAACCCATTGTATAAAATTGGTATGCCAAATAAACTCTTCGAGGCCATAGCCACAGGTAGGGCATCTTTAGCTGGTAAAGATACTGCTAGTGGAAATTTTGTTGAAGAGTACAAAATTGGTTTGGCCGTTACCTGTAGCGAGGACGAGATTCTAAACGCATTAATGTATTTAATTGAAAACCCCAAATTGGTAATTAAGTTTGGAAGAAGGGCATATTCCATTGGAAGAAAATATAATTGGGAGAATGAATCAAAAAAATTGTTGCAGATTTATGAAGATTTATTAGTAGGAGGTTATACTCATGGATAATGATTTGGGGGCGCTTGAATTACTTAAAACTGTTCAAAACTTTGGGGTTCCAAGAATAGAACACCTGCTCCCTAGCATATGGTTTTACAGATATGGCATTAATCTTGCTATGGAGCACTATCAAACATCAGAGCTTAAGATATTAGATGTGGGTTGTTCAAAAGGATATGGTGTGTATATTATGAAACTAATATGCCCAACTTGTCATTTTGTTGGAGTGGATTTAAATGGAGATGACATTAAAACGGCTAAGGAATTACTTTCAGATTTTCAGGATATTGTCTGTTTGTCTGGGGATATAACCAACGAGCACTTCGTAGAGTATCTTCTCTCAACGTATGGCCCTTTTGATGTTATTACTTGCTTCGAAGTTTATGAGCATATTAAACCAGAGACTGCAGATACTTTTCTTAATAATATAAGTCTCCTTTTAAAACAGGATGGACTTCTTTTCATATCAACTCCTAACAAGAGAATATACGATACCGACGCATACACTCCGGACCATGTGAATGAAGTTTCTCCTCAACAATTTTTGAGGAAATTAGAAATGACAGGATTTTCTCCTATCTATATTTTCGGATCTTACACTAAGCATCCTTTTTTAGTTAGATCACTTGAATTCTTTAATTTAGTAGCAAGGAGAGGTAACAAAAAGAATGAGTTATCACTTATTAAAAAAATTATAAGGTATCTTTTGGTTTCAGTTTTCTCTCCTTGGAAGGTGTATGGTGAGATTATGAAGAGACTTTCGTATGAAAAATATCTCCAACTCAAGTTTAAAAAAGCAAAACCAGTAGATAACTACTTAAACTCATCACTAATTTTGGTTGTAGCAAGTAAAAGTGCTGTCCCCTGACTCACCACCGTCGCCACGGCCGCACCGCTCGCCCCGTAGTTCAGTATGAGGATGTAGTTGAGGGCGACGTTCAGCAACGCTGTGAAGCCGGTTATCTTCGTGAACGTCAGCTCCTTCCCGGTCGCGTTGAGGAAACTGCCGAAGAGGGAGTTGAGGAACATGAAAGGCAGTGCAAAGGCCAGTATTTTAAGAACCGGTATACTTGGAATGAAATTCTCTCCGAAGACCAGCAATATTCCGTACTCCGCGAGTAGATAGTACCCAACGACCCCTGCAACGCCCAAGAGGCTCAGCGTCTGAAAACTCCTCCTGAAAAGTACTTCCAGGGTTCTTTTGTCCTCCTTCCAGAGCCGAGCCATGGAGGGCAGGGTCGTGGGTATGACAACGTTTGGAACAAGCATGGCAACCTGGATCCACATGTACGCCGCCCTGTATATTCCGGTCTCGTAGTCACCCCTGAGAAGGCTCAGCATCACCATGTCGGTGCGGTAGTATATGAGGGTGAAAAGCCCTATGAGCCAGAAGGGATAGGATTTCTTGAGCAGTTCCTTCCACGCAACCGGGTTGAAGCGTATCGCGATATTCTCGACGAATCTCAGCCCCCATTTTATCCTCAGAAGTTCCCTGATAACGTAGCCCGCAAGGAGGGTGATGATGAAGGGTGTCAGTGAGGGATACAGGTAAAGGACAACCCCACCTGCAAAGAACGCCCAAAACCGTTCAACCGTTCTCGCTATGGCCTCGTACTTGGTAACCTCGTGGGCGTACATGATTCTAACGAAGATGTAGGAGACCCAGGTTAACATGGCTTCCGCGCCCGCCAGTATTATAAGGAGCTTCATCCATCCCGGCTTCGGAAGGAAAAAGGTTATCCCGACGATTATCAGGAAGTTAACAACCGCCAGAACTATCTTGAAGCCCAGGACATCGGGGAGGAGCTTCACTAGCTTTTCCCTGTCCCTCGCGACCTCCCTCATAAAATAGAATCCGACACCTAGGTCGGAGAATATCCCGAGGAGACCCACGTAGTAAAATATGAAGGAGTACTGGCCGAGCCCCTCCGGGCCGAGAGTCCTGCTGAGGAGAACCACTACACCGTACGCTAGTAGCTTTGAGATTATCTCCGCACCGAACAGCCACCCTGCGTTCTTTATCAGGCGTAGTTTTAGCGTCTCCGGCATAATCCTCACTTTCGAAACGGTGCTGGGTTAAAAAGCCTTTTTGAATACGGTTTATATTTCCCTCCAAACCTATAAATACCGCCAGATTTATAAGTATTGATGTGTATCACCGAGAGGTGCCCGCGATGTTCGAAAACATCGATAACTTTGATGAGGCTTTCGAAAGGCTCCTCAAAGAGCTTGAATTCGACCTTTCAAACCCCTTTGAGGATGTTGAAAAGGTTCTCTGCATCGAGCCCCACCCGGACGACTGCGTCATAGGCCTGGGTGGCACGATAAAAAAGCTGACTGAGGGCGGAATCGAGGTCGTTTACGTCTGCATGACCGACGGCTCAATGGGAACCCTCGATGATGACCTGAACCCACACGAGCTGGCGATGATCCGGAGAAAGGAGGAAGAAGAGAGCGCCTCTCTGCTGGGGGTCAAAAAGGTCATCTGGATGGGATACCGTGACACGGAACTTCCCTACACCGGGGAGGTCAGGAGGGAGCTGGTGAAAATCATCCGCGCCGAGAAACCGGACGCTGTTCTCGCCCCCGACCCCTGGCTGCCATACGAGGGGCATCCTGACCACAGGGTTACCGGATTCCTCTCGATAGACGCCGTTGCGTTCTCCCCCCTTCCCAACTTCGCGAGCACGGACGGTGTCGCGGGTTTGAAGCCACATCAGGTTGATGTCTTCGGCTTTTACTACACCGCCAGGCCCAACTACTTCGTTGACATAACCGACGTCATGGAGCTAAAGCTGAAGGCGCTAAGGGCCCACAGGAGCCAGTTCACCGATGACGTCTGGGAGAAGTGGGAGCCGTTCCTGAGGACGGTGGCGCTTTACTACGGTAAAAAGGCAGGGGTAAAGTACGCGGAGGGGCTTCGCTTCATGCCCGGGCTATTCCTTCACATAACCCCCTTCGCGGAGCTGATTTAGCCCAGCTCCATCTTCACCATTACCTCAAGCTCCTTCAGGAACTTCTCAAGGGGCATGGTGTCGAGGCCGAACTGCCTGAGGACCTCGTACCTCTTTGGGTCGTCCGTAACGAGCAAACTGCCGGTGCAGATGGCGGTTGCGGCCGTCAGAACGTCCTCAAGGTCGAGCATTCTTCCCTTCTGGAGAAGGTGGGCCTCTATCTGTGCCGCTTTCACCAGTATCTCATCGCCAAGCGGCACGACGGTGTATATGTCCTTCAGAACCTCAAGCTCCCTCTCAACGTTTTTCTTCAGGTACGCCCTGACCGAAAGGTAGCGGTAGAGGGTGATTACTGAGAGTGAGACGTTGAACTTGGCGAGGGTTATTTCAAGCTGTCTCTTTCTGCTGGCGGTGTGCATCTTGAGGAGTGTCCTGCTGTCGAAGGTTATCTCCGCTGGTAGCGGCATGATTCAACTCCCCTTCTTCTTTTCTAGCAGATTGATGAGCATATCTGCCTCTTCGTCGTCCATTATGACGTTGTCAACCTTCTTGTCGAGCTCGACGAGGTGCCAGGTCTCTATGAGCTTCTGGAGCACCTCGTCGTAGGAGCGGGCGTCAAGTTTGTCCTTGAGGAGTTTTATCTTCTTCCACGTGCTCTCATCAACCGCTATCGTTTTCATACCCCAATCCCTCCGTAACGATCTTCCTGTAGGTCTCCACGCTCTTTCTCCTCGGGATCCTCTCCTTGGTTATGAGGTCGACCTCGTAGAGGCCGAAGCGTATCTTGAATCCCATGGCCCACTCGTAGTTGTCCGTCAGCGCCCAGTGGAAGTAGCCCCGGACGTCGGCGCCGTTCTCAATCGCCCTGAAGAGCTCCCTCACGTGGCTGACTATGTATCTGGGCCGCAGTATGTCCTTCGAGTCCGCTATACCGTTCTCGGTGATGTAGACGGGTTTTCCATACTCTGCGGCTATCATCGTGGAGTCGTATATACCTTTCGGATACACCTCCCAGCCGAAGTCGCTGGTCGGGTTGTTGTCGGGCGAGACACCCATCGGATTGCCGGAATAGCCGTATCCCTCCGCGCCGACGAAGCTGACCATCGGCAGCTCCTTGAACTTCGGTTCGACCCACTTAACAACCTCCCTCGTGTAGTAGTTGTTCCCTATCCAGTCGTTTCTGGCCAGGTGGTTGATCTTAACCTCCTCCCAGTTCAGTTCTAGGTCAACCCGGCCGTCATTGAGGGCGTTGAGGAACAGCCTGTTGTGGAAGTAGTCGTAATTTTCCGCGGCTTTGACGTCCCGCTCATCCCTCGGGTTCAGGGGATAGGCGGGGATTATGTTGAGGATTATCCCAACCGGCGCCTTGGAGAACTCCTTTATCGCATCGTAGGCCCTCGCGTGGGCGACCATCTGGTTGATTATTACCCTCTTGGCCGCGCTGGGACTCAGTATTCCCGGCGGCCAGCCAACGTAGGGCGCGAGGTAGCCGAGTTCAACGGTGACCATAGGTTCGTCGAAGGTAGCCCAGAAATCGACCAAGTCTGAGAACTTCCAGGCGATGTAGGCTGAAAACTTGACGAACTCGACTATGCTTTTCTCGTCAATCCATCCCCTTGCCCTCGCCCCGTCGGGGTTGCTTCTCACCTCTATCGGGTCGTGGAGCCACAGGGGAAGGGTCTGATGGTTGAGGGTCACGAAGGTCGAGAAACCGAGCTTTTTGAGGTTCTTAAGCACTGCCCGGTAGTGGGCCACTGCGGAACGGCTGGCCAGCCCGTCAAGCTCCTCCAGGGTTTCCTTCTTGATTTTAATCCGTTTTATCAGGCCGTAAGAGTCTCTATCCACCTCGGCTTCGACGCCGAAGGTTGGGCACGGGAAGATTCTGCTCCATTCTATCGTGAGCTGATAGGCGTTCAGGCCCAAATCCTTGGCCAGTCTGTGGTCGATTTCGTACAGCTCGTAATTGTTTATGCCGTCCTCTGGCAGATCTCCGCTGACGAGGTCGTTCTTGATGTTGAACGGGTCACGAACCCACCGCCACCAGTCAGTTCTCGCGTCTATGTTCCTCCTGTAGGGGTCACCCATTTCGAACTGAAAGGCCGACTGAACGACGCCCCAGTAAAAGTCCCCCATTAGTTTCACCTACGGCAGTTATAGATTTTGGTGTTTTTATAATTTTCCTATCACTGGCATATGAGCCCGCGTGCCCGTGAGAATTGAGACAATCACCGTTCATGTGCACATGAGTGTGCATTGCATACCCATCCTGTTCACCAAAAAGCTTATATAGATTTGGCCTGTGTTATAAAATTGACATTGTTTATAATGAGGTGGGAAACTATGAAAAGGCACCTTGCCGTAGCTCTGGTGGCTCTTCTGCTGGTAAGCCTCTGGAGCTTTGCCTCCGTGCGCGCTGAGGACTTCCCCCGAAATGAGACGATATACACCGCCAACAGCGCTCCACCGACCAGCGCCAATCCATTCCAGGGTGGCAACATAATAGGTATAGACGGTCTCGTTTTTGAGCCGCTCTTCATGCTGAACTTCATGACAACAGAACTCAAACCCTGGCTCGCGGAGTATGGAAAATGGGTAGACAGCACCACCTACGAGGTGAAGCTCCGCGAGGGAACCAAGTGGCAGGACGGAAAGCCGTTGACCGCTGAGGACGTCAAGTTCTCCTTTGAGTACTACGAAAAGCTCGGCCTGAAGAAGTTCGAGGGGCTGAGCGAAATCAAGGTCGTTGACGACAGAACGGTTCGTTTCATCTTCTCCGGCCAGCCCAACGTCTGGGTCTGGGACCAGAACCTCTACTCCGTTCTCATAATACCCAAGCACATCTTCGAGAACCTCGATCCGGAGAAGGTCAAGACCATGACCTTCACGGGAGACGACAAGAAGTACCTCGTTGGTTCCGGTGCCTACAGGCTCAAGGAGGTCGTCGAGCAACAGAAGTCAATCCTCGAAAGGAACGAGGACTGGTGGGGTGCGAAGTACTTCAACAAGCCGGCTGCGAAGTACATAATCCAGCTCTACGTTTCGAGCAACGATCAGGCCGCCAACATGTTCCTCAAGGGCGACCTCGACGTCGCCACCTATTACCTCGACATAGCGGAGCTGAAGAAGCAGAACCCCAACATCGTCAGCTGGCTCGACAAGGAGCCCTACTTCCCGCCGGTGGTTCCGGTGGTTCTCTACTTCAACACCCAGCACGAGCCCATGAACATGCCCGCCTTCAGAAAGGCCATTGCGATGGCGATCAACCCGGAGCAGATAGTCCAGCAGGGACCGATAAGTGCGGTTCCCGATCAAACCCCACTCGGACCCATCATGCAGGGCTGGAAGGACAAGATAGGCGCCAAGGACCTCATCAACGAGTACGGCTGGAAGTACGGTGACCTTCAGGACGCCATGAAGATTCTCGACCAGCTGGGTATCAAGGACACCGATGGAGATGGCATCAGGGAGTACAACGGAAAACCACTTGAGCTGCATTTTGTCACATGTTCGGGCTGTTCCGACTGGATACAGGCGGGCGAGATAATCGCCAACCAGCTCAAGCCCCTGGGAATAAAGGTCGTTATAGACAAGGGCGACTGGACCAACTTCTTCATGCAGAAGCTCAACAGCGGCGACTTCGACCTCGCGCTCCACTGGGCAGGAACATTCAAGCCCGACCCGTACAGCGTCTATTACAACCTCATGTACTACAAGAACGAGACCGACAAGGGCGCTGCAAACTTCGGCAACTACCACAACGAGAGGGCAAATGAACTCCTTCAGAAGCTGGCGGCTACTCCAAACGCCGATGAGCAGGTGGAATACCTCAAGGAGCTCACGCAGATATGGCTCCAAGAAGTCCCGGCGGTTCCTGTGTACACGGGAACCGTATTCTACGAGGCCAACACGCAGTACTGGAAGAACTGGCCCAACGAGAAGAACCCCTACGGCGTTCCGATATTCTGGCCCGGCTTTGGAACCTGGGGAACGGCACTCGCCATGCTGGGAGTAGAGCCCGCCCAGACCCCGACGCCGAGCGAAACCACGGGCAGTCCGGGCGGAACAACGACGACCACCGGCGGAGGTGGAGGAATCTGCGGTCCGGCCGCTCTGCTGCTTTTGGCGGCTGTGCCTCTCCTCCTGAGGAGGAGGCGCTGATACCTTTTTCTTCCTTTTGACGGTTTATAATCGGGGGGAAAAGGATGGGGTTCAGGAAGTATCTCGCCAGGAAGACCTTCGTTTACGCGATAACCTTTCTGTTCGCGGTCACACTCAACTGGCTCCTGCCCAGGCTCATGCCGGGCAACCCGATAGAGGCCATGATAGACTCGACCCTAAACCTCTCCCCCGGCGAGAGGGAGATTCTGATTAAATTTTACGAGGACCTTTACGGCCTCAACGAGCCCCTCTGGAGGCAGTTCCTCAACTTCTGGGTGAGGCTCTTCCACGGTGACCTCGGTTACAGCCTTCTCTACAAGGCCCCCGTGTGGGATTTAATCAGGCACGCCCTTCCCTATGACATTGCCCTCCTGCTGCCCGCCATAGCGCTCAGCTGGCTCGTTGGCAACTGGCTGGGCGCGATAGCGGGTAAGAATAAGAGGTACGACCGCTATATGATGCCGGTTTTCTACTTCCTCGCGAGCATGCCCTACTTCTGGTTCGCCATGCTCCTCGTTTATTTTGTCGGCGTCAGGGCCGGGTGGCTTCCCTACCAGGGCGCCTACGACCCTTCCCTGCTTCCCGGCCTCTCGTGGGAGTTCATAAAGAGCTTCCTCTCCCACTGGATACTCCCATTCCTGAGCCTGTTCACGGTCATGATTGGCAGCTGGGCGATTGGAATGCGCAACATGATAATCTACGAGCTTGAGGCCGACTACGTCCGCTATCTCGAAGCCCTCGGTGCAAGTGAGAAGCTCATGACGAAACACGCCTACAGGAACGCCATCCTCCCCCAGGTCACGGGGCTGGCGCTTCAGCTCGGCCTGATGGTAGCTGGAGCTATAGCGACGGAGATAGTCTTCAACTACCCTGGGATAGGCATACTCCTCATGAACGCGGCGCTGAGCCAGGACTACTTCCTGCTCCAGGGAGCGTTCCTGATGGTGGTTATCTCCGTCCTGGCCGCGAACTTCGTCATAGACATAGTCTACGCCTTCATTGACCCGAGGGTCAGGACCAGCTACACGGAGGGTTGAAGATGGTCAGGGAAAGCAGACTCTACAAGTTCAAACTCGCAATGAAGAACAACAAGTTCCGCTTCGGCTTTGGAGTGCTCCTTTTCTTCGTTGTGTTCGCCATAGTCGGGCCTCTGTTCACCTCCTTCGCGAGCGATGGGCTCTACTACGAGACCATACCAGGAACGAACATCACCGTGGCGACGTACTCCACCAAGACCCTCCCGCCCATGACGAGGGAGGTGCTCACAACCTACACCGGCAGGCAGGTGGAGGTTCTCCACATCCTGGGAACCGACAAGCTCGGGAAGGACCTCTACGCCCTTCTCGTCTACGGCCTGAGGACGAGCCTCTGGATAGCCCTGCTCGCAGCCGTGATAGGGACCGTTCTGGGAATCACGATAGGCTTCATCGCGGGCTACAAGGGCGG
Source organism: Thermococcus sp. ES12 (assembly GCF_012027515.1). Lineage (NCBI taxonomy): Archaea > Methanobacteriati > Methanobacteriota > Thermococci > Thermococcales > Thermococcaceae > Thermococcus > Thermococcus sp. ES12. The sequence goes on from NZ_SNUP01000002.1 coordinate 467,757, forward strand.
GCTGACCGACGAACTCCTCATGATGTTCGTCAACATAATGCTGGTCATCCCCTCGATAGTTCTCCTCATCCTCGTGGCGGCTTACCTTGAAGCTAGAAGCCCCGAGGTTCAGGCGGTCATCATAGGTCTGACCGGCTGGCCCTGGGTTGCCAGAGCCGTTCGCTCCCAGACGCTCTCGCTGAAGAACCGCGAGTTCGTTAACCTTGCCCGGATAGTGGGCCTGAGCGACCTCAGGATAATCTTCGAGGAGATAATGCCCAACATGGTTTCGTACATCTTCATGGTCGGAATCCTGCAGTTCAGTGGCGCGATACTCGCCTCGGCGACGCTCGACTTCATAGGCCTCGGCCCAACGACGGCGGTATCGCTGGGAACGATACTCCAGAAGGCGATAGCCCACAATGCCCTTCAGTTCGGCTGGTGGTGGTGGTTCATACCGCCCGGACTGATAATCACCCTCATAATCACCGCGTTGTTCTTCATCAACCTGGGAATGGAAGAGGTGTTCAATCCGAGGCTGAGGAGGGAATGACATGCTCACCGTTGAGAACCTCAGGATTTACTACGCGACTCCCGTCGGCCACGTAAAGGCCGTTGACGGCGTCAGCTTTGACGTTAGGGAGGGTGAGGTCTTCGGCATAGCCGGCGAGAGCGGATGCGGGAAATCAACCCTCGTGCATTCCCTCATCCTCCGCAAGCGGCCGATGGTTCACATGGGCGGGAGGGCGCTCTTCAAAGGCAGGGACCTGATGGGACTGAGTGAGGAGGAGGCGAGAAGGATACGCTACACCGAGCTCTCGATAATCCCCCAGTACGCGATGAACGCCCTGAACCCCACGAAGAAAATCCGGGATATAGTCTGGGATCTCGCGAGGGAGCACGGCTACAGCGACAGGGAGGAGGTGGAAAGGCTCCTCCGCGAGAGGCTGGCGATGGTGAAGCTCAGCCCCAGCGTGGCGGGCATGTACCCCGTTGAGCTGAGCGGCGGAATGAGACAGCGCGCGACTATGGTGGTCTCAACCCTGCTCAACCCCGACCTGCTCATAGCGGACGAGATAACCTCCGCCCTCGACGTAACGACTCAGCGCGTGGTCATTGAGCTGCTCCACCACTTCATGGAGGAAGGCATAGTCAAGTCAATGATCTTCGTCACCCACGACCTTGCGATACTCGACAAGATAGCCGACAGGATAATGGTGATGTACGCTGGCAAAGTTGTCGAAATCGGCCCCACGGAGGAGATAATCAACAACCCGGTTCATCCATACACCCGGCTCCTCCTCAACTCCCTCCCGAGGATGGGCGTGCAGTACAGGAAGCAGAAGCTCAAAGGGATTCCTGGCTATCCAATAAGCCTCCTGAACCCCCCTAAGGGCTGTCGCTTCCACACCCGCTGTCCCCGTGCCATCGAGAAATGCCCAGACGAGGAGCCGCCGCTCGTCCGCGTGGGAAAGGACCACTACGCCGCCTGCCATCTTCTCGGGGGTGAGGGCCAATGAGCGAACTCCTCAGAGTTGAACATCTCACCAAAATCTTCCGCTCCGGCCTTGTCGGGGGCTTTGAAATCCGGGCCGTCGATGACGTCAGCTTCACCGTTGGAGAGGGCGAGATAGTTTCCCTCGTCGGCGAGAGCGGCAGCGGGAAGACGACGGTGGGCAAGCTCATACTCAGGCTGATAAAGCCCACATCGGGGAGAATACTCTTCGAGGGCAGGGACCTTCTGGAGATGAGCAAAAGGGAGCTCAGGCAAAACTACTACCGTCAGGTTCAGGCGGTGTTCCAGGACCCATTCGCGAGCTTCAACCCCCTCCACGAGATTGACAGGGCCTTTGACCTCGTCTTCCGTTCCTTCTTCCCCGATGTCAGCCGGGACGAGCGCGAGGAAATGATAGACGACGCGCTGAGGCAGGTCGGCCTGAACCCCGCGGAGGTCAGGGGGAAGTACCCCCACCAGCTCAGCGGCGGTCAGCTCCAGAGAATCCTCATCGCGAGGGCCCTCCTCGTGAGGCCGAAGCTCCTCATAGCCGATGAGGCCGTCTCAATGCTCGATGCCTCGACCAGAATCGACGTTCTCAACCTCCTCGGCGACTTCAGGGACAGGTACGGCACCTCCGTCCTCTTCGTCACCCACGACCTCGCGCTCGGCTACTACATCAGCGACTCGACGATAATCATGTACCGCGGAACCATCGTTGAGATGGGCGACACCGAGAAGGTCTTCCACAACCCGCTGCATCCCTACACCAAGATGCTCCTTGAGAGCGTTCCCGACCTGAACGTGAAGTGGGAGTTCAGGGGCATCGAGCCCGAGAAGGAGGAGCGCGGCATCTACGAGATAGCCGGCTGCCGCTATGCCCCGAGGTGCCCGAGGGCCATGGAGGCCTGCTGGAAATCCCGCCCCGGGCTTCGCGAGGTCGAGAAGAACCACTGGGTTGCCTGTCATCTTCACGGGGGTGGTTGAATGCACGCGACTCTGAGGGAGATAAGGAGAAACCCCGAGGGAATACTCATTGCCCAGAGGGCCTTCGAGGAGTTCGTAACCAGTCACGACTTCCGGTTACCGAGAGAGGTACTCTACACGGGCTGTGGCAGCTCACACTTCCTGTCGCAGCCGCTGGCCATGGCAACCACCCGCCTCGGGGGCAGGGGGTTCAGCACCCCCTGCTCCGAACTTCTGTATTCGCGCGAGTGGTATCCGATAGGAAGGCCTGAGCTCCTCGTCGCCATCTCCCGCTCCGGCGAGACCACCGAAGCCATAAAGGCCCTCGACGCCCTGAATGTTCCCCGATTTGCGCTCACCGCCTACGAGAGCACACTCTCGAAGAAAGCCGACTACGCGCTGATAGTTCCAGCCACGGAGGAGAGCGTCGTCATGACCCACTCCTTTACTGCCTTTTACTTCGCGTTCATTCAGCTCCTCCTGCACTCCCGCGGTCTTGAAACCTACGACGCTGGCCTTGTCAAGTCGCTGACTGAGGAAGTCCTGGGGCGCGAGGAACACATCAGGGAAATCGTCAACGGCTTTGACTTCAGAAACGTCATCTTCCTCGGCTCGGGCATACTCTATCCGGTGGCCCTAGAGGCCATGCTCAAGATGAAGGAGATGGCCCTCTTCTGGAGCGAGGCTTACCAGACCTTCGAGGTGAGGCACGGCTTCAAGTCCATAGCGGACGGGGGTACACTGGTCGTTCTCCTCGTCGATGAGCCCTTCGAGTGGCACGAGAAGCTTACAAAAGAGTTCCAGGGGCAAAAAGCAAGGGTTCTCACCGTTGGGAGGCGTGACACGGGGGCGGACTACTTCATAGAGGTTCCCGAGCTCAGTCCGCCGGTGAACCTGGTTCTCTACCTCCCTGTTATCCAGCTTCTCGCCTACTACAAGGCCGTTGAGCGTGGACTCAATCCGGACAGGCCGAGGTTTCTGAGCAAGGTGGTGACGTGGTGATGAGAATGAGGGTCGAGCACGACGGCAGGGTTTACATCATCAACGGCGAGAGGGTTGTAATCTACGGTGGAACGCTCCAGTTCTTCCGCGTTCCGAAAAGGCACTGGCGGGACAGACTGGAGAGGATGAAGAGGCACGGCCTCAACACCGTTGATACCTACGTCGCTTGGAACTGGCACGAGCCCTCGAAGGGTGAGCTCGACTTCACGGGCGAAACGGTCCCGGAGAGGGACCTGGTCGGCTTCCTTGAGCTGGTTCAGGAGCTGGAGATGCACGCAATCGTCAGGCCCGGCCCCTACATCTGCGGCGAGTGGAGGAACGGCGGAATCCCAGACTGGCTTATCAAGGAGCACCCCGAGATACTCGCCAAGGGGCCGAACGGCCCCCTGCCCGGGGACATCTACTACCCGCCGATAACATACCTCCACCCGACTTACCTTGAGGCCGTCTCAAGGTGGTACGATGCCGTTCTGCTCGTGATCAGGGACTACCTGTACACCAGCGGGGGGCCGATAATAAGCGTCTCCATAGACGACGAGCCCTCCTACTGGGAGACCATCTTTCAGCCCTTCCTGACCGACTACAACGAGGTCATCACCCGCCCGGGCGGCCTCTGGGAGGAGTGGCTCAGGTCCAACTACTCCCTCGATGAGCTGAGCGAGCGCTACGGAAGGCCAATCGGGGACTACTCCGAGGTCTATGCGCCGGCGAGCGAGAACGAACCGTTGCCGAAGATACTCGACTGGCACCGCTTCAAGATATGGATGATAAACCGCTACGTCGAGGTTCTCTACGCCCACCTCAAGCGCTATATCGACGTTCCGATTAGCATACTCGACCCCTACCTTCTCCTGGCGGCGTGGAAACACTTCTACCGCTACGTGAGGGAGAGGAACCTCGACATACACCTCTGGACCGAGTTCTGGTACTCCTTCTACCGCTCCTTCGACTTCAAGGAGGACAGGCTCGGGCACCTCTACTACAAGACCGGAATCTACCGCTTCTACCAGAAGAGACTTGGAACGCCGCCCCTCAGCGTAGAGACCCAGGCCTCGCTGGCCCACACGATAGAGCCCGACGAGGCGGAGTTACTCTACGCCCTCCTGCCCGCCCTGGGCATTCACAACGTCAACTACTACCTCTATGTCGGCGGTGAAAATCCGAGGGGCTACGAGTCCCACAACGGAATCACCTGGGACGTCTACTCGCCTATAGGCCTCGATGGAAGCGAAAGGCCCCACGTCGAGCCGATTAAATGGCTCGGCGAGTTCCTGCTCAACAACCCTGAATTCATCACCTCCGAGCTAAAGCCGGGAGTTGCCTTCGGGGCTTACGAGCCCTACGAGGCGGTTTCGCTGTTCGGCCTCAGGAGGAACCTTGAGGAGAGCGTCAACCTCAACGAGTACCTGCTTGGAGAGCGCGGGCTTTTGACGCTTTTGGCCATGAGCAACGTCCCCTTTGACGTCCTCGACCTTGAGGAGGCGAGCGTTGAGGAGATGCTCTCCTACGACCAGCTCTGGGTCTACAGCCTCGACTTCATGGCCAGGGACGTTCAGGACAAGCTCGTGGAGTTCGTTGCCAGAGGCGGGAACCTCGTAATCCTCCCGATGCTCCCCCACCTCGACGAGAGCCTGAGTCCTTACTCGGCTCTGGCGGATTTCCTGGGGGTGGAGGTTGAGAGGGTCGAGGCGAGGGACAGCCCAAGGCTCATACCCTTCATCAGCGTTTCCTCGGACGGGATAGACCGGATGATAACCCGAAACGTCGTCAGGGAAGTTAGGGGAGGAACTCCCATAGCCTTCGCCAACGGTAAGCCCGTCGGGGCGCTCGTTCGGAAGGGGAAGGGGAGTGCCGTAATCCTTGGTTTCAGGCTCCAGTACTTCAGCAGCCACCACGACCTCCACAGGAAGTTCGTTGGGAGACTTTTGGAGATGCAGGGCGTTGAGCGGGACGTTGAGGTGACGGATAGGGACATGATAGTGATTCCCCACGGGAACTACCTGGTTCTCGCCAACCCGCGCGGGCACAGGCTCTCTGGGAAGGTCAAATATAGGGGCGTTGAGGTTCCGGGGCTCATGGAAGGGATAGAGATGAGGAAGCGCGGTGTCCTCTTCCTGCCCTTCGGGGTCGCGTACGGCGATGTCGAGGTCGTTTACTCCACAGCAACGGTGCTGGGCAGGGAGGGGGATGTACTTTACCTCCGCAACCACCTATCGGGCACGAGCGAGGTGGCCCTGAGAAACGTTGAAGACGTCAGGGTCATCGGCGGTGAAATCGTGGACGAATCCCTCTCCGGCAATACCTTGACGGTCGTTGTTGAGCATGAACCTGGGAACTTCGAGCTGGAGTTCTGACTCCACTGCCTCCTTCACTTTATTTTTGGGCAACCGTTTTAAGTCCCGGCGAGAACTGGGAAACGCGATGATGATTGATGGGCGAACCGATGGATGAGGACGGAAAGGTGATCGCTGAGCAAGCCTTTTAAGGCCCATCCTCAACCTTTTTCGGGATGATGATTTCAGCCTTGTCTGAGGCTCGTGATGATGGAGTGACGGACTGACCGCTCCCTTTTAATCATTGCAACGGGTGGTACCGTGGAGGAGATTTACAAGCCGATATGGGTCAGCATAATTGGCAACGTTCTTCTCGCAGTCCTCAAGCTAATCGTGGGTTTCCTTTATTCCAGCATAGCCCTCATCTCGGACGGCGTTCATTCGCTGAGCGACGTCGTAACGAGCGTCATAGGTTATGCGGGGATAAAAATCTCCTCGAAACCGCCCGACAAAAGCCACCCCTTCGGCCACTCGCGCTTTGAACCTCTGGTGGCTTTCCTGATCGGTGAAGCCCTCATCGTGGTCTCCTACGAAATTGGAAGGGATTCCCTGATGAGGCTCCTCCAAGGGGAGACCATAGAGGTAAACGGTCTCATGCTCGCGGTCACGGTGGTTTCCATACTCGCCAAGGATCTCATGTTCCGCTACTCCGTTCACGTTGGAAAAAGGCTCAACAGTCAGATCCTAATAGCCGACGCCTACCACCACAGGAGCGACGTCCTGAGCAGCGTTGCGGTTCTAATCGGTTTAGGTGCCCAGAAACTCGGCTTTCAGCATGGCGATTCCCTCGCGGGTCTCGTGGTTTCCGTCTTCCTCGTCAAGGTTGCCCTTGAGATAATTCTGGAAAACGTCGGCTACCTTACCGGAAAGGCCCCATCTTTCGAGGTGTGCGAGGAGATAAAGAAGCGCGCCCTAGGCGTCTCCAACGTCCTCGGCGTTCATGATTTAAGGGCACACTACGTTGGTAGCAAGCTCCACGTCGAGCTCCACATCGAGGTCCCGCCGGAGCTTTCCCTGAAGGAGGCCCACGACATCAGCGAGGAGGTGAAGAGGCGCATAGAGGAAATTCCAGAGGTCGAGAGGGCCTTCGTGCACGTGGACATAAAGGGGGTCACCGAGTAGCCCCCCCAAAGTCCTTCAAATCAAAGACTAGGTAACCCATTTCCTGGAGTTCTTCCTTTCCCTCAACGCGTTTCGCTATCAGCCCGTAGTACCTTCTTTTTCCAAGTTCTGCCTTCTCACCCTTCTTCTCAAGCGTCCTCAACACTTTGAGGACTCCCCTCCTGGAGAGTTCCTTCCATTTGACCTCAAAGAGACCCGCTTCACCGTTCAGACTGTTTAAAGCGACGAGGTCTATCTCCTCTCTCCTGTCCCACCATCTTCCGATTTTTGTGAAGCGGAAGGGTAGTTCATTCTTTGAGTTGAGCCTTATGAGGAACTCCCTGGCGACGCTCTCAAAGACCTCCCCGAGGTATTTGTTGAAGTCGTCCCTGAAGTCCTCGAACCTTATGGCGCCTATCTCGATATCGTCCCTGTAGGGATAGACAAAGCGGAGCCAGAAGCGGTAGTAGAAGTCCCTGACCCGATACACGCCAAAGCGCTTCCTCTCCCTGACCGTTACCGGGAACTCCCTGTAAACCAGGTCGAGCGTTTCGAGGGTCTTCAGGTACTTTGGGAGGTTCGTAACGGCCACCTTCGTTTCGTTGGCTATCTCCGTCAGCTTGGTCTTACCGTCGTTTATTGCCTTCAGTATGTTGAGGTACGTGATGGGCTCCCTGAGCTCGTCCTTCAGTAGCCTCTCGGCGTCCTCGTAGAGAACGCTGACCCTTCTGTAAAAGTTGCGCTCTATGTTTTCCTCAACACTTAACGAATCATCGAAGTACCCCAGGTAAGCAGGGATACCGTCTATCGTTCCGTAAACCTTGACGAGTTCTTCCCAAGAATAACTGGGGAAGGCATCCCGCAGGTGGAAGAATCCGAGGGCTGACAGTTTGAGCTGTGCCGTCCTCCTTCCGTAGAGGGGGTTTTTGTAACTCATAAGGCCCTCCATGGTCGATATCGACGAGCCGAGAAGGATCAGCATGACCTGTGACTCCCTGAGGATTTCGTCCCATATGTACTGGAAGGTCGAGGGGATTGACCTGTCCTCCTCCACCCAGTAGGGGAACTCGTCTATCACGAAGACCAGCCTTCCAAAGTTTGCAACCTCTTCAAAGAACTCCTCAAGGTTTTTGGCCTCGATGAAGACGTTGAACCTTCGATTGAAGCTCCTTACGATACGCTCGAGTTCGAGCTCCATGGGCTCCTTCCTGGCAAGGAAGTAGAAGCTCTTTTTTCCCTCTATGAACCTCTTAACGAGTTCTGTTTTTCCGATGCGCCTACGCCCGTATATCAGCACGAACTGGGCCTTTCCCTGGGAATAAAGCTCCTCCAGCGCTTTCAGCTCATCCTCACGGTCGATGAACTTTAATATCATGATATTTAATATCGCGTTATTAATTTAAACGTTTCGGATTGCCTCCCTCAGATCCCCCAGAAACGCCTCCAAATGCTCCCTCCTCACGTGGGGCATCATGACTATCCTTATGTAACCGCGGTGGGCGCTTATACCCCAGCCCCTTCTCTTGAGCTCCTCCTCGACTTCCTCGAGATTTGGTGTTCCAAAGGAGACTATGTTGAGGACGGGCTCTCGTATCAGATAAACCCCGGGTATCTTCTTCAGCTCCCGGGCGAACCACCTGCTCAGCTCCATAGCTTTCTTCACGACCTCTTTGTAACCCTCAAAGCCGAGGTGCTTTATCATCGCCCAGACCGCCAAAGCGCTCGCCCCGGGTCTCGTACCAGTTATGGTTGCCTGCCACACCTTCCCACCGGCCAGATAAGGCGCGGGGACGCTTATCGCCTCCAAGTACCTCTTCTCGCGAAAGATTATCCCTCCCGCTGGAATCGGAACCATTCCCATCTTGTGGGGGTCTATGGTTATGCTCTTAACTCCCTTCAGCCTGAAGTCGAAGTCCGGAACCTCGTAGCCGAGCTCCTTGGCGAAGGGTATCACGAAGCCCCCGAAGGCGGCATCAACGTGTAGCGGAAGGCCGTAGTCCAGGGCCATGTCGCTCAGGGCGGGGATATCGTCCACAACGCCGAGACCGGTCGTGCCGGCTATGCCCACTATTCCAATCGTGTTTTCGGTAATTTTATCCTCGACGTCCTTTACGTTGACGGTGTAGTCCTTGTTCAGCTCAGCCCACACAAGCTTAACGCCCAGCATCTCGCTCGCCTTGAGGAAGGAGAAATGGGCGCTCTCAGGCAGAATCAGCTCCGGATTTTCAGTCCCGGCGATGTTCCTGAAGGCCCTCACGGCCAGGATGTTGGCCTCTGTCCCCCCGGAGACTATGTGTCCGTAGCCCTTTTCGAGGCCGAGGAGATTTGAGAGCATCTCTATCGCTTCCTCCTCGACCTTTCTGCTCCCGACGTGTAGTCCGGGGTCGCCGAGGTTCCTGTCTATGTACCGCCTGACGATTTCAACCGCGAATGGATGGGGATGGGTGCACATCGAACCGAGGATCCTTCCCGAATCGAAGGTGAGATCTTCTGACGTTTTCTCCTCAAGCTCCTCCAGAACCTCCTTCTCGCTCGCACCTCTCCGTGGGAACATCCTCTCACCAGCCTGGCACTAGTCCTCCCGGACGAATTTAAGCTTTTGCCCTTTTGATATACGTCTTAAAGAAGAGTGGCGTCGTCAATGCCGTGAGCATGGAAACCACTATAACGCTGGCGAATAGAACCTGGTCTATCAACCCGGTTGTGAGGCCAAAGGTGAGTATGGCCAGCTCCAGGCTTCCCCTTCCACCCATTCCAATGCCCACAAGTATTGAGTCCCCCCACCCAAGGCCAAAGAGCTTGCTTCCCATGCCACAGCCGAGGAGCTTACCGAGAACCGCCGCCATGTAGAGGGCCGCTATGAGGGCCAGGCTTATGCTGGCCAGCGGTGGGTTGAACATAAGCCCGACGTAGATGAAAAACAGGGGAATGAAGAACTCCGTGAGGACGACCTGGAGGTCTTCGATCAGCTCGTTGAGCTTTATCCTCGTTACCACGAGGGGGTCCTTCCTCTCACGGAGCCTGCTTATCGTGAGTCCCGCCAGGTAGGCGCCGATTATCTGGTTCAGGCCTACCTTCTCCGCTATTATCGCCAGGGCGAAGGTGAGGATTAATGTGAAGGTGAAGAAGACGTTGAGGTTCCTAACTATCGAGTAGAACCACCTCGCCCTCTTGAATACGTACTCCGAGATGAGGAGCGTCACCGCGATAAAGGTGAATATCTTGACGGTCAGGATTCCAAAGGACAGTGCGTCCAAGCTCCCGCCGGCCATCGCGGTTATAATGCCAATGAGATAAACGGCCATTATGTCGTCGGCGAAAGCCGCCCCCATGAGGATTGAGGAGACCTCTCTCCTAACGCGCTCCTTAACGAGGATTCCGCTGGTAACCTCTATTGCGGTGTTTCCGAGGGTGATTCCAACGAATATGGCCGCCGTTGTCCCTTTACCGAAGTACATTACCGTGATAAATCCGAGAATAAAGGAGAACGCGACTCCAAGACTTGCAACTACGACGGCCTTCTTGGTGTTCTGGGCTATGGCCGAGAAGTTGCTCGTCAGGCCCATGTAGAGCATCATCATTATCAGGCCGAACTCGGCCAGAACCCCGAGTTCTTCGATTGGCTCAATAATCCCCAGTACAAAGGGTCCCAAAAGGACACCCGTCAGTACGTGGGCTATTATGGGGTGGATCTCGACCTTCTCGAAGAGCCACTCGATGCTCTTCGCAACTACAAGAAGAATTGCCAGGGCCAGCAGGAAGTCCACGTCATCCCCTCCTCGCGAGTAGAGCCACTATTACCCACAGCGCCATGAGGATTATCGCCAGTATCAGGGCCATCCCGGCCGCGCCTCTGCTCGTTCCGAAGATTATCGGTATCGGCCCTATCATTATAACCCCGCCGCTCTCAACATCCCCCTCCCCGCCGAGGGCAGAGACGATGGTTCCAATAAAGACTAGCAAGAATCCGAGCATTATCATTCCCATACCCGTCATTATGAGCAGGCTTCCCTTGTCCATACGTTGGAGACTTCCCAGTCATCTTTTTAAAACTTAACCCAAAGGATTTAAATCCGTGGGAGGGATTCTCTAATATGCTCGTGCTCGTTGACCTCGACGATACCCTGTGCAACACGTGGGAGGCCGGGAAGTACACCATACTCCGTCTGGTTCCCTTTCTGCTGAAAAGGAGAAAGTTCAGGGCTTTCTTTTACATACTCACCGCCCGCTACCGGGAGCTTGAGCAGTCGCGGGAGTTCCACATGATGGACCTTGACAAAATCGTGGAGAATCTCCTGGAGAAGGTCTACGCGAAAATCTCTCCCTGGGAGCTTGAGGAGATGCAGGAGCTCATAGACAGGGTGTTCTTTTCGAACCTCAGGCTCTTCCCGGATGCCCTCCCGTTTCTGAGGGCTCTGAAGGAGATGGGGGCCAGGGTGGTGCTCATAACTGACTCCTCCACCCGCTGGCAGAGGAAGAAGCTCGAATATCTGGGCATAAAGGACTACTTTGATGCCCTCATAATAAGCGGCGAGACCGGGCACAGCAAGCTAGACCCGCACAACTTCCGCCTGGCCAGGCGGCTCTTCCCCCACGAGGACGAGGTTTATATGGTTGGCGACAGGGATGATACCGACATGAGGGGCGGAAAGGAGATCGGTGCAACCACCGTGCTGGTTAGAAGGGGCTACTTCAAGGGAAGACGTGCGAGACATGCGGATTACACCGTTAACAACCTGCTGGAGGCGCTGGAGGTGATAAGGAATGAGCATGAAAAGCGAGCTGAAGCGTAAGTCCCTCCATCTCACCGGACTGCTGGTTCCGGTCTCCTACCTGCTCTTCGGGCGCGACCTCACGCTCACCTTCATTGGCTTGGCGTTCTTCATCTTCGTCGTGCTCGAACCCTTCAGGATAATCGAGGAGCTGAGGGACAACATAAAGAGGAGGCTCAAGATATACATGGACAACGACGTCATGGAGCGCATGGAGGTTCTTGAAAAGCAGATCGACGAGATAACCCGGGGACACGAGCGCTATCGTGTGGCGGCTCACATATACTTTGCCGCGGCGGCCTTCATAGTGGTCTACTTTTTCCCGGAGGAGATAGCCATCGGTGCCATAGCGGTTGCCACCGTGGGGGATGCTCTCGCGGCGATAATAGGAAAATCCCTTGGCAGGCACCGCTTCAGCAACGGAAAGAGCCTCGAAGGAAGCCTCGCCTACTTTATCTCCGGCGTGCTGATACTGTACCCCCTGGTTGGTCCCCTTCTGGCGGTTGTCGGTTCCCTAACTGGGGCCTTGGTTGAACTCTATGGCTTCCCTCCCGGAGGAAACCCCGCCAGTCAGCTGGACGATAACTTCTCCAACCAGCTGGCGATAGCGGTGGCACTGTACCTTGCGGGGATTATCTCCCTTTGAAAGCTTAAAAAGAGGAAGAACGCAGGGGATGGTCACTCAATTGTGACCACCGCGAACTCCGAGAAGGTGTCCGCGTCTCCCCATTCATCGCCCGGCGCGTTGTCCTTAACGGCCTCCTGGAGGGGCAGTACGTCCACAGCTGAATCACCGCTGCCCTGTCCAGTCACGTAGGCCACGATTTTCAGGTTCTTAGGCTCGCCCCCGATGACCATCCACGGAATCGCTATCTCCAGGGTCTGAAGTCCGTTTTCGGCGCCACCGGTGTAATTGTAGAATCCCACCCACTTGAGGTCCTCGTACTTCCATGCCGTCCCGTTCCACAGCACGAGCTGGGCGCTGGTTATGTTGCTGGTTCCGAGGTCTCCAAAGAACTCCCCGTTCCAGAAGAAGTAGAGCTGGGCGTCAACTCCCTCTGTAAAGCCCACCTTTCTGCCCCATGCATCGGTTCCGGTCGTGTACCCGCCGTCCTTGTAGTCAAGGGCTATGCCGTAGGCGACCCTCCATGAGGCCTTGTTCTCGGTTGTGAGGGCTATGTAGAGGAACTGGTCGTCGTAGTCAACGTAGAGTGCCTTGAGGTTAGCCCCGTCCTGACCGAAGCCAGTCTCATCGATGGCCACCGGCTGGACGTCCCAGTCGTCGAGGTTTCCATCTATTGTCTTCGTGAGGTTCTTGGCGAGCTCCTCAAGGTATTTTTCACGCTCGTACTCTCCTTCTTGGGCTTTTCTGAGCATCTCTTCCATCTCTCTGATAATCTTCCTGAGTCCAGTGTAGGCACGGTATATCTTTATTGCCCCCATGAATGCATAGTTAGGCTGGGTGATCATGTCCTTGCCTTCGTTGTAGAGCTTTACCAGGTCAAGAACTTCGCCCTGAAGCTCGTCGAGTCTTTCCTTCGCATCCTCCGGAAGAGGCATGTTCCTGAGTTGCTGGTCGAGCTCCTTGTACTTGGGATAGTCCTTCTCAAAGTGCCTGGTTCCGTAGAACATGTTGTGCATGACGAATGTGTTCTGGAGCTTTGGTAGCCGTCCAACATCAAGGGTGATGGTATCAACGTTGTTGTCCTCGTTGAACTCCTCGATTGTGTTCTCAGGATCAACTACTGCTTTGAAAACGTGGGTTCCCCACATGCCCGGGTACTCGTAGATGTACCAGAAACTGGCGTTGCCCCCTGCGGAGAGGTTCACAATCCACGATGCCAGCAGTCTGTCGTTGTCATAGAGGGCAACGGTTACGTTCTTTGCCTCGACGGTTCCGAGGTTCCGGACGTCGATGGTTAAGTTGGCCGGCTTCCTCGGCTCAACATCCAATACGTTGGATGTCAGTTTGACCGTAAGCTCGGGCTTTGGAATGGGTATTTCTATGACGGCAAAGTTTGTGAGGTAGTCTTGATCGGTCCAGTCGTTTCCATTAACTTCCGGATCAAAGGGTACGGTATCAACTGCTGAATCCCCCTCATAACCCCCTGCTACCCAGGCTATTATTGCAACCTCGGGGACCTTTCCTCCAATCGCATCCCATGGGATTGCCATTTCAAGAACCTGTAGGCCAGCCCCAGTGATAGTGGCGTATGTGACAACACTTCTGATATCTTTGTAGTCCCAGCCGTTGTCTGTCCAAGTTATAAAGTTTCCGCCTCCAATGAAGTCGCCACCGGCATTGTACCACATATATATTTCATAATCAATTCCCCGAGAGAATCCTATTTTCCTATTCCAAGCATCGGTATCCCCGGTGTATCCACCATCCTTGACGTCTATTCCTATCCCATAGGCAACATTCCAGCTTGCGGTATTGTTTGTGGTGAGTGCTATGTAGAGATACTGGTCGTCGTAGGACACGTAAAGTTTGTCCAGATCGGCGCCGTCGGGGCCATCTAAGCTGCTGACACCGACAACTTCATAGCTCTCCCAGTCGTCGAGGTTTCCGTCTATGGCCTTGGGGGCTATCGCCACTTCGGCGAGCTCTGTGAAGTAATCGGTGTCGCCCCACTCGTCTCCTCTATACCAGTTGGCATAGGGGGCGTCAAGGCTTTCCATTGCGCTGTCCCAGGGCAGGGCACTGACCGCGGAAGAGTCACCCCCACCCGCTATCCATGCGACTATCGCTATCTTATCCTTCTTCCCGCCCAGTGCACTCCAGGGTATCTTTATTTCCATGAGCTGAAGCCCGGTGCTGGAGTCGCCAGTATAGACGAAATCTCCTCCAACGTCTTTGACACCCTTGTAGTCCCATCCCCCTCCGGTCCAAGTTATGAAGTTGTCCGATGTTATCTTTCCATCACCACCAGACCACCAGAAGTACAGCTCATAATCAGCGGCGTATCCGCCTCCAAAGCTTATCCTCCTTCCCCAGGCATCGCTGGTGCCGGTGTAGCCGTTTCCGCTTCCTGGGTCAACGTCTATCCCTATCCCATATGCAACATTCCAGCTCTGGGAGTTCCTTGTCGTGATGGCGATGTAGAGGTGCTCGTCATCCCATGCTATGTAAAGATCGCGGAGATTAGCTCCAGCAAGGCCGTTATTCTCTGCCGTGGCGATGTGATCCAGAGTACCCCACTCGGCAATGCTCCCGTCGAGGATTTTTTCCCCGTACATTGCACTGGCGAGCTTCCCAAAGGGCACTAGACTAAGCAGAAGAACGGTTATCAACACAAAGGCTGCCGTTTTTTTCACATCAAACACCTCCGGTGATGTTCAATCCCCAAGGGTGTTCTGTAATCACCGGTAGTGAATACTTGGAGAAAAAGGTTTATATGCTTTTCTTTCCATATCACTGCTAGTGATAACAGGGGTGGTTGCCATGGTGAACTTCATATTCGGGATCCATAACCATCAGCCTCTCGGTAACTTCGGTTGGGTTCTGGAGAGCGCCTACGAGCGCTCCTACAGGCCGTTCATGGAGATACTTGAGGAGTACCCGAACATGAAGGTCGCAGTTCATATAAGCGGTCCTCTCCTTGAATGGCTTAATGAAAACAGGCCCGAGTACATTGATCTTCTCAAATCCCTTGTGAGGAAGGGGCAGCTTGAGATCGTCGTCGCCGGCTTTTACGAACCTGTTCTGGCGGCGATTCCAAAGGAGGATAGGATAGAGCAGATTAAGCTCCTCAAGGATTTCGCGAAAAAACTCGGCTACGATGCCAAGGGTGTCTGGCTGACCGAGCGTGTGTGGCAGCCGGAGCTGGTAAAAAGCCTCCGGCAGGCGGGAATAGAGTACGTCATCGTTGACGATTACCACTTCATGAGCGCCGGGCTGAGCAAGGAGGAACTCTTCTGGCCGTACTACACGGAGGACGGCGGGGAGGTTATAGCAGTCTTTCCGATAGACGAGAAGTTGCGTTACCTAATACCGTTCCGTCCGGTGGAGAAAACGATAGAATACCTCCACTCCCTCGATGATGGCGACGAGAGCAAGGTTGCCGTTTTCCACGACGACGGTGAGAAGTTTGGCGTCTGGCCGGGAACCCACGAGTGGGTCTACGAAAGGGGTTGGCTCAGAGAGTTCTTCGAGGAAATCTCCAGCGATGATAGGATAAACCTCACCCTCTATTCGGAATACCTTTCCAGGTTCAAGCCAAGGGGCATAGTGTACCTTCCAATAGCTTCGTACTTCGAGATGAGCGAGTGGTCCCTGCCGGCACCGCAGGCGAAGCTCTTCGTTGAGTTCGTTGAAAAGCTTAAGGAGCAGGGTCAGTTTGAGCGCTACCGCGTCTTCGTCCGCGGTGGCATCTGGAAGAACTTCTTCTTCAAATACCCCGAGAGCAACTACATGCACAAGCGCATGCTGATGGTAAGCAGGCTGGTGAGGAACAACCCCGAGGCGAGGCGCTTTCTCCTCAGGGCCCAGTGCAACGACGCCTACTGGCATGGAGTTTTTGGCGGCGTGTACCTTCCCCACCTCCGCTCCGCAGTATGGGAGAACCTCATCCGGGCGAACAGCCACATGGAGGTCGGGACTTTCGTCAGGGACATAGATTTCGACGGACGGGACGAGGTTTTTATGGAGAACGGGAGCTTCTACGCCGTATTCAAACCGGGCTATGGCGGGGGGCTCTTTGAGCTCAGCTCGAAGAGAAGGGCGGTCAATTACAACAACGTTCTCGCGAGGCGCTGGGAGCACTACCACGAGGTTCCGGGGGCGGCTACCCCCGAGGAAGGCGGCGACGAGGGTGTCGCCAGCATACACGAGGTTGGCAGGAGAATTCCCGACGAAATAAAGCGGGAGATGGCATACGATGACCACCTCAGGGCCATCCTCCAAGACCACTTCCTCGACACCGGGACTTCACTCGATGACTACAGGCTTGCGAGGTACCCTGAACTTGGCGATTTCCTGACGGGGGCCTACGATTACAGCACCTTCGAAGGGGGGATTACCCTCTGGCGCGACGGTACCGTTTCAGGAAGACCCGCGCGCGTTGAGAAGTCCTTCCGCCTAACCGGGGACGGCTTCATCGTGGACTACACCGTGAGGAGTGAAACCAAAGCCCTCTTCGGCGTCGAGCTTAACCTGGCCGTCCACAGCGTCATGGAAAGCCCTGGAGAGTTCGAGGCTGAGAGGTTCGAGGTGAACGACCCCCACGGCATCGGGAGGGTTGCGATAGAGCTGGACAAAAAAGCGAAGGTCTGGAAGTACCCCATAAAGACCCTCAGCCAGAGCGAGAGCGGCTGGGACTTCATTCAGCAGGGAGTCAGCTATACAATCCTCTTCCCGGTCGAGGGTGAGCTTCGCTTCAGGCTCCACTTTAGGGAGCTTTAACGGGCCTCAGCTAGGGTGGCCATCATCACCCCTCAGGGCCCGAAAGGCTCACCTCATCGGCCTGCCTTCACCCCTTTTCACCCTGAAGTCCAGCGGCTCCTCAAGCCTCCAGAACCTGCAGAAGGAGCAAACCTCTCCGCTCGATGGCATGCCGCAGACCTTACACTCCCTCAGCTCGGTCTTTTCCAGCTCGGCCTCAAAGAGATGCTTTTTCCTCAGGTAGCCCTTGACGAAGTTGATTTTCGTCCCCGGCCTCTTTTCCTCCATCTCGTTCAGGATTTCCTTGTACTCTATGGTCGTAGCTCCTACGGCGTGCGGGCACTCCTCAATGTGGTACTCTATGCCGTTGGCGAGGGCATAAGCCACCACTTCCCTCTCGGTCAGCTCGTAGAGGGGCTTCACCTTCTTTACGAGCTTGCCGTTGAATTCACTCGGCGTCACCGGCCCCTGCTTCGCTAAATACTGCGTGTTCCAGTTCATCAGGTTGGCGAAGATGAAGCTCGCCTCGTCGTCGAGATTGTGACCGGTAGCGACGGCGTCAAAGCCGTTGTCGTAGGCGAACTTGTTGAAGATGTAGCGTTTGGTCAGGCCACAGTAGGAGCACGTCGGCCTCCGGGTCCTTACCTCTCCGATGCCCCTCCCGAGGAGCTCCTTAACGCGGACGATGTGGAGAGGAACCCCGAGCTTTTCGCACTGTCTCTTTGCGTACTCCTCGCTCTTCTCGCTGTACTCGCCGATGCCGAGGTTTATGTGGAGGCACTCGATATCGTAGCCGAGCTTCTTGAGGACGTAAGCGGTAACGGCAGAATCCTTCCCGCCGCTGACGACTACCAGGATTCTCTCGTCGGGGCTTATGAGTTTGTAGCGTTCTATCGTTCGCTTTACCTTCCTCTCGAAGTACTCCGTGAAGTGCTCAGGGCACAGGTACATTCTCGGGTAATGGAGCTTGATAAACGCGTTTCTCTCGCAGAACTTGCAGCGCATCGGCATCTTGCTCACCGGGATTAAAACGGGGAAGTTGGTTATATTAATTTAATGCCAATCCAGCTTACACCGGTTCCAGACTCGCTCCCTCATCTTCTTCCGGTGATTTTACTATCATCGTTCTTCCGTCGTCATCAATCCTCATGACACGTATAAATGCCTCCTCCAGGAGCGCTACGTATCTCCTATCCGCGAGGTCGGTGTTTACAAAGTAGAAGGTTCTTCTCTTGGGATTTCCGATGAAGGCCACTCCTAAGTTGGTGAGGCTTATGATGAAGCGGGGATTGTTGTTTTGGAGCGGAATGAGCCTCTCCGGGTTCATGACCACGCTGACGGTTCCAGGGTTGTTCAAATAATACCTGGCGGCCCAGTTGGAGAAGCGGCTTAAGAAAATTCCAGGGTCCTTGTGTGGGTCAATCTCAAAGATAACCTCACCCCATTCGGAGACTCCACCTGCCTTTATTCTCTTCACATGGGTGGGCACCATAAGGCCCGCGAGGCGGAGCCACCTGATTACCGGCATGCTTGAGTCCAGTATGTCGATCAGGAGAAGCCTTTCCCAGCCGTATGCGTTGCCTATTTCGTAGAACAGCTTGGGATACGGGGAAAGCGATGTGTGTTCTATCAGCACGTTTTCTCCATCTTTAATCCTTTTCAGGTACTCAGAGAACCGCATATCCCACCCCTCCCGGAGACTTCAGGAGCTTGGCCGTCTTGCCTGCTATCTTAATCACGTAGTCCGAATCCTGCTCAAGGCCTTTTCTAAGGTACTCCGATGCTATGTCCACGTTAAGGAAGAGGAAACTTACCCTCTCCTCAACTGGGAGGTAAAGCCTTGTTATCTTCTCGAAGTACCTTTCGAGCTTTGGGGGATCTGAGATGAAAGTAAATGAGAACCTCTCCATGCCCAATACAATGGTGTGGTTCCGGCTTTCCAGGGGAACCTCCCTGGCGAACCTGGAGTAGACGGCCAGGTGGTGGTCGAAGTCTTCTATAACGTCCACGGTTCCGATTACGCTTCCAACTTTAACGGTTCCCTTCTCCTTTATCACCGGAACGTTCTCTACTGGAAGTTCGATGCCCTGGAACCGCAGGTTCTGAATGAAGACGTGGAGGGCATCCCCTATGTCCACTATCAGCGGAACTATCCCCATGTTCATCCATTCGGTGAATATCTCCGCCATGGCCCTCTCCGGATGATCCGTCGAGGAGTACTCAACGAGCACTATGCCCTCCTTTATCCTTGGGAGCTGTTTCAATAGGCTCGTCATGGTATCATCCCACGTTTAGCATATTGAACTTCGACTAAATATACTTTTGCCAAGAAAAGGGAAGAGTTTGAAGTTTTCATGACTCAAGGCCTTTAATCTTTGCCTTCCAGTTGTCAGGCTTTCTAAAGTCCTTCTCGGTGTAGAGGCCCTCCTTCTTGAGTATCCCTCTGGCGGCCAGAAGTCCTGTGGCCGCGGCGTTCACGATGTCCCTGCTCAGTCCCGCTCCGTCTCCAGCGGCGAAGATGTTCTCGATGCTTGTTTCCAGGTTCTCATCGACCTCGACCTTCATGGCGTAGTACTTGATCTCCGGCGCGTAGAGCAGTGTGTGGTCGCTCGCAACGCCCGGAAGAACGCGGTCGAGCTTCTCAAGACCCTCAAGGATATTGGTAACGACGCGGTGCGGGAGAGCCATGGCTATGTCGCCGGGTGTAACGTGCTTAAGCGTTGGCTCGACGTCGCTCCTCCTTATCCTCGCCCATGTGCTCCTTCTCCCGCGCCTGAGGTCACCTAGGCGCTGGAGTAGCGGTTTCCCACCGCCTATCGTCGTCGCCAGCTGGGCTATACTCCTGCCGTAGGCGGTTGTGTCCTCCACGGGCTCGGTCAGCTCTATTCTCGTGAGAAAGGCAAAGTTAGTGTTGTTGCTCTTCTTCTCATGCATCGAGTGGCCGTTCACGCCAACGTAGCCGTCGTAGCGCTCCTCAACGACGAAGCCATTCGGGTTGGTGCAGAAGGTTCTAACGAAGTCGTCGTAGGTATCTGTATAGATGTGGAACTTGGGGTCGTGGTTTATGCCCGTTATCGGCTCCATTATTATGGCCGGAACCTCTACCCTAACTCCCACGTCAATCGGCCCGTGTCTGGCTTTGAGCCCTATCCTCCCGGCCACTTCGTGGAACCAGTCGGCCCCACCTCTCCCTGGGGCGACGACGATGTATCGGGCCTTAATCTCGAAGACGTCTTTGCCCTTCTTCACCTTCACCCATCCCTGCCCGAATTCCAGCGCCTTCGTCCAGAGGAGGAACTCGACGCCTTTGCTCTCAAGGTACTTCTTTATGTCCCCTATCACCTCGGGTGTCCTGTCGGAGCCTATGTGGCGCTGGATTATGGGTATGAACTTAACACCTGCTTGGGCAGCCTTCTGCTCCCAGTACTTAACCTCCTCAGGGTTGCCCTTGAAAAGGTTCCCAGGGGCTTTGTGCCTCAGGAAAATCCGGTCCACTTCCCAGACGAGCTGCCAGGCGTAGTTCTCATCCCCCGTGAGTTCGCTTAAGTCGCCTCCAATGTCCGGCCGGAGGTTTATAGTGCCATCACTGAGCCCACCAGCACCGCCCACACCGCTCATGATATGACAGGGCTGGCAGCCGATGCAGTAGCCGAGTTCGTACATCGGGCAGATTCTCTGCTCGATGTCCCCGCCCTCATCGACTATTAGAACCCTAAAATCGCTCCTTTCGACCAGCTCGTATGCCGCAAAAAGGCCTGCCGGGCCGGCACCGATTATGACAACGTCGTAGGTTTTTCCAGAAACCATATTTCCCTTGCCGGTGTTTATGGCCAACACCTTAAAAACTTTTTGGCAAGTTTTTGGTTAACATGGTTTATTTATGCCCACTTAGTTGACGCAAATTTGATTATAGATTTCCCGAAACCTTTAAACAGAATTGGGTAATAGAATACTCAGTGGGAGCATGATGAGCGATAAATCGAAGAGCGCGAAGGCCAAGAAGATAAAGATAATCCACAGCAAGCGAAGGCTCTTCCAGCTCCAGCGCAAGGAGGAGCTCAGCCACAACATCCGCTACATCTCCAAGGTTCCCGTCAGCATAGTCATGGACAGGGAGTTCCTCATCCTTCACCCGGAGGATTCAATCTCAAAGCTGGTGCAGAACCTCAGGGATGAGGAAAGCTCCGCGGTTGTTGTTGACGAGGAAGGTCGGCTCATGGGCTTCATCACGATGAAGGACCTTCTCCACTTCTTCGAGCCGCCGAGGAGGTACTCCATAGTTGGGATAGGCCTTCTCAAGAAGTACTCGATAAGCCATGCCTCGCGCGTTGGGGACATAATGGTCCGCAAGCCCATAACCATTCACGTTGATGACAACCTTGGACGGGCGATAAAGATAATGATCGAAACGGGAAAGCACCATCTCCCCGTTGTTGATGAGAACGGTAGAGTTCACGGTGTCCTGGAGGTCAAGGATATAATACGCCTCATACGCATAGTCTCGGCATGAGTTGCTCAAAACGGAAACGGGATGATAATCATGGACGTCTTCCTGGAGCTGGCGCTGATACTCATAGTCGCAAAGCTGTTCGGCTACCTCACCCTTCGCCTCGGCTTTCCAGCGGCCCTGGGCCAGCTCATCGGGGGGATTATCATAGGTCCCTCCATTCTGGGTATAGTGACCTACGACGAGGGAGTGAAGCTCGTTGCCGAGCTTGGTGTTGTTATGTTGCTTTTCCTGGCCGGCCTTGAGACCGACATTGAGGAGTTCAAGCACGTCGGAGTTTCGGCCTTCATAGTGGCGGTTCTCGGTGTCATGATTCCCTTCGTCCTGGGCTACATCGCGGCCCTGGCATGGGGCTATTCTGATATTCAGGCGCTGTTCCTCGGGGGAATCCTCACGGCCACGAGCGTTGGGCTGACAACGAGCATACTGATGGAGATGAAGAAGCTGAGAAGCCGCGTTGGAACGACGATTTTAGCTGCCGCGGTCGTTGACGACGTGCTCGGCATAATAATTCTGACGGTTCTCGTTGCGATGAACACCAAGGGGAGCGTCTCCCCGATGGATGTCATTATAATCCTCGGTGAGGTCGCGCTGTTCTTCCTCCTGGGGCTCCTCCTCGGCAGTCCCACCATAAAAGAAGCCCTCCGCGCGTCGGAGAGGATAAACCTGCCCGAGACGATAACGGCCTTTGCGATAGCCATAATGCTGATCTTCGCGTACATAGCCGAGAAATTCCAGCTGGCGGGCATAACCGGTGCCTACCTGGCCGGTCTCCTCGTTGCCGGAAGTGCCGAGGCCCGGGAGGTGACGGGCAAGACCATGACCATCGGATACTCCCTCTTTATCCCCGTTTTCCTCGTCAGCATAGGCGTCGAGACGGACATCCACGTTCTGGCCCACATCGGGGCCTTCGCGGGGCTCTACGCTTTCCTGGCGATAGTCGGAAAGATAGTCGGCTGCGGCATCGGGGCCCTACTGACGAGATTCAAGGGCAGGGAAGCGGTTCAGATAGGCGTTGGAATGGTCCCGAGGATGGAGGTCGCCCTAATCATGGCCAACATAGGTTTGCGAGAGGGCGTCTTCGACAGGGGGACGTTTTCCATACCGGTGAGCATGGTGATAATAACAACGCTGGTAACGCCCTTCCTCCTCAAGTGGGCGTTTTCGAGGGAGTGATATGGAAATACTGCTCCTGATGGCCCTGATGCTTGCAACGGCAAAACTGATGGGATACGTGTTCGAGCGCATCGGCCAGCCCGTGGTTCTCGGCCAGATATTCGGAGGACTTCTCATAGGAATATTCTTTGACACCAACCCTGTCATCGGACAGTTCGCTAACTTGGGAGTTCTGTTGCTCCTCTTCATAGCGGGCCTTGAGAGTGAGCTGGAGGAGTTCAAGCGCGTCGGCCGTCAGAGCGTCGTCGTGGCCGGCATCGGCGTTCTCATGGCTTTCATTTTCGGCTTTTCTGTAGCTCAGTTCTTTGTTCCCTTCCACGAGGCCATCCTCTACGGTGCGATGATGACCCCCACGAGCGTCAGCATAACCGTGAAGGTTCTCATGGAGCTGAGACGCCTGAACACCAGGGAGGGGACGACGATTTTGGCTGCCGCGGTCGTCGACGACGTTCTTGGAATCCTAATCCTGACTGTGGCCATCTCAATGATAAAGGGTGGAGAGGTCAATTACGCGAGTCTGGGGGAGGTTCTCATTTCCGTTTCGTTCCTTCTCTTCTTCTTTCTGTATTTCGGCCCCGGCCTTGCGGACAGGGCGTTTAGGCTTATCTCCCGTATCGACCTCCCCGAGGCCGAGACCGCCTTTGCCCTCGTCTTTCTGATAGTCTTTGCCTACCTCGCCGAGCATCTGAACCTCGCCTCTATCTTAGGCGCCTACCTGACCGGTCTGGCCCTCGGTCAGAGCACCAAAAAGAAGGGCATAATGGACCACGTGAACGTCATCGGCTACTCCCTCTTCATCCCTCTCTTCTTCGTTGAGGTGGGGATGAGAATCGAGATAGACTACATCCTTCACGCGGGAACCTTCGCGGTTCTCTACACCCTGGCGGCGATAATGAGCAAAATCCTCGGATGCGGTATGGGTGCCAGGGTTGCCGGTTTCGACTGGAACTCCTCCCTCAAGATTGGCGTCGGGATGGTGCCCCGCCTGGGAGTGGAGCTCGCAATGCTCGCCGTTGCAATGGCCAGCGGAATAATCGGGCCGGATGCATTAACGGTGGCCATCCTCATGGTCTTCGTCACAACCGTGATAACGCCGCCGCTCCTCAAGTGGCTCTACTCCAGGTAAGATGCACACTTTGGGGCATAGGTTTATAAAACCCTCACCGCAGTGGCGGACATGAGCGAGTGGCTTTCGATACTCAGTTCGGCGCTGTTCATGCTCATCATGATAGACCCGAGCGACAAGATACTCCTGGTCAGCCTCCTCCGTGAGGACTTCCACATAGAGGATATAAGAACCCTCATCGTGAGGGCGAACCTCATCGGCTTTCTGCTTCTCTTCCTGTTCGCGGTTTCCGGCCAGATAATCCTGCAGGAGGTTTTTCACATAGACATAAACGCCCTGCGCGTTGCCGGGGGCTTCGTGCTCTTCAAGATAGGCCTTGAAGCTCTGGAGAGCGGTGGAATGCTGACGCTCAAGAGGGAGAAGAACATACTCGCCCTGGCGGCCGTTCCCGTTGCGACACCTCTCATAGCCGGGCCTGCAGCCATAACCACCGCGATAACCCTCACCGCAGAGAAGGGCCTCTACCATGCGACCGCGGCAATCTTCATCGCCATACTCCTGACGGCCCTCGTGATGTTCGTGACTCTTTACGTCATCAAGAACGTCAGCAAGACCACCCTCGGCGTCTTCATAAGGATAATCGGTATGTTCACGATGGCTATCGGAGCGCAGATGATGGTGCAGGGTGTCGTCGGAATATACCTGCTCATGACATCCGCTGGATAAACGTCAAAGTTTCATGGGCTAACCTTTTAACCCCTTCCGCTTTTCCCAGGGAAAGGAGGGTTGAGAATGAAAGTTCGGCTGGAGAAAGTTAAGGGAACGCGAGACCTTTTGCCCGAGGAGATGGCCAAAAGGAGATGGGTCTTCGAGAGGATAAGGGATGTTTTCGAGCGCTATAACTTTCATGAGGTTCTCACCCCCACCTTTGAGTACACCACCCTCTTCCAGCTCAGGAGCGGTGAGGAGGTGGTGGAGCAGCTCTACGCCTTCGACGACAAGGGCGGGCGGAACCTCTCGCTCAGGCCGGATATGACGTCAAGCGTCGCAAGGCTCTACGTGAACTCCTTCCAGACCGCCCCAAAGCCCATCAAGTGGTACTACATCGCCAACATGTTCAGGTATGAAGAACCCCAGAGCGGCCGCTATAGGGAGTTCTGGCAGGCGGGGGTTGAGCTGATAGGAAGCGATAAAGTTGAGGCCGACGCGGAGGTCATAGCCCTCTTCGTCGAGAGCTACCTGGCGACGGGCTTAGAAGATTTCACAGTGAACATAGGCGACCGCGTTCTCCTCGATGAGTTTGCCAAGATGCTCGGTGTTAAAGATGACATAGGCCTGATGAGGCTCATAGACAAGAAGGACAAGATGAGCAGGGAGGAATTCGTTAAAGCTTTGAGGGACTTCGGGCTGAGGGATGACGGAGTTGAGAAGGTTCTTCGGCTCATAGAGATTAAGGGCAAACCCGACGAGGTTCTTCCCCTTGCGGAGGGACTCCTCACGAGCGATGAAGCCAAGACGGAGATAGCAAGGCTCTATGAGCTTGTTGACCTTCTCGACGCCTACGGTGTCAAGGACAGGATTCTCATCGACCTCGGAATCGCAAGGGGCTTTGACTACTACACCAGCATAGTCTTCGAGGCCATAGCGCCCAATGACCTCGGAATCGGCTCAATCGGTGGCGGTGGGAGGTACGACAACCTCATAGAGGTCTTCGGCGGAAAGCCGACTCCAGCGACGGGCTTTGCCATAGGGATAGAGCGTCTCATCCCAATCCTCGAGTGGAAGGGCCTCATCCCGGAGGTCAAGCTCAGGCCCGATGTCTACGTGATTCCGATTGGAAAGGGGGCCGAGCTCAAGAAGGCCGCGATTGAGATCGTCTCCGCCCTCAGGAGGGCCGGAGTTAAGGCCGACGTCGAGCTGACGGGGAGGAAGCTGAGGAAGGCCCTCGACTATGCAGGGAGACTCGGCGTCCCCTACGTGATTCTCGTCGGAAAGAAGGACCTCGCCGGGGGCAAAGTAACGATAAGGGACATGGAGAGCGGCGAGCAGAGAACGGTAAAGAAGGAGGAGATTGTTAAAGAGCTGGTGGCGCTGTTGGGGGTCTAATTCTCCCGTCTTCTTTTTATATGGCTCGCTTTGGGACTTTATTTGCGTTTCCAATTCAAGCATGAAATTGTTATCACCAGGGTCATCTGGAGCTATAAGATCGAAGAGTCCGACTTTTAGTTCATACAGCCAGAGACCAACTAGAGTTGCGGAAATGCCGGCCAATGCACCTCTCCCGCCGCTATAAAAATTCCCATTGCTGTTATCGCTTCAGTAGTTAGCAGTATCCTGCAGCCCCAACTATAGCACCTGTAGTTTCACTAATTGCAAATTCTGTTGGTACTTGAAGTCCGGTTAGGTCTCTGGGATTCATTTTCACCACATACATCACTGGTTCATTTAGCTGGTTCAGATAGGCTTTGATTGCTATTGTGGTTCCAAGGCTCTCGAATTCTGAAGAATTTTTACAGCTTTCTTGTGTATCTCTCCCAGTATGTTGAAAGAGTATCCAAGGTAGAGGGAGATGACGATTAAAAGAAAGGAAGAGAGGCCCTCAAGATTAACGGTCGATTCAACATCCCCAATCAAATTGCTGCCTGTCTGCTGGAGACTTTTGTCAAAACGCCGTTCTTTTAAAGCGAGATCCTTTATACATGCCCTATTGAGACCTAGTTTACAAAGTTCACGCTTCATCAGTACCACCCTCATGTAATACCGGATTCTTGTCACAGGTCTTCGGTGGGTGCTAGGAGATTCCAAATGTACAGTAGTGTTAACATTATTATGAACGCCGCAGTACTTAGCCCCAAAATCTCTTTGAGTGTAGTTCCTTTTGGCCATGCTAGGATAGATAGGAAAAAGCAAATTAAATATATTTTAAAAAGATTCTTTGGATCTTTCCACTCAGTAGTCAGGCTCAATTGCATCATTCATCCCCACGACTAATTAGAATTTATTTGCGTCCCTGAAACTCCTAGGAGCCTCATTGATGTGATAACATGAACCGCACCTACAAAGGTTACTGTCCCTGCTTGGGATACCGAAGGTAGAGTGACAAGCACTAACGAACCCCATAGTAGGATTATGTACACTAATACCTTCTCTTTTAATTCACTTTTGAGTTGGATCAGAATATAAGCTAATAACCCTACGATGGCAACTATTGACGTAAGAGTCAAGTACACGAGTGAGCCTAATGTCAATCCGTCTATCAATGCCCGTGGTTTTACTGCCTTGCTGGCTATCAAAAATCCAAATATTAACATCCATCCTAGCAGGCCATTTTTTGTCTCTGACATTATAGCCGTCCAGAAAAGCACAAGATATGGCACTCCAACGTATATGCTAATGAAGTATTCATTTCTGCTCTCTTCAAGCGAATTGATCACTACAACGTAGGCTATTATGAAAATCAGCAGCATTGCAGGAAGAAAAATTAAAAAGAACCCAACAAGATTCCCAAGGTTCATGACTCATCCCTCTGTGGTATGGCTGTCTCTTGCGTTCTATTAATTTCTCTTCTCCTTCTCTCTTTTCAAGGCTATGAAGTCATCTGAAGGATATATCAATGCCCAGATGTACACGAGCACTGTGGCCAGTACGAAAGAAATGCCCAAGGTCACGAGGAGAGCTTGACCTGATAATCCTTTGAAATCTGTGAGGAGATAGACTAAAAAAATAGAAATAGCGTAGGTCTCAAGGACACAACGGAGATAGAACCCATAACACCGACGAACTTTCATGTCTCATCACCCTCCAATTATCAAATTGTTATCACAAGTCATTTGTTTCACCATTAACACAGGATTGAAGACATTCGATAATTAAATAAAAGATAGCTGATTTATTTTAAGCCCTCTCTAGAATTGGCAGGTTCAGGATATAGCCTCATTACGACTGTGGTATATCCTGCCATGGACATTGTAAACGTAACGAAGGCCATCAAATTAGTGGGAGCCCTTAAAAATGGCAGGTTATCAAAGAACCACCTCCAGTACAACCATGTCATCGGCGCCAGTAATGCTATTCTCTTTGCAACTTGAATTCTGCCTTCCCTTAACCGCAGATACATTACTATGACCATTAAAAATAGGAAAGCGTGGGGGAACATCACTATAATGCCGTGGGTAACAACATCCATTTCAATCCACCCCTAACTTGTTTCTTTAAGTATTACATAGACTATTGCTCCAACAGCTAATGAGAGTCCAAACGTAGCAAATGCGCTAAACCCAGCGGCTGCAAGTAATAGTCCTGTTAGACCTGCTGTAGCGGCAGGTACTCCATATTCGGTCACTAGACCTCCAGATATTTCTTGCATTGCTGAGCTACCAAAGTAGTAGAGAGTTAGGATCCTATTAATGGTTATGTCCTCTTGGGGATAAGGCATGTCAAGTTTGATTTGGAGTGTGTAGTTGGTGTCTGCCCACTCAAAAGAACAGTCTCCGGCTATCTGATCACAAGTGTAGCGATAATCAAGAATTTTCCGATCGTCGGGGATCTCAATGGGAGCTACTAACAGGATCTCAGTATGGTCTGGGTCTATATTAATGGAATCCTGAATAGGATATTCGATACTGACTGTTCTGGTTTCATGGAGGTACTCGTCATAAGGATAGCCAATTAAAATAACCTGTTTAGTATTTGTGCCAACTCTGTCATCTAACGTGTTCTTTAGGTAAATCCTGCATTCAATGGTTTCACCAAGACCCGCTCTTTGGGGGCAATCGACGTTTAGGATTTCGACACCCTTGATCTCAATAGAGTCCGTTTCGCTGTCTTCGGGGTTCCAAGGGTCGTTTGAGTTGGGATTCCTTGAGAAGGCTTGTATTTTTATAATGTGATCCCCCACAGTGAAGTCATGGGGAACATTCCAGTTTAGGATAACACTTGTAACGCGTCCTGCGATAATAGTAGTCTCGGCAAAGTCAACAGTAACTCCATCAACCTTTAACTCAATCTTCACGGATTTATCTATCGAATACATATTCTCCAAATCTACATTAAATTCAACAGAATCACCAAGACGAGCTGTGCTGGGCCAAGTTACTGGAACAACATTGATCGTCTTCACAACAACGGGATCCGTGGAGTCACCATCCTCCACCGTCACATAACCACTAAAGCTTTTTGTGTACTGGTCAAAACTGCACTCTCCAGTGTATGTGAAGGTTCCGGACCAAGCATAATGCACAATACCAAAAGTCTTCTCCACGTTCCCGTCAGTTGGAACGCTTACGTCAACGTTAAAGCTCTGATTGCTCTTATCACTGCTACTTATTGGATAAACCACGTCAATCCTGCAGGATCCTGAAACATTAGCACTATTATCATTCTCCACGACAACCTTGAAGGTAACGTCCTCCCCGGCAGTAATGACCCCATCACCATTCTCATCGTGAGTCCCGATGCTTATGTGAATCTTACCGGGGTCAAAGTTGTCCTCCAGCGTTATCGTCTTTGAATAACTCTTGGTTATCTCACGCTCGTCATTAGCCGGACCAACACTGTTCGGCGTTGGGCCAGAACTGGGAGTGTAAGTTATCTTAACAGTCCCGCTCACAGTCACTTGACCACTTCCATACACCTTTCCACTGACTGCACTCTTTACTATGAGGCTGTCACCTGGATAAAGGAAGCCCACAGACTGAGAATCACTCAGTTTAGTTCCTCGAAACTCTACATTCACGTTTGAGACAGCGTTATCTTCAGCGTGGATATGAACCACAACCCTGTAAGTGGCATGATCTGAGGTTACCTCAACAACTTCCACCCCAACACTGTCAATAACTAAGCGTCCATCCCCATCATTGGGCTCGAGAGCGGTTGCGGTAACATCATCAGCTGGAGTTATTGTAATTGTGCTTGTTGGATATTGTAATGATGTTGTTGATTCTTTTGTAGAAATGGTAGATACAGGTTGTGCGGGGAGTTTTGGATTTATGGGGTATATTGGTTCTATGGGTCTTATTGGGTCATCCCTGATTGGATTTTTTAAGACCTTGTTTTCAATAATTAGGACTTTCATGGTATCCTTTAATTCGGCAACCTTCTGATTCAAAATACTCACGAGCTCATCATTCTCGTTCCCAGACTCCATAGCAGTTACCAAGGCAAGAATGTTGCTTGATAACTCATAGGCGTATAGAGCATCGGGCCAGTAATATGTGGTAACATTCCAAATTATGTACTTACCTTTTGAGGATGTGACTAGGGTCGTGAAAACCAAAGAACCGTTTGTGG
This sequence comes from Thermococcus sp. ES12, assembly GCF_012027515.1. Taxonomy (NCBI): domain Archaea; kingdom Methanobacteriati; phylum Methanobacteriota; class Thermococci; order Thermococcales; family Thermococcaceae; genus Thermococcus; species Thermococcus sp. ES12. The sequence continues at coordinate 497,825 of NZ_SNUP01000002.1, forward strand.
TATGGTTAATGCCCTGGATAATCCCTCTCTGAGTTACAAGGTTTCCATCTCTGAGAAAAGTCAAGGTACAATTCCTCTTCTCATTGCTCAGTAATTTGTACATTGAACCCTTCAGCCTGTAAACTTTGCTTTTCATGTCATTATAATCTCCGGACAAGTAGGCCCTGTAAAATTCAACCCACTCTTTGGCGAGGATTGGATTTACCATCTCGTTGTTCGTGGCCTGGGGAGGTTCAGCAGGCTGACTCCACTTCCATTTCTCCAGCGTCCAGGATTCGTAATGGTTGTACTTAAAGGCAACGTCGATGAATGCCATCGAGAAATCCTCAAGGAATGCTGTCATGTTAAAGTCCTCGTTGATGTTATCGGCGTTCTGTGCTATGTAATCTTCCAATGCTTGGATTTGCTCGTCGGTCCAGCCCTGAGATTTCAAAGCTTGAACCGTTTCCTCCGGCAGGCCGTTCTGACTGATGTTTTGAGCCATCTCGCGAAGTTCCTGCGCGGTGTAATAGGTTTTGATTCCCGAGGTCTTTAACTCGTTCAGGGATTCCCAGATCAGGGCTGAAATGTTTGCCGCATTCTCTGCTCCGAGGAGAGAGTTTTGAATCAGTTCCACAGCGAGGGATGCGTTACCAGTCTCGTTAAACTGGACTACAAGCTCTGCTTCCCTGTTCAGAATCTCCCAAAAAGCCTGGTAGGGGTCGTTGCTTACTGCCATCACTGGCTTGCTGGAAACTGCCATGCTCAAACTCATCCCGACAATCAGAAATATTAACCAGATTCCACCCATACGCTTCATTCTCTAATCACCGAAAGAAGTAACACCCCCAAGGGGTATAAATACTTTTCGTATTCAAATTTTACAAACTACTAAAAATAGTAAGCAAAAAACGGAAAATTACCTGAGCGGCATAAATTTAGGGGTTGGAGCTTTTTGGAGTGTTAGAGGGAGTTCCTAAAAGTATGGAATTCTGGAGGTTACCTTCTGGCCTCAACTTTAAATTCCCTCGCCTTTCTCTTCATCCTCCATTCCTCGAAGCGCCTGACGAAGGGACAGCGGGAGCGCCAGTGCAGGTAGGCTTTTCTTAGGGATTCGAGCATTTTTACGCCCCTCATATTTCCGAGCTGGGGGTTTAAATCACTGACGGATGAACAAATATTAAAAAGAACTCAGGGGTCATCAGTGCCACGTCACAACCCTGTGGGTAACTTTCCCGGCAAAGGCGTCCTTCAAAGCCTGCTCCATTATCTCCAGTCCCCTCTCTGCAAGCTCCTCGGTTATCACGAGGGGCGGCGTTATCCTGATGACGTTTCCGAACATGCCGTAGCTCGGCAGTATGAGCCCGAGCTCAAAGGCGCGCCAGCATATCTTCCCCGTCAGCTCTGGGTCGGGCTTTCCGTCCGCTTTGACTATCTCCGCCCCTATCATGAGACCCCTTCCGCGGACGTCTCCGATTACATCGTACTCCTCCTGCATCTCCCTCAGGCGTTTCTGGATGAACTCCCCTACGCGCAGGGCGTTTTGGAGAAGGTTCTCCTCCTCGATTATTCTCAGCGTCGCGTGGGCGGCGGCCGAGACCACGGGATTTGCGGCGGGAGTCAGAAGTGCGGAGCCGCTAGTGAGGTTCTCCAAGAGGTCTCTCCTCCCTATAACGCCGCTCAGCCCCATGCCGCTGGCGACGCCCTTTCCAAAGGCCAGGAGGTCCGGCTTCACCCCGAACCACTCGCTCGCGAACCACTTCCCGGTTCTTCCAATCCCGGTCTGCACCTCGTCCATTGCCAGGAGTATTCCATGCTCGTCGAGCAGTCTTTTGAGTTTGATGAAGAAGTTTTCCGGCGGAACGACTATTCCACCGTCACCCTGGATGGGTTCGGCTATGAGGACGGCCGTCTCATCGGGCGGGAGCACATGGGCAAAGATATAACCCTCAAGGTAGTCGAGGAAACGGTTTATCAGCTCGTCCGGCTCGTCGTAGCCGTTTATTCCCCACACGTTTCTGTACGGGTTAGGATACGGGACCCAAACAACGCCCGGAATCAGGGGGGACAGTCCGCGCTTCTGGGAGCTCTGGAAGGCCGCTATCGAGGTTGCCCCGTAGGTCTGTCCGTGGTAGGCCCCGATGAACGCTATCATCCACGGTCTCTTCGTGGCGAAGCGGGCAGCCTGCATCGTTAAATCCATCGCGTCGCTTCCGCTCATGCCGAAGAGTATCAGCGGCTCCTTCACGGGTGCTTTCTCCGCGAGCTTCTCCGCCACCTCTATGGCCCTCTTGCTGTAGGTGTAGCCTATCATCGAGTGCTGTATCTTCGCGACCTGTTCCTGAACCTCCTTCACGAGTCTGGGGTGAGCGTAGCCGGTCGAGGCGGCGGCCGCCCCCGCCAGGAAGTCTATGAAGATATTCCCATCAACGTCCTCTATCAGCGCACCGTAGCCCCTCTCGGGAACCACTGGAAAGAGCTTGACCCCAAGGCCGGCTGAGATGACCCGTTTTTCCCTCTCGATTAGCTCACTCGCCTTTGGTCCCGGGGGCTTAACAACGATTTTGGGATACTCAGAAGTCATTTCTATCGCCTCAAAGAGCTAAAAAGTTGAAAAAAGGAAATGTCACGGGTTGGCGGAGATGAACTCGTCCGTCTTCTTCTTGACGTACCACGAGAGCACCAGCAGGCCTATCAGGTTCGGTATCGCCATCAGTCCGTTCATCATGTCCGAGAAGTTCCAGACGGTTTCCAGCTTGGTCACTGAGCCCACGTAGATGAAGATGACGAAGAGCAGGTTGTAGATGAGGTGCAGCTTTGGATAGAGCTTGGCGAACTTCTCGGGGTCCTGCTCGAGCCACTTGGCGAGGTACATGACGTTCTGCCTGCCGTAGAACGACCACGCGAGTATCGTCGAGTAGGCGAAGAGGACTATGCCTATGGCGACCATTATCTCTCCCGCGTGTCCGAACGCTGCTGCGAAGGCCGCCTGGGTGAGCGGTGCGCCGTTGAGCTCCGGGTTGAGATAAGCCTCCGTGACCACTATCGAGACACCGGTGAGGGTACAGATGATCAGGGTGTCTATGAACGGACCGAGCATGGCAACATGGGCCTGTCTTGACGGGTGGTCTGTCTTAGCTGCGGCGTGGGCGAGGGTTGCGGTACCGAGACCGGCCTCGTTGGAGAACAGTCCCCTCTTGACACCCCAGAGAATCACCTGGCCGATAGCACCGCCGGCGACGGCCTTTCCGGTGAAGGCATCCTCGAATATAGTCGCAAAGGCAGCCGGCAGTTTTCCTGCGAACTTTATCCAGACGCCTATGGCAAAGAGGAAGTACACTATTGCCATGAACGGCACCAGCATCTCCGCGACTTCACCGATCCTCTTGATACCGCCTATGATGACTATGAACGTAAGAACTGCCAGGATCAATCCGGTTGCCCACATCGGGATGTTGAAGGCGGTTTTCATAGCATCGGCAACGGAGTTCGACTGGGTCATGTTGCCTATTCCGAAGGCCGCTATGGATGCAAAGAGCGCAAACAGTATCGCCAGCACCTTTCCGAGCGTTGGGTAGGCGTCGTCCTTGAGCAGGAAGAGGCCGAGGATACCGAAGAGCACCGCGACTATTATCGCGCCTATCTGCGTCGCCCCTGCCAGCTTGGTGGCGTCGTAGCCTACGAAGACCGCGAAGAGCAGGGTGAAGATCGCCGCTATGTATTTACCTGTCTTGGGTATGTTCTCCATGGCGAAGCCCTTTTCGAGGAAGTTGAAGGTTCCTCCTATCATGGTTCCGTCTGGAAGGGTGTCCCTGAAGGCAACTCCGAGGAGTCCCTCAGAGTACCTCGTGGCCATTCCCACGAGTGCCGTTACCCACATCCAGAACAGGGCTCCGGGGCCACCGAAATGGATTGCCGTTGCGACACCGGCTATGTTTCCAATACCGACGGTTCCTGAGATAGTTGCCATCAGCGCCTGGAACGGGGTGATGTCACCCTCACCGGTCTTCTTCCTGCCCTCAAAGAGGGTGAATCTGATGGACCAGCCCAAGCGCCTGAACTGTATAACTTTCAGAAACGCTGTCAGGAGAATGCCGGTGCCCAGCAGCAACACTATCATGGGTATGCCCCAGACTTCCCCATCGAGCCAGTTTATAAAGTCCACGATGGCGCTCATTTCCAACACCTCTCAAGCCAGATATGGGGGTTGATGGCCTACTACCGCGTATACTGCACACAACGTTACTGGCCAGTACATCTATGTGCTTTTATCCTTTTAAAGTTTGACTTTGGAGTTTATAAAAGAAAAGCATTTCATTTTTGAAAAAACTTCACGGGCAAAGGCTTATGAGCTTGGGTGCGTTAATTATAGGGGATGATGAGTCTGGAGCCCCCTGATCGGTGAGGAGGTTTCGCGGGGCTGACCGAGATGATAAGGAAGCGCCTCTGCCGGGAATACCTGGAGGAAATTGAGCGACTCGAACGCTCCATACGGGAGCTGGAGGACGAGATAATTGAACTCCGCATGCAGCTCAACATGAAGGTGGACGAGGCCAACCGTCTCGCGATAGAGAACGCGAGTTTGAGGCACAGACTGGAGGTTCAACGGCGTACCTACAACCGAATGGTAGAACTGTTAAAGAAGATCAAGTTCCCGATAATAATACTGAACGACGAAGAGACGGACGATGTGTGACACCTATTACAGGGTATGTCCTTCTCCCACACCTCGGTAAATTGTTGGAATAACTACAAAGTTTTGTTATGTTTGAAGTAATATTGTTCAGTAACAGGGTTACGGTGTTGTTGTTTCCGTAAGGTTACACAAATGTGTATCATTTTTCGGCAAACTTTGTTATATTCTTTTCAACATTAGGCTTTTCTTCGGTACGTGAGAACTTGAAAAGGGTTCAAATAGTTACGAGATACGCAAAGCTTAAATAACATGACAAACTAGTCTAGATAGCGTAACAATAACATGCCACAATCTGTTTTGTATAATCCATTGAATTCAAATGTCTTCGATTGCACCTGTGAGGTGTCCGGTATGCGGCGGTCAAAGGTTGAGATAATAGCCGATATCCTCCGTTCGACGAACGGAACCGGTGCAACCAAGACCCAGATCGTCTATAGGGCCAACCTGAACTTCAAGCTTGCCACGGGATACATCCGGTATCTTTTAAAGAAGGGATACCTCGTTGAGGTTGTTGAGAACAACAGGCGGGTTTACAAAGCCACGGACAAGGGACAGGCCTTTCTCAGAGAGTTCTTCACCATAGCCCGTGAGCTGGAGGACATTTTCAGTATGGAAAAGGCATTTTAGACTCCAATCAGTTCTCAAATCACCTGACCTCTGTTCCGTAACATAGTTCCGTAACTTCACTAAGGAAGAACGTTTCTTCTTGCTTAAATATCGGGAGGGCAATATTTACTAAGGGTCCTGGTATGAAGGGCCCCTTCCGGAGGTGTTGGGAAATGAAGATGTTGGCAAGTTTGGTTTTGGTAGGGATTGTTCTGTTCGGCATTGGAGCAGGGACCTGGGCGTACTTCGACGACACCGAGACCAGCAGCGGGAACTACTTGACCACGACAATCATGGATCTCCAATTGAGCCTTGATGGTTCAACATGGTATGATACTGTTCCAGACGACTGGAAAAATGTTTTCATGGGGACTGTGTATCCTGGGTGGGACAGTGGAATGCAGTCACTATACGTAAAAAATGAAGGAGAACTTAGCGGAACCCTCTATTTGTGGGTGAACTGGAGTTTGGATGAGGGCGTCAATCCAGAATCTGAGACAAATGGGGGACAAACTCTTGAAGACGTTATCCATGTGGAGGTCTGGTATGGCGGTGAGCTTAAGTTCAATGACACTCTCAGCAATTGGCATCACAAGGGGTTTGACACCAAGTTGGAGCTTGGTTCACTGCCCGGGGGAACTTCAGAGGAGATAAAGGTACACGCTTGGATACCCTATGACGAAGCTGGGAACGATATTCAGGGAGACGAGATCACCTTCAACTTTGGCCTCTACCTCAAGCAGAATGAACCTTGACGCTCTATTTACTTCTTTACAGGGGTGACCAGAGATGCGGAGCATTGCAGCAACATTCCTCCTCATCGGCCTTATAGTGGCAGGGATAGGCTACGGTACGTGGGCAGAGTTCTACGACATTGAGACCAGCAGCGGGAACTATTTGACCACCCATACTCTGGATCTAGTACTTACTGATAGCACGTGGGACCCAAACGCACAGTGGGGGTACTTTTTACTGGCCCCCGGTGTTTCCCCCGGGGTGAATGGCGGATATATCGTAGGACAGGAGCACATAAACATATTCAATAACGGTTCGTATGAAGATGCCAGCGTGGAGATTTGGTTCACCTTTGAGTGCCATGAGGACGATGATGGAAATGTGACCAATGGATTTAACCCCGGTCCTGAATCTGACACATGGAAAGACGATGCCAGTGCCTATATGATGCTAAGAGAGATCAAAACTGGATACCTAAAGTACATCCATGGAACTACTGAAGTTCTCATAAATCAGGGTAAGTTAACACTAACTGGATATACTTATCTCGATGATGCGTCGAAGGCACTTTTTAGTCCAGGAGACAGCATTTCTCTATACAACCTTAGTCAGATGCACTTCGTGGGTCTCACAGCCCCAGAAGCCCTAGATGGCAGTCTTGGTGTGAATGAATACTATCTCAACCAACCTCATACCACTCTTTCAATGGGGGACTTCGAGGTAATGTGGCTGGACCATTCGCAGAGCTATTGGCAAGGGGATGTATGTGAGATGACAGTGCACGTAAGGTTACTGCAGAATGAACCATGAGGTCGAAGGCCGATGAGGTCGCTCTCCATTGTCTTTCTTTTTGTTCTCATGGGCTTCCTGCTCTACAGTTCCCTGATGATGGGGGCCAGCCAAAACGCTCCCTTGGAATCTCCCCTGGTGGGTGGGGATCAGAACATGCTCAAATCCCAGAGGGTGAGTTCAAGGCTCAGTATTCCGAATTTCACCGTCTCAAACTCCTCCAGGATAGTGGCGCTGGCCGAGCGCCTCACGGTTAGGGAGATAAGCTATGAAGAGATGCTTAAGGCAATCGAGCTCGCAGCAAAGCTGAGCCTTTTGGCCGTTGCACTCGTGATGTTCCTGTCGCTGGTCTCGACGCTGGTGGTGAGGTGAAATGAGGAAGCTCCTGCTCATATCCCTCCTCGTTGCCCTCTTTTCTCTCTACGTTTCCCAGGCGTCTTTTTCCTATTTCTCCGATACCGAGACTATAACCGCTGAACTGGCCGCCGCGATCCCGCCCTCCAGCGTCACCGTCCTGTACGAAAACGCCACCCTTACGTTCTTCTGCCACGTCCCCTGCTGCCATCACTGCGGAGGTTCAGGGACGTCCGGCTTGAATGATATCATGTCCAGGGCGAAGGAAAACCCGAAAAGCCTTGAGCACGCTCCCCAATGTTTTAGGGAAGTGTGCAACAAGGCTGTCCTCGACGGGATTTACATAAAAAACGATGGAAGGGACGTGGTTCTTGAGGGAATCATCGTGAGATGGTGGTGCGGCGGAAAGCTTAACTATCTGAAGATAGATAACAGAACGTTTGAGTCCAACTCCACATCCCCCGCGGAGGTTGAAGTTGGGGTGACGCTGGGGGGCGGGTACCACAGTGTTGAGCTTGGCTTTGAATCGATAATCTCTCCGGTCTTTGAAATAACCTTCATCTTCGATGACCACGTTGAGGACATATACTTTATACCCTGTGTCAAGTTCAAGTGGGTGTAGCGGATGAGGGTAAAATACCTCGTGCTCTTAATCCTCGTTGTCCCAGCTATCGTTCTCCTGCCCAGTCTGGGTAGGCTTGACCTCCTTGTGGTTCTCAGCGGGAGTATGAGTCCCCTCTTCAACCCCGGAGATATGGTTGTCATCGAGAAGATTGAACCGAGCGCAGTCACAGTCGGGGACGTTATTGCCTTCCATCCCCCCAACGCTAAGGACGAGAAAACGCTGGTAACCCACAGGGTCGTTGAGGTTATCCATAACGGGAGCAGGACGTACTTCCAAACGAAGGGCGACAACAACGAGGACAGAGACCCCTATCTGGTTCCTCTGGAGAACGTCGTCGGGAAGGCAGTGTTTTCTCTCCCGTACCTTGGTTATCTTACGAGGCACAATCCCAACAGGACGGTCAAGTTTCTGACGTACGTTTTTCTGATAGTCCTACCGGGCCTTATCGTGCTCTACAGTGAGCTGGTCTATCTGAGGAACTACTCCCCAAGGATCGAGAGGATGGAAGAGAAACTGAAACGCTGGAGATCGAGGGCCGTGGAAGAAATTCTGCCGGGGAGGATGGCTGCGATATTCGTCATCTCCTTGGTAGCCCTGACCCTGCTCTTTCACCCATCCATTGAGAGAACTCCCTCAGGGGTTATCAACTCGGGTGGGCTTCCCGTTCTTCTCCTCAGAGACGACGTGCCGGACTACGTTTACCTCCCTCCTGGTGAGACCTACGACGGAAACTATGAAATCGCCGTTAGCTCGGTTCTTCCCGTTATGTGGCTAGTTCGCGCCTACGAGGTCAACCCTTTTATACTCAAATCGCTAAACGTTATAATATCACTCCTGCTAACGCTCGTAACGTTCCCCCTGTGGGTAAGGGAGTTTCCGGACATAAAGAGCCGGGTAAGGAGGCGGCACCATGGAACTCTGGGAGTATAATCTGCTCTCCATGGTAAAAAGGCGCTGGATTCCTTTAACCGTGATCTTCCTGCTTCTGGCGGCCGGTTTTGGCTACGTCTATGGTACAACCCCGACGACGGTTACGACGAAGGCCACCGTTTCAAAGACACTGTACCACTGGTCCGGTGAAATCGCCGGAAAGGGTGTTGTGAGCCGTCCGAACCCGATATGGGATCTCGGAAAAAGGGTGGAGCTCCCGATATATCCCGTTTCCATAATGCCCGTGGCGGAGATTGCGTTGAGCTTCAACGTGAGTGGAAAGGACGTTAATCTCAAGTTTGAACGGGAGATGCGGGTGGTTTACTACATCTCCTACGACAAGGAGAGGGTGATTGAGGAAACCTACCTCTCGGTCTCCAACTCCTCAACAGGGTGGTTCTTTACGGATCACCTGCTTTTGAACGTCAGCGACGTTTTCAACCGCATAGAGATGGCAAGGAACATCCTGAAGCTTCCGAGGGAGAGCACTGGAGTAGAAGTCATTGGAAAAATTAGGTACTCCGGTACGGTTGACGGAAAGCCTGTGAAAGGGGTTCAGGAGTTCAGGGGGAGTATAAGCTTCCCCTACGAGGGGTTCTACAAAATTGAAGGTGAGTCAAAGAACGGTACCCAGACGTTCACCAAAACTGTTACCGAGACCCGGGCTGTAAATCAGGGGAAGCGTGCTCTGTTCCTGTCACTGTCGGTGCTCTTTGGAGTTCTCGCAGCTGCCACCGTTCTCATAGGCTGGAAGTTTGACCCCGATGCGTACAGCGTGGAGAAGCTGATGGCCGAGAGGGAGAGGAAGAAGCTCGCCAAGTGGATAAGCTCCGGAAAGCTCCCCAAGAGCCTTCCCGCGAAGAGAATAGAACTGGCCTCTCTCACGGACCTCGTTGAAGCAGCAATAGACATGAACAAGAGGGTCATCCACGACGCCGAAAAGGGTGTATACTTTTTCCTGAACGAGGGGGTGCTCTATCACTTCCAGGAAAAGAGCGCCGAAGGGGAGGAATGAACTTCAAACGAAAGTCTTTTTTAGCATCACCGTAGGATAGGCTTAGGAGTAAGAAGGTGAGGATTATGAGCATGGATATGACGACCAGGATGTTTAAGGAGGAAGGATGGATTAGAAAGCAGTGCCCGAAGTGCGGGAAGTTCTTCTGGACGCTCGACCCGGATAGGGAGACCTGCGGCGACCCGCCCTGTGACGAATATCAGTTCATAGGAAAGCCGGGCATACCGAGGAAGTACACCCTCGAAGAGATGCGCGAGAAGTTCCTGAGCTTCTTTGAAAAGCACGGCCACGGCAGGGTGAAGCGCTATCCCGTTCTGCCGCGCTGGAGAGATGATGTACTCCTCGTTGGAGCGAGCATAATGGACTTCCAGCCCTGGGTAATCAGTGGCGAGGCCGACCCGCCCGCGAACCCGCTCACGATAAGCCAGCCCTCGATAAGGTTCACAGACATAGACAACGTCGGGATCACCGGCAGGCACTTCACGATCTTCGAAATGATGGCCCACCACGCCTTCAACTACCCCGGCAGGCCGATATACTGGATGGACGAGACGGTAGAGCTCGCCTTCGAGTTCTTCACCAAGGAGCTGGGCATGAAGGGTGAGGACATAACCTTCAAGGAGAACCCCTGGGCCGGTGGGGGAAACGCCGGGCCGGCCTTCGAAGTGCTCTACCGCGGTTTAGAGGTTGCCACGCTCGTTTTCATGCAGTACAAGAAGGCCCCGGAGAACGCCGACCCGAGCCAGGTGGTGGAGATAAAGGGCGACTACTACGTCCCGATGGAGACCCGCGTTGTTGACACCGGCTACGGCCTTGAGAGGCTCGTATGGATGAGCCAGGGCACTCCAACGGCCTACGACGCCGTCCTCGGCTACGTGGTCGAGCCGCTCAAGAAGATGGCAGGGGTTGAAAAGATAGACGAGCGCATTTTGATGGAGAACTCCCGCTTGGCTGGAATGTTCGACATCGAGGACATGGGCGACCTTCGCTATCTTCGCGAGCAGGTTGCCAAGCGCGTCGGCATAAGCGTTGAGGAGCTTGAGAAAGCGATCAGGCCCTACGAGCTGATCTACGCCATAGCAGACCACACGAAGGCTTTAACATTCATGCTCGCCGATGGGGTAATTCCTTCTAACGTCAAGGCCGGCTACCTGGCGAGACTTCTCATAAGGAAGAGCATAAGGCACCTCCGCGAGCTGGGCCTTGAAATACCGCTGGCTGAAATCGTCGCCATGCACATCAAGGAGCTCTCGCCGACGTTTCCGGAGTTCAAGGAGATGGAGGAGGTAATCCTCGACATCACAAGCGTCGAGGAGAAGCGCTATCATGAGACGCTCAAGCGCGGAAGCGACCTGGTGAAGCGCGAGATAGCCAAGCTCAAGAAGTCCGGCAAGGAGGAGATACCCCTCGAAAAGCTCATCCTCTTCTACGAGAGCCACGGCCTTACCCCGGAGATAGTGGCGGAAGTGGCCCGGGAGGAGGGGGTTAAGGTTAACATCCCCGACAACTTCTACACCCTCGTCGCCAGGGATGCCGAGAAGACCGCGAAGGAAGAGGCCGTCAAGTATGTCGTTGACTTCGAACTCGTCAAGGACCTTCCAGAGACGAGGACGCTCTACTACGAGGACCCGTTCATGAGGGAGTTCGATGCCGAGGTGCTCAGGGTTATAGAGGACTGGGTGGTTTTGAACCAGACGGCCTTCTACCCTGAGGGCGGCGGCCAGCCCTACGACACCGGCGTTCTTGTGGTTGATGGGGAGGAAGTCAAGGTTACTGAAGTTCAGAAGGTCGGGAAGGTCATACTCCACAGGGTTGAGAGGCCGGAGCCCTTCAAGCCCGGAGCTAAGGTTCACGGGAGGCTCGACTGGGAGAGGAGGATACAGCACATGCGCCACCACACCGGGACGCACGTCCTCATGGGTGCCCTCGTAAGGGTTCTCGGAAAGCACGTCTGGCAAGCTGGAAGCCAGCTCCACACCGACTGGGCGAGGCTCGACATAAGCCACTACAAGCGCATAACCGAGGAGGAGCTCAGGGAGATTGAGAGGCTCGCCAACAGGGTTGTGATGGAGAACAGGAAGGTAACGTGGGAGTGGCTTCCGAGGACTGAGGCGGAGATGAAGTACGGCTTCAGGCTCTACCAGGGTGGTGTCGTTCCGGGAAGGGTCATCAGGGTTCTCAAGATAGAGGACTGGGACGTCCAGGCCTGCGGTGGAACGCACCTGCCGAGCACAGGTTTGATAGGCCCGATTAAAATCCTCAGAACGGAGCGCATACAGGACGGCGTTGAGAGGATTATCTTCGCCGCTGGAGAAGCTGCAATTAACTGGATGCAGGAGACGGAAAGACTGCTCAAGAGAACCGCTGAAATCTTCCGCGTGCCGCCGGAGAAGGTTCCTGAAACGGCGGAGAGGTTCTTCAACGAGTGGAAGGAAGCTAAGAAGGAGGTAGAGAAGCTCAGGAAGGAGCTGGCGAAGCTACTCGTCTACGAGCTTGAGGGCAAAGCTGAGAAGGTCGGCGAGGTGGAGTTCATCGGTGCGGTCGTTGAAGGGACCATGGACGACCTCCGCGAGGCGGCAAACAGACTCAGGAAGGAGAAGAGAGTAGTAGTTCTCATAAGCAGGGAGGGGCACTTCGTCGTTGCAGTGGGCGATGGCCTCGACCTTAAGGCTGGAGAGCTCGCGAAGGTGATAACAAGCGTCGCCGGCGGTGGAGGCGGCGGAAGGAAGGAACTGGCGCAGGGCAGGATAAAGAACCCGCTGAAGGCGGAAGAGGCTATAGCCGAGGTGAAGAAGAGCCTCGGCTGATTCAAAAACTTTTTGGGTGGTTGAAATCAGGGTGAAGGCCCTAACCAGGGAAGCAGCTGAAATAGCCGGTAGAATGGGATTCACCGCCATTCAAGAGTACAGAACCGCAGACGGAACGAGGATAGACCTTGCGATACTGAACGGAGGGCAGAAGCTGCTCGCCATAGAGTTCGAGAACTCCTACAAGTGGATTCGCCAGAGACTCCTCTACAACATCGTTAAGGCTTCCCGTGCAGGATTTTCGGAGCTATGGGTGGTGTATCCGTTTCAGGCACCTCCCCTCGGCTGGATAAAGGAGTATGCACTTGAGCTCGGCGTTGAGCTGAGAGTCCTTGAGCCTGAGGAATTCAGAGAGAAAATAAAAGGCATCAAAGCCCGGTAGGTTCGTCTATGAAGAAAACTCCCAATCCAAAGCGCTCTCTGATGAGCTCCATCAGCGCCTTGACGCCCAAGGTTTCCGTCTTGTAGTGGCCCGCAACGAGGACGCTCTGGGGTAAATCAACGGCCGTCAGGTAATCCGCGTGGGTGAACTCGCCCGTGATGATGATGTCAATCCCCTTCCGGTAGGCCTCCTCCAAAGCGAAGGCACCGGCCCCGCTCACTGCTCCAACGGTTTTGATGTTTCTCTCCCCGAACTCGTAGGTTTTTACGGTCGTGTCGAGCTTCTCGGCTATCATCTGCGCCACCTTCTCGATCGGCTGTGCCTCTTCGAACTCGCCGTAGAAGCCCACGCTCAGCCCTTTGTACTCCCCGAAGGGCCCCCTCGGCTCGAGTCCGAGGAGCTGCAACAGTCCAACGTTGTTTCCTACCTCCGGGTGGGCGTCGAGGGGCAGGTGGGCGACGTAGAGGTTCAGGCCGTTCTCTATGAGGGCCTTTAAACGCTTGTAGTGAACCCCGGTTATGTAGTTCAGACCGCCCCATATCATGCCGTGGTGGACTATCAGCATCTCCGCTCCGCTCTTGATGGCCCTTTCGATGGTTCTCAGCGTCGTATCGACGGCGAAGGCCACCCTCTCTATCTCCTCCTTACCCTCGACCTGAAGGCCGTTACTCGACTTATCCGGGAAAGCGGAGATGTTCAGGTACCCGTCGAGGAAGGTCACAAGCTCGTCGCGGTTCATGGTTATCACCCAATTGTTTCACCTATTGAATAATTCACTACCTGAATATGCCCTGCAAACCCTTTTAAAACCCCGCCTTAGATTGGCTGAGAGGTGTGAAGATGGAGGAGAGGTTCAGAAAAGCTGTGGAGGAGCTCGCGAGACTGGTTATGTCGGGTGAGATTAAGAGCCGGGAGGAGCTCAACCGCTGGAAGATCAAGGTCTCGCGTAAGTATCACCTATCCAAGATTCCCGGCAACTCGGACATCTTGAAGGCCATTCCGGAGGAGAGGCGCGAGGAGTTCAGGGAACTGCTCAGAAGGAAGCCGACGAGGACGATAAGCGGCGTTGCGGTAGTTGCCATGATGACCAAGCCCTTTCCCTGCCCCCACGGGCGCTGTATCTACTGTCCGGGCGGTCCGAGCGTTGGCTCGCCTCAGAGCTACACCGGGAGGGAGCCTTCAGCCTTGAGGGCCGTTCAGAGCGCCTACCACCCCTACATAATCATGATGCGCCGCCTAAAGCAGCTCACTGACATCGGGCACGACGTGGACAAGGTCGAGGTCATAATCCAGGGAGGAACCTTCCCGGCCGTTGACTTGGACTATCAGGAGTGGTTCGTTAAAGAGGCCTTCAAGGCGATGAACGACTTCCCTCACTTTAGGGATATAGAGAACCTTGAGGAGAAGCTCGTCAGGTTGATAGTGAAAAGAGACGAGTCCGTTCTTGAGGAGGATCCCAAGTTCAGGGGGGCGTGGCTTAAGACGCACGCAAAGCCCTACTACTACCTTGAGGACGAGCAGAGGAGGAACGAGAGGGCTAAGGTCAGGATGGTCGGGCTTACGATAGAGACGCGCCCCGACTGGGCCTTTGAGAGGCACATAGACAGGATGCTGAAGCTCGGAACAACGAGGGTTGAGCTCGGCGTTCAAACGATTTTCAACTTCATTCATGAGAGAACCAGGCGCGGCCACGGCGTTGAGGAGATAGTTAAGGCCACTCAACTTCTCCGCGATGCGGGCCTTAAAATCAACTACCACATAATGCCCGGCCTTCCTGGGAGCAACTTCGAGAGGGATTTGTACACCTTTAGAGCTATCTTCGAAGACTCCCGGTTCCGCCCTGACATGCTGAAGATCTATCCAACGCTCGTAACCAAAGACGCTCCCCTCTACCGCTGGTGGAAGGAGGGTAAATATCGTCCCTATCGCACTGAGGAGGCCGTTGAGCTCCTTGTCGAGGCCTACAAGCTCTTCCCCAAGTGGGTTCGCGTCATGAGGATCCAGCGCGATATTCCCGTCCAGCTCATTGTTGACGGCGTCAAGCACTCCAACCTCGGACAGCTGGTCTTCAACGAGCTGATAAAGCGCGGTATAAGGCCGAGGGAAATCCGCTTTAGAGAAGTCGGCCACATGATGGAGAAGTTTGGAATCCAGCCCGAGGTGGAGCACATAAAGCTCCTCCGCGAGGACTACGAGGCATCTGGCGGAAGGGAAATCTTCCTGAGCTTCGAGGACGTCAAGAACGACATCCTGATAGGCTTTCTGAGGCTTAGAATTCCGAGCGAGAAAGCCCACAGGAAGGAGATAAACTGCTGTCCTTCCGCTATAGTCAGGGAGCTCCACGTTTACGGTCCCCTCGTGCCCATCGGCGGTAAACCGAGGTACGAGTGGCAGCACCGCGGTTACGGAAGGGAGCTTTTGAGCGAGGCCGAGAGGATAGCAAGGGAAGAGTTTGACGTCAAGAAGATGCTAGTTATAAGCGGCGTCGGCGTGAGGGAGTACTACAGAAAGTTCGGCTACCGGAAGAACGGGCCCTACGTCGCCAAGAGGCTCGACAAAAGCTATGGGGATTACAAAAAGAGCAGGAAGTTCGACGCACATCTGAACACCTAGGCCTCAAGTTCTTCATGTATCCTTCTTATTTCCGCTTCCTTCACGGCCATCTCATGTTCCCTATCGCCCTTTTTGCCCGTCGTTCTCCTGGAAAGTTCAAGGAGCACCTTTTCTGGCCCGTAGCAGACGAGAACATCGCCCGGTTTTACAAGGGTGTCCCCTCTGGGTGCGCCTATGTAAACCTCCCTATCGCCTTTTTTCCTGTATATTCCCAGGACGAGTATTCCCTCTCTGTCCAATTCAAGCTCTCTCAGCGTCCTGTTGGCGAGCCAGCTGTTTTCCTTCACGCGGATCTGGGATATCGAGTATCCATGGGTTATTCCCAGCAACTGGGTGTAGTCGTAGACCCTCAGCTCCGGGAAGGCCCTGTTGAGAAAGCGCCTGATCCACCTTTTCATCCAGCGCTCAACCCTTTTTGATGTGAAGGTGACGTAAAGTCCCCCGAGGCTGAGCGCGAGGATCACCAGGTAGCCCGTTGCCTCTCCCCGGCTCCTTCCCAGGAACGTCAGTACCAGGGTGGCCATTGCCGAGGTAATGCCCGCACTCCCCAGGAATATCAGCGTCCTTATTATCTTCCTTCTTGCTGGATGGGAGACCACGTACTCGCTCTCGCTGGTTGTGAAACCTGTGCCAGAGAAGGCCGACTGTGCCTGAAACGATGCGACTTCCTTAGAAAGGCCGGTCATCTCAAGGGCCGTCGCCCCGATTCGGACTATTATCAGGGACAGAGTTATGACCAGAATAAGGGAAAGGAGGGCTATCAGCCCCTTCACCCCCTCGCTGGGACAGCGCTTCCGGACATCTTGGCGGTCAGTGCTATGGCTATGAAGTTGGCGCCGCTCATTATCAGGTCGAGGGACACGAAGAGGCCAATCGCCCAGAGGCTCGACCACGGCCACTGGAGGACTATCATAGAGCCGAGGAAGATGCTCAGAACTCCAGAGAGCGTCATGAGAGCCCACTGGTTAACCTCCTTGTTCTGCAGGGCCACCGCGATCCTTATCGCGCCTATTGTTATTAGCGAGAACCCAAGGACGAGTGTGAGTACCGTCGTGGCCAGAACCGGGTTTTCAAGCGTCGCTATACCTCCGATGACGTAGATAAGCCCCATCAGGATGTGAAGCGTTCTGCTCTTCCATTCCCTGGCCTTGAAGATTCCCTGCCCCATCTGAAGTGCTCCCCCGACGAGCATGAAGGCACCAAAGACTGCCACGCTCGTAATACTGAGCAACGGCAGGAGGAGCAGTCCGGCAAAGCCGAGTGTTATGAATATTACTCCAAGGCCGAGCAGCCAAACCCAGTTCTTTCCAAGCTCACCGTATTCCATCTAACCACCTCCCGATTTTTTCACAAAAAGTAACTTTAAGTGCTTAAAAACTTTTCTATGAAAAGGTAACTAAAACCCAAAACTTTTTCAATGCAGTAAAACTTTTAAACACTGATGGACAATCGTGGAGTGAGGTGACTTTTAGTGGGTAGTGGTAGGCGGTCGCTGTCCTACGAGACGAGCTTCAGGATCAAGGTTCTCATAATTGCCCTCATCTTTGGAATTGCGATTTTTATGATTGTGTATTATCCCCTGCTGAGCCACCAGACCAACCCCTGGGGCGTCGCTGCACCCAAGGGCCAGATAATCCTCGCCCAGAACTTTTCCCTGGACGGGGTTAGCTACACCAACGCGATTCCCTTCACCTCCAGCAACAACGCCCTCGTCCTCAAGGGCAACGATGACATGGGTGAAACATTGACGATGAGGGTCACCACCCCAGACTGGTGCATCGACCTCTGGGTCTGGGGTGGCTCGTCCAGCGGATGGCAGAGAAAGTACGAGTGCGCGCGGGAGATCGAGATGAGTCAGTACGCCTTCAAGAGGCTCCCAACCCACGAGGCAAACGAGATACTCTACTGGTATCTCGAATCGGGCTATGTCATAGTCCTGCACAAGGACGGTGAGGTTCAGAAGGACGAGCTGGTGAACTTCACGATCACATATGGCGGGAAGACGGACTGGGGAGCCTTTAAGGTGGGCTTCAAGGGGTGATTGTATGAAGCTTTCCTACGAGACCGAGAGCAGGCTCAAGATTCTCGTCATCATCCTTGTTGTGTCGAGTGTGGTTCTCTATTACCTTCTCAGCCCCATAATCTTTCACAAATCCGTCCCCTACGGAGTCGCAGCCCCGAAGGGCCAGATAATCCTGCTTGAAAACATAACCCTCGGCAATCACAGCTGGCAGAACGCCGTGGACATGGGGGAGCACCTCATCCTCAAGGGCAGTGAGGACTACGGGAACTCCGTGCTGCTCAGGATTCAGACGCCGGGCTGGTGTGCGGACGTGGCTTTCTGGGACGGCCAGAGGTACGTCGTGAGTGAGAGGTGCGTCAGGGAACTCGCGATTCCCAAGTACCTCTTCATGATAACGAGCGCCTTCTACTGGTACGTCGAGAGCGGCTACCACCTGATATTCTACAAGCCTGAGGGGAAGCCGGAAAAGTACGAGCTGGTCAACTTCACAGTGACGTATGGCGAAAAGACCGACTGGGGTGCCTTTAAGGTTGCCTACGGAAAAAGTTAAAGGGGGATCAAACCTGAAGCTCGGGGTTGTTTTTCATCGACCTCGCCCCGAGGGACATTGCTATGAAGCTTGCACCCGCCACTATCAGCTCCACCGCCACGAAGATTCCTATGACCCAGGGGCTCCACTCGGGCCAGTTGGCGAGGATCATGGCGCCGATGAAGAAGTCTATAACGCCCGAGAATATGACGATTCCGCCGTTCTGAACCTTGAAGCCCATCAGCACCTTGATGATACCGAAGACGAAGTACGCCCCGCCGAGTATGAAGGTCAGTATCTGGGCTGACAGAAGGGGCTCCTCAATCATGGTGACTCCCACGGCTAGATAAAGAACCGCGAGCAGTAGCTGGAATATCCTCGTGCCACCGGTTTCGCCGCGACCGAAGAGACCGGCGAATATCAGCATTATACCGCCGACTATCAGGAACACTCCGAAGACGGATATGCTGGCGAGCGTTACGAACGGGAGCATTCCCAGGCCAACGATACCAAGGACGGTCAGCACGATACCGAGTATCAGATACCAGGGCCAGTGGGCCATCACGCTGGCCATCTGCTTTTTTGCCATCTCCTCTTTGTACTCCTCATACTCTTCTGGGGTCATTGGTTTCTTTCCTTCCTCAACCCCAGAAGGTTCCTTAACATCATCCATAGGTACTACCTCCAAAACGCCTTTTGCAAATAAGGTATCCACTTCGAACTGATAAAAAGCTTTCGTCGAATAGTTTTCGAGGATATTCCGATGCATTTTTAACCTTTCTTCTGAATGGAATTTCATGAGGTTCGAACCGAGACCCTTCACAGGGCCAGTGCCCTTCAGGTGCCTCTACTGCCTCGACTGCTGCATGGGGAGGCACATTTACCTCACCCTTGATGACATAGAGAGGATAGCGAGGGCCGGGTACGACCCCGAGGAGTTCGTGACATTCTCCATCGAAGGCAACAAAATCCGCTTCGTCCTCGCGGTGAGGGAGTGGGACCTGGGATGCGTCTTCCACGACCCTGAGACAGGGAAGTGCAGGATACACGACGTCAACCCGATAATCTGCCGCATCTACCCCTTCATGGTATCTAGGAAGCCCCTCGGCGTCGAGGGTGAGAGGCCCTTCCACTACAAGGGGCAAGAACTGTGGCTCTACTACGACGAGAGCTGTCCAGGGATAAACGCCGAAGAGCCGGAGGTTGAGATAACGCCTGAGGAGATAGCGGAGCTCGGTCTTGAGTTTGAGAGGAAGTTCGAAAGGACCGACATGGAGGGCCTCGCGAGGCTCATGGATGAGCTCGAAAGGTAGATATATTCCCGGCGACTATCATTAAACATGAGGGACTGGAAGGTCATCCTCCTGCTCGGCTGTTTCGCCCTCCAGCTGGTAATCAACCTGGTCTTCTACGGTTTTCCTGCCATACTCTTCTCGGCCATAGTCCCGGAGTCCCTCTACCCCAAAATCGCATGGAGTTTGCCCTTCCTAATCTTTGCCTACTTTCTCCTGGCAATTGCCTCCCTCTATTACCTCGGAATCTCTCCAAGGCTCGAAAGGGGCAGGCTCTTTGGTTCGGCGTACTTCGTCATCGGCTCCCTCGGCTCGGCCTGGGTGATTTCCACCATCTCCAGTGTAGAAACTCCCTTGCTTCCCATAGTCTTCGGAGTCTGGCTGATCTCTTCCCTCGTCGGAATCGCCGCCCTCTGGCTGATGGAGGAAAAGCTTCCGGCCCTTCCTGCGGCTGTGATGGTGGCCCTTTTCGGCATCTCAGCGCTCATCAGCGCCGCAACGGCCCAGTGGGTAGTGGCTGACTACTACGTCCACGCCGGCAGTGGCATACCTGAGAACGCCACGGCTGTCGTAGGACACCCGGTAGAGGTGCCTCCTCCGAACTTCACGAACTCGAGCTGAGCTAAGGCTTTTAAGGAAGGCGGGAGACTCTCAAACGGTGGGTTCATGGAGGGTGAGCTTAGGTATAGGAGAGCCTCCTCGTGGGAGTACGATTTGATCCTCCGCGAGGCCGAGAAGTACGGGGAGCTGGAGCATCATTTCTTCGCGGTAGTGGAGGGCAAGTTTCGGGACGTTTACGCGGTGAATGAGAGGGTCTGGGCCGAGATTGAGGGGTTAAGGCTTAAGCCCTACGCCTACGGGACCTTCGTCGGCACGATAAAGGTGGACAACCTGGTGGAGAAGTTCTATCCCAACGTTGAGTTCTTCTACTTTGTGAGTGTTGAGAGGAACTACGCAGTGCTTACCCCGAAGGCCGGTTTCCTCTTCACCACGGGCAAGGACGTGCCGAGGAGCGGGGTGAGGAGGTACAGCTGGCAGGGGACGAAGAAGCTTGTCATCTACGATGAAAACGGGGTTCTCCTCGGCATCGGAAGGATTAACCCGGAAAGCCGGAGAAAGTTCATCCTGAACGTCACCGACATAGGGGAGTTTCTGAGACGAAAGATGTGAATCCTCGGCATGGCTGAAATTCACAACCTTTTCCTTACCGTCCGTAACTTTTTTAAGGCCTTTTGCGTAGCACATATTGATAACAAAAGGTAACTAAAGGAGGTGATGCCCGATGATCAGGAGGGTAAAGACGGGCATCCCCGGAATGGATGATGTTCTTCACGGGGGAATTCCTGAGAGAAACGTGGTTCTTCTGAGCGGTGGACCTGGAACCGGCAAGTCCATCTTCAGCCAGCAGTTCCTCTGGAACGGTCTCCAGATGGGCGAGCCCGGAATCTACGTCGCCCTTGAGGAGCACCCCGTTCAGGTGAGGCAGAACATGGCTCAGTTCGGCTGGGACGTCAGGAGGTACGAGGAGGAAGGCCTCTTCGCGATGGTTGATGCCTTCACGGCTGGAATAGGCAAGAGCAAGGAGTACGAGAAGTACATAGTCCACGATTTAACAGACATCAGGGAGTTCATAGACGTCCTGAGAACGGCGGTTAAGGACATCGGGGCCAGGAGGGTCGTCATAGACTCGGTAACGACGCTCTACATCAACAAGCCTGCGATGGCGAGGAGCATCGTGATGCAGCTGAAGAGGGTTTTGGCGGGTCTCGGAGTCACGAGCATTCTCGTGAGCCAGATAAGCGTTGGCGAAAGGGGCTTCGGCGGGCCCGGTGTCGAACACGGCGTTGATGGCATAATCCGCCTCGATCTGGACGAGATAGACGGCGAGCTGAAGCGCTCACTGATAGTCTGGAAGATGCGCGGGACGAGTCACAGCATGAGGAGGCACCCCTTTGAGATAACCGACGAGGGAATCGTCGTTTACCCCGACAAGGTTCTCAGGAGAAAGGCAATAGTTGAGGCCGAATAAAAACGAAGGGGGTGATGGCATGGAGGTTCCACTGAATCCCCTCGGGAGGGAGGAGATACACAGGCTTGAGAGCGTTCTCCTCTTCGCGACCCTCTTCAGGCCCGAGGTCATAGAGCTGATAAAGGACCCTGCAGAGAGGCTGACTTGGGTTGACAGTCTTGCAGTTGCAGCTGGAGCCATAGCGAGGGAAAAGGCAGGGATGACCGTTAGCGAGATTGCCGAGGAACTGGGCAGGACCGAGGCAACGATACGGAAGCACCTCAAGGGAGAAACCAAGGCGGGCCAGCTCGTCAGAGAAACCTACGAGCTGATAAAGCAGGGCAAGCTCGACGAGCTCGTCAGGAACGTTGAAGTCCTTACCAGTGGCGGCCAGCTCGTTGCCGCAGAGGAGTACGAGAGGCTGAAGCGCGAGAAAGAAGAACTTGAAGCAAAACTCAAAGAGCTTGAGGAGAAGACCAGCGGCCTCGAAGAGGAGAACAGGGAGCTCAGGGCAAAGCTTGAGAACGTTAGAAGAATTCTGGCCGACACGATGGAGAGGATAAGGGAAATAGAAAAGCTTCTGTGATTATGGCCGCCATGCTTTCCCTTTTGAGAGTTCTTGCATTGCTTTGGCAATATCTTTTGCTCTCTGCTCTATGAACTTTTCGTAATTCTCACTTACGAGGAAGTCATAGTCCACATAGTGGGTCATAAGGCGCCTGCGGAGTTCGGACTCCCCCAAAGTTATGGCGTCGCTGATTTCGGTTAAGTACTCAAGAGGGGGTTTTGCACCAATCTTGCGATTGGTCTTCCATGTTATCATTATGCAGTTCACAGCTCTGTACGCGTCCTCTTCTTTGATACCATTATCGCGAAGCCACGCCACAGGGTATACATGGTGGTATTCTCTTAGTCTTATGTTCTGTGGTGTGATTCTGCTTCCGTCTGAGATGTCTTCAGCCCCACCTCTGAATGATATGAGAAGAATTGCTCTTCCGAGTCTATCCCTGTATTTTGGCCATCTCGCTGTTTGAATGACCTCTTCAGGCGGAAGAGGATATGAATTTTCGTTAAAAATCGGAACGTTGCTTTCGTCTCCTTCTTCATTTATCAGCATGGCTTTTAATCCTCTGTAATCCTGGAGCATTGCAGTGGGGACAGCCCTGTCATACCTCTCCGTGAAGAACGCTCTCCACAGGTATTCCCTGAGCGTTATCCTCACGTTGCCTCCCTCGTTTCCGATGTCTGGGGCTTCACCCCATATTGCCGCTATTACGGGTAATGGGCTTTCAGTTGGAAGTCTTTGGCGGTCGGGGATTCCTTCCTCCTCCAAGAACTGGACGAGCAACTTGGTCCCGCGCACTACTTTTCTCCAGTCATCTTCAAACCTCTGAAAATCGATGCTAAAGAATCCGCGTTGATTAGGCGGTTTGTTCTGAAACAGGGCAACAACGGACAGCACAAAGGTTGGTACATCAACGTATTCAGATATTCTCGGAACTTCCCTTTTGAGGGACCCTATTAGTTCATGTAGCGACTCTCCAGTGGCGCCTTCAAGCTGGGCAACCACGATGTCAAACGGCTTTAGTGGTGCCATGTTGGTATTCAGCTTAAGGAACACTTCTATGGCCACTTCTGGTGGAGTTTCTGGGGGTAAGTACAGGTATGGGAGGTTATAGTGAGCTACCTGTTCCCTTATTTTCGAAATTAACGATACCAGCTTCAACATTTTCTTGGCGTCTCCATCTGTGGCTTTTTCAGCCCATTCATGGTATTCTCTTTCTCTGAGTTCTGGGTCGAGAAGTCTTACCGGTATTAGTCGCTTTTTCCAGCACTCCTCAGGATTCTCAACCCACATGGGGTATCTCTTTCCGTTCCGGACCCATCTTGAAACGTATATCACTTGGAACTCATCTTTGGGTATCTCATCAACACTGTTGTATTCTCCTGGAACTTTTACAAAATATGTTTTGTCAGGATAGTTATCCTTTAGACTTCTCCACAGGGCAGTTAAGCGTTGCTGGCCATCGAGAAGGAGTTCATTTATACTCTCTCCCTCTTCCGGCGCACTTGTCAGAGGTCGGTAAACAAAAGGAACCCTGTCCCCAACACCAAGAACCAATGCAGAGCCTACTGGAAGGTCCCGAATAATGCTGGTTAGTAGCTCCGATATTTCCTTTGAACCCCAAGCTTCAAATCTTTGAAATCTTGGGAGAACTAATTGTCGTGTTCTTATCTTGGTGAACCAATCCTTAATAGAGCGATTTCGTGCCTCCATTCAGATGGCACCCGGAGAACTTACTGGGAAGGGTTATATAACATTTGTGAAAGAAGTTACAGGGAAATATGGGCAATTATTTTCCGTTTTTCCTCAGAGCCTCTTCCCACGTCAGTATCATGTGGGTGAAGGTGTCGTCATCCTCCTCTATGCCTCTCTTTATCTCGGAGACATGGGCGTATTTGGCCCTGAGCTGCTCGAGGATGTAATCAACGGCCTTCTCCGGGTCGGCGGTGGTTCCACAGGTGTACACGTCGAGAGCGGCGTAGCCCTTCTCCGGCCAGGTGTGTATCGAGATGTGGCTCTCCGCGACGATGACCATGCCGCTGACCCCTGTGGGGGAGAACTTGAAGAAGTAGCTCGCCTTTATCTCCATGTTGCCGATCTTCGCCGCCTCTAGGAATATCTCCCTTATTTTGTCAGCGTTACCGAGGATTTCGGGATCGCAACCGGCAGCCTCAACAACGTAGTGGAACCCGATCGTCTCTATCTCAGTCATGGCTCTCACCTCTTGTTGCTCCTATTACGAACCCTTTTTAAAGTTAAGCCCCAAAGTAGAGAGCTGTGAACGGGCTGTTCTGGCGTTGAACGGCTCTTAATTGGCCTGGAATGCATTGAACGTTTGTGTTCTGGTCGTTATCGAAATTTTCCGAAAGCTTATGGTGGATTCCTCCCAGTACCGATTTGAAGGCTCTTTCATGGATTAAAGTCCCTCTCCACTCCGTTTAATCCTGCTCACCGATGGCCGTTTTTAAGCGTGAACCACTAATTTTAAAACTCATACCTCCAACTAACGACAAGTTTACGAAAACTCACGAAGGGGTGAAGGTATGTCGAAGTCCAAACCGAAGTACAGGCCCGCGGCAGGGGATGCCGTAAGGGCAAAGAAACAGGAAAAACTGAGCTTTCTAGCGCGGATTGAGTACAAGAAGATGATAATGTACCCCCTTGCGGTCTTCGTGATAGCACTGATACTTCTCGCGGTCAACTTTCCGACGCTTGGAATAGACCTCCGGGGTGGTGTCGTAGTCACCGCCTACGGGGTGAACGCAAACCCTGATGAACTTGGAAGGTACATAAGCGATAAAATCGGGATGGAGGTAAGGGTCGAGAAATTCACCGGCGTGGAAGCCAGTGGCGTCAGGGTTTACGCACCGATAGGCACCGACCCGCTCAAGATAATCGAGGTGATGAAGGAGAAATATCCAAACGCCGAATACACACACAGCGAGGTGCAGCCGACCTTTGGAGAGATAGCCCAGCAGCAGGGAATACGGGCGCTGGTATTTGCGTTCCTCGCGATGGCGGTTGTGGTCTTTCTGTTCTTCAGGAACCTCGTGCCATCGCTCACGATAATATTCTCCGCGCTCTCGGACATGACGATAGCCGTTGCCCTGATGGGCATCTTCGGCATCGAACTCACCACAGCCACGATAGCGGCCCTGCTCATGCTCATAGGTTACACCGTTGACAGTAACATCCTCCTGACAACCAAGCTCCTGAGGAGAAAGGAGGACTCCGTGGAGAAGGCCTATCTCTCGGCCGTTTCAACGGGCTTTACGATGAGCACCACAACGCTGGGTGCCCTGCTAATCCTCTGGATAATCTCGACCTCACAGACGATAGACAACATCGCCATAGTCCTCATCTTCGGTCTGCTCGCGGACTTCATGAACACCTGGATTCTCAACGCGGGCGTGCTCGAGTGGTACCTAGCCAGGGGTGGTAAATCATGAAGAGAAGAACCAAAAAGCTTCTCCTCAACTGGAGGATAATCCTGCTCACTCTCTTCCTCGTAGGCTCGATAGCGACCCTCGCTCTCAAACCCCTCACCTTCGGTATAGACATAAGCGGCGGTGTTGCTCTCGTTGCCCAGACGGAGCATCCCGTTGATACCAAGACCATGCAGCTCGTCGTCGATTCCCTTCAGAAGAGGCTGAACACCCTTGGCCTGAGGGACATAACCGTTGAAGCCCAGGGAGACCAGATAGTCCTCATCAAGGTTGCCAACGTCACGTCGCCGGAGGAAGCGGAGAGGATAAAGAACGTCATTGAGAGCCAGGGTGTCTTCTATATGGAGTTCAGCGGGGTGATCTTTGGAACAGGAAACGACGTTGAATACGTTGGCATCTATCAGATAAAGCCCGACAACAGCTGGAGCGTCCCGTTCAGGATTTCAAAGAGCGCCGCCGAGAAGTTCGCCGAGCTGGCCTACGGCAAGAAGGGCTGGCCCGTTGATATGTTCCTTGACCCGCCGGTTAACTCCCTGATGGTCGTTCCAGAGAGCGTTTACAAGGCCATGAACAGCTCGGAGTTCAACGCAGAAGCACCGGAGGCACCGACGCTCATGGAAAGAATAGCTAAGGCCTTCAACATAAGCGTCGTCGCCTACGCCAACCAGAGCGCCGACGAGATAGCCAAGCTCGCCCAGGGCAAGGAAAAGATAGTCCTCGTTGACGTCCCGCAGGAGCTCCAGACCCAGCTCGAAGGGATGAACCTCACCGTCAGGTACGTCCCGAGAGCCCAGGGCGAGAGCGACCACGCCCTCATAGTCCGCGTTCTCGGTCTCTATGGCCCGTACTCCCTCGGTGAGGGGCTCACGGTTGGGGAGCCCCAGCAGGACGTCCAGATAACCGGAAGCGCCCCGGACAGACTTACGGCCGAGCAGGAGGCAAGCACGATATACACCGTCCTCAAGAGCGGTTCGCTCCCGGTCAAGCTCACGGTCGTTGGCATGGAGTTCATCTCTCCGAGACTCGGAGAGGGCTTCAGGACGCAGGCCGTCTATGCTGGAATAGGCGCGCTCATAACTGTGCTCCTCATCGTCTACTTCCACTACAGGAACTGGAAGATAGCCATCCCCGTTGCCTCAACCAGCCTCTTTGAGGCGATAATCATCCTGGGCTTCGCGGCACTTATCAGGTGGAACCTGGACCTCCCGAGTATAGCCGGTATCATCGCGGCAATAGGTACGGGCGTTGACCAGCAGATAGTCATAACCGACGAGCTCCTCGGCGGGGAGAAAACCACGAAGATAAGCAGGCGCTCAAGCGTGCTCAAGAGGATGGGAAGGGCGTTCTTCGTTATCTTCGCCTCGGCGGCAACGACGATAGCTGCCATGAGCTTCCTGCTGGTGTACTTCGTCGGGACGCTCAAGGGCTTCGCCTTCACGACGATACTGGGCGTGCTGATAGGAATCCTGATAACCAGACCGGCCTACGCTGAAATAGCCAAATACCTCCTCGGTGAGGACTGATGTTCGTCGTGATAATGGGTGCCGGAAGGGTCGGCTACCTCGTGGCCAAGATGCTGGAGGAGGAGGGGCACGACGTCACCATAATAGAGATGAACAAGGAGCGCGCAAAGGAGCTCTCCCTCCTCATCAACGGTCTCGTCATTGAGGGCGACGCAACAGACCCGAAGACTCTTGAGGAGGCCAACATAAAGCAGGCAGATGCCTTCGCGGCTTTGACCGGTAAGGACGACGCGAACCTGCTCGCCTGCATACTGGCGAAGCACCTCAACCCGAAGATAAAGACTTCACTCAGGATAAGCAACCCCCAGAACAGGCGTATCTTTGAGGAGGTTACCGACCTCAAGCGCTACTTTGACTTCGTGATTTCGCCTGAGGAGATAGCAGCGGAGTACATCAGCAGGAACATAGTCACTCCGGGCTTTGACAGGGTGCTTTTCCCGAAGGAGGGAGCCGAGATAGTCCGCTTCAGCATCAACGGCGACAGCGAAATAGCCGGCAAGCTTGTCAAAGACCTCAAATTGCCGAGGGACGCGCTCATGGTGGCGGTTTACGATGAGAAGGGCAACCTCATAATCCCATCCGGCGATACCAAGCTTCCAGAGAGCGGACAGATTATAATATTTGCCAAGAACAGCGTTCTGGACGACGTGAAGAGGCTCCTGGAAAAGAAAAAACCCAGCAACGAAAATTAATATGACATTTTTTTCAACTTTTATGTTCATTTTTGTTCCTTCCTCGTCAAATCCTCGGTTTGTAGGCCAAAAACTATTTAAACCGATTAGGGAAGCCAAAGGTGGCGTGAGGTTCAACTGTTTTCGGGTCATTGGGGGGCTAATCATGGAGGACGTCATCAAGCAGATTGTTGATGCAGAGAAGCAGGCCGAGGAGAGGATCGAGAGGGCCAAGGAGGAGGCCAAGGAGATAGTCCTCAAGGCCCGCGAGGAGGCCAAGCTTCTCGAAAAGAGCATAGTTGAAGAGGCCGAGAAGAACGCCCAATCCCTCATTGAGAAGGCCCGCCTCGAGGGTGAGGAGGAGGCCAGGAGGATCCTTGAGGAGGGCGATTCCGAGATCGAGGAGCTAAAGGTCAGGGCCACGAACAACTTTGAGAAGGCCATCTCCGCGGGGATAGCGCTCGTGAGAGGGAGCTGAGATGTTCAAGCCTGAAGAGATGGTCAGGATAGAGGTCATCACCCTTAACCGCTACAAGGACAGCCTTCTAACGTACCTCCACGAGAACGGTATGGTTGAAATAAGGGAGCTGAACGTCAAAATAGCCCAGAAGGATTCTCCCAACGAGTATCACAGGAAGGCAGCCTCCTACAGCATAACAATCTCAAGGCTCGCCGACTTTCTGAAGGCCTACCGGAAGTCCAGCGGAGGCGGCATAAAGGAGTTCATCTTCCCCAGGGAGAAGGCGAGGAAGAAGTACCGGTACGAGGGAATCGAGAGGCTGATAAAGGACGTTGAAGACTTCCTAAGCACGGTTGAGCCCGAGATAAAAGCCGTTGAGGGCAAGATAACCGCCACCCAGACTGAAATTGAGAGGATAAAGGGGGACATAGCGATACTGGAGCTCCTCTCGGCGCTCAACCTCGACGTTTCGTACCTCAAATCCACCGACATGCTTGAAATCGTCGTTGGGACCGTGGACAGGAACAAGTTCAAGCCCCTCGTTGAGGAGGTCACTAAGGCCACGGAGAACAGGGCGGTGATAGTCTCGAAGGAGCTGAAGGACAAGGTTCTGGCGGTTTTCGTCTTCCTGAAGAAGGACTACGAGAAGGCCAATCCAATCTTGGCGAAGCACTCCCTCGAAAGGCTGGAGGTTCCAGAGGGCGAGGGAACCCCCAGAGAACTCATAGCGGTCTACGAGGAAAAGCTCCGCGCCAGGAAAGAGGAGCTTGAGAGCGCCAAGAAAGACGCCGAAATGCTGGCTGAGAAGTACTACGAGGACATTGTCTTCTACCAGGAGCTGATGGAGAACGAGCGCGACAAGTCAACCGTGCTCCCCATGCTGGCAAGGACCAACATGACGTTCGCCCTAACGGGATGGCTTCCCAGGGGCGACGTTCCAAAGATACTCGAGGGCATCAAGAGGGTAACCAACGGCACGGCGTACATCAACATCAGGGAGCCGACCGAGGAGGAGCTCGACGAGATACCGATAAAGCTCAAGAACCCCGGCTGGGCCAGGCCGTTCGAGATGCTCACGGAGATGTACGGCGTTCCCAAGTACAACGAGATAGACCCGACGCCGATAATAACATTCACCTACTCCTTCTTCTTCGGCTTCATGCTCACCGACTTCATGTACGGTCTCATAATAGCCATAATAGCGGCCCTCCTTGTCAAGGGACACAAAAAGTTCAACGACGGCACCTACAAGTTCGCCTACACCCTGCTTATAAGCTCGTTCTTCACGATGGCGATGGGAGTTATCTTCGGCAGCTACTTCGGCAACGCCCTTGATCTGGCCGGCTTCACCGTTCCGCGCGTTTGGGACACCTTCCAGGATGCCCTCGTTGTGCTCCAGCTGGCCCTGGCGATAGGCATAGCCCATCTCTTCACAGGCTACACGGTTGGCTTCATAGTTAAGCTCAGGAACGGTGAGACCAAGGATGCAGTACTCGACCAGCTCTCATGGATGCTCATAATACTCGGAATAACCTTCCTGTTCCTCGCGGGCAGGAACCCGTCCCTCGACATGCCCGGCAAGGCTCTCTTTGGAGTCGGCCTGGTGCTCTTCATACTCAGCGAGCTCAAGAACGGAGCACTGGCAGTCCTGCTGGTCATCTCGGACTTCTTCGGCTTCGTGGGTAGCTGGCTCAGCTACGCAAGGCTCATGGCGCTTGCTCTGGCAACGGCGGGAATAGCAATGGTCATCAACATCCTCGTCCAGATGGTCTGGGGCATAAGCATCGGTCCCGTTCCCATAGGCATACTCATAGGTCTCATCCTCTTTGTCGGCGGCCAGCTGTTTTCGGTCGCCATCAACGCCCTCGGAGCGTTCGTCCACTCGCTCCGTCTGCAGTACGTTGAATTTTTCGGGACGTTCTACTCAGGTGAAGGTAAACCCTTCCAGCCCTTCAGGGCAAAAAGAGAAGTTTCCGAGTTGGAATTTGAAGCTTAAGGAGGTGTATGAAAGATGGACCCGATAGTTTACGTATCCCTCGGTGCGGCCCTTGCCGCGGGAATAGCTGGAGCAGCTTCGGCCTTCGGTGTCGGTATAGCCGGTGCCGCAGCCGCCGGAGTCGTCGCCGAGGACGAGAGGAACTTCAAGAACGCCCTCATCCTTGAGGGTCTGCCAATGACCCAGAGTATATACGGCCTCATTACGCTGTTCCTCATTCTGATGGTCTCCGGAATCCTCGGTGGCGGCTTCAAGTTCACCGACCCGACCAACATGGACAACATCGTTAAGAGCGCCATCCTCCTCGGTGCAGGTCTCACGGTTGGCCTCACCGGCCTTTCCGCAATACCGCAGGGAATCATCGCCAGCGCAAGCATCGGTGCCGTCGCCAAGAACCCGAAGACCTTCACCCAGGGAATTATATTCTCCGCCATGGCGGAGACAATGGCCATCTTCGGTCTCGTCGGCGCTCTGATCATGATAGTCACCGGAGTCGGCTTCTGACTCCCAACAAACTTTCTTTATAGGCCAAGGAGGAAGGAGGATGGATGGAGCAGAGCTGATCATTCAGGAGATAAACAGGGAAGCGGAGCAGAAGATACAGTACATACTCAGCGAGGCCCAGAAGGAGGCAGAGAGGATTAAGGAAGAGGCGAGAAAGAGGGCCGAAGCGAGGGCCGAGTGGATACTGAGGAAGGCCCAGACCCAGGCGGAGACCGAAAAGCAGCGCATAATAGCCAACGCCCGCCTTGAGGTCAGGAAGAAGCGCCTTGAGGTTCAGGAAGGACTCATTCAAGAGGTGATAACCGCCCTGAGGGAGAGACTCGCTGAGCTCCCCGAGGAGGAGTACTTCCCGATGCTCATCGATCTCACGGTCAAGGCCCTCGAAGAGCTCGGCGCGGAGAGCGTGGTCGTGCGCTCCAACTTGAAGACGTTAAAGCTCCTTGAGAGCAAGCTCGGGGAATTCAGAAAGACCGTCGCCGCGAGGCTCGGAAGGGACGTGGAGATAAGCCTCGGTGAGCCGATAAGCACCATAGGCGGTGTCTTGGTCGAGACTCCCGACGGGGCGGTGAGGGTGGACAACACCTTTGAGGCCAGAATAGATAGGTTTGAGAGCGAGCTCAGGGCAGAGATAGCCAAGGCTCTCTTCGGGTGAGGTTAATGGAAGCAGGAGCCGTAAGCGGAATCCTCAACACAACGCTGGCGGTCGTATTCGTGTGGGTGGGATACAAGACGGCCAAGATAGTCTGGAAATACACACCCTACTCCTATCCCAACGCCAGAATAAAGGCGATGGAAGCGAAGCTCCTCACGGAACAGAGGTTCAACGAGCTGGCTGAGAGCAGAACCCTGCAGAACTTCGTGGTAAACCTCGAAGACACCGACTACAAGGACTACCTCACCGACGTTTCAGCGTACACCATCGAGGAGATAGAGAGGGCGCTTGAGAAGGCCCTCGCCGGAACCTACGAGCTGATGATTAAGATTCTCCCGAAGAGGGTCAGCCCGTTCTTCGGGCTCATGCTCGAGGAGTGGGACGTCAGGAACATAGCGAGCGTCGTCAAGGCCAAGTTCGCTGGTGATGTTGCCGGCGACTACGTCATGGAGATAGGTCCGATGCTCCCGAAGGTCAGGGCGATGGCAGAGGCAAAGACAATGGAGGAAATCCTCGTAATCCTTGAGGGCACCCCCTACGAGGAACCCTACCAGAGGCTGCTCCTCGGGGAGATATCGCTCCAGGAGTTCGAAACCGAACTATACAGGATGCACTATGGAAAGCTCCTCCGCTACGCCCTGTCGAGGAAGGAGGACGAGCGCGTTATCCTTGAGGAGTTCGTCAGGCTCAAAATAGACAAGACCAACATTCTCACCGTTCTCAGGGCCAAAGCCGCCGGAATGACCGCGGAGGAGATAAGGCCCCTGGTAATTCCTGGTGGGAGCATAAAACTTGACCCGCTCCTCCACGTCGATGACCTGAGCATGGCGCTGGCCGAGTTGGACTCCACCAAGTACGGAAAGGTCATCAGGGACGTCAGGGAAGAGGTCGAGAGGGATCTAAGCGTCCTTGAGAGGGCCCTTGAGAGGCACATACTCGAGAGGATGAACGAGCTCAACAGGTTCTATCCGCTCAGCGTTGCCGCTCCCCTCAGCTACATCCTTCAGAGGGAGAGGGAGGTCAGAAAGCTCAGGGCGATAGCGAAGCTCATCGAGGACGGTGTTCACCCTGAGAGGATAAAGGAACTCGCGGGTGATGTTGCATGAAGATAGCCGTGCTTGGCGATAAGGACACCGCGCTCGGCTTCAGGCTGGCCGGTGCCCACGAGGTTTATTCCTTCGACGATACACCGCTTGATATGGAGAGGCTCCGGAACAAGCTGAAGGAGCTCGTTGAGAGGGACGACATCGGAATAATCCTGATAACCGAGAGATTTGTCCAGAAGGTTGAACTTCCGGAGGTTACGGTTCCAATCATCCTTCAGGTGCCGGACAAGTCCGGCTCCAGGCTCGGTGAAGAGGCCATCAAGGAGATAGTTAGAAGGGCAATTGGTGTTGAGCTTAAGAGGTGAAGGGAAATGGGAAGGATAATTCGCGTTACCGGTCCGCTCGTCGTTGCCGACGGAATGAAGGGCTCCAAGATGTACGAGGTCGTTCGCGTCGGCGAAATGGGACTCATAGGAGAAATAATCCGCCTTGAGGGTGATAGGGCTGTCATCCAGGTCTACGAGGAAACGGCAGGCATAAGGCCGGGCGAGCCGGTTGAGGGAACCGGTGCTTCGCTGAGCGTCGAGCTCGGCCCGGGACTGCTCACCGCGATGTACGACGGAATCCAGAGGCCGCTTGAGGTTCTCAGGGAGCTGAGCGGAGACTTCATAGCGAGGGGTCTCACCGCCCCGGCCCTGCCGAGGGACAAGAAGTGGCACTTCACGCCGAAGGTTAAAGTCGGCGACAGGGTCGTCGGCGGTGACATCCTCGGTGTCGTTCCCGAGACCAGCATCATCGAGCACAGAATCCTCGTCCCGCCATGGGTGGAGGGTGAGATTGTCGAGATCGCCGAGGAGGGCGACTACACCATCGAGGAGGTCATAGCCAAGGTCAAGAAGCCCGATGGAAGCATCGAGGAGCTCAAGATGTACCACCGCTGGCCGGTCCGTGTCAAGAGGCCCTACAAGACCAAGCTCCCGCCGGAGGTTCCGCTCATCACCGGACAGAGAACGATAGACACCTTCTTCAGCCAGGCCAAGGGCGGTACCGCTGCAATTCCGGGCCCCTTCGGTTCGGGCAAGACCGTCACCCAGCACCAGCTGGCCAAGTGGAGCGACGCGCAGGTGGTCGTTTACATCGGCTGCGGTGAGCGCGGTAACGAGATGACCGATGTCCTTGAGGAGTTCCCCAAGCTCAAGGACCCGAAGACTGGAAAGCCCCTCATGGAGAGAACCGTTCTCATCGCTAACACCTCAAACATGCCCGTCGCTGCGCGTGAGGCTTCCATCTACACTGGAATCACCATAGCCGAGTACTTCAGGGACATGGGCTACGACGTGGCTTTGATGGCCGACTCGACGAGCAGGTGGGCGGAAGCGCTCCGTGAGATTTCTGGAAGGCTTGAGGAGATGCCCGGTGAGGAGGGTTACCCGGCCTACCTCGCGAGCAAGATTGCCGAGTTCTACGAGCGTGCCGGTCGCGTCGTCACCCTCGGAAGCGACGAGAGGATAGGCAGTGTCTCCGTCATCGGTGCAGTCTCGCCGCCCGGCGGTGACTTCAGCGAGCCGGTCGTCCAGAACACCCTCCGTGTCGTCAAGGTCTTCTGGGCGCTCGACGCTGACCTCGCGAGAAGGAGGCACTTCCCGGCAATAAACTGGCTCAGGAGCTACTCCCTCTACATCGATGCCATCCAGGACTGGTGGCACGAGAACGTTGACCCAGAATGGAGGAAGATGCGCGACCAGGCAATGGCGCTCCTCCAGAAGGAGGCCGAGCTCCAGGAAATAGTCAGGATCGTCGGTCCCGACGCGCTTCCCGAGAGGGAGAAGGCAGTGCTCATAGTCACGAGGATGCTCCGTGAGGACTTCCTCCAGCAGGATGCGTTTGATGAGGTTGACACCTACTGCCCACCGAAGAAGCAGGTCACCATGATGCGCGTTATACTCAACTTCTACGAGAAGACAATGGAGGCCGTTGACAGGGGAGTCCCGGTTGACGAGATAGCCAAGCTCCCGGTGAGGGAGAAGATAGGCCGTATGAAGTTCGAGCCGGAGATCGAGAAGGTTGCCGCACTCATAGACGAGACCAACGCTCAGTTTGAAGAGCTCTTTAAGAAGTACGGGGCGTGATGCTGATGCCTGGAATGGAGTACTCGACCGTTAGCAAGATTTACGGGCCTCTCATGATAGTCCAGGGGGTCAAGGGCGTCGCCTACGGTGAGGTTGTCGAGATCGAAACTGAAAGCGGTGAGAAGAGAAAGGGCCAGGTGCTTGAGGCCAGAGAGGACATGGCCATAGTCCAGGTCTTCGAGGGAACGCGCGATCTGGACGTCAAGACGACGCGCGTCAGGTTCACCGGAGAGACCCTCAAGGTTCCGGTTTCCATGGACATGCTCGGCAGGGTATTCAACGGCATCGGAAAGCCCATAGACGGCGGGCCCGAGATCATCCCGGAGGACAGGCGCGACGTTCACGGCGCTCCCCTCAACCCGGTCGCGAGAGCCTACCCGAGGGACTTCATCCAGACCGGTGTTTCGGCCATAGACGGCATGAACACCCTCATCCGCGGCCAGAAGCTCCCGATATTCAGCGGTTCGGGTTTGCCACACAACATGCTGGCCGCGCAGATAGCGAGGCAAGCAAAGGTTCTCGGTGAGGAGGAGCAGTTCGCGGTGGTCTTCGCAGCGATGGGTATCACCTACGAAGAGGCCAACTTCTTCAAGAAGAGCTTCGAGGAGACCGGTGCGATAGAGAGGGCAGTCCTGTTCCTCAACCTCGCCGACGACCCGGCAATAGAGAGAATCATCACCCCGCGCATGGCGCTCACGGTTGCGGAGTACCTCGCATTCGACTACGACATGCAGGTGCTTGTCATCCTCACGGACATGACCAACTACGCGGAAGCTCTGCGTGAAATATCGGCCGCCCGTGAAGAGGTTCCAGGCAGGCGCGGTTATCCAGGTTACATGTACACCGACCTGGCTACCATCTACGAGCGTGCCGGCCGTGTCAGGGGCAGGAAGGGAAGCATAACCCAGGTGCCCATCCTAACGATGCCGGACGACGATATTACCCACCCGATTCCAGACCTCACCGGCTACATCACCGAGGGCCAGATAGTCCTCAGCAGGGAGCTTCACAGAAAAGGAATTTACCCGCCGATTGACGTCCTTCCCTCACTCAGCCGTCTGATGAAGGACGGTATCGGTAAGGGAATGACCAGGGAGGACCACCCGCAGCTCAGCCAGCAGCTCTACGCCGCCTACGCCGAGGGGAGGTCGCTTAGAGACCTCGTTGCGGTGGTCGGTGAAGAGGCCCTCAGCGAGACCGACAGGAAGTACCTCAAGTTCGCGGACAGGTTTGAGAGGGAGTTCGTCGCCCAGCGCTACGACGAGGACAGGAGCATCTTCGAGACCCTTGACCTCGGCTGGGAGCTTCTCGCTGAGCTTCCGGAGAGCGAGCTCAAGCGTGTGAGGAAGGAGTACATCCTCAAGTACCACCCCAAGTACAGGAAGAGGGAGGGCTGACCTCCCTTCAACCCTTAGGTGGTCGAGATGGCAGAGCTGCTCAACGTCAAGCCCACCCGTATGGAGCTCCTGAACCTCAAGAGGCGCATCAAGCTGGCCAAGAAGGGCCACAAGCTCCTCAAGGACAAGCAGGACGCCCTCGTCATGGAGTTCTTCACCATATACGACGAGGCCCTTAGCCTGCGCGAGGAGCTGGGTATGAAGATGGCCGAGGCCTTCGCGGCTCTTCAGGCGGCAGAGATAGACGTCGGAACGCTGCGCCTCAGGGAAATAGGCCTCTCCGTCAAGCCCAACAGGGAGGTTGAAATAAAGAGAAGGAACGTGATGGGCGTTCCTGTTCCTCTAATCGAGGCGGAATCCTTCAGGAGGAGCACCAACGAGCGCGGCTACGCACTCGTGTCCAGCTCGGCCAGGGTGGACCTCGCGGCCGAGAAGTTCGAAGAGGTTCTCGATTTAGCCGTCCGCCTGGCCGAGGTGGAGGAGACCCTCAAGAGGCTGGCAAAGGAAATAGAGGTCACCAAGAGGCGCGTCAATGCCCTCGAATACATCATAATCCCGAGGATGGAGGCAACGGTGAAGTTCATCAAGCAGAGGCTGGACGAGATGGAGCGCGAGAACTTCTTCAGGCTGAAGAGGGTCAAGGCCCTGATAGAGGCCAGGGCCCAGGCCGAGGGCTCGTGAGGCAACAAGCCTTTTATCTTCGGCTTCCATTTTTCTTGCGGTGGTGACATGACGGAAAAGCTGTTCTACAAGAACGCCTACCTCTGGGAGGCAGGTGCGACCGTCGAGAGTGTTGAGAGGGCCGGTAGAAAGGTGAGAGTCCTGCTCGACAGGACGATATTCTACCCCGAGGGCGGCGGCCAGCTCTCCGACAGAGGGGTAATAGCCGGCGAGGGCTTCAGGATAATCGTTGAAAAGGTCTACGGCAAGGACGAAATATGGCATGAGGGCAGGCTTGGGGGCCGTCTTCCCGAGCCGGGCGAGCCGGTCAGGCTTCTCCTCGACGCTGAATGGCGCTACGAGAACATGCGCCAGCACACGGGACAGCACATACTGTCGGCGGTCTTCAAGGAGCTCCACGACGCCAACACGACTGGCTTCCAGATATTTGAGGGATACAACAAGATAGAGATTGACTATCCCGGCGAGCTCACGTGGGAGGCAATTCTTGAAGTCGAGAGGAAAGCGAACGCCGTTGTCTGGTCAGACCTCCCGGTGGAGGTGGAGGTTTACGATGAGCTTCCCGAGGAGCTGAGAAGGAAACTCAGAAAGGAGCTATCCGACAAGGTAAAGCCCCCGATAAGGATAGTTTCAATTCCAGGGGTTGACGTCATCCCCTGCGGTGGAACCCACGTGAAAAGTACCCGCGAGGTTGGCCTGATAAAGGTCGTCAACTTCTACCGGAAGAGCAAGAAGCTGTGGAGGGTAGAGTTCGCCTGCGGAAACAGGGCGCTGAAGTACTTGGATGAGCTCATTGCTGATTACTGGCTGAGCCTTGATGAGATGCCCAACAAGAACCGCCCGCTGGCCGAGCGCGTGGGAGAGCTGAAGGCAGAGCTTGAGAAGCTGGAAGGGGAGAAGGACGCCCTCAGAAGGGAGCTGTGGAGATGGAAGGCCAGGGCGCTGCTGAGGGACGCCAAAGAAATCAACGGGATCAGGGTGGTCTCTTACCTTGAGGACGCCCCCATGAAGGACGCCCAGGCGTTCGTCGTCCACCTCGTTGACAAGAATCCGGGGACCATTGCCCTCGTGGCCGGTGAGAACTACGTGATATTCGCCAAGAACAGAGCAGTAGAAGGCATCTCCATGAACGACCTTTTGAGGACCGTTTTATCCAAGGTCGGAGGCGGCGGTGGGGGCAGCAAGGTTCTGGCGAGGGGCGGTGGTTTCAAAGTGTCACGGGAAGAAGTCCTAAACCTCGCCCGCAGGATGGTCATGGATTACATTAAGTGACATCTCCTTTCTATCGTTTTTCAGTTGTAGAACTTATTGCGCAGTGTTTGGTTAATGATAAAACTTTATAAACGTTGTTGGGAATTTTTACCATCATGCGTTAGACAACGTACTCACTCCTTCAGCCGGGGGTGGGGCATTGTCCCTGAGGAGGATAGTAATCAGGTACGCCGTGGTGACGCTGCTGATTGCCTTCGTGCTCGGCTATGCCGTGAAGGGTGTCGTCGAGAAGAGGGCGTACCTTGAGGCCATTGACTTCTTTCAGTACAACCCAAACGCCGGCAAGGTAATAGCCGCGGCGGAAAAGCTGGGTATGGATCCGATGGAGTACTACGTCAGATACATTGCCCCCAGGAACCATCCCGAGCTTGGTATGTCCTCGCTCCACGTGGGTTTGAAGTACATGGCTGCCACCCTAAGGGACCTCTTTCTGTCCTCCGGGGGACATAGTTCGTGGAACTATCTCTATGGAACTGCCACGCCCTCTTGGGGGTACATATACAGAACGTTGCTGTTCCTGCTCCTGGCAGATGTATCGGTCGTTTTTCTTGCACTTCTTCTCTCCTTCAAGGCCGTGAGGAGCGAACGCTTCTACGGCTTCCTTCAGATGGCGGCGAGAACCTTCAACGGAATCCCTGTCTGGTTCTTCGTTGTTCTCTTCTTCCTAATCATAATCTACTCCCCGATTCCCTCAGACCTCGCCAACGGCCTCAAGGGTTCGGGCGTGGAGACCCTCGCTTACTTCATTTTCCCGGTTCTTTCCGTTCTACTGGTGGCGTCATGGGGGCTGGCAGAGGGAATAACGGTGGTAATGAGGGAGGAGTTCGCACAGCCCTACGTTGAGGCAAAGAAGGCCATGGGCCTTCCCGAGAGGAGGGTCAAAAGGCACGTGGTGAGGGCATCCATCGTCCCGGTGCTCCACGTCTGGCTTCAGAACTTCATAGAGATACAGACGCTCATCCTCGTCGTTGACTACCTCTTCAGGCTCAACGGCCTCGGGACTATCCTCGCCTCCGCCCTGGTGATAACCCCCGACAGCGTGTTCTTCTACCCCAAGACGTTCGCCTTCGTGGTCGTTACCCTGGTTCTCCTGAACTTTCTGGTTTCCCTGACCGTGGAGCTACTGGCGATAAAGCTTGAGCCGAGGGGAGTGGCATGAAGAGAAGGCTGGGTGCGCTGATGGTCGCTGCCTTCATGATTTTCACAGCCCTGTCCTACGCCACGCTGGACATGGAGAAGCTCGCCAACTGGGACAACTACCTCTTCTGGGTGGACTACCCGAAGGGGGCCAGGCCGGCGTGGCTCGGCGACTCGGGCTCCGTTGAGTTCAGAGGGGGAATTGAGTACACCGTGA
The DNA here is from genome assembly GCF_012027515.1 of Thermococcus sp. ES12. Taxonomy (NCBI): domain Archaea; kingdom Methanobacteriati; phylum Methanobacteriota; class Thermococci; order Thermococcales; family Thermococcaceae; genus Thermococcus; species Thermococcus sp. ES12. The sequence goes on from NZ_SNUP01000002.1 coordinate 536,904, forward strand.
CGCAAAAAGCACCGGTTAACCTTATCCTCAGGGGCACCGGGGACGTTTCCATCACGATATTCCGGCCGGACGGCAGGGTGGTTCGTCTGAGTGCGGAGATAAACGGAACCACAAGCGTGAACTCCAACACCGAACTGGCCCTCCAGGCGAGGCGCTTTGCCCTTGAAGTCCTCGGCCTCCGGCGGGAGGACATGGCCTTCCTAACCCCCACACAGGCACTCTTCATGGATGAAAACCGAAACCCCCTCCCCGGAAACTACACCGTCCAGGTGCACCCGGCCGGCATCGAGGCACAGCTAATCGGGGATGCCTACGGCCTGCTTGGAACGGACTACAAGGGCAGGGATCTCTGGGTCGGCTTCGTGGGCTCGACCGTGAACACGCTAATTCTTGCGTTCCTGACAACTGTTCTCGTCATTGTCGTGGGGATAGCCCTTGGGGTCGGGTCTGGTTACTACGAGACGAAGCTCGGCGACGTGATCTCGGTGGTTCTTGAGGCACTCAACGCGGTCCCTTACCTTCCCTTGGCGATAGCGATAATCTTCGTCCTCTCCTCGACGGGCTTTCACGGAAAGCTTGAGATGGGAACCGTTGAACTCGCCTCAATACTCGCCCTCCTGCTGGTGGGCAAGTTCGCCAGCGCCGTCAAGGGCATCGTCATGCATGAGAAGGTTCAGGAGTACATAGAGTCCGCCAGGGCCTTGGGGGCAAGTGACCTCCAGATAATCCTGCGGCACGTGATGAGGGCCGTTCTCCCCTACGCGCTCTCCTACTCCACCCTGCTCTTCGCCCAGATGATAGCGGTTATTTCAATACTCGGCCTCTTCCAGATAATCCCGGGCGTTAACTGGGGCTCCTTCGTGGCGGAAGCCTTTTCCCAGAACGCCATCTACACCCTGTGGTGGTGGCCGCTCTCCCCTTCCATTGCCATAACCCTGCTGAGCGTGGGGCTGACGCTTTTGTCGGGTCCCTCATCTGACTGAGAACTCCTCCTCCATGTGCAGGTTTATCAGCACGAACGCCATGGCAAAGAACGCCAGCGCCACCCCGATGGGCAGGACTATCCACCACGCCATGCTGAAGAGCTGGTTCTCGGTTATCATGCTTCCAAGCAGTGTTCCCCAGTTGAAACCAGGTACGGCCTCAAAGAAGCCCAGCAGGGATACCAGGGCAACGACCTTCGGCATGACTATCGAGAACTGGTAGACGCTGTAGGGTAGAACGGCCCTGGATATGTGGTGCTTCAGTATCCACCATCTCGAACCCCCAAGGCTTACCGCGGACTCAACGTATTCCTTGCTCAGCTCGGTCTCAACGAGCGCCCTGACGTTCCTTGCGATCTTACCGAACAGGAGCAGTCCCATTACGAGGACAAAGCTCCAGAAGGGCACCTCCAGGTGTCCCCCGTAGGTGACCTTACCGGTGATGGGAACCATCATCACCATCACGGGAACCAGGGGCAGTATGGTTGAAAGCTTCGTAAGACCGTCCGTTATTACCCCCACAATGCCCGAAAGGGCGCTCAGAACGCCAAGTGTAGCACCCACAACAACGGCGGTTAGGCCAACGGCGACCACCATGACCATCGTCTCCCGGAGGCCCCAAATGAAACCCTGCCAGATGTCCCTTCCAATTGAGTCCGTTCCGAGAATTCCGTAGGACTTCCCAAGCACCCGAACCTCTGGTTTCCTCTCGGCCGTTATTTCAAGCACGTAGGTGCCCTCCTCAGGGCCATCTTTGCCGATGAATATTGGATCTAAACCTCCCCCAAAGATCAGGTCGGAGTCGGTGTAGTTCAGCCCCCTCTCCTGGGCTATCATCTTCATGGTCACGAACATCATGCCGAGCCTTATTTTGCTCCTTGAGATTCCCCGATACAGCGTGTACTCCCTGCCGTTGGGGAGGGTCAGGTTTATCGTGATCTCCTGGGGGAACTCGCTGTAAACGATTATGTCCTGCGGCGCCTCGGAATAGTGGAAGTTGTACTCGTAGGTGTAAACGTTCCCCTCAATCCTTGAGGGCTCCATGTTCTCGGTTGGAGGGAGATTCTTTCCGAGGAGGTTGATCCACTCCGGAGGCACGAGCTTTGGATTGTCCGACCAGTACATCTTATTGTTCCAATTGTCTATCGCCTCCTTGTTGGCCACGTTTGGCCCCATTACGGCGGCCAGGAGGTAGAACAGGAGTATAGCGGTGGCGATTTTTATCTTGAGGGATACGCGTTTCATCTGCGCCCCTCCCTTCCGGTTCTGGGGTCGAGGTGTATGTAGAGCGACTCCATGACGACCGCGTTTATGAAGTAAAAGAGCATCATCACGAAGGCCGCGAAGAAAACACCGTAGCTGCTGTAATAAAAGGTCACACCGTTCACGCCGTGCCCCATCCTGAACGAGCTTACGAGTATCCAGCCCACGCCGTGAATGTTGAATATAATCTCCACAACGAACGCGCTCATCAGGATTTCCAGGAAGTTGTAAGTAGTAAAGGTGAGGAAAGCTGGCAAAGCCATTCTCAGGAGCTTCCTCATTATCCTTCTGTCAGGCAGGCCCCTCGCCCTGTCGTACAGGACGTGTCCCTCGTTGCTCTCGAACTTGATGAGGTTCCTCACGTTGAAGGCGTACTCCCATATCATTGCAACCACCAACGTCAGAACCGGCAGGAGAAGTCCCATGAGGTACGCCAATGGAAGGGAACCTCCGTTTATTGAAACGTTCCTGAGGTGGCCCTCGAAATCTATCGGGAGGAGGGAAGCTTTCCAGTAAAGCGTGTAGAGAAGTACCACTGCTATGAACCAGGAGGGTATGGCCGAAAACAGCGGGGTAAGGACGGACAAGAATCTATCGGCCCACCCACCCCTGTAGCCGGCCCGGAGGCCCAGATAAAGGCCGAAAGTCAGTATGAACAGCTCCGTGAAGATAACCAGGAGGAGGCTCTTCAGGATGTACGTATAGTACTCGTAGCCGGCCTTGGTCTTCTCGTGGGGATTGGCGAAGAAGTGATACACCACCTCGAGGTGGTCCTTCATGAGTTCCCTCTTACTGGATATTCCCAGAGCCTCCATCGCCATCTCCTTTGCCAGCTGTTCGAGGCTAACGTGCTTTTCTATGACCTTCTTGACGCTCTCCGGAAGGTGGCTGACCATGTCGAGGTAGTCCCCGTAGACATCGCTGTTGTACAGCTCCGCGTTGACGTGTCCGAGCACGGCCAGATAATCAAGAATCAGCACACCGATTACGAACAGGGCCAGGTTTTTAATGAGCACCTTAAGGTACAGATGCCATCTTCCGCTCATCAATACCCCCTGTTTTACGTTGGTGTAAACCTTTAAAAATCTGATGCATATGGGTGTTAACCTTCTAACAACTAATTGACGGAGAAACTTTAAAGCGAGAATCGTAACAATGGGTTCCAGATGGTGCCCTAAAATATCCGCCCTATGGCATCAGGTCTATACCCAGCCGTTCCATCACAAGCCTCCACTGCTCCTCCGGCACGGTGGGCCTTGCGAGCTCCCTCTCCGCTCTCTCCCTGTCCATCAGGCCGTAGCGCACCAGCGCGGCTATCCGCCTCTGCTCGAAGCTGTGGCCGTGCTTCTCCCAGTAGCGCTCAAGGGCCGGCCCGAGGACGAGGCAGTTGGTGGTGTAGCCAGGCAGCTCGGGGAACTCGAAGGGGAGCCTTTCAAGTATCCTAAGCCTCTCCCCCTCGGTCATCATGGAGAGGAGCCGTATCTGAACCACTCCCCCGCTCATGAGCCTGTAGGGGTGGTGGCCGAAGGGAAGCTCGTGCCCGGTGATGATGTACTTATAGCCGTTTTTGAGGGCGTACTTTCTCAGCTTCTCCATTGTCCTCTTGGAGCAGCGCCTGCAGGGCGATTCTGCCTTGAGAAGGGCCTCGCGGAAGATGTCGGAGTAATCGTAGCGAAGAACGGTGAACGGAACGTCCAGCGCCCTGGCTATCCTCCTGGCGTTCTCTATGGCCTCCCCCGCCATCAGCCCGTGGTCTATCATCACCGCCTCCAGCTCCGGGACCTTGAAAACCTCCTTTGCCAGATAGAGAGCCACAACGCTGTCCTTTCCGCCGGAGTAGGCAACTATTGCCCTGTCCACGTCCTTCATAAGCTCCTCCAGCTCGGCGCGGATCCTTTCCCGGTCCACCGGGTGTCTCAGGTAAACCTGGCACTCCCTGCATATCGGCCTTCCGTCGATGATGTCTATCTTCGCCGTCCTCTCGTCGTGAACGCAGAGTGAACACCTTAGCATGATGGGGAGGGAGAAGAAAGCTCTTAAAAGCTTTATCTGGGCAGTTTTGGCACCTTAGACTTGAGCTTCCCCGTGGTGCCCTTCGCCTTCTTCACGGTCTCATCGGTCTTCCTCTTACCCTTCCGGGTGGCGAAGAAGCCGACCGTCGCTATGGCGTTCCTCAGGAGTATTCCGCGGTTGTTCCTGGCTATGAACCAGCCGAAAATGAGGCCAAACGCCAGACCAACCAGCCAGAGCGAGAGGATGAAGGTGTTGGCGCCCATGCCGTTCGGGCTGAGCGTTGCCGAGAGGGCCTTGTAGGCGAGGGCGAAGGCGACGACGAAGACCGTTTCGAGCAGTATCGACAGCTTGGTAGCCGTTCCAACGATGCCGAGTATCCTGCTGTCCTCCGTGTACTTCTCTATGACCCTCTGGTCGTGGAGGCCGTAGACGAGGGTTCTCGTGATGTTTGCCCCGCTCCTGAAGGCGAGGAAGGCGAAAACGGCCGCGCTCCAGCTGGCCCCCCAAGCTTTCCATGCCCCCCAGATTCCAACGGCTATCCAGACGAGGGTGTAGAGCCTCTCGATGCCCTTCTTCTCGTTCTCGGGGATGTCCAGCCTCAGGACCTTTCTCCAGGCCATCCCGGTCAGGCTTCCGAGGGCCCTCATCAGCATCAGGGATAGGTTGATGAAGAGAAACGCCGTCAGGAGGAGGAACGCGAACAGCTCCCTAACCATGTTATCCCCTGGTACGTTAGGGCGTTTGGGGATAAAAGGTTTATTCGGCCTTCTCCCTCTTCATCGCAGGGGCGACGTCTCTGGCCACTCGCCGCGCGCTGAAGAGCGTGAGCGGGTCCATCGTCCGGTACACCGCGAGCTGACAGCCGCTTATGCGGACGTCTATGTACTCCTTCGCCTCCATTGCGACCTTCAGGTAGTACCTTATGCTCTCTGCCCGCTCGAAGTCGAGGCCGGCCTTTTTCAATCGCTCGACGTTCAGCTCGTGAATCGTGAGGGGTTGGAGCATCATCTCGTCTATTCCGAGGGAAGAGGCAAGCTCCGCTATCCTTGGTATGTCCTCGTCGTTTATGCCCGGCATGAAGATGGTCCTCACAGCCGAGCGGACGCTCTTGTCTCTTCCGACTATCCTGAGGGCGTTCACGACGGCATCGAAGGTGTCGGCGTTGGTGATCTTGAGGTGCTTTTCCCTCGTCGATGCATCGAGGCTTATCATCACGAGGTCGAAGTCGAGCTTTTCCCACAGCTCCTCGGTGAGAAGGGAACCGTTCGTCTGGAGGTCGAGCCTCGCCTCCGGAAAGCGCTCGCGGAGCATCCTGTTCACTTCGACTATGCGCGGGCTTATGAGCGGCTCGCCGTACTGTGAAACGGTTATGGCGTATGGCCTCTCCCAGCCGTAGTAGCCGGGCTTTGGGGCCTTTCCGAGCTTCACCGCGACGTTTGAGTAGCAGAATATGCAGTCGTGGTTGCACGCCGGCGTGAGCTCGTAGCTCGGATGGTGAACGGGGTTGGGGTTGCTAAGGTCGAGACCCTGACAGCCCTGACAGTGGGTGGGGAACTTCAGATCCATCACGAACCTCTTTAGAAGTCTCGCCTCCCTGTTCTCAAGAACCTGCGGCTCCACACCCATGCTCCTCGCGAACTCCTCCCAGCTCATCTTCTTCATTCTCTCACCGGCCGGGGGTGGGAAAAGGGGTTTAAAAACCTGATTGGTCAGAACAATCCCCTGAGCTGGAAGCCGTCGAAAACCGGCCCGTCGCGGCAGACGAGGTACTTTCCGAGGTTACAGGAGCCGCAGATACCTATCCCGCACTTCATGTAGCGCTCCGCCGAAACCTGGACGTTCTCGTAGTTCATAACCTCCAGCACCGCTTTGAGCATCGGCTCCGGACCGCAGGCGTAGACCTGGTCAAACTCGCTCTTTCTCTCCGCCAGCACGTCCGTTGGGAAGCCCTCTCTGCCAGCGGAGCCGTCGTCGGTGGTGATTATAACTTCGTCCACGTACTCTTCAATGTCCATCAGCGCAAGCTCCTCCCGGCTTTTCGCACCGTATATCAGGCTCACTCCCTCGAATATCCCCCGGTACTGCCTCGCGAAGGCGTAGAGTGGTGGAATTCCTATGCCGCCGCCGAGGAGCGCTACCTTTTCCCCCTCTGGCTCGAAGCCCCTGCCGTAGGGCCCGCGGATCCAGAGGTGGTCTCCCTCAGCCAGCTCGAAGAGCCTCGACGTGAAGGGGCCAACGCGCTTGACGACTATCAAGTCCCTCCAGGCCAGGCTGAAGGGCTTCTCACCGACTCCCGGAAGCCAGGCCATTATGAACTGTCCGGCGGTAAATTCGAGCCTCTTATCGAAGCGGAAGGCTTTAACGTCCCTGGCAACGTCCCAGACTTCCCTAAGGGTTACCCTTTCCAGCATTTATCCTGACCCCCTCCGGCTTTCCCACGATTTCATCTTCCTCCATCACGATTTTCCCGCGGAGAATCGTCATCACGACCTTCCCCCTTAGCGTTCTTCCCTCCCAGGGGTTCCACTTTGCTTTGGTGTAGAACTCCTCCGGCTTTACCTTCCATTCCCTCTTGAGATCTACCACGGTAAAATCTGCATCCCTCCCGACCTCGAACCCCTTGTTTCTTATTCCAAATGTTCTAATCGGGTTGGTATGCATCTTCTCTACGATGTCCGAAAGCTCAAGCATTCCCCTGTTCACCGCGTCGAGGAGAAGTGCCACCTCCGTTTCTAGCCCCGGTATCCCGGCCGCCCCCGATTCCTTGTCCTCCAGCGTATGGGGTGCGTGGTCGCTCGCTATTATCGGAACCCGCGAGAGGTTCTCCCAGAGGGCCCTCCTGTGCTCCTCGTCCCTCAGCGGAGGATAAACTTTGAGGAGCGGGTTCCCCTCGTAGTCCCTCCTCGTGAGAAACAGATGGTGGGGGGTAACCTCGAAGCTTACCCACGGAAGGTTTCTCCGCAGTATCGCTTCGATTCCGCCGGTGGTTGATACGTGGCAGACGTTGAGGGGCTTTTTCAATTTTTCCGCCACGTTCAGGGCCCTGTTTATTGCCCTTACCTCGGCCTCAGGTGGTCTCTCTGGGTTTGAGGAGATGATCTCGGCGTCCTCCGCGTGGACGCTAACGACGCCCGGAGAGCAGGAGTAGTCCGACTCAAAGTTCTCCGAAAAGATTCCGCCCGTTGATGCACCCATGAATATCTTGTAAAAGTCGGCATTGGCCCTTCTGGCCTCGGTGCAGTTACCGTTCATGAGGAAGCCCAGGGCGTAGTCGGCGTAGGATTTTCTGGCGAAAAGCTCTGCCCGCCTTCGGAAGGTCTCGGAATCAACCACGGGTGGATCCGTGTTGGGCATGTCAAAGACGACCGTTATCCCCCCGTGCAGGGCAGCCATCGTACCGGTTTCCACGGTTTCCTTTCTTCTTTGTTTGAAGTCCCTCAGGTGGACGTGAACGTCTATGAGTCCCGGGAGGATGATGTTCCCACGGCCGATCTTAATCTCTTCTTCTCCTTTTAATTCACCGAGGGATATTCGAGAAATTTTTCCATCAAGAACGCCTACGCTTCCTTCTATCACTTTCCCATCCTTTAAGAGCCGCCCTCTTAAGACGAAGTCGTACATAGCGCCCGCACTGGGATGGATGCTAGCCCATTTTAAGTTTTTTGCATATTCCTCTGGAGAGGATAATATAAAACTGGCCGCTAACGATTTTTGGGGCTTTCCTCAACTATATGTAGTCTGTAAATGGTCGAATATGCTATAAGTGTGGCAGACAGGGCTTTCACGCTATTTTTAACAACGCAATGCTAGAACTGGGATTCAACAAGTATTAAATTGCTTATCCAAACCTTGTTATGCCTCTGTTGAAAATGCGACTTTTACAAGAACGTAACCCTTAAATAGGCTTTCAATGTATATCTTCATGCCATTATACACCATATGTGGCAACATTGCCAAAAAGTGAAGGAGGCAGTGGAGTATGAAGAAGGCTTTGGGATTGTTTATTATGGGTTTGATGCTGTTTAGTATTTTTTCAGTCCATGCAGTTAGTGCAGCGGACTACACTCCAAAGGACATTCCGCTGAATAGCGACGAGGCCAAGGCCCGCTTTAAGGCCGACCTCCAGTGGTACCTCAAGTACGGCCACTTCGTCATCAGCAACGGTCCGTACATGCTCGTCATGTACTCTCCGGAGAACCTCTACCTCAAGCTTGAGAAGTTTACTGGCCCGAGGAAGATATTCACCGACACCCTTCCAAAGGACGGTTACGCCGACGTTATTGAGTACCAGGGTGTCCAGAACCCTGAGAACGTTATCCTCCAGATCGCCAAGGGCGAGTACGACCTCGGAATGTTCTCGTTCCCCGCAGGAAAGTACCAGGGTCTCGGTGAGGACGTTCTCGCCAACCTCAACCTGTACAAGAGCGCCAGCTCGTACAACGAGCTGACCTTCAACACCTACCACGACCCGGACAAGGACGCCCCCCTCGTCACCGTGGGTGACAAGGTCTACTTCAACCCGTTCGCCATCAGGCAGGTCAGGTTCGCCATGAACTGGCTCATCAGCAGGGACTACATCGTCCAGAACATCTACCAGGGTAGCGGTGCCCCGATGCTCGGATGCATAAGGCCCAGCCACCCCGCCGACAAGTACTTCGAGCCCGTTTACAAGGCCCTTGGTCTCAGCGGTGCCGGCAACGAGGAGCTTGCTCTCAAGATAATCGGCAACGCTATGCAGGAGGCAGCCCAGGAAGTTGCCAAGTACGGACACACCCTCGAGAAGAAGGAGGGAATGTGGTACTTCGACGGCGAGCCGGTTGAGGTCAAGTTCATCATCCGTATCGAGGATGAGAGGCACGAGATTGGTCTCTACGTTGCCGACCTCCTTGAGAAGAAGGTTGGCTTCAAGGTTGACAGGCTTGAGTGGGACAGGCAGAAGGCCGGTCAGGTCGTCTTCGCCAAGCCGCCGAGCAACTACGAGTGGAACATCTACACCGGTGGATGGGGTACCAGCGGTATCCCGAGCGTCTGGATTGACGACTACACAGCTTGGTTCTACGCCGCCTGGTACGGCTACGTCCCCGGCGCCGTTGATCCGAAGCACATAAACACCGTCACTGTTGAGGATGCTCTCAAGTACCTTGGAGACGGTGACGTTGATGCAGGACTCCAGAAGATCGGAACCACCTACTACAAGAGCGCCGACAGCCTCGGGCCGATGCTCAAGTGGACCGAGGAGGAGCTCACCTACCTGCTGACCTACTTCACCACCAAGGGCGCCAAGGGCACTCCGTACATCCACGACGACCTCATTCCGGACGAGCCGATCAAGATAACCAACGCTGACCAGTACTGGGACCTCCAGAAGATCAGCATGCTCATTGGAATCCTCGAGAGCGAGAGGGTCTTCCTCATTGAGACCTGGGAGTTCTACCCGGCCAACAAGCAGAGGGTTGTTAAGATTACCCCCGAGGCCAGCACCGGTATCGGCCAGCGCTGGAGCATTATGACTGCCGAGACCCCGGACAAGCACCTTAAGATCGCCCAGTTCGCTTCAACCGGTGCCATGTTCATGAGCGCCTTCAACCCAGTCGGCGGTCTGAGTGACGTTTACAGCGTCCGCGTCTGGAACCTCATCAGGGACTACGGTGCCACCACGAACTTCGACGGTATCGTCAGCCCGTACAGGTGCAAGTGGGAGCTCGAGCGCGGTGAGTTTACCGTTCCGGACGATGCCGTCATCTACAACCAGACACAGGGCTGGATCCCAGCCAACGCTGGCCAGAAGGCTGTCGTTAAGGTTAAGGTCACCTGCGACTTCGGCGAGTGGCACAACGGCGTTAAGGGCAACATCGACGACCTCAAGTACTACATAGCCTTCCTCTACACCTGGGCCTACCAGGACGGTGCCGACGACCCGTACTACGACAGCTCACTCGGTGGAACCGCTGGAACGCTCTCCAACATACTCGGCTGGCAGTGGACCGACGACGGCTACGTCGTTTACGGTACCTACGAGCACCCGCTGGCCGACGACATGACCGCTGGCTTCTACGTGTTCTACCCACAGCTCCCGTGGGAGCTCTACTGGGCCATGGGTGAGCTCGTCGCCAAGAGCAAGGAGTACGGCATCGACAAGACCTACTCCTTCAGCAGCGGTGCCGAGGGTGTCCTCTGGCTCGACCTCCTGACCAAGGAGCACGTCGACGACCTCGCCAAGGTCATGCTGAAGATCTCAGGCCTCACCTGGGATGACATAACCAGCACTACCACCACAACGACCTCAAGCGAGACCGGGCCGACAGTCACCACGCCGAGTGAAACCACGACCACCACGACCCCGAGCGGCGGAGGCAACACGACCACCTACGTCGTCGTTGGCCTGGTGATAATCATCATAGCCGCGGCCGCCTGGTACTTCACCAAGAAGAAGTGAAGTAGTTTCGTTCTTTCCCTCTTTTTTGAAATTTTACTCTTATGGTTTTTGACGGTTCTTTCTGGGCTTCTTAGTGCACTTCCATGAAAATGTGCACATCTATGCAGTAAGATATATAAAGCCGGTTTTACAATGCTGAAAAAGATACATTAAACACGAGCAACCTACGTGGGGGTGGAAAAATGGGGTATCTAAAGTACCTGGTGTTTAGGATCCTGAACGCCATTCTCGTTCTACTGATAGTGACGTTTATTATCTCGGCGCTCTTCGTCAAGGTCGCCGAGGAGAGCAACCGCTCCAAGATGTACGAGGAACTGATGCAATGGGAACGAACGGAAGGTGCTAAAATCAAGCAGAGCCAGGGTTTAGAGGCCTTTGAAAAGGCCAAAGCCGAAAAACAGGCATCTCTTGAGGAGAAGTACGAGCTGAACATTCCATACTGGCAGAAGGTTTACAGAAAGTCCATTCGTACCCTAAAACTCGATTTCGGAACAACGAGCATGCCTATCTTCGGAACTAATAGTGTCTCTGACATTATCAAGGTAGCCGTTCCAAGGAGTATTCTGCTCTTCACAACCGCGACAATAATTGTTATCATTCTGGGTATCTTCTTGGGCGTTAGGGCGGCAAGGCACGCGGGCAGTGTCTTCGACAGGGGACTGTCAATCTTCGCACTGCTCACCTACAGTCTGCCGATGTGGTGGACCGGAATGATGTTCCTCCTGATATTTGCATTCAAGCTCGGCTGGTTCCCTCTCAGTTCAATGTTCGACCCGCAGCTCACCGGATGGGAGCACGTTAAGGATGTCCTCTGGAAGCTTGCCCTTCCGGTTTTCACCTACGTCTTCGTCGTCTTTGGTGGCTGGGCCTGGACTACCAGGAACATCATGATAGGCACCCTCCAGGAGGACTTCATCATGGCCGCCAGAGCCAAGGGTGTTCCCGAGCACAAGATTATCTACGGACACGCCCTCCGTGCCGCTGCCCCGCCGATAGTCACCATGATCATCTTCGCCCTCCTCGGTTCGCTCGGCGGTGCCATCATCAGTGAGCTCGTCTTCAACTACCCTGGAATGGGCAGGCTCTACTGGGTCGCCCTTCAGCAGAACGAGACCAACCTCCTCATAGGCCTGACGTACTTCTTCACGGTGCTCTACCTTGCGGGAGTCGTCCTCGCCGACATGGTCTACGGATTCCTCGACCCGCGTGTCAAGGTCGGTGCTTCCGCCAAGATGTGAGGTGATTCACGATGAGATGGGTCGACGTCAAAGAAGGATTTAAGGAATTCCTTGAAGAGTTTAAGAGGGAGAAGACCGGTATAGCCGGCGTCATTCTCCTTGTCATTCTTGTCCTGGTCGCACTCACGGCACCGTACACCACTATGCCTGACCTCCCTGAGAAGTGGAGGAGTTCAGCCTACTGGGAGGACAATCCGAAGAACGTTCCTCCCACCTGGTACAACATGTTCACTTCCCAGAAGCTCGTTCCCCAGGAGGTTTACTATGCCAACGACCTTAAGATCAGCCACCCGAGCGATACCCTAACCGTGATAGAGGCGGACTACCTCTTCCCCGAAAAGCACATCCTTGGACCCCAGGGAATCATCATTAGAGGTCTGAACGTCACGCTCAACGCTCCTTCCAAAGCGCCTACCATGGATGTGTACCTTCTCAGGCCCGATGGAAAGACCATCCCGCTCCTCACCAACAAGCAGCTCAGCTCGGGCACCACTATCTCCATCGGCAGGGACAGTACCATTTCAACCAACGTGTACATATGGCTCGTGAACGTTACTGAGGGAAGGGAGATAACGATGTTCGAGGTACCCCTTGAAACAATCCTCATCAGCGACATGGTTGCTCCGATGTTCGCCAAGGTTGAGCCGGGAATGAACGTGAGTGACATAATAGCCAACCCGCAGCCACTTCACGGCCAGTACAAGCTCATACTCAAGATTAACAACCCTGCTCCTAAGTACAATCAGGTCATCTACGATAACCTTAAGGTCACCTTCCTCGGCAGGAGCTATGGAACGATGGGTACCGACTACCTCGGCAGGGATCTATGGGCCGGAATCATCTGGGGTAGCAGGGTTTCACTGACGATAGGTATACTCGTTTCAGTCCTCAGCACGGTTATAGGCCTAATCTACGGAGTCACCAGTGCATACCTCGGAGGAAACTCCGACGAGATCATGATGCGTATCAACGAGATATTCGCCTCAATTCCGAGCCTGCCGATACTTATCCTCATTGGAGCCACCCTCGGCCACGTTACTCTCTGGTTCATAGTACTGCTGCTGGTCATCTTCGGATGGATGGGAATAGCCAGGATTGCGAGAAGTATGGCCCTCCAGATCAAGGAGCAGACGTACATCGAGGCGGCCAAGGCCCTCGGAGCGGGCAACGGAAGGATTATCTTCAAGCACATCCTCCCGCAGCTACTGCCGTACGCCTTCGCTGTCATAGCACTCAGCGTTCCGGGTGCGGTTATAGCCGAGGCTTCGCTGAGCTTTCTTGGTATAGGTGATCCAAGCGCGGTAACGTGGGGACAGATACTCAACGCGGCACAGGCGCAATCGGCGACCACCAAGGGCTACTGGTGGTGGGTCCTTCCGCCCGGACTTGGGATAGCCGTCGTCGGCCTTACCTTCGTCCTCATCGGTACGGCCCTCGATAAGATACTCAACCCGAGACTCAGGAGGCTGTGAGGTGGTATGAATGGCTAAGAACGTGCTTGAAGTTAAAGACCTCAAGATGTATTACTTCACCAGCAAGGGTGTCGTCAAGGCCGTCGACAACATATCCTTCAACCTCAGAAAGGGTGAAGTGCTGGGACTTGCCGGTGAGAGCGGATGCGGCAAGTCCTCCCTTGGTTTTACCCTTATGGGAATGCCGACTCCTCCTGGCAAGATAGTCAGTGGAAGCGTGAAGATTGACGGCAGGGAGATAGTCGGCCTTCCCGAGGACGTTCTCAGGAAGGAGATTCGCTGGCAGAAAATTTCGATGATATTCCAGGGTGCGATGAACGCCCTCAACCCCGTTTACACTGTCGGCTACCAGATGACCGAGCCACTCATACTTCACAAGGGAATGAGCAAGGAAGAAGCCCTCGACAGAGCCCAGAAGTACCTCGAACTCGTCGGCCTCGACCCAGAGATAGTCTACCGCTACCCACATGAGCTCTCTGGTGGCATGAAGCAGCGTGTCATCATCGCAACGGCACTCCTCCTTGAGCCAGAAGTCGTCATTGCCGACGAGCCGACAACGGCACTCGACGTGGTTGTTCAGGCCCAGATCATCAACCTCATGAAGAAGCTGAAGAAGGAACTCGGTCTCTCGATGATATTCATCACTCACGACCTCAGCATCCTGGCTGAGATCAGCGACAGGGTTGCGATAATGTACGCGGGTAAGATAGTTGAGATAGGCGACAGCGAGAAGGTTTACTATGAGCCGGCCCATCCCTACACCCAGAAGCTCCTCGCGGCAATACCCAGGCTCCACGAGGACGTCGAGAAGCTGGAGTTCATCCCAGGACAGCCGCCCAACCTCATCACGCCGCCGAAGGGATGCCGCTTCCACCCGAGGTGCCCCTACGCGATGCAGGTTTGTAAGGAGCAGGAACCCGAGCTGAAGGAAGTTGATAAGGACCACTACGCCGCATGCTGGCTGCTGTGAGGTGTGAGAAATGGCCGAGCCGATACTTAAAGTTGAAAATCTGAAGAAGTACTTCCCGATCAAGAGGGGATTCATAGACACCATCAAGGGCGCTCCGCAGAAGAAGGTACACGCGGTGGACGGCATCAGCTTTGAGATATATAAACAGCAGGTCTTTGCCCTCGTCGGTGAGAGCGGCTGTGGAAAGTCAACCACCGGAAAGCTGATCGTCAAGCTCCTGGAACCGACGGACGGCAGGATATACTTGGAGGGCAAGGATGTCACGAACATCAGCACCAAGGAAGAGATACTTGACTACAGAAGGCACGTGCAGATAATCTTTCAGGACCCGTTCAGCTCGATGAACCCTCGCTTCAGGATATTCGACATCCTCGAGGAACCGCTCCTCATACACGGCATAGGCGAAACCAAGGCCGAACGCGAGGAGCTCATATACAAGGCCCTTGAGATGGTCAAGATAACCCCGCCAGAGGACTACGTCGGCAGGTTCCCGCACATGCTCTCCGGCGGTCAGAGGCAGCGTGTCGCCATAGCAAGGGCCCTCATCCTCAACCCGACCTTCATCGTTGCCGACGAGCCGGTCTCGATGCTTGACGTGTCCATCCGTGCCGAAATCCTTGAACTGATGAAGGAACTGAAAGAGAAGATGGGCGTTACCTACCTCTACATTACCCACGACATGTCCACGGCAAGGTACTTCGCCGACTGGATGGCGGTCATGTACCTCGGAAGGATAGTCGAGATGGGGCCGGTCGAGAAGGTCATCGACAACCCGCTTCACCCGTACACGAGGGCCCTCCTGGCAGCCGTTCCGGAACCCAAACCGGAGCGCAGGAACATCATCAAGGAGCTACCGATCAGGGGTGAGGTGCCCAACGCCGTTGATATCCCTCCGGGATGCCGCTTCCACCCGAGGTGCATCTACGCCCAGAAGGGACTCTGCGACACCAAGCACCCGCAGCTCGTCGAGTACGAGCACAACCACTGGGCAGAGTGCCACCTCGTCGGCAAGTACTGACCCCCTTCTTTTCTTTCTCTGGGTGATGACTATGGGAACGTTCAGGGATGCCATGAGTTATCCCCTTCTGAGGGTTGGACTGATAATGCTCATCCTTGCCCTGCTCATCTCCATTGCCGGCTTCTACCGCGTTAATAAGACCTACTCCGCGAGCGGAACCCTGGGAGAGGGCATGCACTATCTGGGAGACGACAAGTTCGAGAACGAGTACCTGTACCACAATAGAACCCTCGTTCTCTATTCCTCCAACGCGAACCTCTCACTCCTTCAAGGGGCTGAAATGACGAACTACACTCTGGTGGATCGAGAGATAACGCTCCACCCGGAGGAGCGACCGGTGATATATGTTTTTAACGGGAGCGTGAATTATACCTACAACGCGACCGCCGTTGACTACCCCTACGCGGTCTATTCCCTATTTGCCTTCGTGCTGATGCTGGTGGGGGTTGTCATGGCGTTCCTGGGCTACACCCAGTTCCTGAGGGACGTAAAGGAGGGTAAGAAATGAGGGAGCTTGATTACAACTTTGCAATTGAGAGACTCACTACATTCATCCGGGAGAAGGCTGAGGAGACCGGTGTGGACGGAGTCGTCGTAGGTGTAAGCGGCGGAATAGACAGCGCCACCGTTGCCTACCTCGCCGTAAAGGCCCTTGGAAAGAGGAGGGTTCTTGGCCTGATAATGCCCTACTACGAGAACCGCGACCTTGACGACGCCAGGCTGGTCTGCGAGAGCCTGGGAATTGACTACAAAGTTATCAACATAAGGTCCATTGTGGACGAGTTTGAGAGTGCCGTTGGAGGGCTCGATACAAGGAGCAGGGGAAACGTCATGGCCAGAACGAGGATGGTTCTGCTGTACGCCCATGCTAACGCCATGAACCGGCTCGTCCTTGGAACCAGCAACAGAAGCGAGTTTCTGACCGGTTATTTCACCAAGTGGGGCGATGGTGCCAGCGACTACGCTCCGCTGATAAACCTCTACAAGACCGAGGTCTGGGAGATAGCGAAGCTCCTTGGTGTTCCCGAGAGGATAATCGAGAAGAAGCCGTCGGCAGGCCTGTGGGAGGGGCAGACGGACGAAGATGAACTGGGAATAAGCTACCGCCTGCTCGATGAAATCCTCTGGCGCATGGTTGACCTTGGGATGGGAAACGCCGAAATAGCGAGAGAGCTCGGAATAGGAATCGAGATGGTCGAGTACGTCGAGAATCTCGTTAAGAAGAGCGAGCACAAGAGACGCCTTCCGGTTGGCCCCGTCTTCTGAGGTGAGTCCATGAAACGAGGATACCTTTTCGTTTTTCTTGCCGCGTCCATGTGGGGAACCCTGGGGATATTCGCCAAGTACCTCGACGGTTTTGGACTGACTCCATTCACGATGGTCTTCTACCGTGTTTTCTTTGCCCTCCTCCTTCTGGCGATTTACCTTCGGCTCAGGGGGATAGGATTCGCCCTTGAGCGCCCCCGCCTGAGGTTCTACGCCCTCTACGGCTTCTTCAGTATCTTCCTCTTCTACACGCTGTATTTCTACACGGTGACGATATCCTCTGTCTCCTTCGCGGTTCTGCTCCTCTACACCGCCCCCGTTTACTCCATAATCCTCGGCAGACTAGTGTTCAACGAGCCCCTGAGGCGGGAGAAGATAACAGCTCTGTTCATGGTTATGCTGGGCGTTGTCCTCGTGAACTGGGGTGATATGCAGTTCTCCACCAAGGCGCTGGTCTTCGGACTGCTGACCGGTCTGACCTACGCACTCTATGGTGTTCTTGCAAAGTTTGCCGTCAGGGACGATGAGCCCGAAAAGGCGCTCTTCTATACTCTCCTCTTCGGCATGTTCTATCTCCTGCCCTTCGCCGACTTCTCGGTGCCCTTTGGTGCCGTTCCGTATCTCTTTGCCCTGGCGTTCTTTCCAACGTTTCTCGGTTACATACTCTACAATCACGCGCTGAAGGAAATAGAGGTCAGCAGAGCCAGCATAGTAGCCACGATCGAGCCGGTGGTCGCGATAACCCTGGCGTTCTTGCTCTTCGGTGAGACCCTCACCCCCGAACAGCTCATCGGGGCGGTTCTGATAATAGGAGGCTCAATGCTGGTGCATCTGAAGGAGAAAGAAAAGCCTGGGGAAGCGGTTATCGAGGAAGTGCTTGAGGAGGTTCATTAGACGTGGAAGTACCTCTCCATCTCCCACTCCGTTACCTTCTTCGTCCCCTCGGGAAGACCCTTGGCGCCGAGGTATTCTAAGTATTCCTCCCACTCGCGTTCCTTGTAGGTCCGGAAGTTCCTGTACGCCCCACCCAGCGCTTTCCGTACAACTTTGTCTTTCTCCAGCAGCTCCAAGGCTTCTCCGAGACTTTCTGGAAGCGTATCTATCCCGAGGCTTTCCCGCTTGGAGCCGTCCATCTCGTAGACGTTTTCCTCCACGTAAGCGCTGGGCTCGAGTTTTCTTCTTATACCGTCCAAGCCCGCCATCAGTATCGCGGCGAAGGCCAGGTAGGGGTTTGCACTTGGGTCCGGACAGCGGTACTCTATCCTCGCCCCGTTGCCCCAGAACGCGGGAACCCTTATCAGTGCACTCCTGTTCCGGTATCCCCAGCTTATGTAGACCGGTGCCTCGTAACCCGGAACGAGGCGCTTGTAGCTGTTCACCGTCGGGTTCGTTACGGCAGTCAGGGCCTTTGCATGCTTCAATATCCCGGCTATGAAGTGCAGTGCCGTCTCGCTCAGCCCGTCCTCACCGATGAACGCGTTCTTTCCGTCCTCCCAGAGGCTTATGTGGAGGTGCATCCCGTTGCCGGGAAATCCGTAGAGGGGTTTGGGCATGAATGTGGCGTAGAGGCCATGTGCCTCTGCGGTCGCCTTCACTATGTGCTTGAAACTGATGATGTTGTCGGCCGTTCTGAGCGCCTCATCGTAGCGGAAGTCTATCTCGTGCTGGGCCTTTCCAACCTCGTGGTGAAGAACCTCCGGGATGAGTCCAAGGGAAGGCATACGGAGCGCTATTTCCCTGCGAATACCCCTGGCCTTGTCCAGGGTCACCAGGTCGAAGTAGCCGCCGCTGTCGGGTATCTGAAGCTCCCAGGAGCCGTTCTTCCTGAAGAGGTAGAACTCGGGTTCCGGTCCAATGTATGCTTTGAAGCCTGCCTTTTCAAGCTCTTCAAGGGCGTTTCTGAGAACTCCTCTGGGATCCGCGTGGTAGGGTTTATCCCCCTTGTAGATATACCCGTAGACCCTGGATACGCCCTCCCATGGGATTTCGGCGTAGGTTGATGGGTCTGCTTTGAAAATCAAATCGCTGTCCTCTATCCCCTCGAATCCGGGAATTGAGGAGCCGTCAAAGGCTATGCCGTCATCTATGGCCTCGTCATATCTCTCTATGGGAACCTCCATGCCCTTAGGAACGCCGTTTATGTCCACAAAAATGAGCTGGATGAACCTTACCCCTTTAGATTCAAGTGCGTGCTTCACGCCGGACATGCTCAAACTGTTCATCTTTATCACCCATCATTACTTGAATGTTCAGTATTAATACCAGTTTACTGAACGATTAATGCAATAAAAGCCTTTTTACTGAGTCTTTGTCATTATGACGACGGTGAGATTGAACACTCCAACGATTGACAAAAAATTGTCATTCCGCTCGCTATTTCTGCCTATTTTTAACAGATTAATGTTAAGCAAAGGTTTATTGGATTCAGGAGTAGGCACGAACATGCCGAAGGCTGAGGACATACTCAACAGGGAGATAGCCAGAGTGAACCTCCATCTCCCAGCCAGCAGGCCCACGCTGGGGGAACTGCTCAGTGAGGATGAGCCGAAGGTCAAACTGCGGGACGGGAGCTACCACTACTTCAAGCGCTCCGAGCTGGAGTACGTTCTCTCCCTCCTTGACAGGGGTGAGGAAGAGCGTCTCAGGATACCCATAGTGCTTGAGATAAGCACCCTTTACAGGGGCTACTTTAGGGTGAGGGGCCGGCTGGAGGTTAAGGTCGTGGACAAAATCCTCGGCACCTACGATATCCTTGCTGATAAAGCAGAGGAGCTGTATCCCAGGTACCTTCTTCCGAAAATAAGAAAAGCCCTTCCAACGACAACGACCTACGCGTTCATAACGGAGTGATGGGTATGGACGAAGATCTCAGAGTTTTGAGGGACTACCTGGCCTTCACGGTTCCCCACGTCACGGTGCTCGCCGGCGCCCTCCTTGGGGTGCTCCTGATACTTGGCGTGAGCGTTAACACGGCCCTCGGGATATTTGCGGTGTTCTACGGCCTTATGCTCTTTGTGCTGGGTCTCGTCATAGGAACTCACCTCTCCAGGCTCATATGGTACAGGCTCATGATGGCCGCCTTCGCCGGTTTGATGGTCGTTGGTGTCTTTATTCTGCTCTATGGGGAGTAGACTTTATATGGGTGAAAACACAACTATCGATGGTGGGAACGCATGAGAAAGACTGTAATGGCGTTTATCCTTTTGATGCTGGCCATGACGCTTCTTCCCCCTACCTCGGCCCAGTTCGTAAGTTTCACGACGAACGATGAGATAACCCTGCTTCGCGGCGACTACAGTAGTGGAACGATAATGCTGACGAACGCCGGTGGCTTCAGTTTTAAGGTGGTCAGCTACCAGAAGTTCTGGGTAGAGGATGCGGACGGAAACAAAATTCCGGGCTTCAATCTGACGATCAAGCCAACGATATTCGCCGACTGGACATCCCAGAAAACTTACTCCGTCTCCTACAATATATCCTGTGCCTCTAACGTCTCAGGGGGCACATACACCCTATATCTGCGTTTTCTGGCGTATACTGCCGACAATTCGATGTACATAGTCCACGCCGCGGTTCCGCTCCACATAATCGAAAGTGCCCTGAACTTCGGGGTTGCCGACGCCTATGTGAAGGAGAGACCCGGCTCGACCTATGCTCTCAATGGAGAAACCATAGTGGTTTTTTCCCACGTTGACAACATCGGTCACTCGGACGTCACCGTTAGGGCCTCCGTTTCTCTCTCAGCTGACGGTAGGGTCTACTTCTCCGAGAACAGAACACTGACGATGAAACCCGGGGACAACCTGATACGCTTCGAGGTTCCAGTTGGCTATGACCTTCCGGAGGGAACTTACAGACTTGAGTATCGCATTGAGTACGAGGACGGAAGCTACAGATATTCCCGCGAAATCCCGGTTCGTTTCGGGGTTAAACTCGTTGCTATTTCCCTTCAGTCAGACGTCGTGAAGCTCGGTGAAGAAAACCGCGCCTATCTCACCCTCCTCTCCGAGAGGAACGTTGACCTAAACCTGACCGTGGAGACCTACAGGAACGGAAGCCTTGTCTCGAACACCACGACTCCAGTTACCGTTAGGGGAGGTACGGACGTAATCGAGGCAAACCTTCCAACTAACGTAGCGGGGAACCTAACCTCGGTCATAGAGCTGACCTTTGATGGACGACTCATCGGGAGCGGCAAGGTCTCCTACAAGGTGCAGGCCCCGCCTCTCATCCGCAACGTAACCTACGAAAGGGTCTCCAGTGAGGAGGTTCTGTTTAAGATTGCAATAGAGAACCCCAACTATGAGGAAGTTCAAGGCGAATTCGGATACAGAATCGTTGCAAATGGCAACGTCCTTTACAAGGATTCGCTCCAGAGTGTGCTCCATCCCGGAATCAACGAAGTCTCCCTCAAGTTCCAACTGCCAGTTGGGAAGGTCGTTGAGTACGAGTTTACCCTGAGCGCCATGGGTGAGACCAGCACTTCCAAAGGAGAGCTGTACCTGCAGCCTCCTGCACCTCCCACGACAACCACTACCACCACGACCACCACGGTTTCGAACACCACAACGACCTCATCCGGAACCTCTGGAGGCCTTTGGATGGGTCTCGTTATCATAGTCTTTCTCCTGCTTGTTGCGGGAGCGTTCTACTACACCCGCAAGGGTGAAAGGTCCAAAAGACGCACCAGACCAAAACCAAAGAGGCGTTCGCCCCTTGGGAGATTCAGAAGGCCCAAGAGGCCGGAGTTCAAGGAGAACAAGGAACTCCCCAAGAAGAGGTGAACACCAAACCTTTTTATCCCTCCTTTTCTAACTTTCCTCGGCGAGGGGGTCGGGGGCTCTCGGGGTGCTCCCGAGGAAGTTCCGCCCACCGCACCGGGGCCGCGGTGCCGCAAGGCACCTCCCGAGAGGGAGGGCAACGGCGCAGAAACGACACGTCCCGGCGGATATGGGGATGAAAGCGGCGAAGGGCCCGGCGACGGTGCCCGAGATAACCCGCAGACGACCCGTCGGGGACCGGTGAAACGGCCGTCCCGCGGGGTGCAAGGCCGAGGAAGGGGCGATGAGTTCCCGGTGGGAGCCCCGTGGTAGGCCGCTCAGTCGAATGTCCCCCTGATACAGAAGGCGGGCTATGACCCCCTCGCCTTGACATCCAGCAGGGATGCGAGTAATATCAGGGCCCCTCCAATCGCGGTTCTCATTCCCGGAACTTCTCCAAATATCAGAAAGGCGTATACTATCGCGCTCATCGGGTCCAGGTAGCTCAGCAACGCCGCCTCGTTGACCTCGACCTCCTTCAGCCCGTCCATGTAAAGGAACAGCGCAAGTACCGTGTGAACGGCCACGAGAACGAAAATCGCCCACCAGACAGGTTCCCCGGCACCTGAGGCAATCATGAAAGGAGCGAGTACCAGCGATGCTATGGCGAGCTGAAGGAACGTCAGCGTTTTACCATCGATTCCACGCAGAAATCTGCCGAAGTTCGGTATCAGGGCATAGAAGAAAGCCGCCACAAGGGCGAGCAAGATGCCTATGAAGTCCCTGTCGCCCAGATCAACGTTCTGGCCGCTCATGATGAGGATGAGTCCGGCGAAGGCCGTGCCTATAAGGAGCCAGCTCTTCAGGCTCAGTCTCTCCCCCAGGAAGCGCCATGAGATAACCGTCGCTATTATCGGGGCTAGGTAGTAGACAAGGACTGCGTTCGCTATGGTGGTGTAGTTAAACGCCGTGAACAGGAAGGCCCAGTTTAACCCAAGGGAAATTCCCAGCGCCAGGAGGGGCTTCCATCTGTCCTTCAGGAGAGGGGAAATTGATAGGAGCGATTCCCTATTCCTTGCGAGAATGAGAAGGAGCAGAAGGGCCCCAAGGGATACCCTGTAGAAGGCCACCCCTAGGCCGGACAGGTTCGAAAAGCGTGCGAATATTCCCACGCTGCCCCATATCAGCATCGCCGTGGCTATTTTTATTCTTCCGTTCACAATTCATCCCCATGCCTTTCCAGCCACTCCCCGTAGGCTTCCCTGACCTCTTCCCTTCTGAACCTTGGAACCGCGTCCTTGAATGGGTTAAACCGTTCGAGCTTTCTCTCGTCCTGACCTATGTACGTCGTTATGAGGCCGACTTTGGAATGGAGGCTCGACGGGAGGCGGAGGATTCTTTTAACATCTACGGTAACCCTTCCGTCAAAGTATGCCTTTGAGAACGTGCTCGAAAGAGCAAACAACTTCGTCAGGGTTTTATATCCTATTCCCTGGGGAAACGCGGTGAGGAGTCCTTTCCTCACGAAGCCCTCGTAAATTTCTTCCCTGTTCTCAAGGAGTTTCTCAATCTGTCCCTTTCTTAGCCCTATGTTGAGGAGGTGGCTCTCGTTTATCCGCCTTATGAAATACCCAAACCTCAGACGAAAAACCCTGTAATAGCCGGAGGAGAGCATAATCCTTCTGCTCATTATGTCGTCAAAGCTAACCTCCTCCGCCGCACTGATGTACGCCAGCACCTTTTCCCTGGCCTTTCCATCGAGGGCCAGAGCCCATTCATCCAGAACGCGGATGTGGTAGCCCCTTCCGGAGTATATCACGTGGACGTCCTCGAAGCCGAAGTCCTCCTTGAGAACAACCAGCGTGTCCCTCGCCAGCTCCTTGGCGTCTTCGAGACAGAGCGGGCACACCTGCCCGTGCTCGTGGATATGGGAACACCTTCTGAGCGGGAGGTCCTTCGCGTCTATGTCAAAGACCAGCTCCGCTCCCAGCCAGCCGCTCATACCCTTAGGTTCCTCGTAGAGTGCGACGCTGGAGTATATCGCGTAGGGCGCCGTTGCCCGTATGTAGTCCCCAAGGTCTTGGATGTCCATGAAGACATTCTTCCTGTCGCTCGGCCCCTCCCCCGTGTGGTCGAAGCCGAACTCCCTGTTCTCCAGGGTCTTGACGATGAAGTCGGGGAGTTTCCCAGGGTTCCATTCCCGTGAGTAGTAGAGCTTCCGCTCCTTCGGCGTGGCCTCCCTGAACAGTTCAGCCATTCTCCTCACCGCCCTCGGCGCTTTCATCTCCACCGGCTTTCCCTCTGTTTTCAAGGTAGAGGCGCCTCAGATAGTACGTGAGAGGGTTCTTTATGTTCCTGCAGTGCCTGTCGGGCCTGCAGAGCTGGGGGGCGTTTGCCCGTATCTTGGAGCAGTTCGGCGGGAAGTACCACGTGGAGTTCCCGCTGTCCTCAAGGGTTGGCTTGTCGGTTAAACCGAAGCCGAGGTGGTACCAGATGTTCTTAACCTCGTGTGGCTGGTCTTCGAACAGCGGCGGACTGCAGCGGTTGCCGGCCTCTATGATGACCGGAAGTATCTCCTTCTCAACGATGCTCAGGTCACTCACGCAGTCCCTTATTCTGACGTCCCTCCTGGGCGGGTTGGGGCACAGTCTCGCGTAACTCAGAAAGCTCGTGAGGAGAACCGTTATCGCATAGTTCCTGAGTCCAGCCGGGACCCCGCCGAGAGCGATTTTGACGCACGGCGGGAACAGGTCGAAGCGCAGGGGTTGCGCCTCCGCCGAGCCCATCCTTTCGAGCCTTTCCTTGAAGTGCTCCCTTGCAATCTCTCCGAGTCTCTCGTAGAGCCTGAGGTAGTACTCCGGAAGCTCATCCCGCACCTCGTAGAGCAGGTTCACAGCCCGTTCAAAGTTCCTCTCAAAGGACCTCTCCCAGAGCCTCAACCCCTGTTCCTCCGTGAGGTAGGCGTATCCCTTTCTGATGTACACCTCCTTGAGGCTCCCGTCCCACAGTTCGAGCAGTTTTCCCAGGGGTATCTTATACTTCAGTCTTAGCCTCTCCCTCTCCACTGGCGGGAGTTCTTGGTGGTGGGTTCTCTCAAGTATGGTTCTGTCCCTGATGGGTATCTCGTTTCTACTCACGCTCTCCAGGGCAATCGATGTTCCCTCTATTCTCCCTGCCCTTCTGAGTCTCTCGGAGTATATCCTTGCGTTGCTTTCTTTCACGAGTTCCATTTCTATGCCGTAGGGTGAGAACGCGAGAGCACCCAGGAGGGCGTAGAACGTCAGCAGATCCTGAACGTCTCCAAGTTTGAGAATCTCCTCAGGGATCTCGCCAGATTTAATCCATGATACCCTCTCTATGGCCTGGTCTATTCCCACGTATGAGGGAATGATTGAGAGCAGTTCGTTTATTCCACCGAACTCCTCCCTGACGAGCCGCTTGGCTTCATCTCCAAAGGGATCGAGCATGACTTCACCTCTTACTGATAGTCGGGGTGGGGACATAAAACGGTTTCCATGGTGGTTGGTGATCTTGTACCTTGCTTGGCTGAATTCTTCAAAAACCCTCTGGAGGGTCATTTGTGGCGTTTGCTGTCCCAAATAGCGTGAACTCCCGAACAATCCCCGTGATATATTCATTTAAACGTGAGTGGCCACTCGCACCCCAAAAGTTTTATATCTCTTTGGTTCCAGATGTTATATTAGACAAAAGAGAGAGTTCGTAAAGATTTCACGGGTGATTTGGATGGTCATGAAATACACTGTCAAAAGAGTGAAAAGCGGTATCCCTGGTTTTGACGATTTAATCGAAGGCGGTTTTCCCGCGGGGACGACAGTCTTGGTTACAGGACCAACAGGAAGCGGTAAGACTACTTTTGGGGTTCAGTTCGTCTACAAAGGGGCCTCTGAGTATAATGAACCCGGAGTCATAGTCACCCTTGAGGAGAGGGCACAGGACCTTAGAAGGGAGATGCTGGCCTTCGGATGGGACCTTGAAAAGTACGAGAGGGAGAGGATGATAGCCATAGTGGATGGCGTTAGCGCCGTGGTCGGGCTACCCTCTGAGGAGCAGTACGTCCTTGAGGGCAACCTCAACGCCGAGGACTTTCTCCGCTACATATACCGCGTCGTCAAGGCGATAAACGCCAAGAGGCTGGTTATAGACTCGATTCCCTCCATAGCCTTCAGACTTCAGGAAGAAAGCAAGATAAGGGAAGTTCTTCTCCAGCTCAACACAATACTCCTTGAGATGGGTGTCACGTCCATACTAACCACTGAGGCTCCCGATCCCAGTAGGGGTAGAATAAGCCGCTACGGAATGGAGGAGTACATAGCAAGGGGCGTTGTCCTTCTGGACTTCGTTGAGAAGGAGGTTGAGCTGAAGCGCTACCTCCTAATCAGGAAGATGCGCGAGACCAAGCACTCCATGAAGAAGTACCCCTTCGAGATAAACGAGGAGGGCATCGTGGTCTACCCGAGCGGCGAGGTTTACTGATCTTCTTCTTTCTCCCCTACCCTCAATAGGGTAAGATTTTTAAGGTTCCGTTATTACTATTAAACATGGTGACAAATAAAAGATTGGTAGTTGTTCTCTTGATTGGCTCGGTAGTGGTTCTGCTGGTAATGGCCCACCTAGGAGCCACAACCGAGAATCTCGACGAGTTCACAGGGGTCTGCGTGTATTCCTCGGATTCATTCTCGCTCCTGAGCGACGGACGGAGCACGGTGGGTGTATATGCATCCCTTCAGGTTGGAAAGGTTTACCGGGCGGTGGGGAGAATGTACAACACGACATCCGGAGCAAAACTCAGAAACGCTCGGATAGAGCCGGCCGAACCGGGCTTTCCCATGTCCACCGTGGAGGGTGCCTACTGGCCATCATCCGGGTTTTACCTGCTGACGCCGGAGAGGGTGAGGCTTGCAACCGCTCTCCCCGTGGAAAAGAGGATAACTGTAAGGGTCAGGGGCATCTGGTACCGGAATATGTTCTATCCCCTGGAGTACAGGGTTCTGGGCTTTCCCAGGGAACCCAGCGATGGAATGCCCTGGGTCGTTGAGGGGGCTGTGATTTACAGCGGTTCGAGAACCGTGCTCTGGAACGGGAGTGAGGAGATAGTTCTTTACCTTCCGTATGGAACGCATCTCGAAGCCGGACAGCTTGTGAGGGTGGTTGGGGTAGTCAGGTTCTACTCAAAGCTCTCCCTCATCGTTGATTCAGCCGAGGACGTTGTTGTAAAGGGCCACGCTAGAAGGGTTCCGGTTTCGGAGGCATCCATCGGGGACATCGCAACGGGAAACTGCACTGTAGTAAGAGCTGGCAGCTCCCTAAAGCTGGACTGCACCGAATTGAAACTCACCAACTTTCGGGCGAGAGCTGGTGACGTGATTCACTTTGAGGCCGTCAGGAGGAAGTCTTCCCTCTACTGCCTGAAGTGTGACGTCATAAAGCCCAGGGAAAAACTGCCGAACGAAATATGTGCCTTTTCCGAGGGAGCATTCGCCAGGGTCAATGGGGCAGTGACTTGGGTGAGGATTTACAGGAACGGCTTTGGGCTGGCGAACCTCACAAACGGCAACTGCTGGGTTCTCCTAAAGCTGAGAAAGTCCCTCAACGTTTCTCTGAGCCCAAACCAGACGGTCACCGCCTACGGGTTCTTCACAACCTATAGAGACATGCCCGCCTTTGAGATTCAATCGGGTGGTGATGTTTGCTCGGGGAACTGCTGAGCGGAATCCTCGCAGGGACTTTCAGCGGTATATTCCCCGGAATCCACGTGAACACGCTGGGCGCTTTCCTGGCAATGGAAGGAGTAAGCGGGAACCTGTTGCTCTTTTCGATGGGCCTGACGCACACCTTCCTCGACGTCGTTCCCTCTGCATTCTTCGGCGTTCCAGATGAGGGGACAGCCCTTGGCATACTTCCGGCACACAGGCTCGTCCTCCGCGGAAGGGCCATGGAGGTCATCAGAATAGCGCTGTGGGCGAGCTTTCTGGCGGTTCTCATGGTGATTCTTCTCTCCCCCATCTATCCAGTGCTGGCCGGTGCTTACACTCCAGGAACCGGAAGGGCAGTCGTATGCTTACTGGCCCTCCTCTTAATCCTCACGGAGAAGGGTTTGAAGAAACTCTATGCAGCGCTGGTGTTCTTCCTCGCGGGAATCCTTGGAGTCCTCACTTTTCGGCTCCCTTTGGATCAGCCGTACTATCACCTCTTCACGGGGCTCTTTGGTCTGCCCGTGCTTTTAATGGCTTTCGTTGAAGGGACCTCAAACATTTCGAAGGAGGATGGAGAGATCAGGATGAACCCAAAACGTTTCCTGGGCTTCTCCTTCCTAGGGACCCTTCTGGGGATGATAGCTTCGCTGGTTCCAGCGTTTACCGCTTCCCAGGCGGCCCTCATAGGTTCCTTTCTTTCCCGTGACGAGCGCTCGTTCCTTGTGGTGGTCTTTTCCGTCAACACCGCCAATTTCCTGTTCTCCTTCATGAACTTTCTGGAAACCGGGAGGATAAGAAACGGCATCGTGGCTTTGATGGAATCGGACCCCAGGGGTTTCCTCCCGTACTACGCCCTGGCGGCCCTGTTCGTTTCCCTCCTCGTTCTTAGCTACGGTGAACTGCTGGCGGCCACTATACTCGGTGCACTGAACCGTGTACCCTACAGGTTCCTGAACGGTGCGGTTGTGGCCATCCTTGTACTCCTGTCCCTGTATTTTGACGGCTTCCTAGGACTCCTCGTCCTCACGGGGGGAGCGATGATAGGACTGCTCGCTGTGGCCTTAGGAGTCAAAAGAACGAACTGCATGGGAGTGCTGATGCTCCAAATAATAATCGGATAAGAAGAGAATCAGGGGGATTTCTCCTTCAGAATCCTCTGGAGCTCGCTGTAGTCCGTCACTATCCTCTTGCCGTCCAGCGTCGTGAAGTACGCCTTCTTGACTCGAATCTTCTTCGTGCTTACGTACTTCTTCTCGGGCGGATCGTAAGAACCGGGCTCCACGACCTCGTCTTCAATCGTGTACATGCCGAGGTCTGGCTGGCCCACGTATTTCCAGACCTCGTAGAAGACCTCCGGCTCCAGGTGGATTTCGCCGTCAATCTCTATCCAGTCCGCCCCTATTTCCTCGAGAAACTCTTTCACTACCTCGAAGTGCATAGAATCACCGGCATAATATAGGACGCTAAGGGTTATATACCTATCGCCGAACTTCAACCGGTGGTGAGAGATGGCAAAGGTGGTAGTTGACGCTCAGGCGGCGAGAGCCATAGGAAAGGGCGCGATGATAGTCTTCAAGAAGGGCGTCGTGAGAACGGAGGGTGAGTTCGAGCCTGGAGATATAGTTGAGGTCTATACCCGCGGGGGCAAGTTCCTTGGAAAGGGCTTTGTGAACCCGAACTCCAACATCATGATCAGGCTAGTCACCAAGGACCGCGAGACGGAGATAAACAAGGAGCTCTTTCGCGAGAGGATTAGGAAGGCCAACGAGTACCGCAAGAAGGTTCTCGGCTACGATAAGGCCTACCGCATGGTCTACGGCGAGGCCGACTACCTTCCTGGCCTCATAGTTGACCGCTTCAACGAGATAGCATCACTCCAGATATCGAGCGTCGGGATGGAGAGGTTCAAGCTCGACGTTGCCGAGGCCATAATGGAGGCCGAGCCAGAGATAGAGACCGTCTTCGAGAAGAACACCGGGCGCTCAAGGAGGAGGGAGGGCCTACCCGAGATAGAGCGCGTCCTCCTCGGCAAGGAGAAGTATCGCACAATAATCGAGGAAGGAAAGGCCAAGTTCATCGTTGACATGCGCGGACAGAAGACGGGCTTCTTCCTCGACCAGAGGGAGAACAGGATAGCCCTTGAGAAGTACGTCAGGCCGGGAATGAGGGTTCTTGATGTTTTCACATACACAGGTGGCTTCGCCATTCACGCCGCCGTCGCCGGGGCGGAAGAGGTCGTGGCCGTTGACAAGTCTCCCTGGGCAATCAACATGGTGAAGGAGAACGCCAAGCTCAACGGCGTTGAGGACAGGATGAGGTACACCGTCGGCTCCGCCTTCCCGGTTATGGAGGAGATGATAAAGCGCGGCGAGAAGTTTGACATCGTCATCCTCGATCCCCCCGCCTTCGTCCAGCACGAGAAGGACCTAAAGCGGGGCCTTCGCGCCTACTTCAACGTGAACTACGCCGGCTTACAGCTCGTCAAAGAGGGTGGGATACTCGTGACCGCCTCCTGCTCCCAGCACGTGGACATGCAGGCCTTCAAGGACATGGTTATTGCAGCAGCGGCCAAGGCCGGGAAGTTCCTTAAGATGCTTGAGCCCTACAGGACTCAGGCGCCGGACCACCCGATACTCATGGCCTCGAAGGACACGGAGTACCTCAAGGCGCTCTTCCTCTACGTGGAGGATATGAAATAGCCGCTCAGTCCGTGGGCGTCTCAGCATGTACGCCGGCTCAGAGGAGGTGCTTTCTCCTCATTGCGGCCATTAAAAATTGGGGGCTCACCATTAAGGCTTTTTCCACCCCCAACTTTATAGCGTCCATTGAGAATTATCTATCATGGCTCTCAGAGTCGTCATGTTCGATAGCTGTGACCCTGAATTTGACCTGGCCTTTGAGGAGGCCCTGGCCAGGTTACGTGCAAAGGACATGATTCCGGACACCCTCCGTCTCTGGAGGACTTCACGTTCTGTCGTTTTGGGATACTTCAGAAGTGCCGAGGAGGACGTCGATCTTGACCTTGCCGGTAGGAAAGGCGTTCCGATAATCAGACGCTTTACGGGCGGGGGTACGGTGTACCTTGACAGGGGTTGCGTGAACTATTCCGTTGTCATTAAGAAGGACGTTGAGTTCCCGGTATCGTATCTCTACGGCACCATCCTCCGGGGTACACTTGCCGCACTTGAATCCCTAGGCTTCTCTCCATACCTGAGGAACGCGAATGACGTTGTCGTGGGCGGAAGAAAGGTTTCAGGAACCGCTGCAAGCATCAGATGGGGGGTTCTCTTCCTGCATGGTTCCATTCTGTTTGATGCCGATTTAGGAATGCTCCGGGGCCTGCTCAGGGTTCCGGAGAGACTCAAGCCCTCCGTTGACCCCGTGAAGTATCTCGTGGCAAACCTCTCCGAGTTCACTGATAGCATTGATGCAGGAGACGTCATGGACGCTTTAGTACGCGGATATTCTGAGGTACTTTCAGAGAAATTTTACATGGATGAGCCGATGGAAGAGGAGCTTAACGCCGCTGAGATTCTCCACGGGTTCAAGTACTCCCGCGATGAGTGGAACCTCCGGCTTCCCTCTTATCACCTAAGAAGTATTGAGGAGGGCATAGAGAAAGAACTAAGGAGCTGGGTTTCTAACCCTCAAAGAAGCCCCTCTCCGCCGCGAGTCTGAGGGTTTTTCGGTAGTCTATAACCCTTGGACCTCTCCTCGTGAGCTTGGCGGTTATTTTGCCGCTCATCTCAACCTCTCTCTCACCATCAAGGGCAAAGAGGGTGGGACTAGTGTGTATCGCGACTTCTTCCTCAATGGCTATTTCTCTGACCCCCCCGATATGAACCCGTTTGAAAACGCCCGGCGCTATTGGGGCCTTAACTGGTCTGCCGTCTCCTATCTCCAGGTACAAGCCGAAATCGTCCTCTTCTCTCACCTCCTTCAGAACTCCTGCGATGGAACTGAGACCTATGTTGGAGGGGGAGCATCTGGTAACAACGAGTTCCCTGAGATACTCCGGCTTCCACACGGCCTTTGAGCCGACAAAGGAATGGGTCGTTGCGGCCGCATCTATGAGGGCTATATCCCTCAGCTTGCCGTTTTCAAAGAGCTCTATCCTCTTCGTCCTGTAGGTTCCTTCATCCGGCGCTACAACCCCGGTCGCTATCGCTGCCACAGCTTCCCCTGCTATCGTGGCCTCAATCATGTACGGAAAAACGTTGTTGGTTCCGGTGGAGATGGGCATTATTGGAGTATCACCGCAGGCCTTCGCCACTATCCTGTTGGTTCCGTCGCCGCCTATTACCACTATGGCCGAGGCTTCCTCTCTGAGGATTTCGGTCGCTTTGTATGTGTCGCGCCAGTCCCCAAATATCTTCATGTCAATCAGATCGACTTCGATGTTGAGGTGTTCCTCAACGGCTCGCTTTGCTCCCGGAATTATTCCGAAGGTTTCGGGCATTCCGATTACTCTCTTTACGCCCAGTTCCTGGAGTATCAGGAGGAGCCTCTCGACTATGCTGACCTTCTCCATGTTGTCGAAGACGCTGGCGTGGGCGACCAGTCGCCGTATATCCCTTCCGGACTCTGGGTTGGCTATTATCCCAACGACGCCCCTCTTCATTTTTCAGCCCTTCACAGGCCTCCGAATACTTCTTCGGGGTTTTCCAGGTAATGCTTTACCCGCCCCAGGAACCTTGCGGCGGGAGCTCCGTCTATAGCTCTGTGGTCAAAGCTCAGGGACAGGGTCATGATCATGGCCGGTTTTATCTCCCCGTCTTTCACAACAGGCCTTTCGGCTATTCTGTTTAGGCCTAGAATCGCCACCTGAGGTGGGTTTATTATCGGGGTGAACGAGTCGACCCCTAACATCCCTAGGTTAGTGACCGTAAATGTTCCCCCAATGAAGTCCTTTTCCTTCAGAAGACCTTTTTTTGTTCTCTCCATGAGATTAAAGTACTCATCAAGAAGTTCCTCAAGGCTTTTCTCATCAACGTTTCTGATCACGGGGGTTATCAGTCCTACAGGGCTGTCAATGGCCAGGTTTATGTTTATATCCTTGTAAATCGTTATCTTATCCCCTTCAATAACTGCGTTCATATCTATAAAGTCTCTGATTGCCATTGCTATGCACTTCAGCATGAGTACCGTGTAGGACGGCTTTCTCCCGAGCTTTCCGGTCAGTTCTTTCCTCACGTCAATGAGCCGATCCATTTCAACATCCATGTTGATGGTGACGTGAACTGCTTCTCGATAGCTCTCAGAAAGCCTTTCAGCTATCACTTTTCTTATCCCAATGAGTTTGACCTCCCGCAGAACCTTTGGGTAGAAGTGCTCCTTGATGTATCTCTCGAGGTCTTCTATCGTCACCTCGCCATCCGGTCCTGAGCCTTCAAGCTTCGAGAGGTCTATTTCGTACTGCTCCGCTATCAGCCTGACCTCTTCGTCCGTCATGCGATCACTCTTCCGCCTCTATTATTGCTATGACCTCCCCAACGGGCACTTCCGCACCAACGTCGTGGAGTATCTCGGCCAGACGGCCGTCTTCCGGTGCCTCTATTTCACCGGTTAGCTTCTCGGACTGAACTATCGCGATGACCTCCCCTTTTCTGACATGATCCCCTGCTTTCTTTTTCCATTCCACTATCTCCCCCTTCTTCATGGTCATCCCGAGTTTTGGCATTATCACTTTTACTTTCTTCATGCTATTGCCTCCCAACTTCACAAATTACAAGGGCAATAACTGGATTAACCTATATAATACTTGCGAAATACGTATATAGGGGTTTTTTCATTAGTATAGTGTTCGAATCTCTTCTTAAAAATAACCTGATGAGTAATCTAAGTTTTGGGAGAGGAGATGCCATGCCAGTTGAGGAAATACCAAAGGAAACCCTGCTGTGGATGTATGAAACTATGGTGAGGATTAGAGTGCATGAAGAAAGAGTTGCAGAGCTCTTTGCCCAGGGCAAGATACCCGGCTTCGTACATCTATACGTCGGGGAAGAGGCCGTCGCCGTTGGTGTGATGGCCAATCTCCGGAGGGAGGACTTCATAACGAGCACCCACAGGGGGCACGGCCACTACATAGCCAAGGGAGGGGATATCAAGGCCTCTAT
Source organism: Thermococcus sp. ES12 (assembly GCF_012027515.1). Classification (NCBI taxonomy): domain Archaea; kingdom Methanobacteriati; phylum Methanobacteriota; class Thermococci; order Thermococcales; family Thermococcaceae; genus Thermococcus; species Thermococcus sp. ES12. The sequence continues at coordinate 570,153 of NZ_SNUP01000002.1, forward strand.
GGCCGAGCTATTCGGAAAGAAGACCGGAAGCGGAAAGGGAAAGGGCGGTTCAATGCACATAGCCGACCTTGACGTCGGTGAGCTGGGAGCCAACGGCATAGTTGGGGGTGGCATTCCCCACGCGGTCGGTGCGGGCCTGGGCATAAAGCTCAACGGCCTCGATAACGTCGCCGTTGCCTTCTTCGGTGACGGTGCCTCGAACCAGCAGAACTTCCATGAGGGGATAAACCTCGCGGCCATCTGGAAGCTGCCCGTTGTATTCGTCTGTGAGAACAACCAGTACCAGATATCCCTCTCCTACGAGAAACAGCAGACGATAAAGAGCGTGGCCGAGAGGGCCAAAGCCTATGGAATTCCCGGTGTGAGTGTTGACGGGCAGGATGTTCTGGCAGTCTATGAGGTGGCTAAGGAAGCCATCGAACGCGCCAGAAGGGGTGAGGGGCCAACCCTGATAGAAGCCAAGACCTACAGGTTCAGGGGACATTTTGAGGGCGACCCACAGGTCTACAGGTCAAAGGAGGAAATCGAATGGTGGAAGGAGAACAAAGACCCGATAAAGCTCTTCGAGGAAAAACTCCTGGCCAAGGGGATAACCACAAGGGAAGAGCTCGATGCAATCTGGGAGAAGGCTCGGAAGGAGATTGAGGAGGCTGTAAAGTTTGCAGAGGAAAGCCCATGGCCGTCGGGGGAGGAACTCCTTGAGGATGTCTTCTCCACGCCCACCAAGGGGGTGCTCGTATGGCAGTGGTGAGGGAGATAACCTTCGCTCAGGCACTCAACGAGGCGCTGGACTACGAAATGGGGAAGAATGAAAAGGTCGTCGTAATGGGCGAAGACGTCGGACTCTATGGAGGGATATACAGGGTTACCGCTGGACTTTACGAGAAGTACGGGCCGGAGAGGGTCAGGGATACACCGATAGCGGAGAGTGGCTTCATAGGTACTGCAGTTGGGGCTGCGGCTACTGGACTGCTGAGACCCGTTGTGGAGCTTATGTTCATAGACTTCCTTGGAGTCGCCTACGACCAGATATACAACCAAGCCGCAAAGATGAGGTACATGTTCGGCGGGAAAGCGAGGATACCACTGGTTCTCAGAACAACTTGTGGAGCCGGCTTTTCGGCCGCCGCACAGCACTCCCAGTCGCTTCATGCACTCTTCATCCACGTGCCGGGTCTTAAAGTTGTCATGCCCTCCACCCCCTATGACGCCAAAGGACTGCTGATCTCGGCGATAGAGGATGACGACCCGGTTGTTTTCATAGAGCACAAGGGACTTTACGCGGTTAAGGGTCCTGTTCCGGAGGAGCCTTATTCCATACCACTTGGAGAGGCAGACGTGAAGAGGGAAGGAAAGGACGCGACAATAGTTGCAACGGCAGCTATGGTTCACAGGGCCCTAGAAGTGGCGGAGAAGCTCGCGGAAGAGGGTATAAGTGTCGAGGTTGTTGATCCGAGGTCGCTCGTGCCCTTGGACACCGAGACGATCCTGAACTCCATAAAGAAGACCGGAAGGCTGGTAGTCGTTGACGAGGGCTATCCAAGGGCGAGCTTTGCCACCGACATAGCTGCACTCGCCGCCAGCAGGGCCTTTGAGCACCTAAAAGCTCCGATTAAGATAATAACGCCCCCAGCAACCCCTGTGCCCTTCAGCCCGGCCCTTGAAAACGAGTGGATACCATGCACGGAGAGAATAGAGAGCGCAGTCAGGGAGGTTATCTGACCTCTCATTTTTGGAGGTGAAAACATGCTTAAGGCCGCCTTCATGTTCGTCACACCTGAAGCGAATCCGGGGGAGCACAAAGCCGTCATCCGGACTCCAATGGTGGAGCTTCACGTTGTCGGTGTCAAAAACTACGATGAGGCCTGCGAAGTCGCGAAAAAGCTCGTGGAAGATGGGATTGCCGCGATAGAGCTGTGTGGGGGCTTCGGTCACCTCGGTGTGGCCAGGGTCGTTGAGGCCGTTGGAGGAAAGGTTCCCGTGGGAGCCGTGAGGTTCGACATCCATCCCGGTCTGGAGGGAAAGAGCGGAGACAGTATCTTCGGGTGATGGCCTTGGATGAGTGGACGTTCTACGTAACCGGGAAGTCCCTATCTGACACGAAGCTGCTCGCGAAGGTCAGGGAGTTCGATGTCATCGTTGATGAGCCGGCAGAGATAGGTGGAACGGATGAGGGCCCAAATCCCGTTGAATACCTCCTCGTGGCATTGGCTGGCTGTCTGAACGTCACCATCAGGGGGGTCGCGGGGGAGAAGGGGATACCCGTGAAGGCCCTTGATCTGGCCATCACCGGAAAACTGGATCCCGCGAAGTTTCAGGGCATCTCGAAAGAGGGACGTGCGGGCTTCACCGAGGTGACGGTCTCGGTTTATCTGGAGGCTGATGCCCCTAAGGAGAAAATCGAGGAACTTTTGAGGGAAGTGGAGGAGCGCTGTCCGGTCACTGACAACCTGAAAAACGCAACTCCCCTGCGTATAGTGCTGAAGGAGTGAGACTTTCTTTTTTTGCTGATTGAATCACTCCAGTCAAACAAACGGAAAAGGCAGGTGGGAGAATGGAAGTTGAGGAAATACCAAAGGAAACCCTGCTGGAGATATACGGGGCGATGCATAAGATTAGAACGTACGAGGAGACCCTGGCCAAGTGGTACTATGAGGGAAAGAGTCCGCGCTTCGACATATCTGCCGGCCCGATTCCGGGAGAGCTTCATCTCTCCTCGGGACAGGAGTCCGCTGCGGTTGGTGTCTGCATACACCTGAAGGATGAGGACGCTGTTATAGGAACCCACAGGGCCCACCACTTTGCAATAGCCAAGGGTGTTGACCTGAAGAGAATGACTGCTGAGATATTCGGCAAGGCTACCGGTCTCTCCGGAGGCAAGGGCGGACACATGCACCTATTTGATGCCGCCAAAAACTTCAGCTGCAGTGGTATAGTCGGTGCGAGCTTTCCCCAGGCCGTTGGAGTTGGCATCGCTGCCAAACTGAAGGGCGAGGACTACGTGGCAGTTGCCGTTGGCGGTGACGGAGCGGCCAATCAGGGGACTTTCCACGAGGCCCTCAACCTCGCGGCGGTCTGGAAGCTGCCGGTTATATTCCTGATAGAGGACAACGGCTGGGCTATCTCGGTTCCAAAGGACAAATCAACCGCCGTGGCAAAGAACAGCGAAAGGGCCAAGGCCTACGGCATCCCTGGGGTTAGTGTCGACGGTGCCGACGTTATAGCCGTCTATGAAGTCGCCAAGGAGGCCGTTGAGAGAGCCAGACGCGGGGAGGGGCCGAGCCTCATAGAGGTTAGAACCTACAGGCTCAGAGGGCACTTCGAAGGGGATCCCCAGCTATACCGTCCAAAGGAGGACTTCGAACTGGCGAAGGAGAAAGATCCCCTGGCCAACTTCAGGAAACTGCTCCTTGAGAAGGGAATCGCCACTGAGGAGGAACTGGCGAGAATCGAGGAGCAGAACGAGAAGGAAGTTCAGGAAGCCATAGACTTCGCCCTTAACAGCCCGTATCCCGAACCAGAAGAGGCCCTAAGGGGCGTTTTTGCAGGGGGTGAGTGAGATGGCGAGAAAGCTCCCCATGTACAAGGCGATAGCGGAGGCAATAGCTCAGGAGATGGAGCGTGACGAGAACGTCTTCGTTATGGGTGAGGACATAGGAGCCTACGGCGGAATCTTTGGGGCCACAAACGGTCTACTTGAGAAGTTCGGCCCCGAAAGGGTCAGAGACACTCCCATAAGCGAGTCGGCTTTCATAGGCGCCGCCCTTGGAGCCGCATCGAAGGGTATGAGGCCGATAGTCGAGCTGATGTTCGTGGACTTCTTCGGCGTGGCGATGGACCAGATATACAACCACATCGCCAAGGCGCACTACATGTCCGGCGGGCAGGTCAGGATGCCCATAGTTATAACGACCGCTATCGGCGGGGGCTACAGCGACGCGGCCCAGCACTCCCAGTGCCTCTACGGTCTGTTTGCCCACGTCCCGGGACTCAAGATAGTCATCCCTTCCAACTCCTACGACGCCAAAGGGCTGATGATATCCTCTATAAGGGACGATAACCCCGTCATGTACTTCTTCCACAAGGGGCTGATGGGACTCGGATGGATGCCCTCCCCGGACGAAGCCGCGGTTGAAGTGCCCGAAGAGCCCTACACCGTCCCCCTAGGGGAGGCGAAAATCGTGAGGGAAGGTGACGACGTTACGATAGCAACTGTATCAAGAACAGTCTATGAGGCCCTGTGGGCCGCGGAAGAGCTTGAGAAGAGCGGAATAAGTGCGGAGGTCATTGACCTGAGGACCCTCGTTCCCCTCGATAGGGAGACCCTCATAAACTCTGTCAGGAAAACTGGGAGGCTTCTCGTCGTGGATGAGGACTACATGAGCTACGGAATGAGTGGTGAGATAATAACCACCGTCGTCGAAAGGATAGGAAACGAGCTCAAGGCCCTTCCGAGAAGGATAGCCTATCCGGACGTTCCTGTTCCCTACAGCAGGGTACTGGAGAGGTTTGTCCTGCCCGACAGGGAGAAGATAGTGGGGACAGTGAAGGACATGGTCGGGTGAGCGGCAGAATGGAGGTAGAGGTCAAGGTACCCCGGACGACGAAGGAGGATAAAACCGGCGTCCTGCTGAGCTGGTACAAGAACGACGGCGATTCCGTCGAAGAGGGCGAGGAGATAGCGGAAGTCATGATAGAGAAGGTCACCATGCACGTTAAGGCCCCGGCGAGAGGGAAGCTTAAGATTCTGGTTAAGGAGAATGAGGAGGTGGCGCAGGGGCAGGTCATAGGGCTCATCGTGACCTGACCTTTCATTTTTTCAGTATCAAACTGTGCCTCCACCTTGTCCCCACCTTAAAGCGTACGTCCCTGACGGAGTAGCCCAGTTCCTTTCCCTTCTCTTCCACGGCCTCTATCAGCGGCCCCTTGTCGGGAAGGAAGAGGGCCACCCTTCCGCCCGGCTTTAAATAGTCCAGCGCCTCCTCGATGAGCCTAACTGAAAAGCCCTCGCCGTGTTTTCCCCCACCGACGCCTTCAAGCTCGGTCAGAACGCCCTTCGTCGGCTCCTCGTAGTAGGGAGGGGCAGAAAAGATCACGTCGAAAAACTCTCCCTCCGGGATCACACCTCGAATTATCCCGCTGTTGCTCCTGATGAGCTTAACTCCAGCTCTGTTCCTCTCGATGTTCTTCCTCGCGTACTCAAAGAACTCCCCGTCGAGCTCCGTCGCGGTGACGTCGCAGTTGAAGAGCTTCGCCGCCATGAGTGCCATCATTGCAGTGTGTCCGGTTCCAATCTCCAGAACCCTCTCGCCTCCCCTGAGAAAGGTCTTGAGAAAGATGTAACGCGAAACCGGAGTAGTCACCAGCCCGTGCGGGTGGTACTCTATGTCCAGCCCAAAAACGGCCTTCGCTATCGCTCTGTTGTAGAGTATCCTCGCTTCCCTGTTCGAGAAGTCGAGCCTGCCGCGTTCATCAAGGTATCGCTCAAGCTCGGGGAAGAGCTTAACGGCTTCCCTCACGGGCAGTCCGAGCTTTCCGTCCTTCCATGTGGGCATGAAAAGGGTTGGGTGAGGGGCTTAAAAGTTCAACCCCTCGGGTCTTCGAGCCTCCCGAGGAAGAGTACCAGCCCGCTCTCCCTGTCCACTATGAGGAACAGGAAGGGATGGTCTGCCCTGAAGACCTTGTACTCCTGCCCCTCTTCCCGGACAGAAACGACAGTGAACGTCACTGCCGTCGCGGCCGCCGCCTCGGTGCCGTTCTCGGCGACGCTGATGAAGGTCTTGTGGCGGATGTCGCTGATTGCAATTGGCTTTTCTGAGATGCCCGAGAAGTTCGCGTTGTCTGTGAACGCGCTCCTAATGCCCATCTCCCTGAGGACGTCGCTTAGCGGGTAGCTTTCCCTGAACTCGAATTTGGGAATAGCGACGCTGACGTTCTCGGGGTGCAGTTTCTCAAGGAGGTTTCCGATAAAGGCCGGGCTTAAGCTCCTCTCCACCCCGCTCAGCCCATCCATTTTTCTGGGCAGAATTATCACCATGGAGAAGCTGGAGTCCTCGTAGGGCATCTCAAGAACCTGCACTTCCTCGGTTTCCGTGTAGTTGAACTCTCCAAGCTGGTGCATCATGGGCACGGTGATTTTTTCTCCGGAGGGGAGCGTGAATCTCTCGTTCCGTGTGTCCTCCGGTCTGAACCTGCTCGACCAGTTGGCCCTGAAATAGACCGCGTTCGTTATTACCAGCCTCGTCAGGGGGTCGAGGTTGCCCACTATGTTCTCAATCTTTCCGTTGGTTTCCTCTCTCACCCATTCGTTGATGATCCTCTCCGCACTCTCTGGGTCGTTCTGGAAGTCGAGTTCCCTTGCCTCTCCAAGGTAGTACCTACGGATAACATCAACGTAGTCCTTCCTAACGGGATAGCCTCTCTGAACCCAGAGGGCGTTTGCCACGGTGAGTTTTATGCCCCCCAGCCTCTCCATGTTGAGCAGGAGTGTCCTGAAGGCCTCCCTCCGTTTGGAATCGTTCGCCGGCAGATGGAGGACCAGGCCCATTTCCTTCGCGGTTTCTCCTCTGGCCCCTTCATATGCCATCGCCAGCGCCGTGAAAACGCTGAATGGGGATATGAGGACGTTTCCCTTCTCCCCTGAGAGCTTCAGATACAGTTCGGTGCCAAAGAGGTTGCTGGCGCTGACGACGTTCATGGCCTCATCAGTCTGAACCGGGTTCAAAACGTCGCTGTTCGTTGGATGCGAGGTTTCGGCAGGGGAACTCTCCGGAGCGGTTGGGGTTCCCTTTCCCCCGGCTATGCACCCCGAGGTGATTACCATTATGACGATAAGGACCGATACGAAACGCCTCATGAAGTTCACCACGATTACTTTCGGCGGGAGAATATAAACGTCTGTCGTTCGATTCAAACGGATTTGAAACAAAAGGGGGGATTAGAGAAGGGCTAAAGCCGCCATGACCTTCGCGTCATTGACCATGTTCTTTATCCAGGCGTACTCGTTGGGCTGGTGGGCGGTCTCGTCGAGCGTCGCCCAGACAACCGCCGGGATTCCGAGCTTCCTGAAGTAGGCCGCGAAGGTTCCGCCCCCTATTCCGCCGACCTTCGCCTCCTTTCCGCGAAGCCTCCTGATGGCCTCCTTGAGCAGGAGAACTATCTCGCTGTTCGGGTCCGTCGGCTCTGGAGCGTCCATACGCTGAAGAACCTCGAATTCAATCTCCGGCAGGACTTTTCCATTGAACTCCTTCCTGTACTTCTCCTTGATCTCCTCGGCAAGCCTCTCGGCGTCTTTCAGGATATCGTCTATGCTGTACCTCGGCAGAATCCTGCAGTCAAAGACGACCTCGTGCTCGCCGGGCGCTATGTTCGGGCTGTCGGCCGGGTTTTTGACCATCGTCGGCTCGAAGGTGCTCTCCGGCGGGTCGAAGAGTTCGTCCCTCTCACCGTACTTCTCGTGGAGCACTCTGTCGAGGTGGTAGGCGAAGTCCAGAGCCACACGGTGGGCGTTTAAACCCTTGTCCGGCATGCTGGCGTGAACCTGCCTACCCCTGACCTTCACCCTGAGCCAGAGGATGCTCTTCTCAGCCACCTCAATGAAGGTTCCGTCTTCGTTTCCCCCGTCCGGGACTAAAACCAGGTCGTCCTTCCTGAACAGCTCCGGGTGTTCTTTCATCAGCCACTCGACGCCGTACTTGCTCCCGGTCTCTTCATCGCTGACGAAGGCGAGGATTACCGTCCTCTTCGGCCTTATCCCGAGGTTCATCATAGCTTTTACCGCGTAAAGTGAAGCCACGAGACTCTGTCCGTTGTCCTCGCTTCCGCGCCCGTAGACCTTTCCGTCCTTGACGACCGGCTTAAACGGCTCCGTGACCGTCCACTTGCTTAAATCTCCGGGCGGTACAACGTCGATGTGGGTGAGTATCCAGAGCCTCGGACTTTCTTCGCCCTTCTCACCGTAGTAGTACGCTAAAATGCTCGGCCTGACACCGTTCTTGGCCCTCTCGTCCGGCGCGTTGTAGACCTCAACTTTGTCGAAGGGCCAGTCCTTTATTATCTCAAGCAGCTTCTGGGCCTTGTCGTATTCGCCCTCGTAGCCGTAGTCAGGGCTTATGGCCGGGATTTTAATCAGTTCGACGAGCGTCTCGACCATCTCGTCCTGGAGGTTCTCGATTTCCTTCGAGATTCTTTCGAGATTCGACATCACAACCACCATAGATTTTATTGGTGGGCATCTTAAACGGTTTTTGCATCCCAAATGCCTTATATACCCTCACTGTGATACCCCTACGTCTGCAAAAGAAACCGGGGGTGTATTGGTGATTGAGATAACCTTCCTAGGCAGCGGCGGCGGCAGGTTCATAACCATAACGCAGTTCCGCTCCACCGGTGGCTTTCACATACGCGCCAGCAGGAACATCTACGTTGACCCCGGTCCGGGTGCGCTGGTTCGCTCCTGGCGCTACAAGCTCGACCCCAGAAAGCTCGATGCCATATTCGTCTCACACAGGCACGTTGACCACTGCAACGACGTCGAAGTTTTGATCGAGGCCATGACGGGTGGTGCACTCAAGAAGCGCGGCATGCTCATCGCATCAAAGAGCGTCGTCTACGGCGATGAGACCCACACTCCCGCAGTCAGCAAGTACCACATGGATGTCCTTGAGAGCATCCACATTCCCGAACCAGGGAGCAAGATAGCAATCGGGGAGGAGGAGTTCGTAATAACCCCAACGGTTCACTCCGATCCGACCACCATAGGGTTTCGCATGAAGACCCGCTACGGGGATATATCGTACATCCCCGACACGGCCTACTTCGATGAACTCCTGGAGTGGCACGACGGTTCGAGGCTGATAATCGCGGCCGTAACGAGGCCCAGGGATATGGGCATTCCCTATCATCTGAGCACAGACGACGTCGTTATGATGCTCAAGAACATGGAGCATAAACCCGATGCCCTAGTGATGAGCCACATCGGAATGAAGATGCACTTCGCGAACCCCTACAAGGAGGCTAAATACATCGAGACGGTAACGGGAGTGAAGACCTACGTGGCCAAGGAGGGCTTCAAGGTCATGGTGGAAAAGAACGAGATAGCTGTCAGGACGCTTAGGCCCGCAAGATTCGTCTGAGGTGGTTTCATGGGCAGAGGGGTTCTCGCCTTCATCCTGACTTTTTCCTTTATCTTCAACGTTTTTCTTGGAAAATCCGGTCTGTCGCTCGGTCTTCTCGTTCCCCTGCTCGTTTACTGGTTCTATCTAACCGTAACCGGACGGAGGCCCGAACTCCCGATTCTTCTCAGGGATTTTGGGCTGATTTTCCTCATCGGAACGGCCGGCTGGCTTCTAGGGGTTGCGGTCTAAAAGTGGAAAATGGCGGCTCAGCCCTTCTTCATGACTTCTTCAACGGCCTTTTTGACCGTTCCGTAGGCCAGCTCGAAGAGCTCGTCGCGTCTCTTCTCACTGGGAGCTTCAACAACAACGCGAATCTTCGGCTCCGTCCCGCTCGGCCTCACGAGAACCCACGAGCCGTCCTTCAGGTTGAAGCGGAAGCCGGAAATCGTCAGAACTTCCCGGGTCTCGCTTCCCAGCTTCTCCTCAAGGGCCCTGTACGCTCTCTCCATTACCGCCCCCTTGAACTCGTCCGGGCAGGGGACGTTCTTCTTCGTCAGGTGGAACTCGGGGATGTTCTCCTTCACTATCTCCGAGAGGGACTTGCCTTCCTCGTCGATGAGTCTGAGCAGGAGCCCCATCGTCACGAAGCTGTCTATCCAGGGCCCGAACTTCGGGTGGACAAGCTTCCAGGGCTCGGCGGCGAAGATGGCCCTGTATTTCTTTATTCCGTCGTGGGGCTGGCCGAGGGGAATCCTCACCACCCTTCCGCCGGCCTTCTCGACGACGTAGTCTATCCTCGAGCCCGTGTCTATCGAAACGACAACCGTTCCGCCCCCGTGTTCCTCGGTATAGAGCTTGGCGAAGAGCGCTATGACGGTGTCCTCGTTGAGGTAGTTGCCCCTCTCATCGAAGACCGCTATCCTGTCCGCGTCGCCGTCCTGCGCTATGGCAATATCAACGCCCAGCTCCCTCACGAGCTCTCCGAGGTAGGCTATGTTCTCGTAGCGAGGCTCGGGCTTCCTTCCCGGGAAGTGGCCGTCCACGTGGGCGTTCACGCTTATGACCTTCGCCCCCATCTCGCGCAGGAGGTAAGGAGCCAGAACGCTCCCGGCACCGTTGGCGCCGTCGTAGAGGACCTTTAAGCCCGTCTCGTGGTTCACGAAGTCGAGAACAGCCCCGATGTAGTCATCTATGACATCGAGGGACTTCACCGTCTTTATCTCGTTCCATTTGGCCTTCCTGAAGTTTCCGGAGAAGACGAGCTCCTCCAGCTCCCCCTCCTGCTCGACGTAGAACTCGGTTCCATCGCCGTTGAAGACCTTTATCCCGTTGTCGATCGGCGGGTTGTGGCTGGCCGTTATCATAACCCCGCCGTCGCCGTGCTCTCTCGTCGCCCAGGCCAGGGCTGGCGTCGGGATTAAATCCGCGTCGAGAACCTCCTTCCCGGTCGAGAGGAGCCCCGCGATGAGGGCGTTCTTGAGCATCACGCTTGAAGTTCTCCCGTCCCTCGCGACCACGATGCTCTCTCCCTCGATGTAAGTCCCCATTGCCTTTCCTACGTCCATCGCGAGCTCGGGAGTGACCTTTTCCCAGAGGGTGCCCCTAATTCCAGCGGTACCGAAGAGCCTCATGTCACCACCGGAACTATTTGGTGCGGGGGTTATAAACGTATATCGCCAGTCCGCGGTGGTTAACCAGCCTCATCCCCCTGGGCATGCTATCCCCCGTCAGCGGAAGGATGTAAACTGGAACGCCCAGCTTCCGTCCCAGTTCGAGGATGGGCTGCACTATCTCGGGCGTTGGCCTGACTGAGTAGAGCGCGCGGGCGTTTCTGTAAAGTTCGAGCCTCGGGCTGAATAGGTCGTCTCGCACCGCCTCTACGCCCAGCTCCCTTGCCCGTTCAACAGACTCGGGGTTCCAGTCGATGGCCAGAACGTCGTAGCCCAGGCTTTTCAGTTTGAGCGCGACCTTGAACTGGAAGCCTATGCCCAGTTCGACTATCTTTCCCCTTGGAACCTCCCTGGCCAGAAACTCGGCGAAGTCCTCGAGTGGCATGGGAGAAAATGGGGAAAGGGGGTTTAAAAAGCTTCAGAATATTGCCTTTCCGTTTTTCTTTTCGAAGGTGTGGGCTTTCCGCATGTCGAAGACGACGTCGACTTCTTGACCTTCCCTGACTTTTGATTCCGACCTGAATGCT